>JAFQHZ010000007.1 GCA_017415185.1 Candidatus Gastranaerophilales bacterium
GAATTCGGAGAAAAAAATGATTATAAAAAAAGCATCTACAATAAATAAAAAGTATAAAGTTGCATTAATTGTTATTTCTGTGTTAATTGATTTTGCAATTATTGGTTTTATGTTAGTAGTAACTGTGTCTTCAATTATTTCTTCTGGCTCCCAAATACTTGAGAATGATTATAGTTTAATCATTTTATCTGCTTTGGCAACAATTTCGATTGGGGATATTCTGCTTGTTTTTCAAAAAAAGAGCACGATCTCTTTCCAAATAATTAAAACACTAATGAAATTGAATTTGTTTAAGCGAAAGAAAAATAATAGCATTGAATTAAGTCGATTCCAACAAAGATTTTGCGAGGAGATATACGGATTAGAAACGCAAAAAAGTTTTATTTATGTTTATGGTAATTCCTCGAAAGGTAAAACGACTACAATAATTTGTCTTTTAGCAGATTTTTGGGATAACTGCGATTCTTTTGACGATTTAAAGAATTTAAAAGATGTTGTTTTTATTGATTGCACTAATTCTAAAGACGAAATAATAGATTTTTTTGAAATGCGAAATTCTGTTAACACAAGAATAAGTAAGTTTAGTAAGAATTTAATTGTACTAGATAATGTGGAGAAACTCGGTTCTTTTTTCATGAACGAAAATTTCGAGTTGTTCAGTTCAAGCAAAAGTTTATTTATTATAATCGAAGATACAGTAGATAATTATACTAATTTTTCACCCGAACAATTAAAAAAGTCTTTGTTGGTAAAAAACTTTAATGGAAATATTATTGATATTGAAAAAATTGATTTGTTAGAGTACATATTTTCTTTAAATCATACAGAAAAAAAGGTTTTTTTTGTTCTATATTTTATAACATCATTCAGAGCTTTTGCTTCCAAAAAAGATGTAATAAAAGTTTTGAAAACAAGTAGATTCAAGTTATATAAAGCATTTAAGACTATACAAAAATCCAAAGTCTTTATTGATTTTCCACTAAATCGCGAATATTTTTATTGTAGTCAGAAAAACTCTTTGAAAAATATAGAATCAAATTTTAAAAATGATTGTATATATAATTCTGTACTAAAACTTTTATTGTGTACTGAAGATATTGAACCAGAATGTAGATGGGTCTGTTTAATAAAAAGTCCACTTAGACTGATTGAAACATTAAATAACGATGAACGAATTAGGCTATTTAACAAAGCCATAGCAAACGGAAATTATGAAGGCCTTTATAATGAACTATGTCTTGAATTAACAAGTAATCCTTCAAAGGAAAAAGAGTTTTACTATGAGAGAGCTTTTCTTGCTTTCTATATGGGAAAACATGAAGAATCTTCAACATTATTTAAAAAATTAATATATAGTCAAAAAACAGAAAATAGAAAAAAAGAAATAATTCTACACATCATTGAAAGTAGTCATGGTGATCCATCAGATAATAATATGGATAATATAGAAGCTCTTATCAACATTCTCAAATCAAATGATGATTTTTATAAACTGTGTGCAGATTATTGGAAAACGCACATTGAAACAGAGAGAGGAATTTTTGATGTATACAAGTTTGAAATAATTAGGAAAAAAATTATGCAGTATAACACATTTGAACAGAACGTTTTAATGCGATCTATAATTCATAGGTGTTTTACTGATGAATTAAGATGTTACCATATATTAGGCGTTATCCCCCCAGCAACACTTTGCAACCAGTATACACAGTTCTTAGATACTTGCAAAGCTTCAAGAAAAGAATACTATACCAATCTTTATATCAAAGCAAATACCAAACACTATATTGAAATTGCTGACATGGTTATGGATGGCGTTGATTGCCAAAGTATTGATGGGGCAGTTGAAATTGCTAATCAGTATTATCAAAACGCAATGGATTCAACTTATGCGGATAAAAAATCAAAAAGAGCAACATTAGTCAAACAGTTAGATTTAAATATGATGTATGCTAATTTTGATTACGAAAAAACAGAAAAGGAAGTCAAGCTCTTTTTGTTACATTCGCAAATAAATAAAGTTGGTGTACACGAAGCTTTTTGTATGACATTATTAATTAAATCATTAATTTTAAATCCGGATAATATTACTAACGATTATGGAATTGATTTTAGTGTTGAAAGAACAAAAGAAATTTTTGATTATTACAAAAATGCAACCCAAATATACAAAGAGTATAGAAATAAGTACGGTCTTTTTAGATTGAATTTTTTGCTGTGTCTTTTTCTTTTGCTAAAAAACGAAAAAACTTCAAAAAATGTATTTGAAAAACTAGAAAAATTAAAAAAATCCTCTTATCAATATCCACGTGAAAACAAAATTATTGATGAACTAATTAAAAGAAATCAAAATGGCAATCTCACATTTATGTTTATTTTGTCTTTAGTTCGTTCATATCCAATCATCCTTCAATAATTCGTTTTATAAACTTATAACTTCTTGATAATAGTTTGTCAGTAACAGGATTGTAATAGGCTTCTGCCATTATAGATGCCAGCTCTTTAATATGTTCTTCTTTTAACCCTGATTTCACTGCTGCACTCGTTCCTATTCTAAGTCCAAATCCTAAATTATAAGGCAGCAGGCGATAATTGGTTAATAATCCAAGCTGTTCTAATTTCAAATAATATTCATAACTTTTTTCCTTTGTTTCACATAAAATCCATATATGTAGAGTGGCAGGACTATTATTATTTCTATGTACGATTGGCAAACCATGTTGTTTCAATGCTTTCTCCAATTTATGCGAACAGTTGAGATTCGTTTCAGAGTATTTTGAAAACTCAGTCTCTTGTATAATGGGAACCAATGATTTTGCAATAGCCATAGGATGTGTGTTTGATATGTAAGTTTTTGCATTATCTAAATAACGTTTCCACACATCATCCTCATACTTAACTGCAATTAACCCTTTTTGCGGTCCAGGATAATTTTTATGCAAAGTCGTAATTATCATATCAAATCCCATTTCAAAAGGAGATGCATATTTCCCATCAACAATTTGCGAAAAATATTGTGAAGCATCAAAAATTTTGTATGAATTTTTGTATTCTGAAATCCATGAAAAATCTTCGTAATTTAGTCCTTCGCTACGATCAACAAAAATATAATTAGGCGAAAATTCTTCAATTAATGCTTTGGTTTTTTGGACATCAACACATTTGTTTTGGAAATCGGGACACATAGATATAACAGTAACCCCTAAGCTTTGTAATATTTTTTCTGTAGCAAAATGACCACCGCAGGACTCAGGTAATAACATAACCGTATCACCCTTTTGAATTATACACAGAAAGAGAATGAGGTGTGCATTAAGTCCAGACAATGTTTTTAAGTCAACATCAAATGCAGACAATTTTTCTTTCCAATGTTCTTTAATAAATTCAAAAAAACTTATATAGTCATTTCTTCCAGAAAAAATAACCTTATCGTTTACATCTTTAAATCGTTCACTTACATACAAACCCTCCATAAAAGAACAGTCATATTTCGAATCATAAATCGGGATATTTTCGGTGGGATTTAAGATTAAAGAACAATTGAATTTTTCTTTAAGTTTGTTTAATTTGAAACGATAAATGAAATCAGAGGAAAGAACTAACTTGTAGAAAATATCCGCTGTGCTGTTGTTAAATCTTTTAGTTGGACAAAAACCATATTTTTCGAACAGATGATGAGCAATATAACCTCTTTCGAGTGTTGCAGCTTTTAGAACCTTATATTTGTTGTTTATAGCAAATTCAATTGCTGTTTCTAAAAGTTTTTGCCCAATACCTTTGTTTTGTTCTTTTTTCAAAACGAAAAACCTTCTGATTTCCCAAAAGTCATCAATAGGTCTTAACGCAATGGTACCTAAAATCTTTTTTGTTTTATTGTCAATGGCACACCAAAAGAATCCTTGTTTCATATATGTTTCTTCAATTGTGACAATATCGCTATCTTTGTCATTTAACATTAATTTTCTGCCATCTTCTTTAAATGCTTTTTTAAAAAAGCAAATAATCGCTTCGTGATATTTTTTATTAAATGCAGAAATTGAATACTTCATAAAAATCCTCGTTTTCATATATTTATTAAAGCTTTAAGTTTTCCTTTGATGAAAGTTGCTCTAACCTTAGGTATTTCATCATCGTTATTAACAATTATAATGTCAGCAATTTTTCCTTCTGAAATTGAGCCATATTTTTCATCTATTCCGATTGCTTTTGCTGGATTAATCGTTGCTAATTTGACAGCTTCAGGTAATGTGCAGATTTTCTCATTAAACAAAACAAAAACAGAAATTAGAAGTGTCGTAGAAAAATAATCTGAACATATTATATTTGCGTGTTTGTTTGCAATTAATTCTTTAGCAGAAATGTTGTTGTTATGTGAACGACCTAAAACTATATTTGGGGAACCAACAACAGAAAAAATATTGTTTTTACTAGCGTAACTAGCGACTTCGCAATTTAAAGGAAACTCACAAATCTTTATTCCTTTTTCGACCATCATATCTATTTGACTCTTATACTCAACATCGTGATATGCAATAGGAATATTGTTTTCTTTTGCTATAGACATTAATGTGTTTAATTGGTTTTCATCAAGTTTAGGTTTAGTTTTGCAGATTTCGATTATTTGTTCTGCTTGTTCATCAGATATTTTCCCATATTGCGAATAAATTACTTTTCTGTAAGCATCAAGGTTTCGATATTGTCCTTGACCCGGGGTATGATCCATTAACGACAGTTCCTGAAATTTACCTTCAGAAATATATAAAAGCAATTTTTCATATATGGAACATGTGTTAAGTTCCAAACGAGCATGGAACTGATGATTTATTAAAAGATTTTGTTTTTGTTCATGTATTAAATCACATAAATTGAACATGTTTTCTAATGTTAATGTTCTTTGATTATTACAAATTGTTGTTGCAGCAAAAGAAATAGAATGTAAGATTGTAGTAATTCCTTGGTATGCTAGTTGTTTGTCGATTTCGTTTATGGCAATAACATTGCTAAAAATTGTTCCTTTTCTGGGAACTATTACCTTTTCAATAACATCAGAATGAATATCTATAAGACCTGGCATAATATAATTATTTTTACAATCAAATTCATCTGCATCTATGTAAAAAGGACTTTGATTTGGAAATATTTTTTTAATTATTCCGTCTTCAATAAAAATGGAGTAACCATTAAGAATTTCATTTTCTGTAATTATCAATCCGTTTTTTAAAACTATTTTACTGTTACTTAGCATTTCTTGTCCCTCTTCATGAATGATAATTATTAGTTATCTCGTATTTTCACCTTACAATAATTCAGTATTATTGTAAGTAAAATCGTTGTAACAAAGGTGGATAATTATAAGTTGAACAAAAAGAATTAATTGAAGAAGGATTAGGCTTTGCATCAGGATCA
>JAFQHZ010000008.1 GCA_017415185.1 Candidatus Gastranaerophilales bacterium
CTTGCATCAATATTTAAATATAAATATAATAATAAATAATAAAGACAAAATATTTGTGCAAAAAGGTCTGAAAGCTAAGCTATAATTAAATAATTACATGTTCAAAACTTATTGATTTTTTACACAAGTTATCAACAACCAGCTTTTGAAATAACTAAACAAATTATATTTTTAAAATTAGAATCCAATAAACAATTAATAATTTCTTCTAAAGTCGCTCCAGATGTGGTTATATCGTCTATTAAAAGTAATTTTTTATCTTTTAAATTATTAATATATTTTTTATTAATTGCGAAACTTCCTTTAATATTTGAATGCCTGTTTTTAGCTTTGTATTGCGGTTTTGTGGGTTTTATTTTTTTAATTAAATCTTTATTTATTTCAAAATTTGTTAATTTTGAAAATTCTTTAACTATTAAATCCATGTGATTATAACCTCTAATAGCTGATTTTAGATGGTTTGAGGGTGGATATATTATAATATAATCATCATTTAGATTTAATTTTTGAAAATAATCAAAAAGTATTTTTGCTAGTGGAATTGAGGCATTTTTCTTGTGTGAAAATTTTAATTTTTGAATTAAAGTTTTGGTTGTTTTTTGATAATTTGTTGCACAAAAAATTGGAATTTCTTTGTAAAATCTCTGTGCAAAACTAGATAAATAATAAACATCTTTTGCACAATTTTTGCACAATAAATTATCAGTTTTTGCACAAGAACAAACTAAACATTTTTTGTTATAAATTAAATCTAATATAAAATTTAAAAAACCTTTAAACATGACAAAATAAAGTTTAACTAAAAAAGACCTGTTTTAAACAGGTCTTTTAATATGATTTATTTTTTAAATTCTTCAGGTCTATCTTCTCTATCTTCATTCCATCTATCAAGACCCATTTGTTTTCTTACTAAACCAATGCCAACATGAACTCTCCATTCATCCATTTTTAATTGGGCTGCAAGAATTTTGTGGCAACCAATTGGAGGAAGAGGCAATAATGGTTCATAAAGGTTTTTAATAGCCATCATTTGATCAGGAGTAATTGCAAGTTTTCTTTTTGGGAATTGAACTTTTGGAAGCATCATTTTTTGTCTTACCAAATTAATTCCAAAAAATACTTTTTTTGGTTCGAGTTCAATTGCTGCTGCAATTACTTCGTGAGCATCCGGATTTGGAAGCGGAAGCATTTTTTTATACATTTCTTCAATTATTGCTAATTGTTCTTTATTAATTAATAAAGGTTTTGTTTTGTTAGGTTTTTGTGGGCGTCTGTTATTGAATCCGCCTTTATTAAAGCCACCTTGTCTTTGTGGGCGTCTGTTATTGAATCCGCCGCCTTGTGGTCTTTGGAAATTATTTTTTTGTCTGTTGTTATATCCGCCTTGGTTATTTTGAGGACGAGAATTATATCTTCTTTGATATCCTTCAGGATTGCCTGTTCCTGCACTATATCCTCTTGAATAATCTTGAGATACTCCATTTTCATCAACAGGATTTATTGATTCTGTGGTTGTTCTTTCGGGGTATAAACATTCAGGGCAAATAACCCTTTTTGGGTTTTTAGTTTCAAATTCTTTCCCGCATTTAATGCATTTGTTCGTATACATTAGAATAATCTTTCTATTACTTTATTATTCCCATCACTTAATGATAATTAATTTAATAGGCAATATTATAAATACACTCTTCTCACTATTAATATATACCACTATTTTATAAAAAAATATTCATTTATGCAAATTTTTTGTAAAATTACCAAAAAAATGATAAAATTTTCGTATGGCTAAAGATGGATTAATTAATTGTAAGAAATGTGGAACGCTGTTTTTTAAAAATTCAGGCAGGGAAGTTTGCGAAGAATGTTTTAAAAAAGAGCTTGATTTAATCGATGAAATAAGAGGATATATTGTTTCAAATCAAAAACAAAAATATGCTCTTGACGAGATTGCTCAGGCTACGAATACTTCAAAAGCAGAGCTTGAAGATTTAATTATTAGAGGAAGGTTATTCACAGTCTTACCAAAATTACTAGTTAAGTGCCGTTTTTGCGGAGTTGAGCTTGAGGATGATGAAAAAACAGGTTTTACTTGTAAAAAATGTCTTTTAAAATTTTCCCCAAAAGTAAATGAACTTGAGAAAAAAGGTCTTAATGTTCAAAAATATCAAGAAGAAGCAAAAAATATTAATCGCCGATTAAGAGGTGGAATGAACACTGCAGACAACGACACAAGATATGGCTTTATACAAAATTATGATTTATGATATAAATCCATTGCCATACCTTAAAGAACCTGTTAAATAAGATTCCTTTAGCGCAGAGCGAAGGTTTCTATATACTTTTTTAGCTGTTCCTTTTGCAGATTCTTCAATTTTTGAAATAGAATCTTCATACTGGTTTGCAACGAAGCCGGTATTCAAATTTAAATTCAAATTAATTAAAATTGAACTTGTTCTGCTGTCTAATCCTTGGTGTTTTGTTGCCATTTAAATATCCTTTTTGTCTTATATAAATAAAAACAAAAAGAAAACAGGTATATCAAAAGTATATAAAATTGTTACATTGCTTTACAAATTACTGTTCAACATAACTAATTAATTTTTCAACTGCATTTTGAATTGAATTGATTTTATCTTCTATGATTTCAACTCTATTAGATAACATTTTTGTTTGAGTCATGTTTTCATAGAAAATGTCAATAAATTGTGCAGGATTAAAGTTTTCATTTTGGGTTTGAACCAAAAGTTCAACTTTTTTAGTTAAATCAGCAATTTTTGCATCTTGCGCTTGAGAATTTTTGATAATATGTTTTAAAGCGTTTTCGATTTTTGCGCTGAATTCTAAAACATTTTGCTTTGATTTTTCACTTTGTAAAAGTCTTGTTTTAATGTCTTCAAAGCCAATATTTCTCATATCATCAAAACGTTCTGTTAAATCGTCAATTTTAACAACAGCATCTTTAAACCATCCAGAAAGATGTCCAAGTTCCGCTTCAACATCTCTGTTTATTTTAACGCCTTCGAGCCCTACTGTTCTTAATTCTATAATTTTTTCAAAAAGATTTTTAAACTCTTCATTATTTGCAGCATTTTTTTCAATTGTTAAACGAATTTTAGCTAAATCAGATTCAACATCTTCAAGGGTGTACGAATAATTTGAATTTTCGTCAATAGTTTTAATTCTTTTAATTGCAGATTCAATTTTTAAGAATTCACTTGCTAGATTTTCTTTAATTTCTTGAGAAATATTGCTTTTTAAGAATTCAAAATTTGAAAGATATTCTTGAACTTTGTTAGACAAATTATCAATATTGCTGTTTTGTTTGTCGATTCCTGAAGTGTCTTGGGGTTTATCTAATAAAGCGGAAATTTTTTGAATATTGTCTTTTAAACGTTGTTCTATTTGTTCTTTTGTTTCTTTAAATTCGTCAGATAATTCAATATTGAATTCTTCTATTGATTGAATTTTTTCTGAAATTTTAGAAATTGCACTTAAAACAGAAGCAACATTTTTGCTTTCTTCAATTGTAGCAATTTTCATCGAAAGATTAGAAGTGCTTGATTGAATTTCTTCTAATAATTCTTTTGCGTTGTGAATTTGTTGAAGATTTGTTCTGTCGATTTTTGTTTCAATATCAACAACAGTTTCTCTTAATGATTTTTTCTCAATGATATTATCTAAATCAGCGCCGATATAATTATCTAATAATTTATCGATTTTAAGTTCAAATTGTTGAATAGAATTTTTGTTGGTTTTATCAATAGCGCTAATGCCTTCTAAAATATCGCTTTTGATTTCATTTAAAACATCGTGAGATTGTGCGCTTGTAGCATTAATTGTGTCGTTAATTCTATCAATTGTGTCTTGGCTGAAGTTTTCCAAGCCAACTTCAAGCGCTGAAAGTTTATTTGTGATTTTGTCAGCATTATCTTGTTGTTTAATTGAAAATTCTTGGAAATCTACTCTGTTGTTTACGAATTCTTTTTGAACTCTGTCGCTAACAGCTTCAACGCTGTCAACCAAATGGTCTGAAAGTCTTTGAAGGTCAACTTTTAAAGTGTCTATTGTTTCAATATTTATTGTTTTAACATCTTCGTGGATTTTATCTGCTGCAGTTTTAAGATTTTCTTGAACTGTTGAAATAATATCTAAACAAGAAGTTTTAATTTGACTTAAACTTGTGCTGTTTTCGGTTACAACATGGGTTCTGAAAATTTCTAATTTATCAGAAATTGTTGGAATAGCTTCTGAAATTTGGGTTAAAATTTGCATACTTGAAACAGAATTCATATCATTCAAGCTTGATTGCATATTTTGAATTGAAGATTGTATTTCAAGAGTAATGTCTCTTAAATTATCAGACAAATCTTTAATATTTCTTCCCAAATCTTGGTTTTTAAGTTCATCCATAGCTCTTTCAATTGGCTCTTGAAGAACTTTAATATTACCTTCATTAATCGCATTTAAATCTTTTTTGAATGAAGTTAAACCAACTAAAAGTGATTTAATATCTTCTTTTGATTGGTTTAAATATCTTTCAAATTCTGCTTGGTGTTGATGAGATTTGTATAAAATTTCATCATTAATTAATCCATGAACGTCTTTTAATTCATTACCAAGGTTTTGAACCGTTGTTGAAAGATTTTTAACTTCGTCTTTTGTGTTGGTTAAATTTGTAGATAAATTTTGAATATTATTTGAAACAGTAGCAACATTGCTTGTTAAATTATAAACTTCTGTTTTAACTCCTGCATCTCCTGCTGTGTTAATGATTTTTTGAATTTCATATTTAACTGTTTCAATTTGATTTTTTAATTCAGCATTCAAAGCCTGCAATTGCTGTTTTGAATCAAGAGAATTAATATCCTCTTTAAGATGGGAGATTGTTGAAGTTAGGGCTTTAACTTCTCTTAAAGCATCATTAAAAATATTTTCTCTATTTTGAATTGTGCCAATTAGACCTGTTAAATCACGATATTTTGTGTCAATTATTGATATTGCAGAAATAACAGAATTAACATTTCCTGAAATTGTATCAAGTTCAGATTTAATTGAAGAAAATTCTTCTTTTGTTGTTCCTTGTTTAATTTGGCTTAAAAAATCAGCGAAATTTTTGTTTAAAGTGTTTGTAATATTATCAAAACCACGAGAAAAATTCATAAAATTTTCGCTTAATTTTATGATTTCTTGAGATTGATTATTAGCTTTTTGTAATTCAATAGCGTTGAAAATCTTTTGCAAAGCTAAATCTTGGCTGTTTAATTTTGAATACATATTTGATGTATCATTTAAAAGCCTTGTGATTTCAGCAGCCATTTTTGGGTTTTGGACTTGCTGATTTTGCATAAATGCTTTAAGCGAATTTTCAAGTTCTTTTATAAACTGGTTTGTTTGACCATATTTGTTATCAATGGTTTTACGAAATTCATTAACGAGAGTTGCTGCAATTTTTTCGCTTGAAACGGTAGTTAAATTTTCATAACGTTGCGATAAACTGGTGAGTGCGTTATAAATTTCTCCTTGTGACATTGATGATTTGGCATATAATCCTTTGATGGCTTGCGTTAGCTGGTCTAATCTGATTTCAATACTGTCTACCATAATATTTTATATTTTTCCTTTACTCCCATAAAGTCCATTTTAACAAAAGTCAAGAAAATTGGCTAATTGTAAACTTTGTCTTAATATGTTTTTTCTTTGAATGCACTGGTTTTTAAAACTTCTTTATAATTATCATTTAAATGAGCCCAATCAAAAAGAATGACACCATCTAATTTCAATTTTCTTACAATATGAATTTGCCTTAATAAATCTTCAGGGTCTGATTCAATAAAGCCTGCAAAAAGTCCAGGATATATCCTTGCATTATTTGAAGTTTTTCTTCTTATTTCTTCAAGCATAGATTTTGCAAGATTTTCGTCGCCTGTTAAAATTAATGGCGTAATTGCGTCTAAATAATTATTATCAAGCCAAGTATCCCAATCTTGAAATTTTGTTTGAAGGCTAACTTTGTAATCAGGGAAAATAACCGCTGAAAAAGTTATATTTTTATAATTCAAAAGATGGTGTACTTCATTAATATATCTTGTGATTTTATTTCTTCTATATTCGCACCAATCATCCCACAAAGAGCTTCTTGGTTGGATTTCAATTGGGTCAATTGCATAAATTAAGAAAAATTCTTCACGAGCATATTTTGTATAGCCCCATTGATTGTTTAGATTTTCTTTTGAAATATTAGGATAGCGAACATAATCAATATTTACGCCATCAATATCATATTTTGTTGTAATTTCTGATATTAATCTTAATAAAAATTCTATTACTTCAGGATTAGCAGGGTCTAAAAAATAACCATTATGCTCTTGAGGGTGTGAAACATATCCTTCAAAATCCGCTTTTTGTTTTGTTCTGTTCATCCAGTTTGGTTTAAGTGCAAGAATAGATTTTGGATTGTTTTCAGGAGGTTTATTACCAACATAAAAACTTTCAAACCAAGTATGAACTTTTATTCCTCTTTTGTGAGCTTCCTTTACCCAAATTGCAAGAATATCAACATCTTTAAAATCAGGATTTTGTTTTTCAAAACCATATTCTTCCATAACTTCAGAAGGGAAAATTGTTCTTCCATGGAAATATGTTTCTAAAAATACATTGTTTATTCCTGTGTCTTTAATGTTGTCTAAAGTTTTTTGGATTTCTTGTATATTTTTAGAATTTGGTCTAATCCAAGTTCCTTTTAATTCATTATCTACATAAGGAAGAGTGTATCGAAACGCCATAGAGGCATAATTAATTGATTCTTTTGCATATTCAAGACATTCGTTTGATGAATCTTTTTTGGATTTTTTATAAAATTGTTTTGCTTTTTTAAGATAATAATAAATAAATTTATCATCCCTGTTTGCATAATCGTGTTTTGTTGATATTAAAACATTTTCAACATCTTCAATTTTTGATTTTGCAAAATAACGATAGCTTTCAATGGTTGTATAAGCACGAATTGTTCTATCTATTATTTCAATTTTTGTTCCAATTTTTAAATTGTCGCTAATCCATTTTTTTGCATTTCCATGTCCTGAAATTACAAAACCATCTTTTGGAATATTAGAATTTGCTCCAGTAAGAGCAACAACAATTCCATTTTCAACGATTGCTTCTTTTCCAAATTCGTTTGTTCCTGTTGTTCTTGCAAAATCTCTTGTATAAATTACAAGCTGATTTGGTCCACGATGTCCAGGATATGTGTTTGTTGGAGAAATGCTATCAAGCGGATAAATCGCATTAATTTTTCTTGAAGAATCGGATAATATTCTATCGCTTGAATCTTTTATAATTATATTTTTTCTTTTGTCATTATCTTCTTTTTTTGTTGTTTGAATATTTTCGCTGTTTTTTATTTGAGCGGTTGTTTTTAATTCTTTTTTTTCTTCAATTATGGGTTTTAATTTAATATTGTTTGCAGTAATTTCTTCGTCTTTGTGAACATAAAGAGGTTTTGGTTCTTTTTTTTCTTCGTATTTTATTGCCTGAATCGGCTGCAAAATATTATTGCTATCTTCAATTGTAATTGGAAGAGAATCAGCAAAAGCGAACTTTAAATTAAAAAGTAATAGCGCAACAAAAACAAATTTAATTATGTATAAAAAACCCCTCAAGAGTCCCTCTTTAAGTATTCTAGAATAATAAAATTTTATAATAAAAAACAAACTCTAGCAAAAAATTTTATATTGCTTAAAATTTCTTCGTTATAAGCGCTAAAATATCATTAGAACATATTGCAATCATTAAAATTATTAATAACATAAAGAAAAAGTTGGTTATTTTTTCGGCTGTCTCTTTGCTAGGTTTTTTTCCTGTTATTTTTTCAATTAATAAAAACATTACATGTCCGCCATCAAGCGCAGGGATTGGTAAGAAATTCATTATTGCAAGATTTATTGAAATCATCGCAGTTAATAAAAGTCCATTTAATAAACCTTTTTGAGTTATTATCTCTCCCCCGATTTTAACAACCGCAATAACTCCATGCATGTCTGAAGCGTTGACTTTGCCTGTGAATAGCTGCCATAAGCTTTTTAACATTGTTGATGTTGTTGTGTATAAATAATTGAAAGATTCTTTGAAAATTGTTTGAAGAGTATTTGTATGAACATAAATTTCTTTTGGGTCTAAAATTATTCCAAAAACCCCTTCTTCGTTTACTTGAATATTATTAAAAACAAGTTCTTTGCCATTTCTTAAAACGCTAATTGTGATTGGTTTATATGTGTCAGATAAAGCTTTTGCGATATCTAATAAGTCATAATCAGCGTCCGCTGTAAAAGATTTTTTAGAATAAATTTTGTTTCTTAAATCAATTTGTTCTTGGGTTAATTTTATTCCTTCTTTTTTATATTTTTCAAGACCAATTAAAACATCCTTATTTAAATTTAAAGGTGCTTCAAGATTTGTTTTTGGAAGAATAATTTTTTGGTTTTTGTTAATTGTTTCTTTAATTTGAGGATTTAATTTTTTTAATTCTGACAAATTTTTATCAATTAAATCTTCTTGAGCATAATCATCAAAAAGTTTTGAATTTTTAGCAAAAAGGGTTAATTGGTAAAGTGTTTTAATTTCTGTATTATTAACTTTATAAATTTTATCTCCTTCAATAATTCCAACATTTTTTATATTTGAAGTTTGTTTTTCTGAAAATTTTTCAACAAATAAATCCTGTGCTGAAGTTGGAAGTTTTTGGAAAACACTAGCGCAGAAAATTACAAGAATAATTGCAAAAACAATATTCATTAAAACTCCAGCGCTTACAACAAAAAGTTTTTGTGCGATTGTTTTGTTTTCATATAATTCAGGAGAATCAGCAGGAAGAAGTTCGTCTTCTTCTATTTCTTGTTTTTCGTCTTTTTTAAAGTTTTCTTCATCATCCGCAAATGAAACATATCCACCAAACAAAAATGCATGTAGGTAGAAATTTGTTTGTCCAAATTTAAAAATTTTCCAACTCGGACCTATTGGCATACCTATTCCAAAGCGAGTTACTCTTATTCCACACATTCTTGCTGCGATAAAGTGTCCTGCTTCGTGTACTAGTACCAATACGCTGATTAGTAAAATCATTATAATTTGGCTCATAAAATCCTCTTATATTATTGTCCTGGGGGAACTTTTTTGTATAATCCAAAAATGCTTGGTTTGTATGAATTTAAATTTTTGTTTGATTCTGCAAGCAATAATCTTAATTTTTTATTTTGGTCTTCTAATTCTTTTGTTCTTTGTTCTAGTTTTTTATTTTGTTGCTCGATTTCGCCTAGTTTTTCTGAAGATTTAATATCTCCTGAAAAAATTTGATTAACATGTTTTGCAATTTTTTTCGCCATAGAACGAGCAATCATGTTTAATGTTCTTTCTGAAATATCAAGTTTAAATTCGTTTCCTTTTGGAGTTAAATCCATATTTTTTTTAGATAACTCAGAAACAACGTATTCTCTTAATTTTTCTTGTGCTTCAAGAGATTCTGACAATAAACTCATATCATCAAAATCAGAACCTTCCCCGTCTGCTTGTGGAGTTTCTTGATTTTCTTCTGATTCAGGAGTGAATTCTTGTCCTGTTGCAAGAATAGCTCCTTCTAAAATGCCCATTTTCTTTTCTTTTTTTATGCCGAAATCGAATTCTGGTTCTGTTGGTGCATTAATATCATTTAGAGCTTCTTGTTCTAATAAATTATAGTCAATTTCTTCAAAGTTATTCATTGATTTATTTTGAACTTTATTCATCAAAGGAGTGCCATCTGATAGCGAAATATTGTTCAAAATATTGTTTGTTTCAGGGTCATTAACGATTTGTTGAGGATAAATTTGTTGTGTACTTTGAATTACCGGTTGTTGAGGCATTTCATAAGTGTTTTGACTTTGAACGTATATTATTTGCGTTGGTTGAGGTTGTGGTTGAATTTGGATTTGAGGCTGCATTTGCGGTTGAATTTGCATTGGCATAGGCGCTTGTGGTTGTTGAGCTTGAATTTGTGGTTGTGGTTGAATTAATCTTGGCTCTTCCATTTCTTCTTCTTTAGAATCATCATTTGCAGAATTGAATAATTTATCCAAAATTAAATCAAGAGCGTTTTTGTCATAAAATTCGCTGCCTTGCTCGTCTTCAAATATTGCTTCTATTTTCCATTTATCAAAAAAAGTATCCAAAGTGTATGCGTCAATGAAAAAACCTTTAGATGCTAAATTTTGTAATATTTCATTTTTTGTAAAAACATTTGATGCCATAATTATCCTCAAAAGTATTATACGAGAAAAGAAAAAGGTTGTCTAACAAAATAAAAAGAAGCCTCTTTATTCAAGAGGCATTATTGGTTGAGTATTATATTAAATTGTTTGTTTTGCTTTAGTAATTGAATTTTTTAGCTCGTCTGCCAAATCGCCTCTGCCTGAGCGTTCATAAATTTTTGTTACTGATTCTAAAAAGCGCATATTTTGTTTTGGTTCTTCTTTTTTTTCTGTTTGAACAAAGTTATTTGTTCTTTTGATATATGGGCTTGTGAATTCGCTTTTTTGTTCCATTTTTGGTCTTGGAGGAATTTGAAAACTATTTTTCTTGGTTTGAATATCGCTATTGAATCCTTTATTTATTCTTATTACTTCTTGGTCTTTGTAAGGATTTTGTGTGCTTTTTTGATATTGATTTAGCGCAAAGCTCTTTTTAACCAAATCAACATCAATTGATTTTGGCTTTTGCAAACCTTGATATTTGTTTTGAATATATTGTTGATATTTGTTGTGAGCTTTTGTTAATTCGCTTTGCGCTTGTTTTAGTGCTTGTTCTCTTCTTGAAGAAGTAAGTTCTTTGCTTGGAGCTTTAATAGTTGTGCCTAGGCTTCCAATTTGCATATTGTTTTCTAAATATTTTGAATTATTCAAACCAATTAATGGTTCTTTATCTTGCGCAACTTTTGATATTAATGATTTTGCAATAATGCTTACAAGAATGAATAAAGCAAAGAAAATTAAACTTTTTCCTAAAGGACCATCTTTCAATTCTTCGAGAATAGTTAAGCTTAAATTTTGAAAATCGAAAGAATTATCGTCCCATTCTTTTGTTTCGTCAATGTATTCTAAATCGTTATTGTGATATGTTGTCGATTTGTATTCGTTTATAGGGCGATTTATAATAACTTTTTTTGTTGATTCTTGCGCTGGTTCAAATAATGAATTAACAAAAATTAATTCAGTGTTTTTTGCGTCTTTGCCATTAACGTAAATTCTAACTTTGTTTTTATCAAGTTGTTTAACTGTTACATTATCAATGTTTGATACATCATCATAAATTGTTCCCATATTTGGAGCAAGAGTTGAATTTTTTAAATCAAAATAAACGTTTCCGTCGCTATCGATGTGGCTTTTGTATTGCACTTGTTGTGAAGAATCGATATTTAATTCGTAAGAATTTGCTTTTTCTCTTGATTTTGAAATTACAACTGATGAAATAACATTTTCATAAGCAAATGCTGGTGTTGCAAAAATAACTAATGCGATTGCAATAAAAAACTTTTTTATTTTTAATGAACCGAAATTCATTTTCTAATACTCTCCCATAAAACTAATTTATTAAGTCTATAATTAGATAATATTAGTTTTAGTAAATGAGGGCATTAGTCAAAAGATTGCTTTTAAAAATTAATTTCTCAATCTAAAGATTAATTTTTTTAATTAAATTTGCCATTTCGATTGCGCTTTGCGCACATTGAGCGCCTTTGTTGCCAGCTTTTGTTCCAGCACGTTCAACCGCTTGTTCAATTGTGTCTGTTGTTAAAACGCCAAATAATACAGGAATATTAGACGACATAGAAACAGAGGCGATTCCTTTTGATAATTCTGCGCAAACATAATCATAATGAGAAGTTGAACCTCTGATGATTGCTCCAAGGGTCACAATTGCGGCATATTTTTTTGTTTCTGCTGCAAATTTTGCACTTAGGGGAATTTCAAACGCTCCTGGGACCCAAATTACATCAATATTTTCTTCTTTTACGTTTAATCTTTTGAAAGTATCAATTGCGCCTTCTAATAATTTAGAGCCAATAAAATCATTAAATCTTGAAATAACGATACAAAATCTGTCGTTTTCTTGTGCGTATAATTTGCCTTCAAAAGTATTAACCATATAATTTCTCCTTTAAAATTAAAATATCATGAAAATATTTGGAAATAAAGAGTTTTTGCGCTATTATAAATGTAATATGAAAAGTATGAAAAAAATTAAATCCCTATTATCAACCTTTTTTGTTTTTTGTTTGGCGTTGCTATTTTCTGGCTGTGCAACATTGTCATATACTGGCGATGATTATACTCAAACAAACCTTCAAACAATTAAAACAACAGAAGATTTAGTTTTTAACACTTACAAAAAAACAATAGACAATGCAAACATTAGAATAGGAATTTCAAAAACTCCTGTTCCCGAAATTTTGGCTTTGTATGTTCAAGTTGAAAATTTGTCTTATGAAACACCTTATGTTTTTAAGGTTGAAGATTTGCATTTATCAAATAATTTTACTCAAATTCAATTTATAACTTCAAATAACTATTTAAATATTTATAACAATCAAGAAGCTTCTTCTATGGCAGCAATGGGCGCAATGAGCGCAACATTGACAAATATGACCGGAATGACTGCAAACATGAACGAATTTAATCAGTCTATGATGCAAAATTCTGCCCAAGAATCCAACAGAAGCGCTTTTTCACATCTTGAAAAAGTTGGCGAACAAATTTCTAAACATTCAATTAAACATTCTTCAACAATTTCTCCAAGGAGAAGTCAATATTTTTATTTCTTCTTTGAAGATTTAGATTCTTTCCCTGTTAATGTTGATTATAGAGGCTTAAAATATCAATTTGAATTGTAATTAATGCAATTCAAAATTTGCAAGATTAATCTCTTTAAGAGAATGTCTTAAATTATCGTTTTCGTTTTTAAAATATATTTTTATATAATTTTTAGTCGTTGCGCTATATTGTCCTGTTTTTGGAGATTTTTTTTCAATTAAAATTTCTTGAGTTGTGTTTTTGTTTTGGTTTAAAAAATCTTCGTGTAATTTTTTTGATAAATCCATAACAAGCTCGACTCTTTTTGTTTTGATTGAGTCTTGGATTTGGTTTTCCATAAAATATGCAGGGGTTTTTTCACGTTTTGAATATGGGAAACAATGAATTGAAGAAAGTTTTGCAATTTTTAAATTTTCAAGTGTTTCTTTAAAATCTTCTTCTGTTTCATCAGGGAAACCAACTATAATATCGCAACCTAGATATGGAAGATTGAATTTATTATGTAATTTTTTAATAACTTCCAATGATTGAGCTGTGCTATATTTTCGATTCATGTTTTTAAGCGTTTTATCGCACATTGATTGCAAGGACAAATGAAAATGAGGACAAAATTTTTCTGATTTTGATAAAAAATCAATTATTTCATCGTCAAGTTCGTTGATATACAAAGAGCCGAGTCGATAACGAGGAATTGTCGTTTTTTCAATTTCTTTCAATAAGTCAATTAAAGACAAATTCCACTCTTTCCCCCATTGACCTATGTGAATTCCTGTTAAAACAATTTCTTTAATACCTTTTTTTGTTATTAAATTAATTTGTTTAATTATGTTTTCAATCGTATTAGAGCGAGAATTCCCTCTTGCATAAGGGATAATGCAATATGCACAACGGTTATTGCAGCCGTCTTGAATTTTTATTGAAACTCGGGTTGTATTAGGATTAATTAAAAATTTTCCTTCAAAATTTGTTTGTTTGAAAATGTCGTCAACAAAAAAACCTGTTTTATCAATATATTTTTCAATAAATATTTTTTCGCTATTTCCTAAAACCAAGTCTATATTTGAATAATCAAAATTTTCATGTTGTTTATAAGTTTGAGCAACGCATCCGCACAAAATGGTTTTTATTTTTGGATTTATTTTTTTTGCATGATTTAAAAGATAATTAACTTGCGAATCAGTATGCGAAGTCACTGTGCAAGAGTTTAAGATATAAATATCCGCACTTTTAATATCGTCAATTGGTGAATAGCCGATATTGATTAATTCATTTTCGATTATTTGTCCTTCGAGCTGGTTTTGTTTACAACCAAGGGATTTTAAACAAAAAGTTTTCATAAAATTATTCTAACATGGAAAATATATTAAAATTTGTAACAAAAGGATATAAAACCCTAAATTTCATTTAATATTTGCCGATAAATTTATTAAGCAGAAAGGTGTGCATAAGTTATGGAACATGGGAAAATGGTATTTGATGAAGCTAAACTAGCATCTATGCTAAGACAGGAGATTTTGAGCAATTCTCAAAATTTAGTTGAAGCATCACCAAAACAAAAAGATTTATCTGGCTTTGAATATGTTTCAGTTCAACAACAACCATATATTTCTCCTATTATGACAATGAATGAGGATGAAATATTGGCATTTGTTGAAGAATTCGACGTAAACGAGCTTGCAACTTTATCAGTTGCAGAGTTAAATCGAATTGGAGAAGTTTTAGGCGTTGACCCTAATGAAGTAAATTTGGCTGAATTATTTAACGAACAATAACTTTTTCGATTAATTCAATTTCATTATTATCAGGATCAAGCAAGAAAGCAATTCTTGTCTTGATTTCTGGCATATAAAATGGCTCAATTTCCCATTTGTAGCCCATTTTTTCCATTTTTTCATTAATTTCGTCTAAATTATCACACTCAAAAGCGAAATGCCCAAAAGCTCTTCCATTTGAATAGCCTTCTTGCGGAATTTCGTCATTAATTGTAAGTTCGATTTGTGTGTTTGTGTTTTCATCAACTAAATATTGCAAAAAGCAATCTTCGAGACGAATTCTTTCGCCTTTTTTAAAGCCCAAAAATTCGCAATAAAAACGAATCGATTTTTCTTCGTTTTTAACTCTTATCATTGAATGTAAAAATTTCATAATTACCCCTTTTTATGTTTATTTTAACATAGTCTGGTTGAAAAAATGAAATTGTAGGGTATAATATAAATATAGGGAAAAGGCTCAAAGAGCCACTAACTCTTCGAGTTTTTCTTAATTTTCTATTTAGCAAGGATTAAAAGCGCTATGATTATCAACAAGATAAGCCATAGTGCTTTTTCAGTTACAATGAACTTCACTTGCTTTTCACCTCCTTTCCTGTCTTTTCTTCTTAACAAGTCTGTGCAGGGGGAGGAGTAAATAGGTTAGTTTACCCTTAATCTTTATTTTTTATAATAATTTCCATATTTAGAGCTTGTGCAATTAATTTCATTTCCGTATATCTAATAGTGTTTGCTCTAAGTTTTTTGGATAAAGTATCAAGAGAATATTTTTTATCAGAGTTGTTTGATAAGTATTCTGCGAGATATGTAAGTGTAGTGCCTTTTTGAGCCACTAACATTTTTACTTCATTTATAGTGTTCATAATCTAATATTATAATTTATTGTCGATAATTAGAGTTAAACTTCTATAAATATTTTGCAATTGTAGAAGTTATCTGCTAGTATTAGAATATAACTTCTAGTAATACAAAGGAAAGAATATGATTGAAAATTTATTATCTGAATTAATAAGACCAATAAAAACAATAAAACTATTAAATATTTTTTTGGAAGAAATAGTTGAAGAAGAAGTTATGTGTGATGTTAGCAAAAATCAATATGATAAAAATGAAAGCATATTAGCAATTAATTATGCTATTAAACTTGTGAATAAGGATGTTTTGAAATTAAGAGAAAGATATTATAAACTAATGTGCAAGGAAAAATTTGGTAAATAAAAAGTGGGTATATACCCACTTTTTATTTTTTATCGATTACATGAATCAAATGCCAGCCAAATTGTGTTTGAATAGGTTCGGTCACTGTTCCAACAGGTTCATTAAATGATGGAACTTCAAATTCTTTAACCATCATTCCACGACCAAAATAACCTAAATCTCCCCCTCTTGCGCCTGATGGGCATTGTGAATATTGCGCTGCTGCGTCTTCAAATTTCATTTCGCCTGCAACAATTTTTTCTCTTAATTTTGCTGCTTCGTCTTGGGTTTTAACCAAAATATGTGCAGCACGAACTTGTGTGAAATTTTCGCTCATAGTTGCTCCTAACTTTAAATTTCCAATAAAAATTACGCCTAAAATCAATACAAAAAGTACTAAAATTTTTTTCATTTTTATCTCCTCTAACCCTTAAATTTTATCATAAAACATGTTATAATGTAATTAGCTTGATGCGGGACAATTTTGTTCCTACATTTTACTTAACTGGGAGAGAATTGCTCAGACGCATTGCTAGGTGTTTGTAGTATACCGACCTCTTAACAATGTTTAACGGAAACAGATGCACCCTGGCGCTCACCCCCCTGCTGGCTAGGCAGGTAACAAAATCCCCGCATTGAGCTTTTTAATTTTGTCTGGGTGTCTAATTTTTATAATTCTAATTAGTTTTATTATTTGAATTATGAAAAATCATATTCGTTTAATAGTGTTATTTTGTTTTTTATTTTTTGGCATTTTGATTCATCAATTATTTACTTTTACTTATATCGTTGCAGAATTTGACGAATTAAGACCAATTAAAGGTTTTATGCCTGTTTATTATAAAGGAATAATTATTGGAAGAGCAAAAGAGGCTCGTCATAGTAACGATTATAAACATAGTTTAATTAGAATGGTTTTATATCCTAAAAATTTACTTCTGCCTAGCAATACAACGGTCCAATTGAAAAAAGAAAAGAAAAATAATAAAGAAAAAGATTTTCTCGAATTGATTTATCCAAAAGAACCAACTTTGGTTATGCTTTCGAATTATTCAAAAATTAAAGGAATTGCAACTGTTGATACGGAAACATTTTTGGCTAATCAACATCCAAATGATATTGAAGAAATTAAAGAAAATTTAATGCAAAGTGCTGAAAATTTAAGTTATGCACTTTCTGCTTTGGGCGAAATTTTTGATAATATAAATATAATTTTGAAAGAAAATCAAAAAAATATTTATCAAACAACAAAAAATGTTGAAAATATGACAATAAAAATTGATAAAGCAATTAAACAACAACAACTTGAAAATACTTTATCAAATATTGAAAAATCAACAAATAATGTTGTTTCTTCTCTTGATAGTTTGAATCAAGCTATGCCAAATGTTGACGATAGTTTAAAGCAAACTAAAGAAATAATGTGTAATTTGAGCGCAATAACTTGCGGATTAAGAAAAACTTTGTCTAAAAATTTTGGATTAATGAGATTATTTTTTGGAAAAACCGTTGAATAAAAGTTAAATAAATTGAACTTTTTCTTTTAATTTTCGTTTTATTTTATAGAAGAGGGAAATTATGTAAATGAAAAAGAGTATAATTTTATTGGCTTTTTGTTTAATAATATCAACAAATTTTGCGCAAGCGCATCATTATCATCATAGTCATTGTTCTAGTTGCGTTTATGTGGTGAGAAGTGAAAATATTCAACAAGAACAAACTTTTAAAGATTGCAAAAAGCACAGCTTGCTTGTTGATGTGAGGACAAATTATTATTCAAATGGCTCTGTGAGGACTTTTTATTCTTATGATGTTTTAAACGAAGATGGAACAATTTTGATTTCAAATTGTTCAGATGTGGTGCATATTTTAAAAGACAAAAAACACTATTTTCTTGCTAAAAAAGGCAAATATTATTCAATTATTGATGAAAAAGGGAATAATATTGCAAAAAGAAAATATCTTAAAATGAAGGAAATCTCTTCTGATAAAATTTTGGTGAATGTCGATAAAAAATTTGGAATAATTGATATAAATGAAAATGTTGTTGTTCCAATAAAATATAAAGAATTTAATCAAATTTCTCAAAATTTATATTTAACTAAACTCAATGGTTATTGGGGTTTGTTGGATGAAAATAATAATATCTTTTTAAAAAATGAATATGATAAAATAAAACCTTTATATGATACTTATATCGCTAAAAAAGAAGATAAATATACTTTTTTAGATATTAATGGAAAAATTATTTTAAGCGATTTAGATAAAATTAAAAAATTAGGTGAATATATTATTGTTAAAAAAGACAAGAAATATGGAGTTTTTGATTACCAAGGTAATCAACTAAGCGAAATAAAATATCAAAAAATTAAGCTTGAAAGAAATAATTTGAAAGTTTATGAAAATAAAAAATGGAATGATTTGTTGTAATTGTTTCGATTTATCCGCCTGAGCAAATTAAAATTTGCACGTCGGCTATCTAAGATCTTCGTGCTTTGCGCTTGCTCCACGCAACCGCATTCGCACTTCGCACAGCAAGCTCCTCAAGGCGTTGCTCGACTAGTGTTGCGCTCCTTGCTTTTTGGGTTATCCATGGACTGTTTTTGTGTATAACCTTACTTTAAATTTTGCAATTAAGATATTTTTATCTTTGTCGTAAGGCTCAATATAAACTTCAAAAATATTAGTTAAATAATTTTCTTTTGCAATGCTTTTGAAGAAATTTTGTAATTGCGAATAGCTTCCAACTGTTGTGAAAGAAAGTTCGCAAGCGTTATATCCTGGAGCATTTGTTTGAAGAACTTTATCTTCTCTTGGAGAATAATTATAATCAATTGAGCGAATTCTCACGCCGTTGTTTGTAATATTTGCTAAAATATTTTCAAACATAATTCCAAAAGAAGCTTCAGCGCTGAATTGTTGTCCTAAAACTTCATAGATTATTTTTCCGCTTTTCGATGTTTTAACTGCTTCTTCTTTGTTTTCTTGTGCAGCTTTTGCGGCTTGTAATTTTTTTAATTTGGTTTTGTTTGCTTCGATTTTTTGTTGCTCATTGGTAACTTTGTCTGTATTTTCTATTAACAACATTGTTTTTGCGTATGAAAAATATAGCCCTGCAGCAATAATAAGAAAAGGCAAAACCAAAAATATTATATTATCTTGTACGAATGTATTTTTCTTGTCCATTTTTAATTCCTATCGACGAGTAGGTCTCATTTGTTGGGAAGGTTGTTCAATCGGTTCTTCGATTGGTGGTGCAGCCGGTCTTGCTAGGATATCGGATTCATCATAACCAACCCCTTTAACATCTTGAACCATAAAGCTTGTATTTGAAATTACAAAGCTATATAGTCTATCAACATCTTTATCAATAGCTAAGCTATGAATAAATTTGCTAACATCTTGATCTGCTTCTTCGCCATTTGGATTTGTAATAACTTTTAATTCAGTTAATTTGATGTCTGATTGTGGCGAAACTATTCTTAAATTTTTATAATATTCATAAATGTCTATAATACTTTCGGCAACTCCTCGGATTGCAAGTTGTGTGCCTGATTTATTATAGTATTTTGTAAGCCAAACATTTTTTGGAATATCAGTTGAAATTGAATCATAGAAATTGATTGCAGTAACGTTATCGTTTGCAACTTCGTCGATAACATCAGTCATATCGATTTCTTCTTCTTTTATTTCGACTTTTTCTAAAGCTTTAATTTGTGCTTCAATTTTGGAATTTTCTTTGTTTAAATCAGAAAGTTGTGTTTCTTGCGCTGTATTTAAAAACATCACAACACCAATAATTGCACCAAAAAGAATACCTCCTAATACGCACAAAGCGATTGAAGCTTGTTGAACAAGAGCTTGAGTTACTTCTGTTGGAGTGCCCATGATGTTTGTTGTGAAATAAACGCCCATTGAAGCATTTGGGTCATTATTTAAAATGTTTAAATTTAAATCTAAATCTGATTTTGAATCAGCAGCACCCAAAACCGATAAAGACATTGAGTTTGCTTCGTTGAAGTCAAGCGCTGCTGAAACTTCAAGTAATGATTTTTTAGAATATTTGTTTGAATCAATTGCGATGATTTCTCTATCGAATTGCATTAATTTTTTCAATGCTTCTGCGCTAATATCGTCAGTTTGGGAAATGATATATAGTTGAGATGTTGTACTGCTTGATAATAGTTGTGAAGCGTTAGAAACGATTGCTTGATATGCTTCTTCGGTTGAGAATGATTTAATCGCAAGCGGAACTTCGTTGCAATCTAAAAGGTTTTTGCCTTCCATTTGGAAAAGCGTATAACTGTTTGTGTTGATTAACAAAGCAGACCAAGAAGAATTCATAAGAATTGCATCTTTGATTAAACCTGTTAGATTCAAACCTCTTAAAATTGAGCTGTAAGCTGTTTCGATACCGGCTAATTGCAAGCCTGCGCCAGCGAAAATTTCTTTTATTTCGTCGATGTCTGATTTTTGGAATGCTGAATAAGCAAGTCTTCTTTGGCTTGTGCCCATTGGGTTTGCAACATCACACCAACCAAGAACAGGTTCTTCTTTTTTGAAAATATAGAATTCTTCAGATGTTGAAGTTAATGCTGTTTCGATACCTGAATCAGATGTGTCAGAAGTTACTTCGATAAAATCGAAGAAAACGTTTGGTAAAACTAAATATGCGTATGATTTTGGCGGAATTTTCATTTCGTTGATTAATTCAATCAACGCATTTTTAAATTGACCATAGTTTTGAATATTTCTTTGAGAGAAATTATAGTCAACTTTTTTTCTGCCGTAGCTTGTAACTACGCCTCTTGCTTTATCTAAAATTACGGCTTCTAGTCCTATCCCAGGAACAATCGAAAAGCCTACAACGTTTTGTTTTTTGGTATCTGAAAAATTAAACATCTCTATAAAATTCTAAACTTATTCACATCCTACTCTTATTTTATAATACAATAAGAAAGTGATAAGCATATAAAACTTAACAATTATATACAAATTAAGGTAACAAAAATGGTTGAAAACAAAGAAAATAACTATATTTATGGCAAAAATCCAGTTTGTGAAATTTTGCAAAATAATCCAAAACGTATTAATAAAATTTACATTCAAAAAAATATTTCTTATGATAATCGCTTAAAAAGAATTGTCGAATTGGCAAATCAAAATAAAATTATTGTTCAAAATGTTGATTTAAGAAAATTTAATGAATATTTTGAAGAAAAGCCAAATTTTCAAGGGGTTGTTGCTTCTGTTTCGCCTGTTGAATATATTGAGTTAGAAGATTTTTTGAAAATTAAAAAAGATGGTTACAAAAGAATAATAATTTTAGATGGAATATCCGATCCTCATAATTTTGGAGCGATAATCAGAACAGCTGCGGCTGCGGGATTTGACGGGGTTATGGTTTCTAACCATAGAAGTTGTCCAATTAGCGCAACTGTTGAAAAAATTTCCTCCGGCGCAATTAACCATATCTCAATAATTAAAACAACTAGCTTAAATGCTAGTATTGATTATCTTAAAAAACAAGACTTTTGGGTAATTGCAACCCAAATGGAAGCTCGTGATAATTATTATGAAATTGATTATACAGATATGAATTTTGCGCTCGTTATGGGTTCAGAAGGTTCAGGTATATCAAAAACAATTTTGAATAAAGCGGATTTTACAGTTAAGCTGGAAAGCAATTTTGAATCTTTGAACGTTTCAGCTGCGACTGCCGTTATAGTTTATGAAGCATTAAGGCAAATTCGTGTGAAATCTTGTATTAAAACAAGAAAATAATGTATAATAGCCTTGTTTTCGGAGATTAAAATGAAGCAAAACATGCAAGATAAAAATCAAACAAGCGATTTTTTATATGATGATTTGGACGAGCAAACTCTTCTTGAAATTGAAAACGATATTGTTTCTCAAGAAAATCAAGACGAAGAAGAGCAAGGCAAAAATCAAGAAGATTATAAATCAATTGTTGCTGATGATTCTGTGAAAATTTATCTTCAACAAATTGGAAAAATCCCTCTTTTGAGCTTTGAACAAGAGCTTGAAGTTGCTCGTCAAATTAAAGAAAACAATTCTCAACGTGCAAGAGAAACTTTGATTAATGCAAATTTGAGACTTGTTGTTTCAATTGCAAAAAAATATATTGGTCGTGGGCTTTCTTTTCTTGATTTAATTCAAGAAGGAAATCTTGGGCTTATGAAAGCAGCAGAAAAATTCGATTATTCAAAAGGGTACAAATTTTCAACTTATGCAACTTGGTGGATTCAACAAGCAATTACTCGTGGAATTGCAGACAAATCAAGAATGATTAGATTGCCTGTTCATATGATTGAAACATTGTCTAAAATTAAAAGGGCAACAATTGAATTATCAACTGAATTGAACCGTGTTCCAACAAAAGAAGAAATCGCAACAAGGGTTGATTTGCCTGTTAATAAATTGGTTGCGCTGATGAAAAGTTCTCAAAGCACGATTTCAATTGAAACTCCTGCAAATCAAAAAGACGAAACTTCAAAAATTGCAGATTTTATTGTTGACGAAACGCATTTAACGCCCGATTCTAAAGTTACGCAAGAAAATTTGCTTGAAGATGTTAGAAAAATGTTGAATCAATTAAATCCAAAAGAAAAAGATGTTTTGATAATGCGTTATGGCTTAGATAATAATGGTCAAAAGAAAACTTTGGATGAAATTGGTTCTCGTTATGGTGTTTCAAGAGAGAGAATTCGCCAAATTGAAACAAGAGCAATTGCAAAACTAAAAAAACTTTGCAGAAACAAAAACTTATCAATTAATCTTAAAAACTATATTGGTTTAGAATAAAGGCTTTTATTCTTTTTCAATATTGTGGAATTAAATACTTATAAATGTTAAAGTATAGGTATATTGGTTAAAAGAAAAAGAGAAAAAAATGAAATCGCCTAAGGAAATAAATTTAGAGTCTAAAATTTTAAATAAATTGAAAAATTTTCCTTCTTGCATAAAGTTGGTTCATTATTTGTTTGAAGACATGGAATTGCAAGCAATGCAAGACTATGCAAATAATGTTTCAATTAAAAGGCTCGGTTTTAATGACCATGGACCAGTTCACATGCGCCAAGTTGCGAATAATGCAATTAAAATGTTGAACATTTTGCACTCTAATGGAATTCAAACTTCGCTAGAACGAGAAGAAATTGGAACTTTTGAAGATTCAATGTGTGGCGTGGTTTTGGCTGGTTTAATGCATGACCTTGGAATGATGATTGGAAGAGCATCGCACGAAGAAATGTCTGTTATTTTAGCAATTCCTATTATGGATAGAGCCTTAGCACATGTTTTTGGCGATGATATTACAAGAAAAACAATTATTCGTTCTCTTGCGCTTGAGGCAATTGCAGGACACATGTCAACGCAAAGAATACATTCGCTTGAAGCAGGTATTATTTTAATTGCGGATGGTTGCGATATGACAAAAGGAAGAGCCCGCATACCTTTGGCAATTAATAACACTCCTAAAGTTGGGGATATTCATAAATATAGCGCAAATGCAATTGAAAGGGTTATGATTAAACCAGGGGAGCGAAAACCAATTAAAATTACAATCGAAATGTCAGGCGATGTTGGATTTTTCCAAATCGAAGAAGTTTTGTTTACGAAAGTGAATTCTTCTCCTGCAAAAGAATATGTTGAACTGTACGCTGGCGTTGTGGGCGAAGAGTTTAAATGTTATTTATAAGAATGGTTAATTGTGTTCTAATGCCTTGAATTTTTACAAATTAGCTATTTTTAACTTTTTCGATTTTTAATGTTTTATTTTCAACAGTTAATTCAATTTCATCTTTTTCGGGATTAATATCAAGCAATTCTAGTATTGGTTTTTGAATTATAACTGCCCAAGCATTGCCGCTTTTATACATTTTCTTTTTCATAAGTATTCCTTTGTTTAGAAAATACTTTACAATGTCTTTACGCTATTGTATACTTTCCCATGTCTTTACAATGGAAAGGTAGATTAAATGAAAGAAGATAATATTCTTATTAAATTCGGAAAAAATGTTCAAAAAATTAGATTAAAAAGAAATTTAACTTTTGAAGAAGTTTCGATTTTAACAGGAATAAAAATTAGTTATTTAAAAAAAATTGAAAAAGGCGAAGCAAAAAGAGTTTCAACAAAACATCTTTTTCTTTTTGTGGAAGTTTTTGAAGTTGGTTCATCGAGGTTTTTTGAAGGTATGTGATTTTCTACAACGCATAAGCGTTGTACGAAAAAGCTCCTGAGGAAACCATAGGTTTCCACGTCGCAATTCTCGCTTGCTAACTACTTGCGTATTTATTCCGCCTGTGGGTATTTCGCAAATTTCGCTATCACTTCGTTGTCGCTCAATTGCTCAATTATACCCCAAGGGCACTTCCATTTTCTAAACTCACTAATGTTCGTTAAGAAAATTTTGAGCGTCCTACGGCGGCTATCAACAATTTCAGCTAAAAAGCCATCGCTCAACGCAATGGCTTTTTTAAACGCTTTCATTCTGGCTTACGCCTTTTACATCATACCCATTCCTGGCATTCCGCCACCCATGCCGCCCATTGGCATATCAGGAGCTTTTTCTTCAGGAATTTCAACAACTGCTGCTTCTGTTGTTAATAACATTGAAGCAACTGAAGCTGCGTTTTCTAATGCGCTTCTTGTAACTTTTGCAGGGTCAACGATACCAGCTTCGAACATATCAACAAATTTATTATTCATTGCGTCATATCCAAAAGCGCCTGCTTCTTTTCTTACAGCATCAACTACAACTTCGCCCTTAGCACCTGCATTATTTGCAATTGCAATAACTGGAATATCTAGTGCTGCGGTTAAGATTTTGAAGCCTGTTTTTTCATCGTCATTGTCAAAAGTTCTTGTTTCAAGTTCTTTTTGAAGAATTTGTTGAACTCTTAATAGAGCAACGCCACCACCAGGAACAATTCCTTCTTCTTGAGCAGCACGAGTTGCATTAAGTGCATCTTCAATTCTTAATTTTGATTCTTTAAGCTCAACCTCACTAGCAGCACCAACTTCAATTACAGCAACGCCGCCTGAAAGTTTAGCAACACGTTCAGCTAATTTTTCTTTATCATATTCAGAATCAGAAGCTTCAATTTGTTTTTTAATTAAAGCAACACGTTCAGCCACAGCTGCTTTTGTTGTTTCATCAACAACGATTGTTGTTTCGTCTTTTGTTACAGTAACACGTTTTGCACGACCAAGCATTTGCACTGTTACGTTTTCAAGTTTAATGCCTAATTCTTCAGTAAACATTTGTCCGCCTGTTAAAACAGCGATATCTTCAAGCATTGCTTTTCTTCTATCGCCAAAACCTGGAGCTTTTACTGCAACTGCTCTTAAAACTTTTCTCATAGTATTAACTACTAATGTTGCAAGAGCTTCGCCTTCAACATCTTCAGCAATTAATAAAAGTGAACGACCGTCACGAGCAACTTGTTCTAAAATTGGAACAAGGTCGGCAATTAAATTGATTTTTTTATTAACGCAAAGAACATAAGCATCTTCTAATACTGCTTCCATGCGTTCTGCATCTGTGATGAAATAAGGTGAAATATAACCTTTATCAAATTGCATACCTTCAACGATTTTTTTGTCTGTTCCGAATGTTTTTGATTCTTCAACAGTAATAACGCCATCAGTTCCAACAACTTCCATACAATCAGCGATTAAATCACCGATGAATTTATCGTTTCCAGCAGAAATTGCAGCAACTTGTGCTCTCATTTCTTTTGAATCTACTGATTTAGACATTTTTTTGATTTCTTCTTGAGCAACTTTAACGGCAGCAGAAATGCCTCGTTTAATACCCATTGGGTTAGCGCCAGCAGTTAGGTTTTTAATGCCTTCTTTAAAAATTGCTTGAGCTAAAACGCTTGCAGTTGTTGTACCGTCCCCTGCTACATCGTTTGTTTTTGAAGAAACTTCTTTTAATAATTGAGCGCCAGCGTTTTCTAAACCATCTTTAAGCTCAATTTCTTTTGCAATAGTAACACCATCATTAACGATTTGAGGAGCGCCAAATTTCTTTTCAATAATAACGTTACGACCTTTTGGTCCAAGAGTAACTTTAACTGCGTCAGCTACTGCGTTCACGCCTTTTAATAAAGCTTCACGAGCTTCTGTATCAAATACGACTTTTTTAGCCATAATTATTTCCTTCTTTCTAACTAATACACAATACTATTCAATTATTGCAAGAGCGTCTTTAACTGAAATGATTTTATATTCTACATCGTCAACTTTTACATCAGTTCCAGAATATTTAGCAAATAAAACAACATCGCCAACTTTAATTTCCATTGGTTCTTTTTCGCCGTTGTCCATAGTTTTGCCTGAGCCAATTGCTACAACTTCGCCTTTTTGTGGTTTTTCTTTTGCGCTATCAGGAATGAAAATTCCGCCTGATGTTTGTTGAACATCGTCAATAACTTTAATTACGATTCTGTCTGCTAAAGGTTTTATCATAATATCCTCCTTATACTGATTTTATCAAAATATTTATAACTATTATAATATAAGCAAATTCAAAAAATCTTTAAGATATTAACAAAAAATTAATAATTGAACAAAAAGCAAATATCAACTAAACGATTGAATTTAATTTGTTTCTTCACAAAAGATAAACCTTCTTAGATATAATTTATTTAAAAGATTTATAAGGGAGAAAGTATGTCTTTAAGTGAAGGAAAAATTGTTCAAATTATTGGTCCTGTTATAGACGTTAAATTTGAAGATGGAGAATTGCCTGAAATATATTATGCTCTTGAAATTTTTAATGACGAAGGGCAAAAAACAACCGTTGAAGTTCAACAATTGCTTGGTGAAAATACAGTTAGAACCGTTGCAATGTCTTCAACAGATGGCTTAAGACGTGGCATGAAAGTAATTAACACAGGTAATCCAATCAAAGTTCCAGTAGGTAAAGGCATATTAGGAAGAATTTTAAACGTATTGGGCGAGCCTGTTGATAATGCAGGCGAAGTAATAGCAGAAGACAAATTCCCAATTCATAGACCTTCTCCAAAATTAACTGAACAAAATACTGAAATTCAAATTTTAGAAACTGGTATTAAAGTAATCGACTTACTTATGCCATATCAAAAAGGCGGAAAAATTGGTCTTTTTGGTGGTGCAGGTGTAGGAAAAACAGTTTTAATTATGGAATTAATCCACAATATCGCAGCAGAACACGATGGCGTATCTGTATTTGGTGGTGTAGGTGAAAGAACTCGTGAAGGCAATGACCTTTACAATGAAATGAAAGAATCTGGCGTATTAGACAAAGTTGCTTTGATTTATGGTCAAATGAATGAACCACCTGGAGCTCGTATGAGAGTTGGTCTTTCAACATTGACCTGCGCTGAATATTTTAGGGATGTAACTAAACAAGATGTATTATTGTTCATCGACAATATCTTCCGTTTTGTTCAAGCAGGTTCTGAAGTTTCAGCTCTTTTGGGTCGTATGCCTTCTGCTGTTGGATATCAACCAACGCTATCTCAAGAAGTTGGTGAATTGCAAGAACGTATCACTTCAACAAAAGATGGTTCAATCACATCTGTTCAAGCAATTTATGTTCCAGCGGATGACCTCACTGACCCAGCTCCAGCAACAACATTTACCCACTTAGATGCATCAACAGTTTTATCAAGAAATATCGCTTCTTTGGGTATTTATCCTGCGGCTGATCCATTGGAATCTTCTTCAAGAGCGCTTGATCCACATATTATTGGCGAAGAGCATTATTCAGTTGCCAAAAAAGTTCTTGAAATTCTTCAAAAATATAAAGATTTACAAGATATCATCGCAATTTTGGGTATGGATGAATTATCTGAAGAAGATAAATTAACAGTTAATAGAGCAAGAAAAATTCAAAAATTCTTATCTCAACCTTTCTTCGTTGCTGAACAATTTTCTGGCGTTAAAGGAAAATATGTTAAACTTGAAGATTCAATTAAAGGCTTTAAAGGAATTATTGAAGGCGAATATGATGATATTCCTGAACAAGCTTTCTATATGGTAGGAACAATCGAAGACGTATTAGAAAAAGCAAAAAGCCAACTTGTTGAGGCATAAAAATGAGCGATAAAATTCATTTAAAAGTAATAACTCATGAGAAAATTGTTTTTGAAGACGATATTGACGAGCTTTATGTTCAAACAATTGATGGTCGCATGGGAATTTTGAAAAATCACGTTCCTGTTATTTCAACTCTTGGAATTGGCGTTACAAAAGTTGTTAAAGATAAAGAATGTCAATGTATTGCCACAATGGGCGGTATTTTGCAATTTGCTCACAACGAAGCAACAATTTTAACCGATATTGCAGAACTTGAATGCGATATTGATGTTGCAAGAGCTCGTCATGCAAAAGAAAGGGCGCAAGCGAGAATGAAAGCTCATGATGAAACTCTTGATATGGCTAGAGTTCAAATGGCTTTAGCAAAATCAATTGCAAGAATTTCAGCTCGAGAAAAGAAATTTTAAATAAATTCTTTCTCTACTTCAATAATATTCATTTCACATACAAGCTCTGCGTAGGAAATATAAAAATCTGCCAGAGCTTGTTGATATTCAAGCATTAAATCAAAATATGTTCTTTTGGTTACTAAAAACGCTGTTAAATCCAATTCTTTGTTGGCTAAACCCTTAATTGAAGCGTTAAGCAATTCTTTTGAATTAGACAAAAGCTCATCATTATAAAAATTTAAGTTTTCTCTTGTAATAACAAATTTTTCCCAAGCGTCTGTTATGCTTCTTAATGCGTCAATTTCGACGTCTTTATATTTTAGCTGAGCTTTTTCAATTTCTAATTTTGCATTTTTAATTTCGGGTTTATATTGGTAAAAAAGCGGAATATTAACCAAGCTTGCGCCAATATATGCGCCATTTTCAAAAGAACCAGAATCTCCGTTTGAAGAAGTTCTATAACCATAACCGGCTTGCAATTCGACATCTGGAATTAATTGGCTTTTTACTACTTCAAGTTTTTTTTGAGCGGCAAGAACTTCTTGACGTGCTTTTTTTAAGTCATATCTATTTTGAAGAGCAAATTCTTTGATTTTGTCGAATTTTAATAAATCATCAGTCGGCTCAATTGTTAATAAATCATGATAATTGCCATTTAATTTGTCTTCTTTTGTATCATAGTTTACATTTGAAGAATTCAAAACAGTGTTAAATCTGTTTTGAGAAAAAATAACATTAGATTTTGCATTGTTTACAGCCATAATTGTACGGCTTAGCGCAATTTTGGCTTGAAGAGCTTCGGTTTCGGGAATTTTTCCAGATTTAACATCCTTTTGCATTGATTCATATAATTCACGAGCAAGCTTTTCTTGATGTTTTCTGATATTTAAATTTGATTTTTTAAGCAATAAATCAATATATGCTTTTCTAACGTCTAAAATTAAATCGTATTGTGAAAAATAGCGGTTATTTTGGGCAACTGCTTCTTGAGTTTTTGCATGTTGCTTTCTTTTTCCTCTTTTAAAAAGCTCAAATTTATAGCTTCCACCGATTAATTGAGGCTCTGATTCAATTGCTTTACCCATACTTTTAAAAACATCAATTGATGGATTTTGCAAACGATTTGCGGCTTTTGTATTATTTTTGGATATTTCAATATCCATATCAAGCATTTGAATTTGTGGATTTGTTTGCAAAGCTTTTTCAATCGCTTCTTGAATGCTGATTTTTTTCTCATCCAAAATTGCCCAAGAGCTTTGGGAAAAAGTTGTTAAAGCTAAAATTGTTAATGCAATCTTTTTCATCGGTTTATTTATTATAACGCAACTTCATATATTTTATTGCTACTTTCTTAAAAGTTTTACAAAGTTATCTTAAAAAAGCAATTTTCAATGACCTTTTCATACAAACGGATGATTTAATGAAGTTCTAATTAAAGCATAATTTTATAGAATCGTTTACTTAATAGTATGATTTTTTCGATTTTTAGGTCACGATTTTAATGTTAAAAGAGAAGAGTAAATTTCCCCAAAAAGAAGACGATACCATTATGACAAATGCGCAAAAAACTTTAGAGAAGGCTGTTGAAGCCCATCAAAGATACTTATTGAAATCAACAAATGAAGATTTAACCACAGCGATTAATTGCTATATTGAAACAATCAAGGAAAATCCTGAACAATCAAGTGCATATTATCGCCTTGCAACTTTGTTGCACAATAATGGTCAAATTGGGGTTGAAAACGCTATTGAACAATGTCATAGGGCAGTTGAATTAAATCCAGCTGACGCCAATGCGCACATGTATTTAGGATATTTCTTGTCTTTAAATCATCAGTTTGATGAAGCAAAAGAAGAATTTAAAACTGCAATTAGACTTAGACCTGCAACATCTAGAACACGTTTAGTTTTGGCTTTAACTTGTTTGGAAAAAATTAAAAATTCAACAGCTAAAAAATCAATCAAAGACTATACAAACGCTCTTTATTATGGCGCTACTGGCGCTTTGATGAGTGTTTTTGATAAAGCAAGCATTAAAATGCTTTATCAAAATATTATTGATGATTTGAATTTTGCAAAATATAAAGCAGTTGGCGAATTTTATGAAAAAATTAATTCTGAAAAGAAAGCATATAATGTTTATTTGAGCGCTGTTGACAATTCTAAAAAATCAATTGCGCTTTACGAAAGAATGGCTAAAATTGCAATCAAGAAAAATCGCCATGATATTGCTTTTGATTGCATTAATAATGTTGTTATTCTATCAAATAATGACCCAATGAAAGTCGTTGATGCTATTGAATATGTTGAACAACATCAAGCTGATAGAGTTAATGAACTAATCGATTATTATACAATTTTGGCTAATAAATATCCTGAATTTTCAAAATGTTATTATGAACTAGGACATTTATACCTTAAAAAAGACGAAAAAATTAATGCGCTATCTGCATTTAAATTGGCGTTAAAATATGATGATAATAATCCATATTATCAAAATTCTCTTGCCTATGCTTATGTTCAACTAGAACAATACGATAGTGCAATTGAATTATATAAAAAAGCCTTAGAAGCTAATCCAAACGACGAATGGTCAGCAGTTGTTGCACAAGCTCTTGCTGCAATTTATCATCAAGTTAAGGGTAATTCTGATGCTGCCATTTCAATGTTGGAAAATAGCTTGTTATTAACAAAAAACAAATCACAAATTTATGAAGCAATTGCAGACATTTATTATGATATTGAAGATTTAGACCATTCAATTGAATATTATCAATTGGCGCTTCGTGATGATAGCGAAAATCCAAAAATATATTCTCGTCTTGCAATGGCAAATTGGGAAAAAGATTGCATAGAAAAAGCTATAATTTTCTATTCAAAAGCAATCGAATTAGACCCTGCTTATGATATTGCATACAATAATTTAGGAGTTGTTTTCCTTGATGGCTTAGGAGATGCGACTCGTGCAATGGATTATTTTAGAACGGCAGTTGAAATTAATCCAAATTATGTTTTAGCTCATTTTAATCTTGCAAGAAGTTACGAAACAACTAACGAAAAGATTAACGCCGCAAAACAATATCAAAAAGCGCTAAATTTAAACAAAACAACAAACGAATTAGATAACAAAATCATAGAAGAAAGATTATATAGGCTATTTGAAGCTTAATTATACTAAACCATCACCAGTTAAAAACAAAAAATGAAAAAATTAAAAAAAATATTTGAATCTACTTTGGCTCGTGTGATAAGCGCAGTGCTTATTATAGGATTTGGCTTGAGCGTTTTTTTCTTTTTTGATTTTTATGAACGACAATTTGACAAAATGCAAGGGTTTTATTGGGTTCATAAGGGCGATAAGGCGCTTAAAAAGCAAGATTTACATAATGCAATTAATTTTTATGAAAAAGGTATAAAACTTCATCCTAAGCATTATAGGGCGATGTATAACCTTGCAAATATTTATGTTGTTTACGAAGATTATTATAAAGCTTTGGAAAATTATGAAAAAGCATTAAAAGTTAAGCCGGATTATGAAGTTGCAAGAATTGACTATGCTTTGATTTTATCTGAAACGTTTAAAACTGACGAAGCAATTAAGCAATATAAAAAAGTAATTGCAAATAAACCAAAATTTATCAAAATTCCATTTTTGGTTGATAACAAAAAATCTTATATTCATAATACAGGCGTTGCTTATTATAATATGGGAAGAGCATACAGGACAAAGTCTTTGTTGGCTGGTTTAAACCGCACAACAAGTAGGCAATATCTTGAAAAAGCTTCTGAATCATACGAAGAAGCGGTGGAAATTTTAAAATCTTATAATTCAAATTATAATCTTGGTTTGATTCATCAATTATTGAAAAATAAAAATCAAGCAGGATTTTATTATTGCAAGGCAATGGAAAAAGAACCATTAAATTACGAAGCGCATTTTAATCTTGCGGTTTTGTTGAATGACATGAAAGATTATACAGGTGCTGCTTCTGAATTTAAAAAAGCAGGCATGTTATTGGATTCAACTGGCGACAACTACAAAACTCGTTATATTTATGATATTCTATCAGAAGTAAATCAAAAAATTGCCATTAATAACGACAGCGATTATTTTAAAAAATTAAGAGAAGAAGAGGATAAAAAATCTGTTGCAAAGCTTAAAGCAGGAAAAATAGTCTTTGATTATGAAGACGATGATAATGATGAATTTATGAAAAGCTTTAGCACTTGCGCAGGAAGAGAAATTTTTGTAGGGGAGTAGAAAATGGATTTTCAAACATTATATGATTTTATATATTCTTTAACAAAATTGTATGATGAAGCCAAAGACAGAAACACTCTTGTTGAAGGGTTTAAGCAGGCTTTGAGTTTGTTTTTTCCAATTGAAGAAACAAAAATTTATTTAATGGACGAGTATTCTTTTCTTTTGAAGGATTTTACAAAACCTTGGGAAAATTTGTCGCAAAATTCTGAAAATGAAGAAATTAAGAAGCATTTTGATAATTTTTTAATTCAAAAAAGCCAATTTGTAAAAGAAAAAAATATTCTTTATTTTCCAATTGTTCAAAAACACAAAACTCTTGGTTTGATTAAATTGAAATCCAGAGAAGAAATCAAAGAGAAAAACGAATTTTTTAAAGTTTTTCCTCTTGTTAGTGCGCAGATTTCAATGTTTATAACAACTTTGAAAAATTCTGAACAAATTAAAATTAGCACAAATTTTCATCAAACTTTAAGAAATATAGCTCAAATTACTCAAACTCAATATGAATTAGATTATATTTTGCCAATTATGGGCGAAATGATAGATGGTTTTATTCAAGAACATTTGATTTATATTTTCATTAAAAACAAAAATAAAAAAGAATATAAGTTAATTTGGCCAAACAAATGTTCTGATAATAAAATTTATGATTATTTAGAAGAAATTACTCCAAAATCGCAAACAATATTAAAACAAGATGGTAAAATGGGCATTTTGCCTTTGATTGTTGATGGAAAGCCTTATGGGGCAATTGTTGCGTATAATCATTTTGACAAAATTAATCAAAAAGAAATTGAATATTTAGAAGAAATTAAATCCCAAGCGACTGCTACATTGACTCGTGCAAAATCATATATTGAAGTATTAGAGCATGCTACGCTTGATGCGCTAACTGGTTATAATAATCGTCATCAATTTGAAAAACGTTTAAAAGAAATGACCTCAAGTGCCAAAAGGCAAAATCAGCCTTTGTGCTGCATCATGTCTGATATTGATTTCTTTAAAAAAGTGAATGATACTTATGGTCATGCTGTTGGCGATTGTGTTTTGAAATCAGTAGCCAAAACAATTAAAAGAGAATTAAGAGAATCGGATATTGCTTCAAGATATGGTGGAGAAGAGTTTGTGTTTTTGCTTCCGCAAACAAACCTTGAAGAAGCAACGCTTGTTGCGCAAAGGTTAAGAGCTTCTGTTGAAAAGAAAAAAATTAACATTGAAGAATACAATATAAAAGATGTTAAAGAAATTTCCGTTACTGTTTCAATAGGCGTTTCTGAATATAAAAACGAAAAAGATTATGAAACATTATATAAAAAAGCAGACTCTGCATTATATGAAGCAAAAGAAGGCGGAAGAAACAGAGTTATTATCGCATAATTTATCCTCTTAATTAATGACGACAAGGGTTTGAGTCTTTGTTAAAATCCAAATATGAAAGAATTTTTAAAAGATAACAAAGTAATATTAATATTAATTTTGCTTTTGGCTTTGGGTTTAAGACTTTGGAATTTAAATAAACCAGAAGGTTTATGGAATGATGAATTTATTGCGTATTCGATTGCAACGCTTAAATTTCCATTTGATTTTTTTGAAGGCATTAAAACAAATTGCCATGCGCCTTTATATTATTTTTATTTGAAACTATGGAAGACGATTTTCAAAGATTCTGATTTTATGCTTCGTTTGTCGTCTTTGGTGCCAAACTTTTTGGCATGTTTAGTGATGTATCATGTTGGAAAAAATTATCAAACTAAAGCTCATTCAATACAAATCGGGCTTGCATGTGCTGGTATTAGCGCAATAAGTTCTTTTTTAATATATTTTTCTCAAGAAGTAAGACTTTATTCTTTAATTTTCTTATTTTCTTCTTTTATTCTTTTGTATTCTATTAAAATGTATGAATATCCTTGCAAAAAACATGCTTGGTGGCTTGTTTTTTGGTCTGTTTTATTGGTTTTAACACACACAATTGGTTTTGTGTTTGTTTTGTTTAATATTTTTGGATTAATGGCTTTTCGTCCAAGAAAAAAGAAAGACACAGATTTGTTCATTCCGATTGTTGCTGGGTTGGTTTTGTGTGTGCCATTAATTCCTTTTATGTTTAGGATTTTTGCTCATCCGACATATTTTTCGCAATGGTGGGCGCCATTTTCTTGGTCAAAAATATTTTTCTATTTCACAGACTTATTCTCGCCTGTTTTAAGGAATATCACAAATTCGCCTTCAAGTTTTTATAAACAAATTATTTGTAATGATGTAATCAATATTGGTTTCATTCTTTTTGCTCTTGTTCCAGCACTGATTGCTTTAATTATGATAATTCGTTCAAATATTGATGCAAGAAGAATAAATCGTTATTTTTTGGCAGTATTCATAGCTACATTTTTAACAATTTTAATTACTTCAATTGCTGGCAAAATCGTCTTTTTAACGAAATATTTAATTGAATTATATCCGATTTTGATTTTAATGGCGGCAATTGGCTGGGCGCAATTGAATTCAAGAAATTCAAAAATTATGCTCGCTACAATTTATGTTTTTATGACTTTGTTTTATATTGTCGTTTCGCATACTTCTGCTGTTCGTTTGACTAGAACAGAAGGGCAAAAGCTTCCCGTTGTTGCTATTCAAGAAATGGAAATTAAGAAAAATGACAAAATTCTTTTTCTTTATTATCCAAAAAAACATTTCACAAGATATTATGACGATTCAAAATATGTTGCTTATTCAATAAACAAATATAATTTTCCTGAAGTTTTGAATAAAGGTACAACTTACGACGCTTTTAAACAAGGACATGAATTATATAAAGTTTTTTTTTAGATAACGACAAAAACAACACCCTTTATTCTTGGCTTAATGAGAACATTTTAAAATCCATGAATAAAGGGGAGAAACTTTTTGTGGTTGATTTGGAATCTGTTAGCATTTTTTCAAATACCGATTTAAAAGCCTTAGTTCAAGAAGAGCAAAAATATAAGAAAACACCATTTTTATATTTAATTGCTTCTTATGTTCGAAACAAATCTCTTTATTGGGCGCATGAGAACTTGAAGTTTAATGACAAAATTTTAACAGGTTCTTGGATGGTTTATTCGTTTGAAAAAATATAATTATTTAATATAAGAAATTAAACAATTTTTGCTAAATTCGTCGTGCGCAATTTTGTTTAATGCTCTTTTTTCAATTTGTCTTATGCATTCTTTTGTAACGCCATAAGATTGTCCGATTTCTTCAAGGGTTTTCTTTTGGGAATTTTCTAAGCCAAAGCGAAGAGTGATAACATTTTTTTCTTTTTCTTTTAAATTTTCCAAAGCTCTTTTAATATCCTTTTTTAATTCGATATCAATTACTTCACGCTCAACGTTTTGTTTTTCGTCTTCTATAATTTCGGCTAGGGTTAATTCTTTGTTTTCTGTTATGCTTGCGCCTTGCTCAATTGACAGCGCTCTATTGAAACAATTTAAAAAAGTATCAATTTTTTCTTCTGAAAGATTCATTTTCTTTGCAACTTCTTTTTTTGAAACTTCTTTATTTTCTTTTTGCTCCATTTCTTGTTTCGTTTTGTTGTAACGAGATAATGTTTCTTGAATATAAACGGGAATGTTTAGTGCATAAGATTGTTCTGAAATTGCTTTAAACATTGCTTGTTTAATCCACCAAGAAGCGTATGTTGAAAATTTATAGCCTAATGAAATATCAAATTTTTCAATTGCTGTAACTACGCCAAAAATGCCTTCTTGAATTAAATCATTGTCTGATAATGCGCTTTTTTGAATTGATTTAATTGCGATTTTTTTAATTAAAGGCATATTGTTTTCAATAACTTGATTTCTTGCCCAAATGTCGCCTTTTTGCGCTCTTGAAATTAATTCGTTTTCGTCTAAAAGGTTTTCAACTCTCTTTAAATTTTTCATATTAATGCCCCTTTGCAACACAATTTTTAAATAACACTCTAGCATACGATTAATGGGATGATATATAATTGATATATTTAATATATCACTTTAAAACATGTTATTCAAGAGGTTTGTTAAGAGATATTAAGATAAAGTTTATTTTTTAAACCTCTTCTTAATATTTGTTACAATTGGAATTTGCCCTATTTTAAAGGGTTTTGGAGAATTTGATTAAGAAATATTAAGTAAATAAAGCATATTTAGCAATTTTATATCCTCGATATACTTTATATATACAAGAGAGAAAGTAAAACCTAAAACACGAGAGATGAATCTAAATTCCCCCTTTCAGAGAGCTGAAAGGGTTTTTTATTTTTTAAAATGAATTTAGTTCTTTTTGATTGAAGCGAATTTTCCAACTTCTTGTTGCAGAATTTCGCAAGCTTTTTCAAGTTGTGGATCTTTTTTTGCTTCAATATCTTTTTCGGTTAAATCAACAGTATAATCAGGAACAATGCCTTTTTTGTGAATGTCTGTTCCGTTTGGTGTTAAATATTTTTGAATTGTGATATGAAGCGCTGAACCGTTTGGCAATTTGTTAATTTCTTGAACAAGACCTTTCCCAAAAGATTTTTTGCCTACGATTATTGCTCTTTTGTTGTCTTTCAATGCTCCTGATAAAATTTCGCTTGCAGAAGCAGAACCGCCATTAATTAAAACAACAACAGGTTGCGTTGTAACAACTTGAGAAAGGGAATTTTGAGTATCTTTATAGCCATCTCTATCAACTGTTGAAACAATAACTTTAGAACTTAAGAACATATCTGCAATATAAATTGCGTTTGTTAATAAGCCTCCTGGGTTTGAACGCAAATCAACGATGATTCCGTCTTTATCACGATATTTTTTTAGTGCTTCTTGAAATTCGCTTGCTGCATTTCTTGAAATGAATGAACTTAAACGGATATAGCCAAGATTATCGTCAACTTTACCAATCTTTGGAGTTTTTGTTGAAACAGATTTTAATTCTATATTTGCTCGCTCGATTGTGTATAATTTTGGCTCTTCGCCTTTTCTTTTAACTAAAAGTTTAACTTGTGTGCCTTCAGGACCTCTGATTTTTTCAGCTGCAGCTTCAACTGTTATACCTTTTGTTGATTTTCCGTCGATTTCAAGGATTTCATCCTCGCTTTTTAATCCTGCACGCTCCCCAGGAGTGTCTTCTAATGGAGCAATGATTAAAAGTTTGCCGTCTCTAACACCGATTTGAACGCCAATGCCTTTGAGCGAACCTTGTATGCTTTCGGTTTCTTCTTTGTATTCTTTTGGTGTTAAAAATTTTGTATAAACATCTCCAAGAGAATCAACCATCGTTGCGATTGCAACATGTGCATCTTCTTCATCTTGAATAACTGCATCATATTTATGTCGCCAACGTTCCCAGTTTTGTTGGTTTTGAGTGTCATCAACATATTTTGTGTATATCAATTTCCAAGCTTTGTCGTATAAATTTTGCGGAGTAACTGCCATTGCTGGTTTTGATATGTTTGTAATTGCAAAAAGTGCAAAAATCATTATAAATATAGATAATCTTTTTAGCATTTGTTTTAAACTCATAAAAATCCTTTTTTCACGTTATTTTATTATAACAAAATTTGAATTCTTTTCTACATATAAAATGACTAGATTGATTAATAAAATTGCTTAATACGCAAAAAAATGCTTTAATTATAAGAAAATAAGCATTAAAAGGAGTTTAAAATGAGAAGTGATACCATAAAAAAAGGAATTGACCATGCGCCACATCGTGCATTATTATATGCAGGCGGATTATCAGACAAAAATATCAATAGACCTTTTATTGGTATTGCGAGCTCATTTACTGATTTAGTCCCAGGACACGCCGGAATGCGCGATTTAGAGCGTCAAATTGAAAAAGGTATTCATTCAAACGGCGGTCAATCTTTTATTTTTGGCGTTCCTGCCGTTTGTGATGGAATTGCAATGGGGCATTGCGGAATGAGATATTCTCTTCCTTCTCGTGATTTGATTGCAGATTGTGTTGAAACGGTTGCAAGCGCACACCAATTAGACGGGCTTGTTCTTTTGACAAATTGCGACAAAATTACTCCGGGGATGTTAATCGCTGCTTTAAGATTAAATATTCCTTGCATTATCGTAACAGCAGGGCCATCTTTAGAAGGAAGCTGTAAAGGCGAAACATTAACATTTATTCGTGGCTCTTATGAAGCAATTGGAAAATATCGAATTGGCGAAATTTCGCAAAATAGACTTTGTGAAATGGAACACTGCGCTTGTCCAACAATTGGCTCATGCCAAGGCTTATATACTGCAAACACTCTTGCTTGTTTGACTGAAGTTATGGGAATGAGTTTGCCAGGGTGCGCTACTGCGGCAGCCGTTTCATCCAAAAAGAAAAGAATAGCCTTTGATTCAGGCTATGTTATTTGTGATTTAGTTAAAAATAATGTTTTACCAAGAGATATCGTAACAAAAGACACTTTAAGAAATGCCATTGTTGCCGATTTGACATTGGGTGGTTCAACAAATTCAATTCTTCATTTGTTGGCAATTGCAAACAGTGCTGATATCGAACTTTCTTTGGATGATTTTGAAGAATTATCTAAAAAAATTCCTCAAATTATTAAATTAGACCCATCAAGCACTCTAACAATGACTGATTTAGATAATGCAGGCGGAATTTCAGGCGTGTTTAAGACTTTGTGGGGCAACACTCCTGAATTAAAAAATACAAAAAATTTAATTGGGCAAACAGTTGAAGAAATTGCAAATTCTGCTTGGGTGAATAACGAAATTATTAGACCTTTAAACAATCCAATCACGTCTAATCCTGGGCTTGCAATTTTGCATGGAAACATTGCTCCTGATGGTGCTGTTGTTAAGATTTCGGGCGTTGATAAGGATGTTTTTGAATTTAAGGGTACTGCTAAAGTATTTAACCATGAAGAAGACGCAATGAAAGCAATAACTGACGATGTTGTTGTTGCAGGAGATGTTGTTGTAATTCGCTATGAAGGTCCAAAAGGCGGTCCTGGCATGAGAGAAATGCTTGCGCCAACTGCATTATTAGTTGGAAAAGGTTTGGGCAAAAAATGTGCATTAATTACAGACGGCAGATTTTCTGGCGGCACTCGTGGTCTTTGTATTGGTCATATCGCCCCTGAAGCTTGTATGGGCGGAGTAATTGGGCTGATTGAAGATGGTGATATTATTGAAATTAATATTAACGAAAGAAGTATTAATCTTTGCGTTGACGAAGCAGAATTGGCAAGAAGAAAAGAAAACTTTAAGCCATATATTAATGAAATTCCAAAAGGATATTTGTCGAAATATCAAAGAAATGTTTTGCAAGCCAACAAAGGCGCTTTAGTAGAATAACCTGAACGAAGCGAATTGTGGCGAGACTTCGCCCAATGAGCAAAGTGAAGGCAAAAGTGTGTGAAGCACGCCTGCGGTTGCGAAGAGCAAGCGCAAAGTGCGAAAACCGTTCTATGGCGACGTGGGCGTTCACGCCCC
>JAFQHZ010000009.1 GCA_017415185.1 Candidatus Gastranaerophilales bacterium
CGCTAAGCTCGCTCGTTTCAGGTTGCTCCTGAGGGACTTTGTCCCACGTCGCCTTAGTCCAATTGCAAAAGAGGTCAGAACTCAACATTCCGACCTCTTTTTTCATATCCTTTTGCCTTCAACTTCGCTTGCTAAGCTTACGCTAAGCTCGCTCGTTTCAGGTTCTTAATGTGGGCAAACTGCAAGCAATACACCTGCTGCAACTGCTGAACCAATAACACCTGCAACGTTTGGACCCATAGCGTGCATTAATAAGAAGTTTTGAGGATTTTCTTCCAAACCAACTTTGTTTGATACACGAGCTGCCATAGGAACCGCTGATACACCAGCTGAGCCAATTAATGGATTGATTTTTTCTTTTAAGAACAAGTTCATTGTTTTTGCCATAATAACCCCTGCTGCAGTAGCTATTGAAAAAGCTACAATACCAAGAATTAAAATGAATAATGTTTGAACTGTTAAAAATTGATCGGCAGAAAGTTTTGAACCTACTGATAATCCTAAGAAAATTGTAACAATGTTAATTAAAGCGTTTTGCATAGTGTTTGAAAGTCTTTCAACAACGCCGCATTCTTTACATAAATTACCAAAAGCAAGTGCACCAACAAGAGGGCAAGCATCTGGCAAGAAAATTACGCAAAGAGAAAGAACCAAAAGAGGAAACACAATTTTTTCACGTTGTGAAACTTCTCTTAATTGGCTCATTTGAATCACACGCTCTTTTTTAGATGTTAAAGCTCTCATAATAGGCGGTTGAATAACAGGAACCAACGCCATATATGAATATGCTGCAACGGCAATTGCACCCAACAAATGAGGAGCTAATTTAGATGTGATAAAAATTGATGTAGGACCATCCGCTCCACCAATAATACCAATAGCGCCTGCTTCTGGTAATGTGAAGCCAAAACAGCACAATGCTAATAATAATGCTCCAAAAATACCAAATTGAGCAGCACCGCCCAATAATGCAGTTTTTGGGTTAGCAATCAATGGACCAAAATCTGTCATTGCACCTACGCCCATAAAAATTATCAATGGGAATAAGCCTTGGTGAATACCAGCTTCATAAATAATTCCAAGAAAACCAGTTGGTCCTGCAATATCGCAAATTGGAATATTTGACAAGAAGCCACCAAATGCAATTGGAATTAACAAAAGTGGTTCATATTGTTTTTTAATACCTAGCCACATTAAAAATAAACAAATCAAAAGCATAATTGGGCAACCAAATTGATGCAAGAATTGTTCAAAAACTGGTCCAATGTATGCAAAAAATGTTTTCACATCAACAATTGTATCAGTAGAAGGTATAACAATATCAGGATTAACAGGTTTAATAAAATTATAAATACCTGTTGATTGCCATAATTGTTGGAAAACGTCCGCTACGTTCATTTTCTATTCCTCCATTATCCAATAACTACCAATACTTGACCGTTTTTAACTGTGTCGCCTTGAGCAACTTCAACAGAAACAACTTTACCAGAATATGGAGATTTAACCTCTGTTTCCATTTTCATAGCTTCAACAACTAATAATACATCGCCTTCAGCTACTTCATCACCAGCAGACACTTCAACTCTTAAAACGTTACCAGGTAAAGCTGCTTTAACTTCTTTGCCTTCGCCTGAGCTTACTGGAGCTGTTTCTTCGATACCAGCTTTGACAGCAACATCGTATGATGTTCCATTAACAGTAGCTTTATCGCCATTTAATTTAACAGTGTATTTTTTGCCATTTACAGTTACAGTGTAACCATCGTTTGTTGCAGCACATTCTGTTGCAGGAGCAGCGGCTTTAGCACATTTATTAACTGAAACAGTACCTTTTCCTAATAAGAATTCAATACCCTTATCAACATTAGCGTCTTTACAAGCAGCGCTAATGAATAAGTTTTCATCAGTTACAGGAAGTCCTGCCGCTTCTAATCTAGCTTTTGCAGCAGCAAGTCCTTTTTCTGGGTCTTTTTCATTAATATCAACAACTTTTTCAGTAGTTGGAGCCATATTTAATTTTTCTTCAGCCCATTTAACAAGTTCAGGGTCTGGAGTCATTGGAGTTTTGCCAAAATAGCCAAGAAGCATTTTTGCATATCCTGGGTTTGCTACTTTCCAATCGCCTTGAGTAGCATTTAAAAATGCTTGTTGAGCATAGAATTGAGATACTGGTGTAACAGAAGTTGCAAATCCGCCTCTTTCAACGCATTCTTTCATAGATTGAATTAACGCTGGGAATTTATCCATCATGCCCATATCTTTTAATTGGTTTACTGTTGTTGCAGTAGCGCCACCAGGCAACGGTGCTTGAATTAAGATTGGATTAACTGCAAGTGATGTTGGATCAAGCGGATAATCTTTCATGCATTCTTTAAAGATTTCTTCTGTTTCCATAATCTTTTTAATATCTAAGCCAAGGTCATATTCTGTGCCTTTTAAAGCGTGCCACATAGAAATGATATCAGGTTGACCAGTACCACCTGAAACAGGTTTCATAGCAAGGTCAATTCCATCAGCGCCACCATCTAAAGCTGCTAGGTATGAAGCCAAGCCAGTACCTGCTGTTTCATGAGAGTGGAAGCGAATATGAGCGTCAGCTCCTAGAATTTCACGAGCCATTTTAACTGTTTCAAATACTTTTCTTGGGTTAGATGTACCAGAAGCATCTTTGAAACATAATGAATCAAATGGCAAACCTGAATCTAAAATATTTCTTAAAACTCTTTCATAAAAAGCAACATCATGAGCGCCTTCGCAACCAAATGGAAGTTCCATCATAGTGATTGTTACTTCGTGTTTTAAGCCATGAGCTTTAATAGAATTAGCTGAATCAATTAAATTATTAACATCATTTAACGCGTCAAAGTTTCTAATAACGTTTACGCCGTGTTTAGCAAACATTTTAGCGTGTAAATCGATAACATCACGAGGTTGTGAATTTAAACCAACAACGTTTACGCCACGAGATAATGATTGGAAAACTACATCATTAGGAACTGCTGCTCTCATTTTGTCCATTGTTTCAAATGCATTTTCGTTGCAGAAGAAAATTGGAACTTGGAAACGAGCACCGCCAGCTGTTTCAAAATGTTTTAAACCAGCGTCAACTGCCGCTTGAAGAGCAGGAATAAAATCATCAACTAGGACTTTTGCCCCGTAAACAGATTGGAAACCATCACGAAATGATGTATCCATAACTTTAATTAATTTTTTTGTCATTTTATTTTCCTCTTTTTGTTTTGACTATTTTTTAATTTTACTCATAACGCTAGCAATCGCAATTGCAATAGCAGAATCGTCACTTGTAACTTTTTTGGCTGTTTTTACAACAGCTTCTGGCAATGGGCAAACCTTATTTAACCAAGCAACCACATTTGCCATAATCAACATTGAAAAAACCAATACTACTAAGAACGAAAAAACAATTCCCATTCCAACAGCCATAGTGGTTCCGCCTGTTGCTAATGTCTCTAGTACTTCAGGATTTAACATAGCACTTCTCCTTTTATTCCGTTTATTAAAAAGTCATTATAATTATTTTCAAAATTTGATAAAAATTTGTCTAAAAACTCTTGCTTATCAATATTTTTCCCAGTTTCATTGAATATCGAAGTAGCAGGAATATCGATATTTTTAAGTTCATCAGAATCTAAATTCAAATTTATTCCGCAGCCAACAATCACGCCTTTGCAAACAGAACCCAAAAACTCTGATTCTGCCAAAAAACCGGCAATTTTTTTACCATTAATCAATATATCGTTAGGATATTTAAATTGAGGATTTAAACCATATTCCTTCAAAGTATTCGCCCCAATTAAAGCAACATAGCGAGTCAATTCGTTTAAATGTTCAATATTTTCAGGCTTTAAAATGATTGAAATATATACATTTCCACCATTTTTATTGCTAGAATACCAAACACGCTCAAATTGACCATGCCCTTGCGATTGAAATTCACAAGACACCACATCAAAATTGTCTAATTCCTCTAAATGCTGATGAGCATAAACGCTTGTAGAGTTTAGTTCATCAAAATTTTTAATTCTGCGCATATAAAAATGATAACAAAAACAAAATTTTTAAACAAAAAATTATTTTTTCCTTTTGTTTACTTGTTCTTTATTGTATTGAACAGAACGTATATATGCTTTGTCTTTTAGGAATCTATCTTTGTATAATTTTTCAAAACTTTCTTGCGAATATTTATAATTATCAAAAGTCGCTATAATTGCCTTATGCACAACAAAAAGCACAAAAGGAGCAGACAAAATTATTGTTAAAATCATTATTAAAAAATGATTTCTAATTTTACTTTTTAAATCTTTTTGTTTTTGTTCGTCTTCTAAATCAATTTTCTTTTGAATTGCATCATTAATATATGCGCTTCTTTCATCAGTTGTTAAATTATCAATGTATTGAACAAAATCTTTTGAAACATAAAAAATATATTTTTTAACCGCTGAATTTTTTAAATCAAACTCGTCCCAAGGAGAATACTCTTTTGGTTTTTCGAGCTCTTGTTCTGATGATTCAACATTTTCTTCTTCTTTATTTTCTTCTTGAGCCGAATTTTGTTCAGCTTCGTCTTCTTGAGTTTCTTTTTGAATCTTTTGAGCTAATTTTTCAATTAAATCTTCATCAATTTCTGGAGCAATATTTTCGTCCTCTGCAAAATCAGCAAAATCCTCTTGCATTGCTGAATCTTCGTTTAATTTTTTATTATCTTCTTCCAAAATATTCTCCTTAGAAATCCATAATAATTGATTATAACATATTTTAAATTAAAATTTATAAACCAAAATTATGATATAATAAACCTATGAGAATTTTAATTTTAGGCAAAGATTATAGCGCAAGAAAATTTTTTGATTTATTCAAAAAAAACAAAGAAAACATTGTTTTTTCAAATATTCCATCTAATGAAAACTTTATAAATTTCAACGATACGAAAGATATTGTTGATTTTTGCGAGGCAAACGAAATCAATCTTGTTTTAATAACAGACATTGATTTAATTAATGAAGGAATTCAAGAAGCAATCAGCTCAATCAATATAAGCGCTTTTTGCCCTTCAATAGACGCCATTACAATTTGTTCAAGCAAATCTTACGCTAAAAAATTTATGCACAAAAACAAAATTTTAACTCCAAAATTTTTTGTTGCAGAAAAACCACAAATGGCACTTGATTATTTCAAAACAACAACCCTTGCGCAAGCAATCAAGCCCGACAACAGCACATATCAAGAATGTCCTCAATTTTGCGAAACGCAAAACCAAATTCAAAAAAATGCAAACAAACTTTTTGCAAATGGAAATAAAAGAATTGTTTTAGAAGACTATATCGAAGGCAAAAACATCAGCCTTTGGGTCATTTCAGACGGTTATAGCGCAAAAATTATCGGAACAAGCGCAAAATATCAAAATAACGTTGCTTTATTTGAACCTAATTTTATAAATAAAGAATTAAAAGAAAGATTACTCCAAGAAGCAATTATGCCGACAATTTCTGCCCTTTCTTCTCAAGATGAAGAATATATTGGAATTTTAGGCTTTGATTTTATTTTGACATACGACAATAAAGCATATTTGCTTGGATATAATCATTTCTTTGACGAATTAAATGTTGATTTTTACACAAAAGGATTTGATATCGATTGGGCGCAAGTTTTTGATTCAACATTGATTGGCGATGTTTTTCAAAAATATGAAATCAAACCAAAAGACGATTATATGCTGACAATCAGACAAAATGAAAAAATACATCTAATCAGTGCAAAAACAAAAAGCAACCTTGAAAAATATTTAGAAGAACTCGATTTTGATTTAAGCGAATATTATGAGGCTAAAAAAATATGGAAATATTAAGCATTATTCCTGCTCGTGGCGGCTCAAAAGGAATCAAAAGGAAAAATTTAAAACCAATTTTAAATAAACCCCTTGTAGCTTATACAATTGAAGCCTCTTTAAAATCAAAATATATAACTAAAACCATTGTATCATCAGAAGATAGCGAAATTCTTGAAGTTTCAAAAAGCTTCGGTGCTGAAATTATCAAAAGACCGGATGAATTGGCAGCCGACGAAACAAAAACAACGCCCGTTATGCTTCATGTTATTGAAGAATTAGAAAAACAAGGATATAAGGCTGATTATATTGTTCTTTTGCAACCAACTTGTCCTCTTAGGGACGAAAACTATATTAACAACGCTTTTGATTATTATTTTCAAAAACAAAAAGAAGGATATGACAGCTGTTTTAGCGCATTTTCCGTTGGCTATACCCACGCAAAATGGAGAATTTTGCACGATGATAAGCTTGAAGGACTTTACGATTTTAGAATTAGACCCCGTCGCCAAGAAACTGAACAACATTACAAAATGATTTGCGAAAATGGCGCATTTTATGCGCTACCTTGGAACACTTTAAAAGAAGTTAAAGATTTTATTGGGTATAATCCTTGTGCTTATATAACCCTTCGTGTAATTGATATTGATACAATTGAAGACTTTAAAAAAGTAGAAGAAATCATAAAAAATGCTTAAATGGTGCTGTTTAAAATTAATTAAAATTTACCAATTTTTTTCCAAGCTGACCCCTGCCAATTGCAGATTTGAACCAACTTGTTCAAGATATACATATCTTGCAATTGAACGCTTTGGCGTTTTAAAAGGGATTTATCTTGGAATTAAAAGAATTTTAAAATGCCACCCATACCACGAAGGCGGATTTGACCCTGTTCCTGATGAATTTAAATGGTAATTAAACTTTCATTCCGCCGTGATTAGTGAAAGCCATGAATTTTTTCATAGTTAAAGGTTGTTTAGCGTTATATCTAACACTTTCAATTCTTGTTGGCTCGTAATAAGGTTTATATGGTGCATCCTTCATTTCGGGATTTTTCTTTTCCATACGTTTTTGAACAAAATATGCACTAATATCACGAATTATTGGAGTCAAAATTGCAGAACCAATAACAGCGCCAATAAACGCACCCAAAACACCAAAGCCTGATTTAAAGTTGGTTTTAAATAAGTTTCTTGCAGCGTCAGTGATGGTGCCATCTTCGGCTTTAAGCGTTTGCTTCATAGCATTAACGTATTCGTCAGGTTTTTTAAATAAACCAGTTCCTAAAAAGCCTTTTTCAGCTTTAGAAATTGTTTTATCAACATAATTTAGCGCATTTTTTTCAAATGTATCAGCGTCCATTTTTTCTAAAACAGAATCAGCAAAACCTTTGACAACTTTTTTAATACTGCCATCTTTATTATATTTTGTTTTTCCTTGCAATTTGTCGATAATCGCTGTTGTCATAGTAAAATAAATTGCAAGATTAGCAACCCCAGTCGCTAAACCAGCAGGAACTAGGAATTTTTTATCTTCAGCGGAAGTATCCTTATCAACCGCAGCAGCAAATGTATTAGACAAAGCAGCAGCACCGATTCCAACTGCATTCAAGCCAAGCAATGTCTTTCCTGCTTTAGCAGGATCGATATTTAAAGGTTTTTCTAAAAGCCAAGTTAATAGTTTGTTTGAAGCCATTATTTAACCTCCTTTGCTTGAGGTTGTTGAGTTTTGTCTTTTTCAAATTTGTCAACAAAATCTGTTGTTTTTTTGTTTATCCAGTTAATGAATGGAGCATCAATAATGAAATTAGTAACAAGCATAACCATTGTTGCGGCAGCGCCACCAATATTTTTACCCCATTTAGAAGCATTTTCTTGGAATTGATATGCATTTTCAACATCAACGCCTTTAGACAAAATTTTTCCAATTTCAGAACCAACTTTTTTGCCTGCGCTAGAACACGCCGCAGTTGCAGCAGCAATACAAGCAAGTCTGATGATTACACCAACGATTGTTCCACCAACAGATTGCGAAAATGTTCTAATTGCTTGAACTTTAGAGCTCTCGTTTGTTCTTCCGTCTGTTTCGCCTGTTGCAGCGGTGATTGCTTTTCCGATTCCAACATCCATTACTGGTCCAATAACCGCTTCAGAACCAGACATAACTATTTTTTGAGCAACTACTGATGAGCCAGCTAAAGCTGCAACTCCTGTTGCAATTTTTGGATTTTTAGCAACAAAATCCGCTAATCCTTTAAAATTTTGTTTGTTTTGTTGTTGTACGCTGTTAATTTTCATAATTCTTCTTTAAAAAACTCATTATAATAAAGATGGTAAACAATTCTTTTTGCTAATTAAATAGCTCACTTTAACAATTTTTTACATAAATCCAGTGTTGACGACATATCAAGATATAGTCTAAAATTTAGTATAACAAAAAAATATTTTTTTCAACATTCAAAGGAAATTAAGATTATGCAAAGAAAACCATTTTTTTACGACATCACCCTAAGAGACGGAAATCAATCTTTAAAAAAGCCTTGGAGCTTAGAAGAAAAGCTCTTAATTTTTGATAAAATCGTTGCTTTAGGAATTGACGCAATAGAGCTTGGTTTTCCTGCTTCTTCTGAAATGGACTTTGTTGCTTGCAAAACTTTAGCAAACAAAGCCGATGAAAAAACGCTTGTGTCGGTTTTGGCTCGTGCAAATAAAAATGATATTGATAAAGCGCTTGACGCAATAAAAGACGCCAAAAAAGGCAGATTGCATACTTTTATAACACTTTCACCATTTCACATGGAGCATGTTTTAAACAAAAAAGCGGATGAAGTAGCTAATATTGCACTTGAAGCTGTTGAATATGCTAATCAAAAAATAAAAGAAATGAATAAAAATTTCGATATTGAATTTTCAGTTGAACATTTTGGAGATTGCGCTGAAAATCTTGATTTCGTAATTGAAACATTGAATAAAATTGCAAAAGCTGGCGCAACAACAATCAACCTTCCAAACACAGTTGAAAGATATCGCCCAATGGTGTTTGTTGAAATGGTTAAAAAAGTAAAAGAATCTTTGCCAAACTATATTACAATTTCAGTTCATAACCATAATGACCTTGGAATGGCTACTGCAACAACGATTGAATCATATTTTGCAGGCGCAAACCAATTGGAATGCTGTTTGAATGGTTTAGGAGAACGTGCAGGAAATACTGATTTTAACCAAGTTGCAGTAGCTTTACACAATTGCAAAGTCGAAACAAATATCGATTTATCAAAAATTTATGAAACAAGCTTGGTTATTTCGCAAATGTCAAAAGTTAAAATCTATGAAAAAGCTCCGCTAATTGGACCCGAAGCACTAGCCCATCGCTCCGGAATACACCAAGACGGCGCAATTAAAACCAAGGAAATGTATTTTGGAGCATACAGACCAATTCATCCCGATTTAATCGGAAGATATGACGATGAAAAAATTGGCTTCACCTCTCAAAGCGGAAAAACAGCAATTTATGACATCATTAAAGCTCTTAAATATCCTATTACAATCCAAGAATCAATTCGCCTAACTCCAATAGCAAAATCATTAGCAGAAAAGAAAGGCGAGCTTACAAACGAAGAAATTTTGGATTTATATTTCAGCGAAACTTGCAATATTAAAGGCGATTTTGAATTAATTTCCTTCAAGCCAATTGAAAAAGGTGTTTTTGGCTTATTTTTCAACTATAAAAACGAAACAAAAGAAGTTATCGGAATGGGCAATGGTCCATTAGACGCTTGCTTAAATGGGCTTAAAAAATTAGGCTTTAAAATTGAATTATCACACTATAAGCAATATTCGCTTGATGGAGATACCAAAGGTTCAGGCGCAAGCGCAATGAGCGAAATTTTTGTAAGCGACGCTAAAAACAATTTGATTATTGCTCGTGCAATTGACACATCAACTGCTCTTGCAAACGTTAAAGCAGTGTTTAATGCGCTAAACTTGAGCGAATTTTAATCCTCGGAATCCAAAATTTCCATAATCCAATTTCTTAAATCCAAACGAGATGCGCTTTCGACATCTTTTTTTGGAACATTATGGGCTTTGGTTATTTTTTCATAATATAGAAGTTGTTTTTTTGTTGGTTTTAATTTAGACATTTTAAATTCTTGCGCTTTTTTTCGCATTTCTTTAGCAATTTGTTTTTGTTTGTCTAAATATGGCTCCAATAAATCTTTTTGGCGTTTTTCATACTGACAAAAATCAAAGAATTTTTTCAATTCTTTAAAAAACAAATCATCCTCAAGATAATCTTTAACAAATTCAAAATGCGGATTTTCAATATCCAAATAATATTTTTCATCCTCTAAAAATTTATATGCCAAATCTTCGCTATTTAGCTCAAACTTTTTAAAATAGGACTTCAATGTCCCTAAAAGTTGGGATTTTTGGCGAGGAGTCAAATATAAAAAAAGAGAATTTTTAATATTTTGCATTTAAAATAAATCTTTTAGCGATATTTCACGTTTTAATTTTTGAAAAGACAAAAGCTTTGCCTGTATTGGATTTTGGGCAAATTTATTTTCCAAAAACTCTGCGTCTTTTTTCGCACGTTTTTTGAGTTCTTGTTCTTTTAAAAATGTGATTTTGTCTTTTTTCATAATTGAATTATATCACTAAAGTATATCTCTCGTATCTATATAAAGTATTATTTTTGTGAAAAATTGCCCCGATTAGTTACATTAATTTAACAATTATATTTACACAGTGCTTTTTTTGCTATAATCCAATAAGAAAGATGGATTTATGATTGCAATTAAAAGAAAAATAATTGATTTTATTAAAAAAACAAATATTATCAAAAAAATCAATTATAATAAATTTGTTTTTTATTTTCTTTTCGGCTTAAAAAGCCAATTTGGGCAATTCAAAATTAACATCAGCACAAAATGCCTCGTTTTGTCGCAATATCCTGGCGCAGAAACAAAAGGGCTTGGAGGCTTAATTGCGCAATATCCAAAAAACTTTGAAATCCTTTGTTTGACCAACGGTTCAAGCTTATTGCCGCAATTTGACTCAATCGAATCTGCAAGCATTAAAAAACAACAATTCACAGACGTGATGAAATCTTCAAGGGTTAAAGGATATAAAATTTTTGATATAGACGACAAAACGCTAAAAAATCATTATTCAACTTTTAAAAAAATTGACATTTCAGAAGCCGACTACATTTTCGTTCCAAACGTTTACGATAATAATATCGACACAATCGCTCTTTTAAAGCATTTCAAACAAATTTTAAAAGACAAAGAACACAAAGAAAATTTGAAAGTTATTATGTATGAATCAGATTTTCCGCTTTGTGCGCTTGATTATTTTGTTGATATTAGCTCGATTATCGGCACAAAAAAAAGAATGCTAGAAACATATTATCCATCTGACAAATACCCAAATTTAGTCAACAAAACACTTGGAATCAATGCTTTTCGCTCAATTCAACACGGATGTGATTATTGCGAAACATTCATGGCATTTTCTGTTGATGAATTCCTAAAAATTCCTTTGATTTAATTCGTTCATTTAATTGAATTCACTAAGCCCATTATCTCAATTTATGCTAAAATTTAATGGGACAAGGAGTTTTAAATGAATAATAAAAAAGAGGAAGAACGCAACGAATTGCATCGTGCTATTTGGAATATTGCAAATGACCTTAGAGGCAGCGTTGATGGTTGGGATTTCAAACAATATGTTTTAGGCATAATGTTTTATCGATATATTTCAGAAAATATCACCAACTATATCAACAAAGTACAGCACGAAGCTGGTATGGAAAATTTTGATTATACAAAATTATCAGACGAAGAATCCTTGTCTGCTAAAGACTATCTTATCCAAACAAAGGGCTTCTTTATTAAACCAAGCGAATTATTTTCGAATATCAAACTTAAAGCCGCTAGTGATGATAATTTAAATGTTACATTAGATAAAATATTCAACAATATTGAAAGTTCAGCCATTGGAACAGCTAGCGAAGCTGATTTTAAAGGTTTATTTGATGATTTAGATGTTAATAGCAATAAACTTGGTTCAACGGTTGCCGAGCGCAACAAAAAGCTTGTTAAACTTATTAATGGCATTGCTGATATGAAACTAGGCAATTATCAAGACAACACAATTGACGCTTTTGGAGATGCATACGAGTTTTTGATGAGCATGTATGCAAGCAACGCCGGCAAATCTGGCGGAGAATATTTCACACCTCAAGAAGTTTCAGAACTATTGACAAAAATTGCCCTAGGAGATAAAAAAACAGTTAATAAGGTGTATGACCCAGCTTGTGGTTCTGGTTCTTTGCTTTTAAAATCAGCAAAAATACTTGGCAAAGAAAATGTTAGAAATGGTTTCTTTGGTCAAGAAATAAATATCACAACTTATAACCTTTGCAGAATCAATATGTTTTTGCATGATATTGAATTTGATAAATTTGATATTGCGCATGGAAACACCTTAACATCTCCAAAACACTGGAATGATGAGCCTTTCGAAGTTATCATTTCCAATCCACCGTATTCAATACAATGGGAAGGAGATAGTAACCCATTGTTGATTAATGACCCTCGTTTCTCTCCTGCTGGAGTACTTGCACCAAAATCTAAAGCAGATTTAGCGTTTATTATGCACTCATTAAGCTGGTTAGCTTCTAATGGTACTGCTGCGATAGTTTGTTTCCCAGGAATAATGTATCGTGGCGGCGCAGAACAAAAAATAAGAAAATACCTTGTAGATAACAACTTTGTAGATTGTATTATCCAATTACCAGATAACCTATTCTTTGGCACTTCTATTGCTACTTGTATTATGGTGTTGAAGAAAAATAAAACTGATAACTCAACTTTATTCATTGATGCAAGCAAAGAATGTGCTAAGGTTACAAACAATAATAAACTAAAAGAAGAACACATCTCCAACATCTTGAAATACTATACCGATAGACAAGATGTAGAATATATTGCTAAACTTGTTCCAAACTCTAAAGTTGCAGAAGAAAAATATAACTTATCTGTATCAACTTATGTGAAGCAAAAAGATACCAGAGAGGTTATTGATATAACGGAATTAAATAAAGAAATAGCTGAAATTGTTGAGCATGAAGCCCAATTAAGAGCCGAAATAGATAAGATTATAGCAGAAATTGAAGCAGGTGCTTAATGAGCAAACTTGATGAGCTAATTCAAGAATTATGTCCTAATGGAGTTGAATACAAGACACTTGCGGAATTACTTAAGATTACCACAGGGAAACTAAACGCAAACGCAATGGTTGAAAATGGACAATATGCTTTTTTCACATGCGCAGAAACTCCTTATTACATTGATACATTTGCTTTTGATTGCGAAGCAATTTTAATATCTGGCAATGGTAGCAAAGTTGGGCATATTAACCATTACATTGGAAAATTTAATGCATATCAAAGAACTTATGTATTATTTGATTTTAACCAAAAACTAAACGTTAAATTTCTATATTATTATTTAAAAACAACTCTCAAACCATACATATTAGACAAACAAAAAGACGGTTCTGTGCCTTATATTACCTTACCAATGCTAGAGCAATTCGTTATTCCCTTTCCTGCAAAAGAAATACAAAATGAAATTGTTCAAATTCTTGATAATTTTACAAAACTTGAAACGCAACTTAAAAAAGAACTTAATGCCCGAAAAAAACAATACGAATATTACAGAGACAAGCTTTTAAATTTTGATAAAAATATTAATCATAAAACGATAAAAGAAATTTGCAATAGCTTAACCAAAAAAACATTGAAAAAGAGCCAATTAATGCAAGGAGAAAAATATCCAGTTATAAATTCTGGAAGAGAATTTTATGGTTATTACAACAAATATAATAATGAGACACCAGCTTTCTGCTTAGCTTCACGAGGCGAATACGCAGGCTTTATAACATACATCGATGTTCCTTTTTGGGCTGGAGGTTTGTGTTATCCATACGCAAGCAAAACTCAAGAAATTTCAACAAAATTCATATATTATTACCTTAAATCAAAAGAACAACATATAATGGATGTAGTGGTTGACAGAGGAAGCATTCCAGCTCTAAACAAAACCAATATTGAAAAATATAAAATTCCAACACCGCCAATTGAAACACAAAACAAAATTGTTCAAATTTTAGATAATTTTAAAAATCTCATAACAAAATTAGAAAATGAGATTGAAGCTCGCCAAAAACAATATGAATATTATCGAGATAAATTATTGACCTTTAAGGAGAAAACAGCCTAATGACAAGCAGTTATAATATCGTTGCCAGCACAAACCAAAGCACAGTCGTTGCAAAATATATACCAGACGAAAGAAAAGCCACGGCTTTTCAAAGCGAAGCTGAACTTGAAAATGAATTTATAAAAATATTAACTACTCTTGGTTACGAATACATCAAAATTAAAAACGAAAAAGAATTAGTTGCCAATTTAAGAAAACAGCTAGAACTTCTTAACAATTTTAAATTTGAAGACGATGAATGGGAACGATTTTACACTGAGTGCATCGCAAGCGCAAGCGAAGGCATTGTTGAAAAAACTAAAAAAATTCAAACTGGACATGTATTATCTTTTAAATGTAACAATGGCAGAAGCGAAAATATACGCCTATTAGACAAAAAAGATATTCACAACAACAAATTGCAAGTAATCAACCAATACGAAGAACACGAAGGAAAGCATGAAACCAGATATGATGTTACTATTTTAGTGAATGGCTTACCTTTAGTTCATATAGAATTAAAGCGTAGAGGTGTAGCCATTAAAGAAGCATTCAATCAAATCAATCGTTATCAAAGAGATAGCTTCTGGGCTTCCAGCGGATTGTATGAGTACGTTCAAATATTTGTTATATCAAATGGGACAAATACTAAATATTACTCAAACACAACAAGAGAATCAGCCAAAAAAGAACAAAATAATATTAAAAACAGCAAAAGTAAACAAACAAGTAATAGTTTCGAATTTACTTCCTATTGGGCTGATGCTAGTAACAAAATTATTCCTGATTTAATTGATTTTACAAAAACTTTCTTTGCTAAACATACATTATTAAATATTCTCACTAAGTTCTGTGTATTCACATCAGAAGATTTGTTGCTTGTAATGAGACCTTATCAGATTTCTGCATGTGAAAAAATATTATCAAGAATTGAAGTAGCAAATAACTATAAATGGTATGGAAAAGTTGAAGGTGGTGGATATATTTGGCATACAACTGGTTCTGGAAAAACTTTAACCTCATTTAAGACAGCCCAACTGGCATGTGAACTTCCATATATTGACAAAGTATTGTTTGTTGTTGATAGAAAAGATTTAGATTTTCAAACAATGAAAGAATACGACAAATTTGAAGAAGGAGCAGCAAACGGCAACACTTCAACATCTATATTAAAAAAACAACTAGAAGATAATAACGCCAAAATTATCATTACAACAATTCAAAAATTAAATATTTTTATCAATAAAAACAAAGGACACGATGTATTTAATAAACATGTAGTTATTATATTTGACGAATGTCATAGGTCTCAATTCGGCGAAATGCACTCTCAAATTATTAATTCATTTAAAAAATATCATTTATTTGGCTTCACTGGTACGCCAATTTTTGCACTAAACACAGAAAAAGGAAACAAAAAAGACAAAAACGGGAAAATAATGCAAAAAACTACGCCTCAAATTTTCGGAGGCGAGCCAGACGAGAAAGGCAACAAAATATTGGCGCTTCATACCTATACTATTGTTAATGCAATTAACGACAACAATGTTTTGCCTTTTCGAATCGATTATATCAGTACCATGAAAGCCAAAGAAAATATCAAAGACGAAGAAATCACGGCAATCGACAAAGAAAAAGCAATGCTTGCCCCTAAAAGAATTTCAGAAATAACAAAATACATCCTAGAACATTTCGACCAAAAAACAATGCGAAATACAAGGACTTATGAATTCAACAAACTGATGAATATTCAAGAAGTTTCTTGCGATAAATCAAGAAATAAAATCAAAGAAATTAAAGAAAAAGTAAGATTAACGGGCTTTAATTCTATGTTTGCAGTTGCATCCATTGAAATGGCAAAAACATATTATGCGGAATTCAAAAAGCAAATGGGAGAATTTCCAAAACTTAAAGTTGCTTTAATATATAGTTTTGGCACAAACGAAGATACAGAAGAAGGAATATTAACAGAAGAAAATTCAGAAGACACAAGCAATCTTGATGAATCTTCAACAGATTTTCTAGACTCAGCCATTAACGATTATAATAAAATGTTTGCAACAAATTACGATACATCAGCTGACAAATTCCAAAACTACTACAAAGATGTTTCTCAAAGAATGAAAAATCGAGAAATTGATTTGCTTATTGTTGCAAATATGTTCCTTACGGGCTTTGATGCTACAACATTAAATACATTATGGGTTGATAAAAATTTAAAATACCATGGCTTAATTCAAGCATTTTCAAGAACAAATAGAATCCTTAACTCTATTAAGACCTATGGCAACATTGTATGCTTCAGAGATTTAGAAGAAAGAACAAAAGACGCCATAGCACTATTTGGTGATGAAAATGCGGGAAGTATTGTATTATTAAGAACTTTCAAGGAATATTACTATGGCTATCAAGATAATAATGGCAAAAATCACAAAGGTTATATTGATTTAATTAATGAATTAAATGAAAAGTTCCCACTAAGCAACCAGATTATTGGGGAAAAGAACGAAAAGGACTTTATTGCATTATTTGGCGCAATATTAAAAATGAAAAATATATTAACTTCATTTGATGATTTTAAAGGAATGTCAATTTTATCAGAAAGAGACTTTCAAGATCACCAAAGCAATTATTTGGATTTATATTACAAATGGAGAAAAAAAGAGGATGCGGAAAAAACCAATATCAATGATGATATTATTTTCGAAATAGAACTAATAAAACAAGTGGAAGTTAATATCGATTATATTTTAATGCTGGTCGCAAAATATCATGCCAGCAATTGCAAAAACAAGGAAATTCTTGTTGATATTAACAAAGCAATTGGTTCAAGTAGCCAACTAAGAAGTAAAAAAGAATTAATTGAAGCATTTATTGCAACTATAAACACAAATACTAAAATAGAAGAAGATTGGAAAAAATTTGTAGAAGAACAAAAAGAGGCAGATTTAACTGCAATTATAAAAGAAGAAAACCTCAAACAAGATGAAACTAAAAAGTTTATTGAAAACTCTTTTAGAGATGGAGAATTGAAAACAACAGGCACAGCAATAAGCAATATCCTACCGCCTACGCCTCTTTTCGGCGCAAAAATAAATAGGCAAACAAAGCAACAAACAATAGTTGAAAAATTATCAAAATTCTTTGAAAAATACTTGGGAATTGTATAACTGTCGTTTATATATAATGCTGACGGGGAGACTCGAACTCCCACAGCTCTCGCCACATGCACCTCAAGCATGCGTGTCTACCATTCCACCACGTCAGCATAATACCGCACTATACCTATCGTCAAAATAACAATAGCCCTACGATTAAAAAACCTCCTAAATAAATCTCTATACCCACAAACTCGACCTTAGAGCTGCTATGTTTCCATCCTGACTCGGTTGGGGTGAATTTATGCCATAAAGACCTAAATCATCAACGATTTTCGAATTTTCAAACTACGATTAAATTTGCCTCATAGTATACTCTGCACCCGACATAAGCTTTCGGTCAAGAGGATGCAACCCCCCGTGAAGTGCGGCAAAAATATTTTATCATAAAATTAAATTATTTACATAACTAATATAATTAAGCTATAATGTTTTTAGAATATAGGAGTAAAGTTAATGACAAAACAACCATCTGATACAACCCCAGTTGAAGTATGTATTATCACAAAAGACCACGAAATCAAAGGCACAGTATATGTTTCAAAATATACTAAATCCAATCGTGAATTAACTGAACTTCTAAACGATCAAGAAAGAAGATTCCTAGCAGTAACAAATGCTGAAATCATGCCTGTTGGCGGAACTGCCGCTCCTAGAAGATATGATTTCTTAGAAATCCACGTTGATTCAATTATGATTATGCATCCTGCTTCTCAAACTTTATTCAAAGAATCTTCAAAAGCTTCAGAAGATATTGTTAAATTTAGAGAATTAAGAAATAGATTATCTCAAACAAAACCATTCTAATATAACTATTGCTCCTTGGCTTTATCTGTGATAGCATTATATTCCTAACAAAACAGAGGAAAATTATGCGTATTAGTCCAGTTACAACTAAAAACAATCAAAATTTTACAAGAACAATAAAAAACCAAGGAAAAGTTGAAATAGATAAAGGCAAAGCCACCGCAATTAGCACAAATCAGCCATATAGCGGAACAATCAACGCTAAAAATGCTAATGGCGACGCTTATCTTTATTACAACAATGGACTATTATATGAATCAATCTATTACAAGCCTGCTGGTTTTGTTTATGGCGAAAAAATAAGCGAAAAAGTTGTCAAAAAATATAAAAGAAATGCCGACAATACGCAAATCAATATCACAACAAATCACTACAACCCTTGGGCAACAAAAAAGCCTGAAGTTCACACGCTTCAAGAATTATACCCCAATGGCAAATTAAAAAGAAAAGAAACAAAATTTGATGGGCAAACCGATATCAAAACATTCTTCCCAAATGGAAAAATAGAATCTTCTATTCATTCTCATCAAAACGGCGAAAGCTATGGTTTAACTTTTGCATATTTTTACGACAAAAAAGGAAATTTAATCAAAAAAATTCTCCCATACAGAGACGAAACAGGGCGCAAAGTTGTTCAAAACGAATATAGGAACGGAAAAATCACAAAATCAACAAAAGCATATTTCACAACTGCGAAAAACCCTATTACAAAAATGCCCGTTGATACAATAGGTCAACTAATCCCTATTGAAGTAGTTGAATTTAATAAAAAAGGCGAAATAACCAAAAAATATTCTGTTTAATTTATTTTTCCCAAGCAATGTTGGTTTTAATAATTCTTGCAGGATTTCCCGCAATTGCAATATTTGTTTCGCTAAATTTTTTAGCAACAACGCTTGAAGTTCCAACTATTGAATCACTTGCTATTCCTGCATTTTTCAACAATGTTGCACCAAGACCTATCCAAACCCTGTCGCCTATAATAATATTTCCGCAATCAGGTATTTGTTCATTTTTATTTAAATCATAAATTTTATGACCATCGCCCGTTCTTATGGATAATTCTGAAGAAAATAAACAATCATCGCCTATTGTTAAACTTGAATTGTCGAGCAAAGTAACATATCCGCTTCCAAAAAATAAATTATCCCCAATAATTATTTTAGAATTTTTGCCGCACATATCAAAAACAACATTATTAATTCTAACCAATTTATCTTTTGTTTTCGCGCCAAGTTCAAAATAGCAATTGTTACTCATGATTAATTTGCAATTTTTCATTTTCATAATTGGCTCATGAACTATAACTTTCGAATTTGAACGCTTGAAAACAACTTTCAGTCCTTTAATTTTTCGAACTTTTTTCAATTTGCCTGTTGGAGTTTTTAAATATATGGCGTTATTTCCAACTGAAAGATTAAAAGAAAGTTTAATTCCAAAAAATTGTATTTTTAAACATTTTTTTTCTTCAACTATATATATATATTAACGTTACGCTTAATGAAATCTATAAATTTGTTTTTCATATTGAAATTATACTATAACTCAAGCAAATTAAAAGCAGGTATAAACCTGCTTAATGATAAAACAAATATGCGAATAGGGGAGAGTTAAATATTCATATCAAATTGTCGTTTTACTTCTCCAGCTCTGAGATTCATTCCGACAATCATTGCTTGACGGGAATACATATTTATTTCTCGTTCAACACTTCCATCAAACACATTTTCATATTCAGCCACATAGCTTGTCATAGAATCAATGAAGTCGCCAACGTTTTTTGTTATATCAACGTTAGATTTAGGAGCTTGCTTAGTTTGCGCACCTTGAGAAGAAACGTTTAAACCAAATCTTGAATTTAAGCTGTAATTTTCAGCCATTTTTTGCTCCTTTATTGTTCGACCTTATATTTTTTATTACGACAAAAGGATATTTTTTCTTTAATGATTTAAACGATTTTGTAAACAAACTTTACAAAAATATTAATCAAATTAAAAGAGGATTCCTTTTGAAGATAAAAAAGATAAGATAAAAGGGATATGAAACTGTTTTTCAAAAAAAATAAAGCTTTCACAATGGCAGAAACAATTGCTGCTTTGTGTATTGTTGCCGTAATTGCAACTTTTACCGTATGCAGCACGATTAATTCTGGCAAAATGGAAGAGCAAAACATAAGAGCAACAAGCCGAATCGTTTCAGCAGAAATCGAAACCGCATATCAAGACATTTTGCTCTATCAAACAAATGGTTTCAATATAACAAGAATGAAAAACGTAGACGATTTTGAAGAAGAAGCAAGCCAAAGTTTAAAAGATAATTTCATTCAATATATGAGCTTAAGCAATGAATCTTGCAATTCTTTCCCATCAACAACTGATACAAGAAGATATCTTACAGGTATGTCGCAGTGTGCATATTCAGACAAAAAATATGTCCTAGGATTTATGCTTGAAGATGAAGAATGTAACAGCGCATACGACGTTAAAGACTATTTGCAAGACGACACAAATACAAGAATCGCCCAAGACGCCTGCGGCTATGTAATTTTCGCTCCTAAACGCTCAAAAGGCATTATCGGAAGGGATTTCTTCATTATGGCACTTGGCAGAAAAGGAATTCGCTAGATTTTCTTCAAATAATATAAATCAACATCGACATCTCTAAAATTATCCATTTCAATTCTTGATAATCCAAGAGAAATAAACTCAAATTGCGTTCCTCTCATTGATTTATATTTGTCAATAAGCTTATCAAGCGCAATGACTTTATTAACATAGTTCAAGCCATTAACTTTATGCAATACTTTTTCAATATATTCAAAGTTATTGTTGTCATTTCCGCAACCAAAAGAAACTAAAAGCTCTGTTTTAATTGATTTTTGATTATCTAATTCAACAAAAATTTTATACATTTTTGAAATATCCAAAATGAATGGGTCAAAAATTAAAAAATCAGTCGAAATAAAGAAAACTTTATCTGTCAATTTAAACTTAACATTTGGATATTTAGCGCCCAATTTTTTAACGAGCATTTTCATATATCCAGCTTTAAGCTTCTTCAAATCTTCATCAGGGGCTTTGCAAGCATCCATGTATTTCAATCTTAGTTCAAATAAACCAAAAAAATGTGTCAATTTGCTTGTAGTATCAACGGGCTTTGTAGCTTTAATTTGAGCAATATCTTTCTTTTTAACTTCAACTATGCCTTGAGTATTTTCTTTCATCATTCTATAATCGGCAGCTTTTGTCTGTATTTTCATGACAAAATACATTGAAAGAATAACCAAAGCAGCAGAATAAATATAACCCATAGGCACTTCCATACCCATCAAATCAGTTTGTCGAGCAAACAAACCATCAATTATTTTTGGCAAAAAGCCAATCATCCCATCAAGAACATAAAAAATTGGGTCTTCAAAAACCCTCATCAACCAACCAACGAGGTATGCAAAGCCTAAAAATGGACATATTGTCTTCCAAATTAAGCAAAGATATATTATGAAGTTTAATGTCTTAATGCTGCACTTTTTCATAGATTTATGTTATCGATTAGTCTTGTATTGCTTTCTTTAACCCTTGCTGCTATGAGCATAATAGTATTCTCGTCAATTTCTTCTTGAAATTCGAAAGTGTTTTTATCAACAAATTCAATATATTCCACATCCAACTCTTCCATTATTTTCAAAGAATTGTCTATGATTACTCTCGTTTGTTTAATTCCACGTTCAACCATTTCTTTAGCATTAAATAATGCTTTTGAAATTGATAATCCATCTTTTCTATCGCTTGGAGTTAGATATTGATTTCTGCTTGATAAAGCAAGGTTATCGGCCTCTCGAACAATTGGACAAGGAACAATTTCAATATCAAAATTCAAATCACGAACCATTTTTTGAATAATAAACAATTGTTGTGCGTCTTTTTGTCCAAAATATGCCTTATTTGCTTTGGTTAAATTAAACAATTTGGCAACAACCGAGCAAACTCCATCAAAATGCCCAGGGCGAGATTTCCCACATAATTTATCCACAACACCATAAGGAGGACAAATCAAAGTCAAATTATTTTTGTTTTCCCCATACATTTCAGAAACTTTAGGCGCAAAAACAATTTTAACTCCTGCATTTTCGCATAATTTTGAATCGAGCTCCAATTGGCGAGGATACTTGTCTAAATCTTCGTTTGCGCCAAACTGAATTGGATTAACAAAAATTGAAACAACAACATTTTCATTTTCGCTAACCGCTTTATCAATTAAAGATTTATGACCATCATGTAAAGCGCCCATCGTTGGAACAAGCCCAATCGAACCTTGCAATTGAGCGATTTCTTTTTTTAATTCAGAAATGTTATCTATAATTTTCAAGTTTTTCAATCTCCTCGTTTTCAAGAACAAATGATTCTTTTATGCTTGGGAAAACCCCATTTTCAACGTCAGAAACATAAGCTTTTGCAACATTGAAAATAATATCTTTTAAGCTTGAATATTGACGTGCAAATTTTGGTTTAAATCTATCATATTTTCCTAATAAATCATCAGAAACCAAAACTTGTCCATCGCAAAATTTTCCGCCTCCAATTCCAATTGTTGGAATTCTTAGTCTTTGAGTAATAAATTGGCTAGATTGCAAAGGCAAAAGCTCCAATACAACAGCAAAACACCCAGCGCTTTGCAATCTTAAGGCTTCTTTTAAAATGTCGATTGTTCTATCGGCGTCTTTTCCTTGAACTTTATGACCGCCAATTGAATTAATGCTCATCGGAGTAAAGCCCAAATGTCCCATTACAGGAATTCCATTTTGAACAAGATGTTTAATATTGTCAATTACAAAATCAGAACAACCTTCCATTTTCACTGCATTTGCGCCTGCTTTAATAAATTCGCAAGCATTTTTCATTGTCTGAGCTTTATCAACCTGAAAACTCATAAAAGGCATATCCGCAATGACAAGAGCCGATTCAACCGCGCGAGAAACAGCACGCACAAACACAAGCATTTCATCCATTCCAACATCAGTTGTGTTTTCGTATCCAAGGGCAACTTGCGCCAAAGAATCGCCAACAAGAATCATATCAACGCCTGCTTGGTCTAGATATTTAGCGGTAGAAAAATCATAGGCAGTCAAGACCGTAATTTTCTTGCCCTCTTTTTTGAAATTTTGTATTTTTTGAATACTTTTTCTCATCTACCCTAAAATTTATCCAAAATTAATATAATACTTTTAATTATTTAGCCTTGCTAACTCTTTTATACCAATAATATATTGCCTTTGCAACTTTGTCACAGTTGTGTCGAACATATCCTTGCTTATTGTCTTCAAGAAGTCCACGCTCAACAACTTCAACTCCTAATCTTCTAAGTTCAGTTATATCAATATCAACAGGCAAAGAGCCAGCTTGCTCATATTTTTCAGCCAAATTAGCAGGCAAAGAATTATTAACCAAAACCGCATCAAAGAAATTCTTTTCGCTATCGTCAATGTCTTCAAGTCTTACATGGTCAAAAATTGTTTTAACATGGTCAGAAACAGAATAATTATCAGTTTCGCCAACTTGAGTCATTGCGTTGCAAACATAAATTTTCTTTGCTTTAGCTTGCCAAAGCGCACGAGTGATATCTTTTACTAAAAAGTTTGAAATTATTGATGTATAAAGACTTCCTGGACCCATAATAATTAAATCAGCATCCAATATCGCTTCAACAACATCTGGAGTTGGTTTACAATCCGAAGGTTCGCAACATAATTGCATGATTTTTTTGCCAGCTTCAGGAATGTTGCTTTCCCCTCTAACAATTGAATTGTCTTCCATTCGAGCATAAAGCTTCATATCATCACAAGTCGCAGGTAATACTCTTCCTCTAATTAAAAGAACTTTTGATGATTCTTGAATTGCTTTAACCATATTTCCGCAAATTGCAGTCATCGCCGTAATGAACAAATTTCCAAAGCTATGACCTTCCAAGCCTTCGCCTGTTTTAAAGCGATATTGAAATAATTTTGTAACGATATCGTCGTCATCGGCCAAAGCTGCAATGCAGTTTCTGATATCTCCAGGAGGCAAAACGCCCATTTGTTCTCTTAAACGACCAGACGAACCGCCATCGTCGCCAACAGTAACAATTGCCGTAATATTATTTGTTAATTTTTTAATTCCTCTTAAAAGCGTTGAAAGACCAGTTCCGCCGCCAATTGCAACAATTTTTGGACCATGGTCTAATTTTCTTCTGCGGTATAAAACTTCTCCAATTGATTGTTTTAATCTTTGAGAATTTTCATCATCAGCGCCCATTATGGAAAAATTTGTTTTCTTCCATGCCTGAACAAAAGCAATTCCACCCAAAATCACGCAAACAACGCCAACAGGCTCAGGCGGAACGATATGAATCAATTCTTTTGCAAATTTAACAATATAATCCAAAGGTTCAAGTTTAAAAATAAAAGTTAAGCCCAAAAAAGCTAAAACAGAACCCATAATGCTAAGCGCAAACCAACGCTTTACCCTTAAACCAGGAACAAGCCAAATTGCATCTTTTGGCATTTTTACTTTTTTATCAAAAATCTTCATTATATTGCCTTTATATTTGATTTTGCACTCTATTGTAATTAATTGGGGTAGGTTTCAAGATATCGTAAGCTCTTTTGATGTCTTCTAAAGATTTAAAATGAATTGTATCAGGCTTAACTTCAAGCTCTCTTATTTCTCGAAGCGAGCTTGTTTCGCTAAATTCTACTTCATAAGCAGCTTTTAAGCCATTTTTTTCAACAAATTCTTTAGCTTGCGGAGTTTGAACGATTAAATTTAACCAAGGACAAACTTTTTTAATTGATTCAACAGCAACCAACAAGCCCTCTTGCGATTGCATTAAATATTCTTTAAAAGCGCCATGACATCTAACATGTTCAACTTCTAAATCAAAAGTTTTTGCATAAGCAACGATTGCGCTAATTTGATAAATTATTAAAGCTTCCAATTCTTCATTATCAAGGTTCATTTGCCTTTTGCCGAAACCTTGAATATCGGGATAGCCAATATGAACCCCAAGAGCAATATTATTTTCACTTGCAAATTTTAATGCCTTTGAAATTGTCATAGGATCTCCTGCATGAAAACCTGCTGAAATATTGATTGAACTTGCAAATTTTGCAATTTCCAATTCGCTCTCGTTTTTATATACTCCATAGCTTTGCGCTACATCACAATTAAAATCAAACAATTTATACTCTCCGATATCTGAGGACATACCAATTTATAGCAAAATTATACAATGAAACATTGAAAATTAATAGCTAATTTTTAAAAGTTATCGCATCTGGATTAAGTGCTAACCATCTATAAGAATCTCCTTCAACTTCCGGCATTTCCATAATAAATATTCCACCCAATTTTCCCCTTTGGGAAACCAAATGTCCACTTTGGAATAAATCGAATAATGCTCTTCGAATTGTATTTGGACTAACATTTAAAATTGTAGCAAGCTCTCTTATTGGGGCGATTTTGTCCCCTGCTTCATAATTTTCAACAATATATTTCTTTAAATGCGTTAGTGCTTTTTGCCAAGCATAGGTAAAATTTTGATTTGGAGTAATTTTTCTTCTTTCAGAACTTACAAAATCAAGCTTGGAGCTTTGGTTTCCGCCAATATATATTGTTCCGTATCTTCCTCTTCTTGAAAGCACAATCTTTTTAGCATTCAAAACTTTCATTGCGTCGTTGACTGTTTTAATGCTAACATCAAACATTCTTGAAAAAGAAGAATTCGGGAGTATTTTTTCTCCATTTTTATATGTTTTTTCAATATATTTTTGAATTTTTTCAACTAATTGATGAGTTAGAGTGAAATTTTCATCCACTAAGCCGTTTTGAATTTCAACATTTGACAAACTAAATTCTTTTTTATAAATCCAAGAATATTTATTTCCTTTTAAATGGACTTTTTCCAAATATCCTTTTTGCGCAAGGTTTACAAGCGCAAATCTAATTGTATTTTGTGAAATATTTGTTCTAAAGGCTAATTGAGCAATCGCAGGAATTGGTTTGCCAAGTTCAATTTTGTCATCCAAAACAATCTTTTTAATTTTGCATTCTGTAATTGTTGAATGGCATAATTCATCCTGTGCTTTTATATCATTCGAATAAAAATCAGCAATACAAGTTCCCAAAGATTGCTTAGAAACAAAATATCCTAAATCTTTCGCTTGACGAATTGAATTTTGAACCGTCGCAGGAGAAACATCTAGATATTTTGCTAATTCTTCTTTTGTTGGAATAAAATCGCCAATATCGGCAATGCCAATTTCAAGAGAATATTTTATCCAATTAATTAACCAATTGGTCACCAATTGACCTTTTGGCACTTTTTTTGAAGCATCAAAATCAGGTTTAGATATTTTTATATCATCCAGAGTCAAATGTTTCATAAAGACATTAAACCATATTTTTTGCTTATTGTGTGCTATATTTTATTTTTTGTTAAGTTTTGTTTTGTTAAAAAATTTTCTCTTAGTGCTAACTTTGCTATAATTTTAATTAAGGAGGAGTAATGGACACAGGGAAAAAAGGCTTATTTATAACGTTTGAAGGCGCTGATGGTTGCGGAAAAACAACTCAAATTAATTTATTGAATGAATATTTAAAAAATAAAAATTTTGAAACAATAATAACTCTTGAACCAGGAGGTTCAGATATCGGAAAACAACTTCGTCAAATTTTATTACACCACGATGGCTTTGTTTCCAAAAGAGCAGAAGTTTTTATGTATTTAGCCGATAGAGCGCAACATGTTGATGCTGTTATTAAAAAAGGCGTTGAAGAAAATAAAGTTGTTTTATGCGACAGACACATTGACTCTTCTGTTGCCTACCAAGGCTATGCTCGAGGAGGGGATATTGAACAAATTAACCTTTTAAACGAACTAGCAACAGGAGGCTATAAGCCCGATTTAACTTTTGTTTTCGATGTTGATTCAACTATCGCCCAACAAAGAGTAGGCGAAACAAAAGACAGACTAGAAAAAGAAGGTCTTGAATTTCATAAAAAAGTAAGATTTGGGTATTTAGAATTAGCAAAAAAATATCCACAAAGGATAAAAGTAATCGACGCAAACAAAACAATAGAAAAAGTTTTTGAACAAGTTAAAAAAATAATTGACGAAATTTTATGAATCAAAAAACGAAAAAACTTTTAATATCATTTTTCTTCGTTGGCTTTTTGCAAAATTCGCTCAGCGCAAGCTTATTGTGGGATATTAATTTTGGAATAAACCAATATCGCAAAAATAATCTTGAAATTGCAAAAAACTATTTTATTGATTACATAAAAAGTAATCCGAACGATGAAGATGGCTATTATTGGCTTGCAAAAACGTATTTTGATTTAAAAGATAATGAAAATGCCAACGTAAATTTCAAAAAAGCGCACGAACTTTCTTTAAAAGAAAAAAATATTGAAAAAATAGACTTCAATGTCAATACATCATCAAATATTGAAGATTATTTTGATATAGCGGCAATGTATTTTGAATCGGGAGATTTAAAAGAAGCAAACACTTATGCCGATTTAATGCTTAAAATCAATCCAAAATCTCCAAGCGCATATTTCATAAAAGCTAAAATTGCGCAAATCGAAGGCAAAACCCAAGAAGCAACAGAATTCATCAATCAAGCAATCATTTTTAATAACAAACTTATTAAAACAAACTTGGCAAAAAGCCTGAATATCAAACAATTGCCCGAAATGACTCTTGAAATGTATGAAATTTTTGCGCTTGAAGCATATTTTTCAAACGATATTGCATCGGCGATTAGATATTGTCGAAAATATTTAAACATTAATTCCTCAAACATTGATATTTCAAATATGCTCATTGATTTATACATTAAAAACAACGAGCTAACTCTTGCGCAAAACTTAATCGAAGACGTTTTAGCTTATTCAAGCAACATTCAAACTCTTTTATATAGAGCAAAAATCTATGAAATAAAAAATGACGAAAGACTTGAAAGCACGCTATTAAGCGCATATAGAATCAATCCAAATAATTCAAATGTTTTATTAGAACTGGGAAATTATTATTTAAGAAACAAAGACTATTTCAAAGCAAAAAAATATTTTGAAATTTTAACAACAGTCAACGACAGCCTAGCAGAAGGCTTTTTTGGATACATTTATTCACTTTTAGAAACCAATGAAATCCAAAACGCTATGAATTTAGTTAGAAAATTCATTTTCTTAAATCCGCAAACAAGCGAAGGCGAATTTCTTTTAAGCAAAATTTGCAACAAAAAAGGAGAAAAAAAGGAAGCATTAAGCTATATCACTTCTGCAATCGAAAAAGCCGACAACCCACAATATTACTTAGAAAGAGCTAAAATAAATTACGATTTAAAAAATTACGAAGAATCAATTGAAGATTTGAAAATTATTTTAAAATTAACAAATTTAAATTCAACAACAGAAGAAACACAAAATTTATTAATTAAAAATTATCTTAAAATCGGAGATTTTATGAATGCTCAAATGCTTTTAAACAAAAAAACAGCACTTGACAAAAACAGAATTATATATAAATATAATTTATATATCTTATACAAATTACAAGGCAATGATACTATGGCATTGACCTTCTTAGAAGAAATTAAAAAAACCAAGCCTGAAACCATTCAAGATTATCTTGATTTGTCAGAACTTTATTATGAGCAAAGCGAAATTAATAAAGCACTTAAATATCTCAACAAAGGTATTAAAAAATATCCAAACAGCAATCAGTTATATTTGCAAAAAATTAATCTTTTAACCAGCTTAAAACGATTAAACGAAGCTCAGGAAACTTTGGATAAAATAAACAAAATCAACAATAATTAGCCACTCAGGTAATATACAAAAAGGCGTGCCATACTTTATCATAAACCTATGGATAAGTAGAAACGAGCTATTAAGTATGAAACCTATTAAATTGTATGTTGTTGATGATTATTTATTAACAAGAATTGCTCATCGCAGAGATTTTGCGCAAGACAAAGAAATTAAAATTCTGGAGGATTTTGGAAACGCACAAGATTGCATTAAAAGAATGGAAAAAGCCCCAGCAGACGTTGTTTTAATGGAAATAGAACTTCCCAAAATGAATGGTTTAGAAGCAACAAAAATAATTAAAGAAAAATATCCTCAAACAAAAGTAATAATCTATACTTCATACAAAAATGGCGATAAAATATTAGCTTCCCTTGCATGCGGCGCTTGCGGTTATGTTTTAAAAAATAATTTAAGCACAAATTTGAAAAATATTATCAAAATGGTTACAAGAGGGGAATTTTGTATGGATTTAGATATTGCAAAATTAGCTTTTTCTTCAATGCCGCTTCCCAACATTAACGATTTAGAAAATTTATATGAAACCAAAAAAATACAAAACAATTTAACAGCAAGGGAACTTGAAGTTTTAAAGCTTTTAATTGATGGAAAAACAAATTCGCAAATCGCACAAGAAATAATCGTTTCGATAAATACCGCAAAAGCGCACGTTGGAAATATTTTAACCAAATTATCCGTAACAGACAGAGTCCAAGCAGCAGTAAAAGCAGTAAGAGCAAATATGTTTTAGGTTGTTATGTTTTTTAAAAAAAGAATAATAAAAAAATTTAGACAAAAATTAAAAAATATCAAAATAAAAGAAATTGAAAGCTCAAAAAAAGAAAAAGAACAAATAATTTCAATTTTAAATCACGATATTAAAACGCCAATTTTGGCACAAAATCAAAGCTTAAGATTACTCTTAGAAGGCGGCTTTGGCTTGTTAAATTTTGAACAAAAGGAAATCATTAAAGAAATTTATTCCTCAAACAATTTTCTTTTAAATGTTGTTTTGAATTCGATTTATTTAACAAAACACCAAAACGAAAATCCAAAATTGAAAATTGAAAAAATAAATCTAACAAAAGAAATTCTCGATTGTTGCGAATCTATTAAAAATCTTGCAAACGAAAAACAACAAAGAATCATTATCAAAACAAATAAAAAAGAAGACATTAATCTTAAAGCGGATAGAAATATGATTCAAAAAATATTTATGAATATATTATCAAGCAGCATTTCTTCAGGATTCGAAAAAAGTAATATTGAAATTTCAATTGAAGAAAATAATGATTGCGTTTCTTTTTATACAAAAAATCAATCAATTTATATGACAAAAGAAAAATTAAAAACATTATTTGAAGAAAAAAACACAAAAGACTTTAATCAACTCGGTTTGAATTTAAATTTAAATATTGCAAAACAATTAATCAATGCACACAATTGGGATATTATTGCGGAATCGAAGAAAAACAATTCTGCTTCTTTTGGTTTTATTGCAAAGAAATAGTTAGCAAAAAATATTTTTGATTTGTTTTAAAATATAAGAAATATGCGCATTAATAACCAAAACAATCAAAATTTTAAAGGTTTAAGCCCTCTAAGCCCTGCTTTAGGGCAATTTTATAATGCAAACGCAACCATCCCAACGCTCATTATTGAAACAGGAGTAACTTTAGGAAGGGCGAGGGAAGCAAACAAAAGGGGAGGAAAACCCGAAGCAATAGACAGGCTTGTTGAACAAGGAATAAGCGCTGTTGTTTGGATTTACGGGGTTAAAGCGCTAAAAAAAATTGGAGATATTATTGGTCAAAAAGTTTTAAACATTAAAGATTTAAATTTTGATATAGGTTTTGACGAATTAAGAAACCCAACAAAATATATCGACAAAAAAGCACTTGGTTTTAAAGCGGGAAATATCCTTGCCTGCACTGCGATTGCAACATATTTCATCGGGGCAATTTTGCCTAAAATTAACAATGCAATTTTAGATAAGACACTAAAAAAACAAAAAGAAGCCGAAAAAAGCAAAAACAAAACTCTAAACCAAAAAAGAACTTCTTTTGAAGAATTCAAAAACAACACAAAGAAAAACAAAGAAATCTCTTTCACTTCGCTATCAGGAGCTTTGATTAATAGTGCGCATATTTTAGAAAACAACTCAACCGCAAGACTCCTAATAACAGACACAGGAGTTGTAGCAGGAAGATTTCACAACGCTCCAAATAAATATAGAAAAATTGAAGGATTATTCAGAGATATCGCTTCAATATATTTCTATTTAAAAGCAACGAAACATATTTCAGATGGTTTAAATTCGTTATCCAAAAACACAGCAATTGACCCAAGAACACTAGAAAAAACTATCGAAATGCTTAGCAAAAAAATAAAAGAAAATCCTGAATTATCAGCGGACGACCTTCTTGAATTTGCAACAAGCAAAATCGACAAAGAAAAATTTGAACAATTAAAAGAACTTTTCAAAAAAGAAAAAACAATTTCTTGCGAAGATTTTATTAAAGCTTTTCCAGATTTAAGCGCCAAAGCAGAAGAAATGGCGAAATTACAATATATTGAAGAAGGGAAAGGAATTTTATCATTCCAACAAGCAAGCGATGTTTTATCAAATTCTTGGACAAGTAATCCAAAATTTTTAAAAGAAACTTTTGATTACACAACAAAAAAAGATATTGCAGACAAATTCACTTTCGTATCAAGCAAAAAGCTCGACGAAACAAGAGCCTCTATTGATGGCTTTATTGAGCAAATTGCAAGAAGCGCAAAAAAAGAAAACTGCAAAATTTCTCAAGAATTTATAACAAAAATTGCAAAGAAAAATATTGGCAAAAATCTTCTTTTTAATACTATTGGCACAGCCATTTCCATATTTGCCCTTGGAACGTTAATTCCAAAAGTGCAATATGCTATAACCAAAAAATTGACCAACGAAAACAAATTTCATACTGAAAAAGAATAAAAAGGCATGCCCCAAAATGCAAGATTAAAGGTATAATTTACAATTGTTTACACCTTTATGTTTTTTAACAATGGCTTGATTCATGCATTTAGCATGCATTTCACATGTCGAACATGTCGCAAATCATGTCATATCATGCATCCTAGACACCATGACTCCTTGAAATACAAGCATGATAGGCTTTATCATGATTGTAAATTCCCGTAATAATTGGCGAAAAATTGCTTGATAATTGGAACTGAAAAGATATAATTAAATTAAAGCCAAGGGGGGCAAGGCAAAAGCCCACCTCGAGCTAACTAGAATTTTTGGGAGAGTTTATAAAGTGTTAAAGAGTAGAGATTTTGGCAGAGCTACTGCGGTAAGAAGATGGACTCAAACTGCAATTGAATGCTACAAAAGGGGTTGCAACTGTGAAGGTTGCTTTTACACCGATTTCTTTAACAATTCAAGTCAAAAATGCCAAATGAAAGCTTCTGTTCTTGAATTAGTGAGAGTTTTAGGCAAACCAGACATTGAATTGAAACAAGTTTTGACAGACGATTAATTAATTTTAATCGTCTTTTTTATTTCTCAAATTTAAAACCTGAAGGAAAAATTTCTTCCAAACTTAAAACTAAAAGTTTATTTTCGTCATCTTCCAATATTATTTTTGTTTCGCCATCTTCAAGCGCAAACTCAGAAAGCCATTGCCTACAAGCACCGCAAGGCATACATTTTGCTTGTTTTGGAGAATAAATTGCTATTGCTTTAATTTTTGTTTTTTCATTTTGGGCAATTGCTGTTGAAATTGCGTTTCTTTCAGCACACAAAGTTAAACCATAGCTAACATTTTCAACATTACAACCCAAATATCTTTTTCCACTTTCGTACAAAACGCAAGCGCCAACAGGAAATTTTGAATATGGAGAATATGTGTTTTCGCTAATTTTTTTAGCTTCTTGCATTAATTCTTGATAAATTTTTTCCATTTTTACCTCAAAATTTCAACTGTATATTTTATTATACCCTTAATTTTTAAAAATCTCACTATTTGTGGTTATTTTTCAATCATTTCGGGGAATATATCTCATGACTAACACGAAGGGTTCAAGATTGGTATGTCTATAAACGCAATCAATAGCGTATCTTTATACGAATATTACTATCGAATAAATAAAAAAGAGCAAGAGAAAAAAGAATCCCCTCTTGCCGATGAAATGCGCAAATATGGACTAGTGCCAACCGATAATGAAAATTTGAATATTCAACTTTTGAAAAACGCCAAAGATATTAAAAGACAACAAGAAACACAAGAAAAACAAGAAATCCCATATTCTCAAAGACCATGGGCTGATTTAATGTATCAATTGAATATTCAATTTAACGAAGATCCAAAAGACGACATCGAAGATATCAAAGACGAACTTGCCCTTTTAACAAGAGGAATGGACGACGAAGAGCTAAACAGAGAAATTCGTGACCTAGAAAGTTATGTTGAAAATTTATATATTAATTTTCAACAAATCTACACAACCAACAAATTCACAGGCACAAGCATCAATGCTCAGTTGAATAATTTGGCTATGATAAACCAAGCTAACCTTCTCTAATCCCACATATCAGAACTTCGATGTTAGAAAGAGCCCTAGTGGGCTCTTTTATTTTACTTTTATAAACTTCCATTTAGGATTTTTTGTATCAAAAGGCAAGCTTGAAGCCTCTTCAAAAGGCATAATCAAACCTTTTTTATGATATTCTTTCCAAGTTTGTTTGAAAGCTCCTAAATTTCCGCCTCGTTCTACAACATCAATCAACAAATCAGCCAAACTTTCGTCATATCTTGATAAAATGCTTTGAATAATATCCCAATCAACGCTCGATGGTCTGAATGTTACGCCCATTTTATGAAATTCTTTTTTAAGATAATTTAAACGCTTTTCTAATATTTTTTTATCAGCTCTTTCAACAAGTTCAAAAGGAGTTTGCGCTTTTGGAATAAAAGTTGAAGTTGAAATTGTTATATCAAACGCACCGCCAATTTTTTTGACTTGCGCTTTCATTTCTTTGATTAAATCAACCAATGCTTCAATATCTTCATCGACTTCAGTTGGAAGCCCAATCATTGTATAAATTTTCATTCCCTTTAAACCGTTTTTTTGAGCAACCGCCAAGGTTTTTAAAATTTGCTCTTGCGATAAATTTTTGTTTATATAATCTCTTAATCTTTGGCTGCCTGCCTCAAGCGCTATTGTTGCGGTTTTTTGGTTGCATTGGACTAAAAGCTTAATTAAATTTTCATCCGCCAAATCAGCCCTTAAAGAAGAGATTGAAAGCTCTATCGGGCGAGTTTGACAATATGATGAAATATGTTCAATGATTTTATCAAAATCAGGATGTCCAGCAACATAGGCCCCCATTAAAGCCAATTTATCAGTGTATTGAAGTCCAAAATCTATTGCTTCAATAATTTTATTCAAAGGCACAAAACGAGTTGGAATATTTAAATGACTCGCTAAACAAAATTTGCACATTTTTGGACAACCACGCTCAATTTCAATAACAAAAGAATCCTTAAAATAACTTTTTTCAGACAAAATCGGCGTGTAGACTATTTCATCATTCAAATTATCCCTAGTAATTTTAATTTCGTTTTTAGGATATTTTGGAACATAAATTCCATCAAGATTTGATAATCTTTTCAACTTTTCATCACGAGACAAATCTCTGCATTTTTTTAATTCATCAAGCGCAAGTTTTAAAGAACATTTTTCTCCAATCGAAATAAAATCAAAAAATTCTTCAAAAGGCTTAGGATTCGCCATTAAAACAGGTCCACCTGCAAAAATTATTGGAGTGTCTTCATTTCTTTGCGAAAATTTTAATGGAATTTGATATTTATTTAACATTTTAATAATGGTCAAAATATCGATTTCAAAACTCATCGAAAAACCAGCCAAATCAAGACAATCAAGCGGAATTTCAAATATCTTTGTATCAGAATAAATTCTCTCAACATAAAGTTCAGGGTCTAAATCTAGCATTTTAAATATTGAAAGATACCCCAATGACGCCATTGCAAAAGATTCAATTGCGCCATACATAAACCAAACATTTAATTTTGGGTCTTTTTCGCTTAATCTGCTATAAAGAAATTTTTCCATATTTATTGCTTATTGTTTATTTTATTCAAATATAATTCATCAACTAATACGCAAATAGCGCAAGCTATTGCAGGAGACAAAATCACACCCCAAAAACCCAAAAATCTTGCTGAAATTAACAAAGCGATGATTATCATTAAAGGATGCATATTCAAAAGTTTCCCAAAAACGATTGGTCTTAAGAATTGATTTTGTGACCATTGCGCAACCATATATACAACAAAAGTCAATAATACTGCAACAAAACCCATATCAATACTTGTCAAAAGACCAATTATAATAGCTAGCGCAGGACCAACAACAGGTATGATATCAAAAACGCAAGCAATAAAGCCCAATAATACTGCATGAGGATTTTGAAGCAACAACAAACCAATTGATGTCATTAAACCAACAAAAACCATTGCAATACCTTGCGCAAAAACATAATTACCAACTTTTGAAGCAATATTTTCAAATATTTTTAACGCACGTTCTTTATGTTCAGCTGGGAAAAATTCAATAAATTTGTCTTTCAATCTTTTTTCGTCATAAGCAAAATAAAAGACTATAATTGCAATTGCAAAAATTGTCGTAAAGAAATTTGCAACCCATTTCCCAGCCACAATTGAATTTTCAACCAATTGCTTAGCCCCTTGAGTTAAAGGGTCTTTTACGGCTTCAAAAGTTACAAAGCTTGAAATAGATTTTCCAAAAAGCTGAAAATTCAAAACTTTTTCAATTTCGTCTATAACATTTGGAAAATTGCCAATCAATTGGATTGCTTCTTTGATACAAACGGTTATCAAAGGAACAAAAATTAAAAATGAAGCCAAAATCATTAAAAACAAAAGCAAAGTAACCGCCCAAACCCTAGGCATCCTTTTTTCCATTTTATTAATAATTGGGCTAATTGCGCAAGTAATAACAAACGCACCAAATAACATCATCAAAATATCAAGCGAATAAATCGACAATATTATTACACCAACGATTAATATAAACGCAATTATATTTTTGTAACTTAAAATTTTAACGTTTTCCATTCAAAAACCTCTATTTAATAACATAATTTATGGTATAATCTTTTTTGAATTTTATCAAGAGGAAAGTAGCATACACGAATGAATAATAACGAATTTGTAAACCAAAACATTAAACCCCTAAACACCAAAATTAATAGCAAAGGAAACCTTGAAATTTCAGGATGTGATTTAGTAGAATTAGCGCAAGAATTCAAAACTCCATTATATGTTATGGATAAAAATACGCTTTTAAAAATGGCGCAAGATTACAAAAAAGCTTTTTCGCCATATCCTAAAACAAAAATGCTTTTTGCTTCAAAAGCTTTGATGACAGGAGCTATCGCTAAAATATTGAACGAAGTTGGCTTTGGATTTGATGTTGTTTCAATTGGAGAAATTTACACATTATTAAACGCAGGAATTTCCCTGAATAATACTTCTTTCAATGGAAATAATAAATCCATTGAAGAACTAGAATTTGCTCTTGATAATAATATTGATCATATTAGCGTTGATAATTTTTATGAGCTTAAAATTTTAAATAAAATTGCAAAAGACAAAAACAAAATTCAAAGAATTCATTTAAGAATTACTCCTGGAATTGAATGTCATACCCACGAATATATTCAAACAGGACAGCTTGATTCAAAATTTGGTTTTGATTTGTCAATGATGGATGAAGCAATTACTCTCATTTTAAATGAATATAAAAACCTTAATTTAGTTGGACTTCATGCGCATATTGGTTCTCAAATTTTTGAAACAAAAGTGTATGACGATGAGGCAAAAATTGTTTTAGAAGAAATCAAAAGAATTAAAGACAAATTTAATATTGAATTAAGCGAAATCAACCTTGGTGGCGGTTTAGGAATAACCTATACAAAAGAGGACAATCCACCAAGCGTTTATGAAATTGCGCAAGTTTTAATTAATTCAATTAATTCTAATTGCGAACGATTAAACCTTGAAAAACCTGTTTTATATATCGAACCAGGGCGCTCTTTGGTTTGTTCCGCTGGCGTTAGCTTATACACAATCGGCAGTGAAAAAAATATCGAAGGAATAAGAAAATATATCGCAGTTGACGGCGGAATGGCCGACAATCCAAGACCATCAATGTATCAAGCTCAATATTGCGCTGAAATTGCCAATGCAAAAAAAGAAAACAAGCCCGAAATCGTGACTGTTGCAGGAAAATTTTGCGAATCGGGAGATATTTTAATTAAAGATATTGAACTTAATTCCCCAAAAAGCGGAGATATTCTTTGTGTTTACGACACAGGAGCATATTGTTATTCAATGAGCTCAAATTATAATCGAGTGCTCAAAAGCGCAATGGTGCTAATCGAGAACGGAAAAGGAAAATTAATTGTCAAAAGACAAACCCTTGAACAACTCGTGCAAAATGATGTAATATAAAGAAAACTTTAATATAAAATAGAGGGTTGATATGAATTTTACAAATTTTGATGTTTTTTTAATGACACAATTTGAACATTTCTTCAAGGAAATGAACAAAGTTGCAATAACCATCAATATCTTTGAAATTTTGGTTCTTGGCTTTGCTCTATATTACCTATATCAACGCTTTATTAAAGGAACACACAGCGAAAACCTTGTTCGTGGCTCTTTGCTTTTGGTTGTAATGTGGGGTTTATCTGAACTTTTAATTAAAATTAATTTGAATATTTTTGGCGTATTTTTAAAAACATTAGTCTCAATTGTTTCAATCGGTTTAATAGTTATTTTCCAACCTGAATTAAGAAGATTTTTGGGCTATATTGGTCAAGGAAATCTTTTTGAAAAATTATTCATGAATGGTTCTGAAACAATTGGAACAAAACAACTAGACACAGCAAAAGAATTAATCGAAACAATTAAATATCTTTCAAAATCAAAAACAGGCGGTTTAATTGTTCTGCAAAAAGACGTTACTTCCCTTGCGCAGTCTGATGTTGGAGTTAAAATTAACGCAGATATTTCTCAAGAATTGCTTTTAACAATATTTTTCCCTAATACTCCACTTCACGATGGCGCAGTTGTAATTAGAGATAATAAAATCATTTCAGCAGGTGTTTTATTACCTTTAACAGAAGATCCTAAGCTTTCTTGGAGATATGGAACTCGCCACAGAGCTGCGATTGGCGTTTCTGAGATTTATCCTGATTGCGCTTGCATTGTAGTATCCGAAGAAACAGGAGATGTTTCTGTTGCAATTGATGGAATTTTGAAAAAATATGATGACCTAGGCAAGCTAAAAGCAGACCTAACAAGAATATTAGGCTATAAACAAGAAGAAACAACAACTCACGAAAAAAGCTTTATCAAATTCGACAATATTTTTGGCAAAAATTCTTAAATTGAATGTCTTTCTAAAAGCTTTTCAACCACTCCTTTAAGAGCAATTTTAATGTGATAATAGCTTAATCCACCTTGCATATAAATAGCATAAGGAGGACGAGTTGGTCCATCTGCCGAAAGTTCAATTGTTGAACCTTCAATAAAGCTTCCGCCTGCCATTAAAAGATTGCAATCATATCCAGGAACAACATCGGGTATTGGAGTTAAATAACTCTCAACAGGAGAAAATCTTTGAATCATAGAACAAAAATCTTGTTGTTCATCAACACAATTAAATTGAATTGTTTGGATTAAATCTGTTCTTGTTGTAGAGGATGAAGGAAAAGTCACAAAACCCATATCTTCAAACACTTTCGCAGCCAAAATTGCCCCTTTGTGCGCACCAGCAACAATTGAAGGCGCCATAAAGAAACCTTGGAGCATAACTCTTGTTTGGTTATGCATAGCACCACCTTCTGAACCAATTCCAGGTGCAGTTAAACGACGTGCCGCCATATCGACATATTTCTTTTTGCCTGCGATATATCCGCCAGCTTCCACAATTCCACCGCCAGCATTTTTAATTAAGCTTCCGGCGATTAAATCAGCGCCAATTTCGCTTGGTTCTAGTTTTTCAACAAATTCGCCATAACAATTATCCACAAAACAACAAATTTCAGGATTTTTTGCTTTAACGATTTGAACTATTTTTTTAATATCTTCAACATTTAATGGTTTTCTTAAAGAATATCCTCGAGAACGTTGAATTAAAACCATCTTGGTATCATCAAGCAAATATTTTTCAATATTTTCATAATCTACTTCAAGCCCGTTTTTTAACGGAACTTCACTATATTTAACCCCATGACCCATCAAACTACAATCAAAATCATCACAATTAGGACGAGAGCCGATAATTTGTTGCATAGTGTCATAAGGTTCTCCTGCAATCGAAACAAGCCTATCGCCATGACGCAAAACGCCAAATAATGCACATGCCAGCGTATGCGTTCCTGAGACAAAATGAGGTCTAACAATAGCGCTTTCGCATCTAAAAGCATTAGCAAAAACCTTGTCTAGCGCTTCTCTTCCCATATCGTCATGACCATAACCAGTCACTGTATAAAAATGTTCTTCTCCAATTTTATTATCATAAAAAGCTTCAAGAACTTTTTTTTGATTATATTCAGCTATTTCATCAATATTATTAAAAATTTCAAAAAGCGATTTGTGGGCTTTTTCTACTATTTCATTTGCTTTGTTTTTCATATTTCCATTATTCCTTTTAAAAAAATTTTATCATAAAAAATGGCTCACTAAGAGCCATTAATCTATTTTTAATTTTTTGATTTCTTCATTGTGTTCTTTATGAATTTTTGGAAGTTCAATATGCAAAACGCCATTTTTAAATTCGCTTTTTGCCTCGTCTGGGTTAATTTCATGCTCAAGCGGAATTACACGAGTAAATTTGCCATATCTAAATTCTGAAGTTCTTAAATTTTCTTCTTCTTTGCATTCTTCAAATTTTGATTCTGCTTTAATAGAAATGCCATTTTTTGCTAATTCAACGTCGATGTTTTCTTTTTCAACGTTTGGCAATTCAACTTTAATTTTGTATTGATCATTTTTTTCTTTAATTTCAACCGCAGGGCGAAACGCTTTAAATACAGGCAAATTTGTCTTATCCATAAATTCCATATCGCCAAAAGTATCTTTCAAAAAACGATTTAAATCTTCGTGAATATTTTCAAAAAAATATGATGGCTCTCTTTTAATAATACTGAATCTCATAAAAACTCCTTAAATAAACTAAGACGATTCATTTTAAAATAGAAAATTAAAAATTTTATTAGACACCAGAGCAAAATTTTAAATTTATAGTTTTTAAAAAAATATGCAAAACATTTCTTTCAAGGGTTGCATTCCTGTCGAATTTTATGCAAAACACCCAAAAACACAAAAATATGTCCCCATTGTTCAACCGCAAAATGTCAAAAAATGCCAACATTTTGTTGTTCGTAATTTAAATAAAACAATAACAGGACAAAATAAATCTGATGTTTTTACAAAAATTTATGAGCAAGTTGATTCTGATTATGCAAAAAATCCAATAGTTCGCTCAATTTATGACAAAAGTGCTCCAATTCCAAAAACCGCACAAGAAGCAAGACCTTATGTATTTTTGTTTACTGGGGATGACACAGACAAAGTTAAAGAACTTGGAAAGCAATTAGGCAAAGACAAAATCGCCATAGCTGAATCAACCGAAGACAAAGAAAAAGAAGCACTTTCTCGAGCAAGAAAAAAATATAAAACAGGAATAAAAGATTTGATTAATAGAATTTGTCCAAGAGTTAAAGACGAACAAAAAAGAGATTTAGTAATGAGAGTCTTTTTCAAACCTGAATACAATAAAAAAGGCGACTTAAGCAGATTTGTTTTTCAAGACGTAATGTTTTATCCGCAAGAAGATAAATATATTCTTTAAAACTCCTCAAAAAAATGCTACAATACTCTTGTGTTTAGCTTAAAAAGGAGTTGATTTTATGTGGGAAAAAAATATTGATATTAATGAAATCAAAGAAATTCGCACTCGTACGACTGTTTTCTTTGGAATCGGTGCGATTAAAAAAATCGAAGATATTTGTAAAGATTTAAAATCAAAAGGCATTAATAAATTAATCGTAATGTCTGGGAAAAATGCATATAAAGCAACTGGCGCTTGGGATTGGGTTGAAAAAGCGCTAAAAAATAATAATATTGAATATGTTAATTACGATAAAGTAACTCCAAACCCAACAAATCAAGCAATTGATGAAGCAGCATCATTAGCTCACGAATTTGGCGCTCAAGCAGTAATTGCAATTGGCGGAGGCTCACCAACAGACGCAGGTAAATCTGTTGCAATTTTATTAAAATATCCTGATAAATGCGCTAATGATGTTTATGAATTCACTTTTGCACCAAGCGAAGCTGCCCCAATTGTTGCAATCAATTTAACCCATGGAACAGGAACGGAAACAAACAGATTTGCTGTTGCAACCATTGTTGAAAAAGATTATAAACCTGCTATTGCTTATGATTGCATATATCCAATGTATGCAATTGATGATCCAGCTTTAATGGTTAAATTAAGCGAAAAACAAACAAAATATGTTTCAATTGACGCACTAAACCATGTTGTTGAAGCTGCAACAACTAAAGCCGCTTCTCCATACACAATTTGTTTAGCTCATGAAGTAATTTCAATGGTAGCAAAATATTTACCAAAAGCTTTAGCAAATGCAGAAGACTTAGAAGCAAGATATTACCTTGCTTATGCTGCTATGATGGGCGGAGTTTGCTTTGATAATGGTTTATTGCATTATACTCACGCTCTTGAACATCCATTGTCAGCTGTTAAGCACGAATTATCCCATGGTCTTGGCTTAGCTATTTTATTGCCAGCAGTTGTTGAAAATATGTGGGAAACTAAAAAAGAAACACTTGCTCATATTTTAAAACCAATTGCTCCTGAAATTAGCCCACAAACTTCTGCAACTGAAGCAAACGCTTTGGTTTATGATTGGTTAAAATCAGTGGGTGTACCAAACAAATTAAAAGACGAAGGATTCAGTGAAGCTGATATTGATAGATTAGTTAATTTAGCATTCACAACCCCTTCCCTAGGCGGTTTATTATCAATTGCTCCAACGCAAGCGACTCAAGAAGCAGTCAAAGAAATTTATACTAAATCATTATAAAACCAAAAGACCGGCAATTAAGCCGGTCTTTTTTAATAATTTGAACCAAAATATGGATTATATTTTTTCTCATAGCCAATTGTTGTTTTGTCACCATGTCCAGGATAAACAACAATTTCATCATCAAGCGCAAACAATTTGTTTTTAATGCTTTCCCCAATTTCTTCCATAGAACCACCCCAAAGGTCACATCTTCCAATTGAACCTTGAAACAGTGTATCTCCCGAAAACAAAACGTTATCAATCAAAAAGCAAAGTCCACCTTTTGAATGCCCTTTTGTATGTATGATTTTAATTTCTTTTTCGCCCAATTTTAAATCATGGCTATTTTCATCAACCAAACCATCAACGCAAGGCAATTCCATATATTCAATTCCTGCCATTTGACATTGTATTGGCATATTTTCCATCAATTCCAAGTCATTTTTGTTCATCAAAATTTGTGTTTGAACAAATTTGTCCTTCATATCTGAAAGGCAATAAACATGGTCAAAATGCCCATGGGTAATTAAGGCATATTTTAAATTAATATTTTCTTTTTGAACAAAAGCTTCAATTTCTTCTATATCACAAGTGCAATCGACAATTGCGCCTTCTTTTGATTCCTCATCATAAACCAAATATGTTATTGCTCCATAAATTCCATTAGGAAAAACTTCAATCTTCATTTATTCTTTCCTTTAATTTTGCTCTTTCAATATATTTGGATTTTAACATATAAATCCAACTTTTGATTAAATTAAAAGGACTTAAATCTTGATAAACTTTATAAATTATTGAACGCATTTTCCTATCTGAAACATCAAAATGTCTTTGAAGTTCTTTAATGTATTTGTTTATATATTCTTTAACTCTTAGTTCTTTATATGTTTCTTCAAGAGTTTTCTCTTTATTAAAAAAATTTTGCATAACACACCACTTTTAAATAAATTTTAAAAAATTTTTTCCTCTTTTTCATTGGAATATCGCACAATGGCGTTTAATATACACAAGTTTAAAAGTTGTGTTAAAATTATTGATAATGGGAGAAATAAAGTTTAAATTTAATATAGTATTTTTATTCTTTTTGCTGCTTTTCGGATTTTTTACAACTCAAAAAGCGCAAGCTATTAGAATCGGGCTTACAGAAGGAGTTAAAAAAACATACGTTGGCAGTTCTCAAAATGCTTCTTTTAGAGACGCAACAACAGGAAAACTCCTTTTTGTTTCACGCTCTTTTTTCCCATATCAAATCAAAGTTTATGATGAAAATTCTATCGCAATCAAAATCAAAGGAAGATATTACGATTGCGCTACAAATGCAATATTCATTGAAAACCCTGATAAAAAAGGGTTCTTAGCTACAAAAAGAAAATGGTATCGAGGAGACATCATAATTTACAATCTTGGAGGCACGCTCACTGTTGTAAATTCTCTTCCATTGGAAGAATATTTGCTTGGCGTTGTTCCTTCTGAAATGCCTTCAAAATGGAACATTGAAGCACACAAAGCTCAAGCAATTGCAGCAAGAAGTTATGCGCTTGCAAATTTAAACAAAAGAAATTCGAAAGGATACGATTTAAAAGACACGCCGCTTGACCAAGCTTATGGCGGAGCAAGCAGCGAAACCCCTCAAACAACAAGAGCCGTTCTTTCAACAAAAGGCGAAGTTTTAACTTATGATAGCAAAATAATTCCTGCATATTACCATGCTTCATCCGGAGGAAAAACATTATCTGCGGGCGAAGTTTGGAACCACGACCTTCCTTATATTCAATCTGTTAATGGTTATGATTGGGGAACAAGAAAAAGTGGACACGGCGTTGGAATGAGCCAGCATGGGGCTAATAACCTTGCAAACAAAGGGTTTAGCGCTCGTCAAATTTTAAGCTATTTTTATAAAGACATTAGATTTTCACGACTCAAAACTAAAGAAGATTAGTTTTTATTTTGTAAAACACTTGCAAAAGCCTATTAAATATGTATAATGAAGGGGTGTTATAAAAAAGGAGTTGTAAAATGAACAAAGAAGAATTAGTAAAAGCAGTTGCAGCAGTTGCTAAATTATCTCAAAAAGAAACAGCTGAAATCATCGGCGCTACTATCGAAACAATCCAAAAAACAGTTGCTAAAAAACAAAAAGTAACTTTAGTTGGTTTCGGTACTTTCGAAGCTAGAAAAAGAGCTGCTCGTGTAGGTCGCAACCCACAAACTGGCAAAGAAATCAAAATTGCTGCAAAAACAGTTCCAGCATTCTCAGCTGGTAAAAAATTCAAAGAATTAGTAAAATAGTTCTTTAAATTAAGATTTAAAACCCTTGCAAAATTTGCAAGGGTTTTTTATTAAAAAAATGAGCGCTAATGCGCTCAAAGTCATGTTTTTGGTTTATTAAATTATATAAATTTAATTTATTTCATTCCTATAAATTTTATTGTTATATATTAACTTTAAATTAATATTATGTCAAATCTTTGATTTTATGCTATTATTAATAACATTAAAGGAGGAAGTTATGGCAAAAGATGCTAGTTTTGATATTGTGTCTGAGTTTGATAAACAAGAGCTTGTCAATGCAATTGATCAAGTAAAAAGAGAGCTAACTACAAGATTTGATTTAAAAGATTCAAATTCAAATATTGAACTTGTTGAAGACAAGGCAATCAATATAACAACAAATGACGAAATGAAATTAAAAAATATTTATGACATTTTGCAATCTAAATTAGTAAAAAGAAACTTAAGTCTTAAAATTTTAGACCCACAAAAAGTTGAAAACGCTCTTGGGGGCAATGTTAAACAAGAAATTAAACTTAAAAAAGGTCTAACTACTGAATTAGCAAAAAAAATTGTTGCTATGATTAAAGATACAAAACTAAAAGTTCAAGCTTCAATTCAAGGCGATAGCGTTAGGGTTGTTGGCAAATCTCGTGACGATTTGCAAGACGTAATCAAAGCAGTTAGAGCAAAAGAAAACGAAATCGATGCGCCATTACAATTTACAAACTATCGTTAATTAAGGTTAATTTCAAAACATGAAAGAAAGAATATTACTTTTAATCATAATCACATCATTAGTTGCCTTTTTAATAGTTTTTCAAAACTATTTCAATACAATGTGGGCAATAATTTTCCTAGTTGGATTTATGACTCTTTATTCGTTTTACATGTGGGGGGTTAATAAATTCCGCAAAAGAAAATTAAAGAAAAATCCTCCTATTGTGAATTATGATTTTCGCCCTTTTGTTTCAATTTTAATTCCTTGCCATAATGAACACGAGGTTATTGAAAAAACAGCAGAAAATATCCTAGCAATTGATTATCCTGATTTTGAAATCATTTTAATCGACGACAGAAGTGAAGATAACACTGCGCAAATCATTAAAGAATTAGAACAAAAACACAAAAAAATCACTGCTCTAATTAGACCAAAAGACGCAATAGCTGGCAAATCTGCGGTTTTAAATGATGCTATGAAAATTGCAAAAGGGGAAGCAATTCTTGTTTTTGACGCAGACGCTCGTGTTGAGGCTGATTTCCTTAATTTGATGATTCCAAAGCTTGAACCAGCGGATGTTGGCGCAGTGCAAGCGCAAAAAGTAATCATCAACGCAAAACAAAATTTCTTAACTCAATGCCAATTTAATGAATATATCCTAGATTCACACCTTCAAATTGGAAGAGACGCAGTTAGAGGAGCTGTTGAATTAAGAGGAAATGGCGAATTAATCAAACGTCAAGCAATTATTAGCATAAACGGTTGGAACGAAGAAACAATCACAGACGACCTTGATATGTCAACAAGACTCCATATCAAAGGGTGGGATATTCGTTTTTGTCCCGAAGCTCGTGTTTATGAAGAAGGAGTTATCGCTTTTGGCGCATTAATTCGTCAAAGAAGAAGATGGGTTGAAGGCTCTATAAGAAGATATTTAGAATATGCAGGACAAGTTTTCACATCTGAAGATATGTCTCTTCGTGTCGGTTTTGATTTAATTGCATATATTTCCGAATTTTTACTTCCGTTTTGGTTAATAGCCGAAATTTTCATTCAAGCTTTTCACTATATCAAAGGTGATTCAAATGGAATTTTAACTTCTGCAATTTTAGTTACCACAACAGCATTTTTCTTCATAGGAAGCTTTATTTATGCGCTTAGAAAATATGCAAATTTAAACTTTAAAAATGCAATATGGCAAGCAATAGTTACATCAATTTATTTCTTAACAATTTGGTTTCCTATTGCGATGTTTATCATATTCAAAATTGTTTTCACTAAAAAAACAATGGATTGGGGCAAAACTCAACACGGCGTTGCGACAATAGAATCTGAGGTGGTTTTATAATGTCAGATTTTCATTTTATTGCAATTGGTGGTGTTGGACAAAGTGCACTGGCAAAAATTCTTTTGTGCTTAGGATATAGCGTTTCGGGCTCTGATATTCAAGAGAGCAAATATACAAAATTAACCCAAAACCTTGGTGCAAAAATTTATATTGGACACAACGAAGACAATATTCAAGGCACACCAAAAGTTGTTGTGTCTTCTGCAATTAAAGAAGATAACCCTGAAATGATAAAAGCTCGCAAATTAGGCTTAGAAATAATGCATCGAAGCGATTGTTTGAAATTTATCTCTGAACAATTTAGCGATTTTATTGGTCTTGCAGGAACACACGGAAAAACCACAACATCTGGACTTTTAAGCTTTGTTTTAGAACAAATTAAAGCAAATCCAAGTTATGCAATTGGTGGAATAATTCCAAAATTAAACATTAACGCAAATGCTTCTAAAGATTCAAGATTTTTCGTTGCAGAATTAGACGAATCAGACGGAACAATTCAAAAATATTCTCCAAAATATTTAACGATTAACAACCTTGAAGCAGACCATCTTGATTATTATAAAAATGGTTTAGAAGATATTATTTCAACCTTTGAAAAATTGATTGATAAAATGTCAAGCGTTTCAAAAATATTTATCAATATCGATGATGAAGGTTGCAATAAATTTTTAGCTCAAACAAAATTTAAAAATTTTATTACATACGCAATTAATTCATCGGCGGATTATCAAGCAAAAAACATTGTTTTTGATGAATTAAATTCAAGCTTTGATGTTTACAAAAAGGATGAATTTTTAGGCAAAATTAATCTCATAATTCCAGGATTACACAATGTTTATAACGCATTAACAATTGTTAGCATATTAGACGAACTTGGTTTTAATTTTGATGAATTTGCCCCATATTTTGCTGAATTTTCAGGAATGGGAAGAAGATTTCAATTGGTTGCAAATACAAACGATATCAAAATAATTGACGATTATGCGCATCATCCAAACGAAATTAAATCAACTTTAAATGCTATTAAAAATTTAAAAAGAAGAAAAATAGGAATTTTTCAACCTCATAGATACACAAGACTAAAAGGCTTATGGAGCGAATTTTTAGAAAGTTTTGATGTTTTAGACGAGCTTTATATTGTCGAAACCTTTAGCGCAGGCGACAAATTTGATGAAGAATATAATTCCAAAAATTTTGCAAATGAAATTACAAAAAAAGGAATTAAAGCGCAATATATCGAAGGGACAATACCTGAAGCAGGAGAAAAAATTGCGCCAAAACTCAAACAAGGAGATATTGTTTTAACGCTTGGCGCAGGAGATATCACAAAAATTGGCGAGGTAATAAATGGTTTGCTCGCAAATTGAAATAAAACATTATGATAATTTTCAACTAACCAATTTCAACACTTTGCGAATTAAATCCATAGCAAAGCAATTTTGGATTCCTGACAATTATGGCGAAATGATTTCTTTATTTAAAAAATTCAAAAAAGAAACGCCTATTGTTATTGGAAATGGATCAAATATTTTATTTTCTTCCAAAGGAATAGAAGCTCCAATTATCTATACTGGAAATATTAAAGAAGTTTTCATTATTGGAAACACAATCGAAGTTGAAGCAGGATTAAAAGCTCAAACGCTTTCAAAAATGGCTTACGATAAAGGATTATCAGGCTTTGAATTTTTAATTGGAATTCCTGCGTCTTTAGGCGGCGCAATTTATATGAACGCAGGAGCACACAAACAAACAATCAGCGATTATTTAATTAACGCCAAAGTTTATGATTACAAAAAGAACAAAATTTTAACTTTAACAAAAGAAGAGCTAAATTTTTCATATCGTCATTCAATTTTAAAAGAAAAACCATATATTCTTTTAAGCGCAAAATTTGAGCTTGAAAAGAAAGACAAAGCGCAAATCAAAGCACGCATGGATGAAAATTTAATCTTTAGAAAAAATCGTCAACCAAATTTAGCACTACCAAACGCAGGTTCTGTTTTTAAAAATCCAAGCGATTGCGAATTATCGGCAGGCGCATTAATCGACAAATGCGGCTTAAGAGGTTTTAGAATTGGCGATTGCGAAGTATATGAAAATCATTGCAATTTCATAATCAACAAAGGCGCAGCGACAAGCGTTGATTATACAAACATCGTTTTTGAAATATACACAAAAGTAAAAGAAAAATTTAATGTAGAATTAACTCCTGAAATAATATACATTGGCAAAATGACAAAGGATGAAGAAAAAAAATGGAAAATATTAAAAAAATAAATAAAAATTCGCGAATTGCAGTACTCTGCGGAGGCTTATCAAACGAAAGAGAAGTTTCGCTTCGTTCAGGCAAAAACGTTTTTAAAGCATTAATCGAGCTTGGCTATAAAGACGTTACTTTAATTGATGTTGATAGAAACATTGCCTCCATTTTAAAAGAAGCAAAAATTGAATATGTAATTAATGTTTTACATGGAAGATATGGCGAAGATGGCTGTATTCAAGGCGTATTAGAATTTTTAAACATTCCATATTCAGGCTGTAAAGTTAAAGCAAGCTCAATTTGTATGGATAAAATTATGACAAAAAAAGTTTTATCCACTGCCGGAATTCCTTTAATCAATTCTGTTAATGTAACTTCAAAAAATTATAAAGAAGAAGTTAAAAAACTCAATTATCCAATTATTATTAAACCCGCAAACGAAGGTTCTTCAATTGGGATGACGAAAGTTAATAGCGAGTCTGAGCTTGATAAAGCAATGGAAGAAGCTCTAAAATGCGACAGCGAAATTTTAATTGAAGAATATTTAGTTGGCGAATCTGCAACAGTTGGCGTTTTAGAACGTGAAATTGAAGGAAAAATTGAAACATTTGCAACTCCAATTCTTGGCTTTAAAACAAAAACAGAATGGTATGACTACGAAGCAAAATATACAAAAGGCTTAACAGAATTCATTTTGCCTGCTAATTTTGATGAAAATTTAACCAAAAAAATTCAAGATTTAGCAATTCTTGCACACAAATCTTGCTCTTGCAGAGGAGTTTCTCGTGTTGACTTTTTGGTGCATAATAACATACCATATATATTAGAAATCAATACAAATCCCGGTATGACAGATACATCTGATTTACCTGCTCAAGCTTTAGAAATGGGCATAAATTACAACGAATTAGTCGAAATTATTTTAAAAACAGCGGAAATTAAATAAATGGGATTACTTTATCAAAAAAGAAGGCTCAAAGTTAATAAAATAAAAAGGCAAATTGCAGCAAACCGTACGCTTTTGATTCGTTTTAGAATGCTTTTGTCTTTGCTTTTGATATTAGGAATTTCATATTTTTGTTATTGGGTTATAAAACTTCCGCATTGGTATATTGATTCAAACAAACTTGCCAAAGCAAGTTCTAATGTTTTGAAAATTCAGGGCAATTCAATCACTCCTGATTATAAAATTATCAATATGGTTCGCCAAACTCAATTGCCACAAACTCAAATTTTCAGACTAGACACAACAGAATTAGAAAACAATATTTCGCAACTTAACCCAATCAAAAAAGTGTATGTCAGAAGATATTGGTTTCCTGCAAGATTGGTTATTAACGTCGATGAAAGAACTCCTGCGTTTTTATTGGCTCCAAATCTCGAATCAGAGCCAAATTCTGCCCTTACAACAGACGGGGTTTTAATTGATCATGATTATTTGCCATTAAATTCCACTGTTAAAACCAAAAAACTTTTAACTTATGGGGTAAAAGACGGGCTTGACGAAGTTTGGGACAAAAAACGAGTTGAAGAAATTTTAAAACTTATTAAAGCAATCGAAGCATATTCTAATCAAGAGGTGCAATATATTGATTTAAGAAATCAAAAAGATGTTTATATAATGCTTGAAGAATATTTAATTCGTTTAGGAGAAATCAACGACACAACTCTTAATCGAGCTCGTTGGATTGCTTCTATTTTGCCTGAGGCAAGAAAATATAATCAAAAAGTTAAATATATTGATTTAAGATGGGATGATTCATATTATCTTCGCTTAAAAGAATCAAAAGAAGAAGTTAAAAAAGAATTAACCAAAAAACCTCAAGAAGAAACAAAAGAAGAAGAAATTCAAGCTCAACAAGCGGCAAAAATACAAAATGTTGAAACAATAAAACCAGAAACAGAAAAAGAAGAAGAAAAGCAAAACGAACAAAATTAAATATAAAACGTTATAATATACATCTATGAAAGAAAATATGAAAAACAAAAAATATATTATTGCACTCACCTTTTTAATATTGTTTTTAAGTTGTCAAAATGTTTTTGCCATTGAAGAAGAGCAAGGTCAAATAAATAAAAAACCAAAATTTTCTTTTTTCAAAAAAAAGACAACAAACACCACAACCAAAAAGAAAAAAAGCAAAGTTGAAGAGATAAAATTGCCAGAAGTTTTAGAAGGAAAACCTAAAATTCCTTTTAACCAGCTTTCAACAATGACAATCGACGATTGCGTTGAATATGCAATTAATCACAATCCAAATTTGTCAGTTTCTTCTGAAAGAATTAAAGCCGCAAAATCGGGCATTGGACAAGCTCGCTCAAGCTATGCTCCAAGATTAACAGCAAGAGTTAGCTATAATCACAACGACACCAAAGCAACAAATTTACATACAAACCAAGATAGCGGCGGTTTCAGCGTTGGAATTTCTGAAATGATTTGGGATTTTGGACGCACAACAGCCAAAATTAATATGGCAAAATATGATACTGAATCTGCTACTTATGATTATGATTATGATGTTTTAAATGTTGTTTATAATGTTAGAATCAATTATTTTAAAGTACTTCAAGCGCTAGCCCATCTTGATATTTACGAACAAAACGTTAGAATCCAAACACTGAATCAAGAGCGCACGCAAGCAATGTTTGACGAGGGTTTAAAATCTAAAATTGATGTTGTAAATGCGCAAGTTAATTTAACAGATGCCAAGATTCAACTTGTCGAAGGGCAAAACACGCTTCAAACCGCTTTAATCAACCTTAAAAACTCAATGTTTTATCAAGAGGACAAGCCTTTCATAGTTAAAAACACTGAAAATTTCAACTTTTTAAAATCTGACTATAAGAAAAAAGTCGAAAGTTTGACAACAATTAAGCCTAGCGTTGATGTTGTGAAAAAAAATGAAGATGGCTTAATTATGCTCACATCAGGAATTGAGCACAAAGATATTATTCAAAACTTTGAATTTCAGCCAATGCTAATCACGAAAAAAGAAGCAGTTGAACAAGCGCTTGAACTTCGTCCTGATTTAAAATCAAACGAAATGCTCGCAAATCTTCAAGAAGAAAGCTTGAAAGCTATTAAAAAACAATATGCTCCAGAACTAAGCGCAGACTTGTCTTGGGGATATACAAAATACGATAGCCGTTATTCAAGCCCATTGCAGCTTGGTGCAAGCTTAGGGTTAGGCTCAATTAATCCTATGAACATTCATTATCAAGTTAAAGAAGGCGAAAGTATGCTTGATATAGCACATCATAATGTTAATATCGCAAAAACTGATATTTTTTGGGAAGTTCAAACTAATTATGTTAATATGCGCCAGCTAGAGCGAAAAATTCCTTTAATGAATATGAAAGTTAAAGCAACGCTTGAAAACTTCGAACTCGCAGATGGAAGATATAGCGTTGGTTTAAATAATTATGTTGAATTACAAGATGCACTAACTAACTACAACAATTCACAGTTGAATTTTGTAGAAGCTGTGTTTAATTATAATGTAGCAAGAGAAACCTTATTAAAATCAATGGGGGTTAAATGAAAAAACGATATATAATTGGAGTTATTATTTCAAGTTTCATATTATTGTTATTAATGACTTTTGTAAAAAATGGCTCAATAAATTACACAACAAAACCAGTCGCAAAAGCAACAATAACACAACAAGTTGAAGCTTCTGGTTCTATAAAACCAATAAACACCGTTGCCGTTGGTACGCAAGTTTCAGGAACAGTTCAAAAAATTTATGTCGATTATAATTCAACTGTAAAAAAAGGCGATTTATTAGCAGAACTTGACCCAAGTTTATTTCAAGCAAATGTTGATCAATCTCAGGCTAAGTTAAACAATGCAAAAGCAACTCTGGCTCGCACGCAAGCAATGCTTAATTATAAAAAAAATAACTATCAAAGATATAAACACCTTTATGAAAAACATTACGTTTCAAGAGACGATGTCGAACTAGCTCAAGCAAACTATTTACAAGCTCGCGCAGAGCTTGAATCTGCTAATGCAGATGTTAATGCAACAAAAGCTGCACTAGAAAACAATTTAACCAATTTAAGATATTCGAAAATCACATCTCCTGTTGATGGAACAGTTATATCAAGAGCGGTTGACGAAGGTCAAACTGTTGCCGCAAGCTTCAATACTCCAACATTGTTTGAAATTGCAAAAGACTTAACAAAAATGCAAATCGAAACAAGCGTATCAGAAGCAGATATTGGAAAAATCAAAGTAGGTCAAGAAGCCTCATATACCCTTGATGGATATCAAGACAAAAAATTCTACGGTAAAGTGACACAAGTTCGTCTTGCTTCAACTACAACAAACAATGTTGTAACTTATACGGTTATAATTTCTGTTGATAATTCAGAAGGCTTTATAATTCCTGGAATGACTGCAAACGTTTCAATTAAAGTTGGCGAAGCCAAAGACGTTTTGTGCGTTGAAAATAGAGCATTTAAATTTTCAATGGATGACACTAAAAAATATGAAAAACAAGGCGTTTGGGTTTTAACTTCGTCAGGTCCAAAAAGATTCAATGTTGAAATAGGTTTGTCGGATGATAATAAATCTCAGATTATTTCAAACGAAATAAAAGAAGGAGATAAAATCATCATTTCATCAGGCTCAAACAAAAAGAAACAACAAACAAAACCAATGGGCAGACCATTTTAATAAACTCAATCAAAAGAGGAAATATGGCATTAATCAAGGTTAAAAACGCAATAAGAACATATCAAATGGGCGATGAAACATTTTACGCCTTAAACGATGTCTCTTTTGAAATTGAAGAAGGCGAATTTGTTGCAATAATGGGAACTTCAGGCTCTGGAAAATCAACCTGTATGAATATGCTAGGAACGCTTGATAAACCAACTAGCGGAGAATATTATCTTGATGGAGCAGATGTTTTTTCTCTTTCAAGCGATGAATTATCCGAAATAAGAAACAATAAAATTGGCTTTGTTTTTCAAGGATTCAACTTAATTTCAAGAACTTCAGCAATTGATAATGTTTGTTTGCCAATGATATATAAAGGTTTAAGCGAAGAAGAAAGATATAAGAAAGCAAGAGAAGCACTGAAAATTGTGGGTTTAGAAAATAAAGAAAACAACATGCCTTCTCAAATGTCTGGCGGTCAACAGCAAAGGGTTGCAATCGCAAGGGCAATTGTTAATGATGCACCTTTAATTTTAGCAGACGAACCAACAGGAAATTTAGACACCAAAACAAGCATTGACGTTATGGAATTTTTTGTTAATTTGAATAAAAAATTTGGAAAAACTGTCGTTTTGGTAACTCACGAGCCCGATATTGCACAATATACAAAAAGAATAATCCGCTTTAAAGACGGCAAAATTGTTTCCGATTTATCCAAAGAAGAATGGGAAAAACAAAGAAACAGGCAAACATAATAAAAAGGACAAAATGGAAAAAATTTTAGAAATTTATTTAATTGCAACAAACACCATTGCGCTTGTTTCGCTCATTGGCTTTATAATATTAATTTCAACTAAAATTTCACAAAAAAATCCTTTTAGGGTTGCAAGCTGGCTTATTTTAATTGTCACATTAATTGGAATGTATTTATATATTCCTTCTAGGCTTTTTATTTCAGGCATAATTAATCAGAATATTAATCATTTAAAGACCGCAATTAAATTTTCAATTAATCCAGTCGAAAAAAGACTTTGCGAAGAATATATAAAAAACATTCAAAATAAATATATAAGTCCTGAAATATATAAAAAGATTGATAAACTTAAAAAAATGGATTTATTATTTTTCGAAATTCAAAACACTTATAATTTAAAAATGGAAAAATTAAGGAAAAATTAATGATAGATTATAAATCAACATTGCAAATTGCGCTTAATTCTCTAAAAGTTAATAAAATGCGCTCTGCACTAACTTCATTAGGCATTATTATTGGCGTTGCAGCAGTTATTATCATGCTTGCAATTGGTTCTGGCGCAAACAAACAAGTCCAAGAAAATATGGAATCAATGGGTTCTAATCTTTTAACAATTCGTTCCGCTACTGCTAAAACTGGCGGGGTTTCAATGGGAATGGGAACAAAGCCAACTCTTAGCGTTAAAGACGCAATTGCAATCAAAAGACAAGCACGAGGAGTTGAAGCAGTTGCTCCTGTTTTGAATTCTTCAAAACAAGTTATGTATGGGAATCAAAACTGGTCTACAACAGTTTATGGCGTTGACACAGCATACTTATACGCAAAAAATTATGAAATTAATTTAGGCAAAAGTTTCAATAGAGACGATGACAATAATGCAGCAAAAGTTGCACTAATCGGAAAAACTATTGAAACTGAGCTTTTTGGAGACGTTAATCCTATCGGAAAAACTATCCGCATTGGAAATGTTCCTTTTAAAGTTCTTGGAACATTAAAATCTAAAGGACAAATGGGAGCAATGGACCAAGACGATTTAATTTTTATACCCATTACAACGGCGCAAAGAAAAGTTTTTGGAACAGATTTCCCAGGGGCAGTCAGCCAAATTATAGTTAAAGCAAAATCAATTGAAGATTCCGCAATTGCACAAAAAGATATCGAAGAAATTTTGAGACGTCGTCATAATCTTGGCAAAGCGCAACCTAACGATTTTCAAATTAGAAACAGCGCAGAATTTCAAGAAAAAATGAAATCAACAGTTCAAACTTTTGCAATTTTATTGGCTTCAATTGCTTCTGTTTCTTTGATTGTTGGAGGAATTGGCATTATGAATATCATGCTTGTTTCTGTAACCGAGAGAACAAAAGAAATTGGAATTAGGATGGCAATTGGTGCAAGAGCGGTTGATATAAGAACTCAATTTTTAATCGAAGCTCTTGTTCTTTCACTGTTAGGAGGCTTAATTGGAGTAATAGTTGGAATTATAATTGCCATTTTGATAGGCAAAATTTTTGCAACTTCAATCGTTATTTCCGCTTTTCCAATATTTTTGTCTTTTGGTTTTTCGGGACTTGTTGGAATCGGATTTGGCTATTATCCAGCTTATAAAGCAAGCTTATTAAACCCAATTGATGCTTTAAGATATGAATAAATTTTTTATTCTATCTTTGATTGTTGGTTTGTAGCCTTCGATTATTTTTAGGATTTCATTTTGGTTTGGAATATTTTTGGCATAGATGTTGTGGAGTTTGTTGCCTAGTTGTTTTATTCTTTCGTCATTGAAGATATTGGGTTGTTTTTGAGTGTTGTTTATTTCATCTGATATCATTTGTTTTATTTTATCTTCATTGAGAGATTCTAGGGTTTTTATTATTTCAAGATATATTATTTTAGAATATTTCTTTTCTATGATTTCTTGTATTTTTTCTTTTGGTGTATTTGTGTAATATAGTTTGAAGTATTTTAGGTAGGCTTGGTAAAGGTGGAGTCTAGTATCTGTATTTTTAGAACTAGATTGAACACAACAAGCTCCTATGATAACATTGAGGAATTTTTTAATGTATTTTTTGTTGTTGAGGAGGATGGCGCAAAGAAAGCCTAAATAATTTTCTTTCAAATTAGTTTGAAAAAAATCACTCGAAGGCAATTCAAAAACAATATACTTATATAAATCCAATATTTCTTCAATTGTTTCATTTTCAATTTTTTGATTTTTTGAACAAAAAATATTTTGAATTTTCCTTTCATAATAAAATTTCTTCTCACTTAACATTATTGGATTTGAAAATTCATTTGCATAAATTGAAACTGTTGGAAATCCAAGAAAAGAACAATTTCTGATATAAATGTCATCAGTGTGCCTTAAGACAAGTTTAGCTAGGTTATTAAACATTGTTTTATTGTCTATTTCTTCATTGAATAGCCAAGTACCTTTGCTAAATTCATAATCTGGTTTATTTGTTAGGATTTTTTTAATATGTTGGTTTGTTTTTTTGAGGAATCTTTCATTACGAAACTGATTTGTTATTATTTTCCTTAACGTAATTTGCTCAGCACTTGCAATATACCTTGCACATTTTCTATATTTTTCAAATTCACTATTACCTTGCAAAAATTCAGTTAAGCTTCGTTCTAGTGCAATTGGGAAATATGGATGAGCACCAAATTTGAATACTACTCCATTTTTAGGGCAAATCTTATCTTCAAATATTGCACATATTGCTGGAAAATTATTGTCTAATGAAGCGTCTTTAAGTGTTACGCCATATCCTAGGTTTTCTATTTCTTTAATTAATCCCATGATATTTTCATATTGTTCATAGTATTCTTTTGGAATATTTGGCATTGATATTTTTTTAACAAAGATTTGCTTAGCGCAATATCTTTCAATAACTTCACTTAATCCTTGAACGGAAGCTTCTTCAAATGTATTACCTGCAGCGAAGCCATTTGAGCCTTGAATACACATTTTTAAAAAAGAAGGAAAATATCTTATGCTTCTAGTTTTATAGGACAAAAAAGGAACAAAAATTATTCTTATTTGATTAGCCTCATTTATATTTTTTAAAGAAAAAATTTCTTCCGCAAGTTTTGATACCTCAAATCCTTCTTTAACTATTAAATTATTTTCTTGAATAATTTTTTTAAACCTATTGTCTCGCAAGCTGAATTTTTCGATTTTTTCGTCAGCGGCATAACAAAATTTTTCACCATTAAACTGAATTAACAACCCTGTCTGCATTCTTTCTATAAATTCTGCATGAGCACTAGCAACAGCATTAACAAAACAAGAGCCTTTACCATTTGCTCTAATATTTTTATCGAAGTTTTTAATTTTCAAAACAACACAAAAATGACTTTGCCCAGATTCAACATCTATAATTTCTATTTCAATACCAAGTTTATCAAGGATTTTCTTGATTCTTTTTACTGTGTTTTCAGGTGTTTCATCTTTTCTTATGCTATATTCCATTTGTTACCTATTTGTGGTGAATATGTTTTTTATTCTATCTTTGATTGTCGGTTTGTAGCCTTCGATTATTTTTAGGATTTCATTTTGGTTTGGGATATTTTTGGCGTAGATGTTGTGGAGTTTGTTGCCTAGTTGTTTTATTCTTTCGTCGTATTCAAAACCTTGGCTTTTAAAATCTTTTCTTGTATCGCCGCCTTCTTTTTTATTTATTAAATTCGTTTGAAAAATTTTTTCAATTTTTTCAAAAGATAACGTTTCTAAAAAATTTTCTATTTCAAAATATATTATTTTAGAATATTTCTTTTCTATGATTTCTTGTATTTTTTCTTTTGGTGTATTTGTGTAATATAGTTTGAAGTATTTTAGGTAGGCTTGGTAGAGGTGGAGCATAGCGTCCATTTTTTTATTTTGAGAACGCATACAATAAATCGCAATAAGACCTTTTAAAAATTTTTTAACATATTTTTTCTTATCTAACAAAACCGAACATAAAAATCCAAAATGATAATCTAATACATCCAAACCAGAAACGGCTAACGGCTCAGAAAAAACAATATATTTAAAATATTCAAATAATTCTTCAAGTTCCAAATTAAAATCAATTTTATTCTTAAAACAAGTTTTGCATTTATAATAATTTGTTAATGTTTCAATATAATTTTGTTTAACTACAAGCGGATTTGAAAATTCTCCAGCATAAATTGCAACTGTTGGAAATCCAAGAAAAGAATAATTTCTAATGTAAATATCATCAGTATATTCTAAAATCTTTTTAGATAATTTATTAAATAATTTTTTATTAGTTAAATTTTCATTACGCAGCCAAGTATTTTCATCAAATTCATAATCAGGAACACTATTTATATTTTTTTTGATTATTTTATTTTCTTTTTTTATATAATTTTTTTGGCAAAACTGTTCAGCTACCATTTTTCCTGCAGACGTACTATATATACTATGCAAATATTTTGCTTTTTCTCGAAATTCACTAAAACGCTCTACTCCTTGTAAAAATTCAGTCAAAGTTCGCTCAATTGCAATTTGCAAATATGGATGTGCGCCAAAACGCACCAAGTAACCATTTTTTTTATATAGCTTATCTTCCATAAACGCACAAGCTGCACATAGACCTTCTCCTAATGATGCATCCTTTAAAATTACCTTATAGCCTAATTTTTCTATTTCTTTAATTAATCCTATGATATTTTCATATTGTTCATAGTATTCTTTTGGAATATTTGGCATTGATATTTTATTAATAAATACTTGTTTGCAGCAATACCTTTCTATTATTTCACTCAGCGCTTGCGTGCAAGCTTCTTCGAATGTGTTTCCTGCGGCATGTCCATTTGAATTTTGCAAAAAATGTATTAAAAGCATAGGCAAATATTCAATTTTTTTATTTTTATACGAAACTAATGGAACAACGGGGGTCTGATTTTGTTTAATTTTAGACAACGAATCCAAATAAAATTTTAAATCAACGCTTTGAACAATTTTATTAAAATCATACAAAGCAATATTTAAGGACTCTAAATGATTTGAAAATAAAGTATTTTTGAGAAAATCAACATCTAAAATCTTTTCATCAGGATCAAATTTGAATTTATCTCCAAAAAAAGGAAGTAGAAAATGGGTTTGCAAATATTCAATAAATTCCGCATATCCACTTGCCAAAGAATTTTCATAACTTGTTCCTTTGCCTGTTGTTTCAATATTTTCTTTGCAATTTTTTATTTTTACAGCAACCGAAAAATACTTTTCGCCACTTCCAATGTTTGAAACTTCTGTCTCAATCCCGCATTTTTCCAATTTTTCTTTTATCTTTTTAACAGTTTTTTTAGGTTTTTCGTCTTTTTTAATACTGTATTTCATAAAATAACCTATCTGGCAAATTTCTTTATTATTTTGTCTTTCAAACTAATTTTATAGTCATCAAACATTTCGAGTAATACTTTTTGTTTTGGAATATTTTTTTCATACATTAAAGTAAGTTTTTTGCCTATTTTTTCAAGCTCAACATCTTTGGATGCTTCCAGAACAGGCGCAATTTTTTTTATTTCTTCTTCTATTTTCTCTTTTATTTTATCTTCATTGAGGGATTCTAGGGTTTTTATTATTTCAAGATATATTATTTTAGAATATTTCTTTTCTATGATTTCTTGTATTTTTTCTTTTGGTGTATTTGTGTAATATAGTTTGAAGTATTTTAGGTAGGCTTGATAAAGATGTAAAGTGGTGTCAGTTATTTTAGATTGAGAATAAATACAAAGCGTTCCAATTATTGCATTTGCAAACTTTTTAATATACTTTTTATTTTGCAAAAAAACCGCACAAAGAAAACCGAAATAATGAAACTCTGTTTTTTCAAAATAACTTGTAATCAATGGTCTTTCAAAAATAACGAATTTAAAAATTTCAAATAACTCTTCTATTCCATTATTTTTTATTTCCTCTTTTGTAAATCTCATAAACTGATGATATTTTTTTAATTTTTTAAAATAATTTTTGTCTATTATCAAAGGGTTAGAAAATTCTCCAGCATAAATAGCAACTGTTGGAAATCCAAGAAAAGAATAATTTCTGATATAAATATCATCAGTGTGTTTTAAAACAAGTTTAGCTAAATTATTAAACATTACTTTGTTGCTAACATCTTCATCAAACAACCAATTATTTTTATCAAACTTATATTTGCAATTATCAGATAAAATTTTTTCTATTGTTTTGTTTGTTCTTTTAAAAAATCTTTTTTTATAAACTTGCTCTGCTAAAATTTTTTTCGTTGTTGAACTATAAATACTATGAATATACTTTGCATGTTTTCTAAACTCTTCAAATTGATTATTCCCTTGCAAAAATTCAGTTAATGTTCTCTCAAGAGCAATTGGAAAATATGGATGAGTACCAAATCTAAAAGTTACTCCATTTTTTAAATTTTTTAAATCTTCAACTATAACGCAAACTGTTGGAAAATTTTTACCCAAAGAAGCATCTTTCAGAATTACCTTATAACCTAATTTTTCTATTTCTTTAATTAATCCTATGATATTTTCATATTGTTCATAGTATTCTTTTGGAATATTTGGCATTGATATTTTATTTAAAAAAACTTGTTTATAACAATATCTTTCAACAATCTCGCTTAGCCCCTGAAGTGAGGCTTCTTCAAACGTATTACCTGCCGCAAGGCCAGTACTGCCTTGTAAAAATTGCGCCAAAAATAATGAAATATCGATGATTTTTTTTTGTTTATATGAAGCAAAAGGAATAATAGGCAGATTATCAGTTCCTAATTTTTCAAAAATTAATGGATTATATTTAATTTTTGAAAACATAATTGCTTTATAAGCGTTCTCGATCGATATACCTTTTTTTTTAAATTCTTTTATAACAATTTCTTCATTATTTGAATGAATATTAATAATTTTTTCATCAGGAGCAGAACAAAATTTTTCTTCATGAAATGGAATCAAAAAATTAGTCTGCAATCTTTCCATAAATTCAGCATAACCACTTGCAAGCGCATTAATTGGACAAGAGCCTTTGCCATTTGTGCCTATTTTTTCATTAACATTTTTCAAATGAACATATGCGGACAAAGAATATTTTTCACAACCAGTCTCCACAACAGCAGTTTCAATACCATTCTTTTTCAGAATTTTCTGTATTCTTTTAACAGTATTTTCAGGCTTATCGTCTTTTTTGATACTATACTGCATGGCATTCCTCAGTATATAGTCATTAATTTACTAATTTGAATATTTGATTACAGATATTGAATGTTTTTTCACAACTATCTAATGGTAACATGTTATCGCCATCGCAAAGAGCATGTTCTGGGTCTGGGTGAATTTCAAAAAATAAAACTTTCGCACCAGCCGCAACAGCAGATTTCGCCAAAAGTTCAACAAATCTTCTCTCACCCGAGGAAGAACCACCATGTCCACCCGGAATTTGCACACTATGCGTCGCATCAAAACACATTGGATATCCCAAATCTTCTTGAGTTATTGCAACAGAGCGCATATCAACAACAAGGTTATTATAGCCAAAGCTTGTTCCTCTATCGGTGATTATAATTTTATCATTTCCAGAATCAGAAACTTTTTTTGCTATTGATTTCATTTGATATGGCGACAAAAATTGTCCTTTTTTAATATTAACAATTTTTCCAGTTTTAGCTGCTGCAACCAATAAATCTGTTTGTCTGCATAAAAAAGCCGGAATTTGAATTATATCAGCAACTTTTGCAGTGGGTTCTGCTTGCCAAGATTCGTGGATATCAGTAACTATTGGAACATTTAATTCTTTTTTAACTCGTGCTAAAATTTCAAGCCCTTCTTCCATGCCCAAACCACGATATGAATCCAAAGAAGAACGATTGGCCTTATCGAAAGAAGTTTTAAAAACAAAATTAATATCTAAACGTTCACAAATTTCTTTTAATTTTTTAGCGGTTTTTAATGATATTTCCTCTGATTCCATAGCGCAAGGACCCGCTAAAATTGTTAATTTATCCCCTGCAATTTCAAAATTGTTTAATTCTATTGTTTTCATAAGAATATTATACAATAATTAATCAAAATAAAAAAGAAAAACGCTTAAATTATTGGAATATGTTTTTTATTCTATCTTTGATTGTTGGTTTGTAGCCTTCGATTATTTTTAGAATTTCATTTTGGTTTGGAATGTTTTTGGCGTAGATGTTATGGAGTTTATTGCCTAGTTGTTTTATTCTTTCGTCGTTGAAGATGTTGGGTTGTTTTTGGGTGTTGTTTATTTCGTCTGATATCATTTGTTTTATTTTATCTTCATTGAGGGATTCTAGGGTTTTTATTATTTCAAGATATATTATTTTAGAATATTTCTTTTCTATGATTTCTTGTATTTTTTCTTTTGGTGTATTTGTGTAGTATAGTTTGAAGTATTTTAGGTAGGCTTGGTAGAGGTGGAGTCTAGTATCTGTATTTTTAGAACTAGATTGAACACAACAAGCTCCTATGATAACATTAAGGAATTTTTTGATGTATTTTTTGTTGTTGAGGAGGATAGAAGCGTAAAAGCCCAAAGAATAGTCTTTTATTTCAGAAAAATATGCATTTCCTGACAATCTTTCAAAACCTGCAAATTTACAAGCCTCAAACACGTCAAAAATTAAAAAATCTTGGATAGTTTTTCTATATCTATACATTTTTTTCATTTTTTTAAAAATATCATTAGAATACACCATAGGATCAGAAAATTCATATGCATAAATTGAAACTGTTGGAAATCCAAGAAAAGAACAATTTCTGATATAAATGTCGTCAGTGTGCTTTAAGACAAGTTTAGCTAGGTTATTAAACATTGTTTTGTTGTCTATTTCTTCATTGAATAGCCAAGTATCTTTGTTAAATTCATAATCTGGTTTATTTGTTAGGATTTTTTTAATATGTTGATTTGTTTTTTTGAGGAATTTTCTCTTTTTTAATTGTTCAATAATAATTTTTGGAACAGAAACGCAATTAATATTGTGTAAATATTTTGCTTTTTTTCTATATTCATCAAAACCACTATTACCTTGCAAAAATTCAGTCAAGCTACGCTCTAGCGCAATTGGGAAATATGGATGAGCACCAAATTTGAATACTACTCCATTTTTAGGGTAAATTTTGTCTTCAAATATTGCACATATTACTGGGAAATTGTTGCCTAATGATGCATCTTTAAGTGTTACGCTATATCCTAAGTTTTCTATTTCCTTAATTAATCCTATGATATTTTCATATTGTTCATAGTATTCTTTTGGAATATTTGGCATTGATATTTTTTTAACAAAGATTTGCTTGGCACAATATCTTTCAATAACTTCACTCAACCCTTGAACAGAAGCTTCTTCAAATGTATTACCAGCAGCGAAGCCATTTGAGCATTGAAGAAATCTTTGCAATAATAAGGGAATATATTCGATTTTTTTATTTTTATACGAAACAAAAGGCGCAGTAAAAGTTTTATTTTCATCTACTTTATCAAACGCTCCTTCGCAAGATTTTGAGCGAGCCAATTTGGAAATTTCAAATATTTCTTCAATATTTGTATTAAATTTTTTTAAATGAATATTTAAAGAATTATCACAAAGATTTTTTATATTTTCAATTTTTTCATCAGATTCAAAATTAAATTTCTCCCCACAAAAAGGAATAAGAAAATTCGTCTGCAATCTTTCCATAAATTCAGCATAGCCACTGGCAAGACAATTAATTTCATTCGCACCCTTGCCATTTGCATTAATATCATTATCAAAATCACGAAACTTAATAACAGAAGAAGAATGAAATTCGCCAGTTTCAAGTCTAGCGACTTCAGTATAAACTCCATATTTATCAAGAATCTTTTTTATTCTTTTAACAGTGTTTTCTGGTGTTTCGTCTTTTTTTATACTGTATTTCATAATTGTTAAGTTATATAGTTTTACACAATTTTATTATATAATATTTATTGGAGCAAGAAAAGCGAGGAAAAATTATGTGTGCAGCACCAATTGATGAAAAAGAATTGCAAGCCATTCAAGAAGGCAAAAATAAAGCGTTAAAATTAGCTTTAGATAAAATTGAAAAAGATTTCGGCAAAGGCTCAATTATGCGTCTTGGCGATAAAACAAGTGTTGATTGCGAATGCATTCCAACAGGAGCATTGGCGCTCGATATCGCTCTTGGCATAGGCGGTGTTCCTAGAGGAAGAATTATTGAAATTTATGGACCTGAAGCTTCTGGTAAAACCACTCTTGCTCAACATATTGTTGCAAATGCACAAAAAAAGGGTGGAATTGCAGCATATATTGACGCAGAACACGCACTAGACCCAGAATATGCAAGAAATCTTGGTGTAGATATTGACCAATTGTTAATTTCACAACCCGACACAGGAGAACAAGCTCTTGAAATCGCAGAAGAATTAGTTCGCTCAGGCGCAATTGACGTTGTTGTTGTGGATTCTGTTGCGGCATTAGTTCCAAAAGCAGAAATCGAAAAAGCAATGGACGAACAACAAATGGGGCTTCAAGCTCGTTTAATGTCTAAAGGCTTAAGAAAACTAACCGCAATCGTTGCAAAAACCAATACAACAGTGATTTTCATTAACCAATTAAGACAAAAAATCGGCATTATGTTTGGAAATCCTGAAACAACAACAGGCGGACAAGCATTAAAATATTATTCTTCCGTGCGTTTAGACATAAGAAGATGTGACAGCGTTAAAAACAAAGATAACGAAGATATTGGAAACAGAGTTCGTGTAAAAGTTGCAAAAAACAAAGTAGCTCCTCCATTCAAAGTTTGCGAATTTGATATTATTTATGGAAAAGGCATTTGCGCATTAGGCAATATTATTGATGTTGCAGTTAATTACAACATTATCAAAAAAGCAGGTGCTTGGTTTAGCTATAACGATGAAAAACTTGGACAAGGAAGAGAAAAAGCAAAAGAATTTTTAGAACAAAATACTGAAATTCTTGCTGAAATCGAAACAAAAGTTAGAGAAAAAATAGCAAAGAAAAATCAACCAATTCAAGAGGAAGAAAAATAAATTTAAAAGGACTGCTAAATGCAGTCCTTTTTTATATTTTAGTCTAAGTTCGCTCGACTAACGTCGGCTCCTTGTCTTTCGGGTTATCCGCCTGAGCAAATTAAAATTTGCACGTCGGCTATCTAAGGTCTTCGTGCTTTGCGCTTGCTCTACGCAACCGCATTCGCACTTCGCACAGCAGGTCCCTCAAGGCGTTCGCTCGACTAGCGTCGGCTCCTTGCCTTTCGGGTTTATTCCTTAGTGTATTCAGCGTCAATTACATCATCGTCTTTTTTGTCTTCTGATGAAGAATTGTCTTGGGCATTACCTGAAGCTTGACCAGCTTCTGTTTCTTTTTGAACTTGCTCATAAGCTTTTTGAGAAATGCCATACATTGTTTGTTGAAGTTCTTCAGACAATTTTTTCAATTCGTCATTAGATTTGTTTTCATCAAGTGCTTTTTTAAGAGCCTCTTTTTGTTCGTCTAATTTTTTCTTATCATCGTCTGAAATTTTGCCTTCAAAATCTTTAACAATTCTATCAGCAGCGCCGATTAAAGATTGTGCATTGTTTTTAACTTCCGCTTCTTCTTTTTTCTTTTTGTCAGCGTCAGCGTTCAATTCAGCCTCTTTAACCATTCTGTCGATATCGGAATCTGAAAGATTTGATGAATTTGTAATTGTGATTTTTTGTTCTTTGTTTGTTGCTTTGTCTTTTGCTGTAACGTTTACAATACCGTTTGCGTCAATATCAAAAGTTACTTCGATTTGAGGCATACCTTTCATTGCAGGTGGAATACCATCTAAACGAAACATTCCTAATGATTTATTATCGCCTGCCATTGGTCTTTCGCCTTGAAGAACATGAATATCAACTGCAGTTTGATTGTCATCAGCAGTTGAGAAAGTTTGAGATTTTGAAACAGGAATTGTTGTATTTCTAGGAACCAATGGAGTCATAACACCGCCAAGAGTTTCAATACCCAAAGTCAATGGTGTAACATCTAATAAAACAATGTCTTTAACTTCGCCAGCTAAAACACCTGCTTGAACAGCTGCACCAACTGCAACAACTTCATCAGGGTTTACTGATTGGTTTGGTTCTTTTCCAGTGTATTCTTTAACTAATTGTTGAACAGCCGGAATTCTTGTTGAACCGCCAACTAAAACAACTTCGTTTAATTCAGATTTTGAAATGCCTGCGTCTTTAATTGCTTTTTCAACAGGAACTTTACATCTTTCTAATAAATCGTATGATAATTCTTCGAATTTTGCACGAGTTAAATTTAAATCTAGGTGTTTTGGTCCAGTAGCGTCAGCTGTGATAAATGGAAGATTGATATTTGTTTGAACAACTGAAGACAATTCGCATTTTGCTTTTTCGGCTGCTTCTTTCAATCTTTGCATTGCTTGTTTATCGTTTCTTAAGTCAATGCCTTCTGATTTTTTAAATTCATCACATAACCAATTAATGATTTTTTCATCAAAATCATCCCCACCAAGTCTTGTGTCGCCTGATGTTGATAATACTTCATGAACGCCATCGCCAATTTCTAAAATAGAAACGTCAAATGTACCACCACCAAGGTCAAATACTAAAACTTTTTCAGAATTTTGTTTTTCAAGCCCATAAGCCAAAGCTGCTGCTGTTGGTTCGTTTACAATACGAAGAACATCAAGCCCTGCAATTTTACCAGCGTCTTTTGTTGCTTGTCTTTGAGCGTCATTAAAGTATGCTGGAACTGTGATAACCGCTGATGTTACTTTTTCTCCAAGATATGCACTTGCGTCGTCTGCTAATTTTCTTAAAATCATTGCAGAAATTTCTTGTGGAGTATAATCTTTTCCATCAATATTTTTCTTATAGTCTTCGCCCATGTGGCGTTTGATTGAAATAATTGTATTTTCAGGATTTAAAATTGCTTGTCTTTTTGCTAATTGACCAACTAATCTTTCGCCATTTTTTGCAAAACCAACAATAGATGGGGTTGTTCTTGAACCTTCAGCGTTAGCAATAACGGTTGGTTTTCCGCCTTCCATAACTGCAACAACTGAGTTAGTTGTACCTAAGTCAATACCAATTGTTTTTGCCATAAGTTATATCTCTCCTTTAAAATATATTTTTCCTTATGACATTAAAATAACATTGTTTTTTTGAATTCTTTAAAAAATAAACAATTTCTTAATTATTTAACCCAATTTTCCATGTTCATCAGAGCCGCCTGTTTTAATGAGGTTATATTTTTCTGCTAATTTAAACGGCAATTTTCGAGAAGAAAATTTAACAATCCCTCTAAATCTATCATAAGGGTAATAAACCTCAATCCCATCCAACCCAAAATCAACCAAATGCGAAACAAAATTATCCAAATTAAAAACATTACAACAACAAGGATGAGCCAAAACAGCAATTCCTCCTGCATCATGAATTGCTTCAATAACTTTTTTAGGGTGTCTTGATTTGAACAATCTTATTAAATCATTTTTTTGTTCTTTTTCATTTTTTGCACAAAGATTATTTATTTTTTCATTTTCAATATCTATTCCATACCCTAAAATATGCAATAAAGACATTTTATAAATGCAATCAAATTCAACTCCTTTAATCAAAATTGAATCATTTTTATATTTTGTTTGTTTATGTCCCAAAATGCAATTGTGGTCGGTAATTGCAATATATTTCATATTTAATTTTTTAGCTTGCTCAACTAAAGAATCAAATTCTTGTTCGCCATCAGAAAAATTTGAATGTATATGCAAATTTATTTTTGTAAAAAAATCTTCTTTATTAAAATTTAAAAATAGCTCTTTTATATCCATAACAATAATAGTATAATTCAAGAAAAACGGAAAAGAAAAAATGAAAAAAATCGACACATATTTAAAAACTGGTTTTGAATTTGCAAAAAAATATTCTAAAGAATATTTCAGAGCTCTCCTACACCCAATAACCCTTGGATTAATCGCAGGAGCTTTTGTTCTTTGCGTGCAATTAAATCCTCTTTTTGCCTTTTTAGCGTTATTTGTGAGCATTCCTTGTATGTGTTGCGCCTTTTGGAAGGGATATGTTACAACGTTTTGTTTGAATAATTTAGCTTTAGATTTTTATAACAAAAACCAAACAAAAAGCCTCGCTGAATATATTGAACTTTTAAACAAAAAAGAATTAGCTTCATATCTTGGTTTTTGCGCAATTTTGACATTATTTTTATATCTGCCAAGCTTTATCTGCGCTTTTACAACAATTGATTTTTCAGCGCTTTTAACAAATCCTTTTGAAATTTTAACAAACTATCTTTTATTTACAGTGATATTTTTAAACACAATTTTTCTTCTTCCATTTTTAAACTTTTTCAATCAAGCGTTTTTCTTTAAAAAAGAAAATGAAAATTATTTCAATCTAATTAAAAATTGCTATAAACTTCAAAACAAAGATGGTCTTTTGTTGTCATTAATTTTTTGTTTATTAGGCTGTTTAATTGGCTTATTTCATCCATTTTTATATGGCTTTTTAGCATTAGCTCTTAATCTATTAACGTTCAGCACTAACACTTTTTGGTATGGTGACAAATGTCAAAAATAGATATAACAAACGAAATTGCTTCTAAACATTTAGGGCAAAAATCAACAGGAAGCGAATTATATAATCCTGATTTATTAGTTGCAATTCCAAGAGAATTAAACCGAGAACAATACCAAATTGAAAACGATAATTTACCTTTTTTAGGAGAAGACGTTTGGCATTGTTATGAATTTTCAACAATGACAAAAAACAATCTTCCTATTTCAAAAGTTTTAAAAATAAGTTATAGTTGCAAAAGCGAATTTTTAGTGGAGTCAAAATCTCTTAAGCTATATTTGAATTCTTTTAATATGTCTTGTTTTGGAAAAGATTCAAAAGAATGTCTAAAAATTTGCCTTGAAAAAATCAAAAATGATTTATCAAGCCTTTTAAAAATAAAAGTCAAAGCAAGTTTTGTTGAAAAAAACCCTATTTTTATTTATAAACAATTTAAAAATGTTTTAAATTATATCGATGAAAAATCTTTAAAAATAGAAAAATTTGAAGAAGCTCCTGAATTATTAAAAACCGAAAATTCAAAAACTAAAAAATATTTTTTAAAGTTTGACTCTCTTCGTTCTAATTGCAGAGTAACTCATCAGCCCGATTTTGGAGATATTTTTATTTATTACAAATCCAAAAAACATATTCTAGAAGATTCTTTAATAAAATATCTTTGTTCGTTTAGAAAAGAATACCATTTCCACGAAGAATGCGTTGAAATGATTTACAAAAGACTATTAAGCGTTTTAAACGAAAAAGACGAGCTTTTTGTTTGTGCTCTTTATACAAGACGAGGCGGAATCGATATTAATCCTATAAGATACAGCAAAAACTGCTCGTTTGATGAATTTTTAGAACTTAAAAACACAAAAATTTTAACAAAACATGGAAATAAACAATAATTAAAGCTTTTCGAGCATTTTTGATGTTCTTTTGCTGAATTTTTGAATTAATTCAAGCTTTTGTTCACGAGTTAAAGTTTTTTTAATTCGATATTCTTCTTTAGACGCAGCCGATTTATCGTCAAAAATATCAACATAAACAATTGATTCAGGTTTGTGTGAGCGAGTATATTTTGCCCCGGTTCCTTTTTTGTGTTCCTCAAATCTTGCTATAACATCTCGGGCAATTCCGCAATATAGCGTATTATCCACAGTCTTTAAGATATAAAGATAATATTTCATTTAAAACTTTAATTATTTCTTCTTCTTTATCTAAAGTAACCAATGCGCTTCTGTATTTTGAAGCATTACGAGTTGATGAAATATAATAGTTATAAAATTTTCTCATAAATTTTATCCCATTAATTTCGCCCATATTTTGAATTTCTAAATGAAGATGTTCTTTTAACATTTCAATTCGTGAAGCTAAATCTGGTTCTGGAATAATTGTTCCATCTTCAATATATTTTTCAATTCGATAAGGCAAAGTAAAATCGCCCATTATTCCTCGACCAATTGAAACGCCTTTGGCACCCGTTAATTCAAGACATTTTTTAGCATCTGCTATTGTTTTAATATCTCCATTAGCATAAACGGGAATCTTTAATTCATCCACCAACAATTTAATTTTTGACCAATCGGCATTACCAGAATACATTTGAGAACGAGTTCGAGCATGTAAGGTTACAAAAGATGCTCCCGCTTGCTCCATTTTTTTTCCAAATTCAATAAAATTTTCTTCGTTACTTGTCCAACCAAGACGAAATTTTGCACTAACGGGTAAACCCGTTTCTTCTTTAATTCTTGATAAAATTTCATAAGCCAAATCAGGAGTTTTCATCATCGCAGAACCATCTCCTGAAACAATTACTTTTTTAACTGGACATCCGCAATTAATATCAATCATACTAGCATAAGGGGCAAGAATTTTTGCAGCTTTAACCATTTTGTCAACTTTATGTCCAACAAGTTGAAAAGCAAGCGGATATTCAAAATCTTCAAATTGAATTATTCTTGGATTTGGATTATTGCAAAGCATTTCAGAAGAAATCATTTCTGTTGTCATAAGACATTTCGATTTGTGTTTTCTAATTTGCCCCCTAAAAACAACATCGGAAATTCCCGCCAATGGCGCTTGAATAACCTTTATATCTTCAATATTTATCTTTTTATTTTCCATTTACCTGATTTAAATATTCTTTTAATTCCTTAATTCGGGCAGACGAAAAATTAACCATTTCGTCTTTTTCATTTCCTTTTAAAGAAACAAATTTTTCATAATTTAAAACTGCTTCAGAATATTTTTCGCTATTATCAAGCGCAACAGCTAATGAATAATATGCAGGAGCAAAATTTGAATCTTTTGAAATGATAGTTTTATATTGTTTTATAGCGTCATTTGGTTTTTTCATTTCTTCTAAATTAAGCGCTTTATAATACATCGCATAATTATCGTTTGATTTTTTAGTTAAATAAGAATCTAAAATAGCGTATGATTTTCCAAATTGACCTTGTTCATATAAAGAAATAGCTTCTTGCAATTGGGTTGAATATTCGTTTTCATAAATATTATTCAATAAATCTTGAGCGTTTTTATTTGTTTTATCATAAGCCAAAATTTTATTTGCCATTAATTTTGAATTATTATAATCTCCAGAATTATAATAAGCCCAAGCGCTATTTGATAAAGCTTCTAGGTTGTTTGGTTCAATACGCAAAACTTCTTGATAATATTTATTTGCAAAATTATAATCTCCCATTTGCCAATAACAGCTTGCTATTGCCATATTTACTTCAGGAGTTTTATTTTGAATTTCTGAATATTTATTTATTGCTTCTTTATATTTTTTTTGTTCATATAATTTTGTCGCTAAAAGATATTGAGAACTAGCATTGTAATTTTTAATATCTTCTAAATATGAATTTAATTTTTGGCTATTTGGCAAAACCAACAAACCTTTTTGACAAATTTCACTTGCAAGGGCATAGTTTTTTTCTTCCAAATAAATTTGCGCCAAATTTAAATACACTTCTTCTTTAGTAGAATCAAGCGCAAGCGCTTTTTTATAATATTCAAGCGCTGAAGTTAAATTTTTATTTTTGTGCAATTCTAGCGCATAATTAAATTGCGCTTCATAGCTTTTTGGCTTTTTAACAGCATTTTGCGCCATATAATTTTGCAATTTTGCGCCAGTAAAATGATTCATTATTATATTTTCAATGTTTATTTTTGCATTTGAATCATTAGGATTTAGCGAAGAAATTTTTTCATAAACCTCGAGTGCTTCATCATATCTCATTAATTCTTTTAGCGCAGTTGCTTTATATTCCAAAACTTCAATTTTAGAAGGATTATTTGCTAAAATTTTATCGTAAACATTGAGCGCTCCTTGATAATTTTTTTGAGCAACATATAACGAAGCTAAATTATACATTATTACTTCATCATCAGGATTTAATTGATATGCTTTTTGATATTGCGCTTTAGCAGCTTCCAAATTACCTTGTTTTTGATAAATTGCACCAAGATTAATATATCCTTGAGCATCAGATGGCGCATTTACAACATTTTGAGTCCATTTATTTTCCAAAATTTCCATTAATTCAGGGCTTTTGTCGCCATATTGCAAAGCAAGATTATATTGTTCCATGCTTGCTTCGTTATTTTGTGCAACATCAAGCATTACGCCATACATAAAGTGCAATTTTGCATTTTTTGGATTCAAATTTATCGCTTCTTTTATATAATCCATTCCTAAAGAAAGATTATTTAAATTTTTATAAATATTGCTTAAATTTTCATACGCCAATTCTTTATATTGACTATTTTTTAACTGTTGAAAATCATATCCTGAAGCGGCAAGTTCCCCTTGCGCTTTTAAGGCTTTTGCGCTTTGCAAGCGAGCTTGGGGATTTGAATTAAGAGATAATCTTTTTTCAAGATTGTTAATATCGCTCAAAACAGAATTTGCTAAACTTGATAATTCAGAATTATTGTTCCAATATTTTGCATAAAAATATGAACTTTTATAATCTACAAGAGCTTTTTTAACTTCTTTTGTAGTTTGTCTATAATAATTTGCACGAGCATAATATGCATTTGCTAAAGCATTTTGGATTGTTTCATCATAAGGGGAAAATCTTAAAACTTTTCTAAATTCAACAATAGCTGATGAAAATTGTTGATTTTTCAAATATTGCATGCCGTTTGAATAATATGCACTATATCTTTGAACATCTTGTTGAGAAATTTCAGCAAATACTAAATTATTAACCAATAATGTCAAACTAAGCGCCAATACAATTCTTTTTTTCATTAATTTTCCCCAATTAAATGCCCTCTTATTATACAACAATTAAAGTTTTTGTAATAGCGCAACAAGATTAAATTTGCCCAACAGTAGGTTTTCTTTTATAATAAAAACAATTAAGGAGATGTGTATGAAGGGCATTATTTTAGCAGCAGGAGCAGGTTCAAGATTATATCCCGCAAGCTTACCAATTTCAAAAATTTTATTACCTGTTTACGATAAGCCAATGATTTATTATCCAATTACAACATTGTTATTGGCAGGAATAAAAGATATTTTAATTATTACAAGCCCATCTGATATTGATAATTTTAAAAAAGTTTTAGGCGATGGTTCAAATATCGGCGTTAAATTTTCTTATGCTGTTCAAGAAGTTCCTCGTGGAATTGCAGAAAGCTTTTTAATTGCGCAAGATTTCATTAATAATGAACCAGTTGCATTAATTTTAGGGGACAATATTTTCCATGGTTTTGGTTTCTCTTCAATGCTTAAAGAAGTAGGAACAAGAACAACTGGCGCAACTATTTTTGGATATTCTGTTCAAGACCCTGAAAGATTTGGTGTTGTAGAATTCGATAAAAACGGAAAAGCAATCTCTATTGAAGAAAAACCGCTTCAACCAAAATCAAATTATGCTGTTACAGGTTTATATTTCTATGATAGTAATGTTGTTGAATATGCAAAAACTTTAACTCCTTCTGCTAGAGGCGAATTGGAAATCACTGATTTAAATAAAATATATTTAAAAAATAATAATTTAAAAGTTGAAATATTAGGCAGAGGCTTTGCTTGGCTTGACACAGGAACTTTTGAAAGCTTATTACAAGCAGCAAATTTTGTTCAATCAATGGAAATCAACACAGGAATGAAAATTGCTTCTATTGAAGAAGTGGCTTGCAGAATGGGCTATATCACTCCAGCTCAATTAAAAGAATTGTCTAAAAAATATAAGCAAAACGGATATGGAAAATATCTTGAAAAAATGGCTAATTCAATTTAATTCCATTTTTTTCTAATTGTTCTTCAAATTTTGCATCAATATTTTTTTGCAAATAATCAGCAAAACCTTCCCAGCCAACTACTGCCGAGGCTCTGATTAATTCTTGTTGAATTGCACTTAATCTTTCTTTTTCAATTCCTGAAATACAATAAACTTGTCCATTAACTTTTCTAAAAAATGGATTTTCATGGTTTAGCGCAAAACCCATAAAAGCAAGATATTCCCTATATTCAGAATTTCTTCTTGCTTCTTTTGGTAATTTATATTTTAAAGAAGGATTATTTAAAATTTCAATTGTTTCAACAATTCCAAGCTGATATGCATTAGCAATTAAATCAACAATATATTCGTGTTCTTTCAAATATTTTCCCAACAGCATAACAGATTTTTTGTCTACTTTTTCTAATTCTTCCCCATTTTGAATTTCTTCATCCCCAATATACAAAACCCCTTTAGCCATAACATAATCATCAGGATTTAATCCTTGGTTTATAATCCATTTATTTAAATGTTGTCTAACTTGCGTTGGAATATCACTAAAAGCAATTCTTTTATTAGGGATTGAAAAATAGCCAACTTTTTCTTCCATCGACATTTTTTTATCAGAAACAGGATTTTCTTTTAATTCTTTAAAATGTTCGTTTGCTTTTTTCATAGCAATCGACATTTGTTTTCCTGCCCATTTATTTTTCTCCCAAAAAGCAATTAAAACATTTTTGCTTTTTGCTGTCATTGGTTTTTGAAGGGTTAATTCTTCAGTTGGAATTTGCATAGAATGATATTTTTTGCTGAATTTTGATAAATGTTTTAAAATGCTTTGTCCTTCTTTTGTTTCATAATAAGCATAAGTAGCAATTTCGCTCAATTCTTGAACACGATTTGGATTATTTTTATAAAATTCTTTTTGCCTTTTAGACATTTCATATATTTTTTCAGGATGTTCTTGAAAATGTTTTTTTAAACCTTCCGAAATATGTTTTTTATGAGGTTCACTTAATGGACCGCTAGGAATAATCACCGCTTCGCCTTCTTGTTTTTGAATTTTTGCTTCTGAAGCTTCTTTTAATTTGATAGACATTTGAGAAGTAAAACTTTCATTATATTGTTTGTTTGAAAGTTTTAAAACAGAAGCATATCTTGAATCCATTAAAGGAATGTTTAATTTAACTTTCATTGCATAATATAAATTAATTCCGTCTTTATCTTCGCTATTTTCAGCAACATAATTCGATAAATCAGTCAAAGAGAAGCCTTGACCCCAATATAATTTTATTAATTGTAAGGTTAAATCTTCATTGTGTTGAAAAGAATTTAAATTGTCATTTTGAAAGCTTCCAATAAAACTTTTTTCTTTTGCATCAACTTCCCAAGCAGATTTCACATTTTCAAATTCAGGAAATCTTTCTTTTAATTCTTCCAACGAATAGCAATCTAAAATTCCTTTGTATTTTTCAAAATGAACATCATAAAGTGTTTTATTTTGTGGATTTTTAGCTTCCAAAGTTCTTTCAACAGCGCTTTTTATCCCAATAGGATATTGTTCTTCTTTTAATTGCTTATGTGTTTCTTTTAAATCTAAACTATATCCACCCATAAAAGCGAGATATTGAGCAGTTGTAGGCAATAGCATTTTTTCTTTTTGAATAATATTTGTTTGTTGTTGATTTTGTTTGTTTGAAACATTTTGTTTTTTAAAATTATTAAAATTAACAGCAAGAATTTTCATATTTTTCCCATTTTGACCTACTTTTCTATAAAACAAATGAAGCTTCTTTTTTGCCTTATTAATTTTTATTAAGATATTAAACAAAAATTTACAAAATACTACACCCGTAGAACTCAATATTATCAAGTGTCCTACTACAATTGTGCTATTTTTTCTAAAACCCCCTTACAAAAACTTCTTGATATGATATAATATAGCCAAATAAATTGTTGTTAGTTGTATATGTTCGCTAGGAGGTTCTTATGTCACTTTCTACTCAAAAGCCAAAGACCCAGACCACTCTCAAAACAAAATTCAATGATGAATTTCAGCATTATCTTAAAAAACAATGTTTGAAAACAACATTCAACGGATTAGAATTAGAAACTTTCAGTTGGTATAAAAAAGTTCTAGGTTTGGTCTAAAAAAACAAAAAAAACATTAAAAAAGCGAGTTATATAAAACTCGCTTTTTAAGTTATTTCAAAAATTCAATTTTATCATCCTTAAGTTCGATTTTGATTTTATCTCCATCTTTAAAATTACCCTTCAAAAGCTCTTTAGATAAAGGGTTTTCAATTAATTGACGAATTGTTCTTTTAAGTGGTCTTGCGCCATACATTGGATTATATCCTTGAATTGCAAGATGTTCTTTTGCTTCGTCGCTAATTTCAAGCTCCATTTTTCTTTCAGCAAGAAGTTTTTTAAGATATTCGATTTGAATATCGACAATATGAGACAAATTGTCAAGCGTTAAAGCTTCAAAGAAAATTGTTTCATCGATTCTATTTAAAAATTCGGGTTTAAAATATTCTCTTAATTTTTGCGTAATTTCCTCGCGCTCTTGTTCTTTATTTTTTTCTCCCATCATGCCTTTTAGGGCATTATCTAAAATAATATTTGAACCAATATTAGATGTTAAAATGATAATCGTATTTTTAAAATCAACAGTTCTTCCTTTTGAATCTGTTAATCTTCCATCATCAAAAATTTGAAGCATAATATTAAAAACATCACTGTGTGCTTTTTCTATTTCATCAAAAAGAATAACAGAATATGGTTTTTTTCGAACGGCATTTGTTAATTGTCCGCCTTCTTCATAGCCAACATAGCCAGCAGGAGCGCCGATTAAGCGAGCTACACTATGTTTTTCCATATATTCCGTCATATCAATTCTAATTAAACTATCTTCGTCTAAAAACATAAATTTAGACAAAGCTTTAGCTAATTCAGTTTTTCCAACGCCAGTCGGACCAAGAAATAAAAACGTTCCAATTGGTCTTTTTGGATCAGATAAACCACTTCTTGCTCTTCTAATTGAATCAGCGATTACACTTACCGCTTCATTTTGCCCGATAACTTGTTTATGTAAACTTTCTTCCATAGTTAAAAGCTTTTCGCTTTCTTCTTCAACAAGTTTAGATATTGGCACTCCGGTCCATTTGGAAATAATTTGTGCAATATCTTCTTCATCAATTTCTTCTTTCAAAAGAGTGTTTTTATTTTCTTGATTTTTGCAATTTTTCAATTGTTCAATTAGTTCAGGCAATTTTCCATATTGAAGTTTTGCAGCAAGCTCAAGATTATATTCTCTTTGAGCTTGTTCAATTTTATGTTTTGTTTCTTCAATTTCTGCTTTAATTTCAACTTCGCCTTTAATTGATGATTTTTCTTTTTCCCATTGCGTTTTCAACACATCAATTTTAGAGTTAATTTCGTCTAGAGTTTTTTGCACTCTTTCAATTTTTTCATTGTCATTTTCATCCTTCAAAGATTGCAATTCAATTTGCAATTGAAGTTTTTGACGCTCCAAAATATCTAATTCTTCAGGCATTGAATCAATTTCAATTCTAACTGCACTAGAAGCCTCATCAACAAGGTCGATTGCTTTATCTGGAAGAAATCTGTCTGTTATATATCTAGCTGATAATTTTGCAGCAGCAACAAGCGCAGAATCCTTAATTCTAATGCCATGATGAACTTCATATTTATCTTTTAAACCACGAAGAATTGAAATTGTATCTTCAACAGATGGCTCATCAACAAGAATTGGTTGAAATCTTCGCTCAAGCGCTGGGTCTTTTTCAATATATTTTCTATATTCATTAATTGTCGTAGCGCCCAGAGTTCTTATTTGTCCTCTTGCAAGCATTGGTTTTAATAAATTACCAGCGTCGGCCGTTCCTTCAGCACCGCCTGCGCCAACAACACTGTGAAGCTCATCAATGAACATAATTATTTGCCCATCCGATTTTTCAACTTCCTTTAATACTTTTTTAAGCCTTTCTTCGAATTCACCTCTAAATTTTGCTCCAGCAATTAGCGCCCCCATATCAAGCGAAATCAAAGTTGTATTTTTAAGACTTTCTGGAACATCTCCTCGAATAATCCTATTTGCCAAACCTTCAACAATTGCAGTTTTTCCAACGCCGGCTTCACCTATTAAACAAGGGTTATTTTTAGAACGACGATTTAAAACTTGAATTATTCTTCGAATTTCTTCGTCTCGACCAATAACAGGGTCTAGCTTGCCTTCACTTGCTAGTTTTGTTAAATCAATTGAATATTTTTCAATTATTTTATAATCTTCATCAGCATTTTTATTATCCACTTTTTTATCCCCCCTAATGTTCTTCATAGCGAGCAAAATTTTGTTTTCATTTATTTGATATTTTTCAATAATTCTTTTTAAATCTGCCTCTGGTTCGTTTATTAACGCTAATAAAATATGTTCAAAAGAAACATATTTATCTTTCAAATTTTTAGCTTTTTCGCTTGCTATTTCAAGCATTGACAAAGTTTTTTTTGAAAAATAAAGTTTGTCTGTTATCTCTTGAGTTCGAGCCAAATTATTCATCGAATTTTTAACATCTAAAACAAACAAATTAGAATTCAATTTTAATTCTTGAAATAATAAATTAACGCTTTCAATTGAACTGTTTGCCATTGCGCATAAAATATGTATTGGTTCAATTAAAGTATTATGATTTTGAATTGCGATATTTTGAGCAGAAAAAATTAATTCTTTTGTTGAATCAGTAAAATTATCAAACATTTCTTATCCTTATATTTTAATGGCTCTATTTATATTTTATAAGGATATTTTTAAAAACTTCAAAAATTAATTATATTTTAATTATTACCCTATGTGTTGAGCCGTTAAAAAAATACCAAATTGTTGAGATTTGGTATTTTTAATCAGCTTTTTATCTTAAAACATCTTTAAACCGCTAGTTGTAGAATCAAGGGTTTTTGTGCCGTTTTTAGTAAATTCAACAACATAATTTTTTTCTTCAATATTTGTAATTTTTCCAACCCCAAATTGAGAATGAAAAACCCTTGTTCCAATTGGAAATAAGCCTTCGCTTCTATTTTCAAAAGAATCTTTTGTTTCACCAGCTTTTTGTTTAGCTTTAGCTATCATTTCAGCAATGCTCAATTTTTGTTGAGGCTCTTCTTGAGGTTTAGATTTTTTAACTACATGGGCGTTAATTTGTCTATAATCAATTTTTCCATCACTTTTTGTTGGAGTTTGAGCAGTGGTTATTTTTTTAATATTAGCTAAAGAACTAGCCAAATTTCCACTGGAAGCATTTTGCGCTTTTGTTGAACTTGCTTTAATTCTTGCTAAACTACTTGCAAAATTTGATGTTCCGCTTCCTGATGAAGTGCTTATTTTAGTATAATTTCCAGTATTATTAAATGAAGAATTTTTCTTTTCTTTTGCTTTAGATACCGCTGCACCAAAGCTCGATTTACCAGAATATCCAGTGCTTCTTGTTGAATCTTCTTCAATTAATTTTGCAGGAATCTCGTCTAAAAATCTTGATTTTGGATTTGTTTGATAATTTCCAAAAACCCTTCTTGATTTTGCATGAGTTAAATATAATTTTTCTTTAGCTCTTGTAATTCCAACATACATCAATCGGCGCTCTTCTTCTAATTCGCTGTGCCCTGCACCAAAGGCAATTGATCTTCCATGTGGAAAAATTCCATCTTCCATGCCCGCCATAAATACAACAGGAAATTCAAGTCCTTTAGCAGCATGAAGTGTCATCAAAGTAACTGCTTGTTCGTCAACTTTTTCTTTATCTGCTTCATCAATATCAGACACAAGCGCAACTTGAGATAAAAAATTGCCTAATGGACCCATATCATCCTGCGCATCAAGCGCTAAATCATCCTCTTCAAATTCTTTCACAACATTAATAAATTCTTCTAAGTTTTCAAGACGAGATTGATTTTCAATATTATCTTCTTGACGAAGTGAAGGCGAATAGCCAGTTGCTTCTAAAACATAAGCAACATATTCCGATAAAGAATAATCGTTTTGAACAGCACTTATAGCTTCTATTGTGGCGTAAAAATTTTGAAGTTTAGCTTTTGTTCCTGCATTAATTTCTTCAATATTATCTAAATGTTTTAATGCATTATAAATACTTGTTTCTTTTTCATCCGCCCAAGCAGCTAATTTTTGAATTGTTGTATCTCCTAAACCTCTTTTAGGTTCATTTATAATACGTTTTAGCGCTTGAGAATCATTGTGATTATAAATTAATTTTAAATATGCAATAATATCTTTAATTTCTTTTCTATCGTAGAATTTTAATCCACCAACAATTCGATAAGGAATTGAATAACTCATCAGTGCTTCTTCAATTGAACGAGATTGAGAATTTGTTCGATAAAGAATTGCAATATCGTCTTTTTTGACTCTTAAATTTTCAATTTTTTTTGCAATATATCTGCTTTCACCAAAATCGTCTTGTGCTTCATAAAGACTTATTTTTTCTCCTTCGCCTTTATTTGAATAAAGATTTTTATCTAAACGCTCTTCGTTATTTTTAATTACCTCATTCGCAGCTTCTAAAATTGTTCCAGTTGAGCGGTAATTTTGTTCCAATTTAATTAATTTTGTGTTTTCATAGTCTTTTTGGAAATTTAAAATAATTTTAAAATCCGCACCACGCCAAGAATAAATTGACTGGTCAACATCTCCAACAGCGCAAAGTGAACCCGTTTTGTCTTTGGACCCGTCTGATGGATAAAGATAATTAATTAAATCATATTGGGCTTTGTTTGTATCTTGAAATTCATCAACAAGAATATGTTGAAAACGTTCCGCATATTTTTTTCTAACTTCTTCATTTTCTTTTAATAAATTAACCGCCAACATTAACATATCATCAAAATCAAGAGCATTATTAAGCGCTAATTGGCGTTCATATTCATAATATATTTCAGAAATTTTTTGAGTATAATAATCACGAGCTAAAGTTGCATATTGATAAGCGTCTTGCATTTTATTTTTAGCATTAGATATTGCTGCCCTGACTGCTTTAATTTCAAAAGATTTTTCATCAATATTTAACTTTTTAAGCGCATTTTTTATAATTGTTTTTGTGTCTGTATCATCATAAATAACGTAATTATTATCCCATTTTCGTCCGTCTTTTGTTTTGTAATTTTCCAAATCTCTTCTTAAAATACGACCGCAAATATTGTGAAAAGTTCCGACCCACATCCTTTTAACAACTTCTTCGCCTAAATAATTAGAAAGACGAGCTTGCATTTCTTTTGCAGCTTTATTTGTAAAAGTCACAGCCAAAACATCATTTGGTGATACGCCAGATTTAACAAGGTTTGCAATTCTAGATGTTAAAACTTTTGTTTTTCCAGAACCAGCTCCCGCTAAAACTAAAATTGAACCGTGTTTTTCAATTACAGCTTCATTTTGTTCTTTATTTAAACCTTGTAAAAACGGCATTATATCTTAAACTCCCCTTGACTATTTTAGATATTCACAAAAATGTGGAAATATGATACTATTATACAGGAAAAAATTTAAAGGAATAAATAAAAAATATGGAAGAAAATTTTGATAAGCAGAGTCAACCTTCAATTGTAGTCCCATTAGAAGATTTAGACAAAGTTGAACAAAATGACAACGATGTTGATGTATTAGCTCAAGAACTTGCTACAATTCGCCAAAGCGCTAAAAAAATAGCTATTATCGGTTCAAGAAATTTAACAATTACTCATCAACAAATTATTGAAACATTAACTACAAGCCTTGTTATGCAAGGTAATACAATAATTACTTCAGGCGGTTCATCAGGAACAAATGCTGCAGCTATTCGTGGCGCATTGAAAGCAAATCCTGAAAAATTAAAAATTATTCTTCCTCAAACAATTGGTCAACAACCTTCTGATGTTCAAGACCAATTAATTGGTGTTCCAAATATTATTGAACATCCTGATAGAGCAATGATGACATTAGCTGATGCAAGCCGCATTTGCAACCGAGAAATTATCTCTGAATGTCAACAATTAATTTGCTTTTTGTCACACTCTTCAAACACATTGCACAAAGCAGTTGAATTTGCTGAAGAATCACACAAAGTTGTTACAGTATTTTACTTAGACTAAAATAATTTTTCATCACAAAAAATCACACATATTAAATGTGTGATTTTTTTATACAATATTATTTTTTTATTTATTTTCTTCGATAAATTTCTTATCTATTTCATTAATAACTTTGTCTTCTTGAATTGCGCCAGGAATCATACCGCCAATCATACCAAGCATTGCGCCAAGCATACAATTTGCAACTTTTTCTGGCTTTCTTGCGCCAGCAATAAGAGCTATTAAAGCACCAATTGCAGTTCCAGCAGCTGTTAAAATTGCTGTTTTTTTGCGTGCATTTTTTCCTTCAGAATTTCTTGTGTCAATAAATTCGTCAACTTTTTCTTTTGAAGTTTGGATATAACGTTTATTTCCAAGTTGCGCATCATAAACTCCAACTTCTTGTGTTCCATTTTTCTTCACAGGTCCAACTGTTGGATTGGTGTTTGTATAGGTATATACATAATAAGACATTTTATAGCTCCTTTCTTGCATTTATAAAACAAGTCAATGAAAAAAATTGCTATTTATTTTTATTCAATTTGTGTTGCTCAATTAAAACCATTAAAACTGAAACGTCTGCTGGCTTGACTCCGCCGATTCTTAGCGCTTGTCCTATTGTTTTTGGTTTAATTTTAATTAATTTTTCTTTTGATTCTGTTGAAATTTGTTTAATTAAAGAATAATCAATATTTTCAGGAATTTTTATATTATCTGTTTTTTGTTGATTATTAATTTGCTCTTCTTGACGTTTAATATAACCATCATATTTAATTAAAATTTCAGCTTGTTCTTTAATATCTCGAATTAAATATTTATCATCGCAATCAATTTTTGATTCATAACCTAATTCTTTTAAAACTTTATAATCAACATTTGGACGTTTTAAAAGATTAAATGCATTAATTCCAAGCTCAAGCGGTTCATTATATTTTGTCAAAATTTCTTTATTTTTATCGTTTGGTGAAATTTTAAACTCTTTTAATTTTTCATATTGAACTTCAATTTGCGCCTCTTTAAAACGCTTTCTTTGAATTTCAGATTCTTTAGTTAATCCTTGACTATATCCTAACTCCATAAGCCTTAAATCGGCATTATCTTGCCTTAAAATTAATCGATATTCACTTCTTGAAGTAAGCATTCGATATGGTTCATCAATGTCTTTTGTGATTAAATCATCAATCAATGTTCCAATATATGAATTTGAGCGAGTAAGTTCAATATATTCTTTATTATCAAGATAATTTTTAGCATTAATTCCAGCAACAAGCCCTTGTGCGGCAGCTTCTTCATAACCAGATGTTCCATTGATTTGCCCTGCTAAAAACAAACCTTTGATTTTTTTTGTCATTAAACCATAATCTAGTTCAAGAGCGCAAACGCTATCGTATTCAACAGCATAAGCTGGTTTAATAACAGAAACATTTTCTAACCCCGGAAGCGAATGAATCATTTTTAATTGAGCTTCAATAGGTAAACTTGTCGAAAAACCTTGTATATACATTTCGTATGTATTTTTTCCTTCTGGCTCAATAAAAATATGATGAGAAGGATTATGCGCAAAACGAACAACTTTATCTTCAATGCTTGGACAATATCTTGGTCCAACGCCAGTAATTAAACCTCGATATAAAGGAGAATAATCTAAATTTGCTTTAATTATTTCATGGGTTTTTGCTGTTGTTTTTGTTAAATAACAAGGAAATTGTTCTCTAATTGGACGATTTGGTTTATAAGAGAAAAATCTTGGCATTCCATCAATCACAACATCTCCTGGATGAAGCTCAAGTTTTGAATAATCAAGAGTTCTTCCATCGATTCTTGCTGGAGTTCCTGTTTTTAACTTTCTAACATCAAAACCAAGTTGACGAAGCTTGTTTGATAATCCAACAGCGCTTCTTTCGCCAAGTCTTCCTGCTTCAAAATATTTTAATCCAACAAAAATTCTTCCCTCTAAACTTGTCCCTGTTGTTAAAATAACAGTTGGAGAATAATATTCAATCCCTAATTCATCAACAACACCTTTAATTTCATTGTTTTCAACAATCAAATCAACAATTTGAGTTTGCTTTAGGGTTAAATTTTCTTCTGATTCAACATATTTTCGAGCAACTGCTCTATATTCTTTTTTGTCTGATTGAGCTCGAAGCGCTCTAACCGCAGGACCTTTTGAAGAATTTAAAGTTTTTAATTGTAAATATGTAGCGTCGGCTAATTCTGCCATAACGCCGCCCAAAGCATCAATTTCTCTAACTAAATTAGATTTAGCAGGTCCGCCAATAGCAGGGTTGCAAGGCATTAAACCAATATTTTCAATATCAAGAGTTGCAAGCATTGTTTTTAATCCAAGTCTGCTTGCGGCAATTGACGCTTCAATTCCAGCATGACCAGCGCCAACAACAATACAATCAAATTTAAAATTTACATTTGGCATTAAAGAATAACAGCACCTTCTTTTTCAACGGGGAGATTCATAAAATTACATTTAACATTAAAATAATTCCAAGAATTAGCAACAACTTCTTTAATTTCAGAAACATTTGTTCCATTATAAACAACCAAAACAGACGGACCTGCGCCGCATAGAACTGTACCTATGACGCCTTTTGTATGTTTTAAATTATTCATAATGTCTGCTAATCCAGGGACTAATTTTTCTCTATATGGTTGATGAAGTTTGTCTTTTAAAGAAGCCTTTAAAAGTTCTTCGTCTTTATTATATAGAGCATCAACAAACATTGCAGTTCTTTTTAAATTAAAAATTGCATCTTTCATTGGAATTTCTTTAGGTAAAACTGAACGAGAAATTTCAGTATTTAATTCATAATCAGGTACGCAAACCATTAATTTCCATTCGTCATTCCAAGGAAGTTTTCTATAAATTACAGAGCCATCCTCTTCCCAAGAGGCCATTGTAACTCCACCAATAAAAGCTGGAGTAATATTATCAGGATGTCCTTCTAATTCTGTTGCAATTGACATTAATACTTTTTCATCAGCTGGACGACCCAACAATTCATTTGCAGCAATTAAACCGCCAACAATAACACTTGATGAAGAACCTAAACCTCTTCCAATTGGAATTTGTGTTTTAATTGTAATTTTTAATTCATTTGGAATTTGTCCGATAAAATTATATAAAGTTTCAATTGCTTTATAAACAATGTTGTTTTTATCAGTTGAAACATCAGCTAAATCATTATCTTCATTATTTTTTTCATTGATAATATTAATTTCTATTCCAGAACCAGGTAAAACTGTTTCTTCAACGGTTATAATATTATACAAAGGCAAAGCTAAACCAAAAGAATCAAATCCACATCCAAGGTTTGCAATTGTTGCCGGTGTTTTAACGCTTACTTTCATAATTCTTCCTATTGAACCTTAACAGGCATAATTAAACAAATATAATTGTTTTTATCTTCTTGTGGTTTAAAAATAGAAGCTGCTAAAACGTCAGAAATTTCAATTTCAACATTTTTAGAATCCATATTTTTAAGACCATCTAGGACATATTTATAATTGAATGCAGTTAGCATATCATCAAAATCATATTGAATATCAATATAGTCTTTTGAGCGTCCTGCTTCTGGGGTGTCTGCCATAATTTCTAATTGACCAGCTGAAAAATTAAATTTAACAATATTTGTTCTATCATTAACCATAACAGAAACTCTTTCAATCGAATTAATTAATTCAGCTCTATCTATAACAATTTTTTTCTCATTTGCATTTGGAATTAATTGTTGATATTTAGGATATATTCCATCAATTAAACGTGATTGGAATGCTAGGTTTTCAAATTCAAATAAGATTTTATTTTTTTGAATTTTAATTGTAATATTTTCATCCTCAACAATTGAAGAAATTCTTTGAACTTCAGCTAAAGTTTTAGCAGGAACAATGAAATTAATTAATTCTTCAACAGTTGTATCAATTTCTTTTTGAATTCTTGTTAAACGATTGCCGTCAGTTGCAGCAAGTTCAAGAATATTGTTTTCAATATTAAAACAAACGCCAGTTAAAACCGCTTGCGTTTCTTGTTGAGATACTGCAAAAATCACTTGTTTAATTGCTTTTGAAAATTCATTTTTGTTTAAAACAAATGTTTTTGTTTCAGGAGTATCAACATCATCCAATACTTTTGGAAATTCGCTTGCTGAAATTCCTATCATATCAAATTCTGTTTTTCCACTTTTGATTTTAATATTGTCTGTATCTTCTTGAGATTTTAAAGTTACTTCTGTTGAAGATAATTTTGAAACAATTTCAGAAAGCTTTTTAGCGGAAAGAGTAATTGCGCCAATGGTGTCAATTTGTGCAGAAGTTTTATAATTAATTGCAAGATTTAAATTTGCATCCGCAGCACAAAATCTAACTCTATCGTTAGATATAGCTTCTATTAAAATATTAGATAATATAGGTTGAATTGTTTTTTGTGATGTAATTTTTTCAACAATTTTAATTCCATTTGAAAAATCTTCTTTATTTAAAACAATTTCCACTGGCAAAGCCTCCTTAGTCTTTCTTCTAAAATTATAGTATAAAAACTAAATCTGACAAATATAACCTAATTGATTTTTTAAAAATGTTTTATATTATATAAATATATATATTAAAATATAAATA
>JAFQHZ010000010.1 GCA_017415185.1 Candidatus Gastranaerophilales bacterium
ATCTTCATCAGGAACAATAACAGTAGATGGTTGTGAAATGTCTAAATCCCTCCTTGGAATCATAACAGTAGACATCAATGGCGAAGAAGAACCCAACACCCCCTACAAAGACCAATTCAACTTCCCCATAAGCTCCAAGGGTATTGAATATGAAATGATGTGTCAGGAGGGAATTTTGGCAAGCTTGCCTGAAATATTTAAAGAAGAGGAATCTCCTAATCTTGATGGGTGTGTTTATAGTTGTTGTGGATACTATAAAATATATTCTGCTGCGGGATGTGGCAGCACTCCTATTGCAGAAGGCGAGCGCATTGTTGGTGATTTATATTTTGCTGACATGGATGGAAGTGATAAATGTAGTGCTGATAATCTCGGAGCTTTGAATGTGTGTGAATCAGTTCCGGGTACTGAAGACCCATATGCATTTGCTCATTTTGCAAATTCCTATGAAGGTTCTAAAGCATTTATGTTTACAAAATATTATCCTTGCGATATTAGATGTAATCCATAAAAACTTGTCTCTAATTTTTCTTAATGATATTTTTTTTGTTATATAATTTTTCTATGAGAATTAATAAATATATTGCTCAAAGTGGTTTTTGCTCAAGAAGAAAAGCTGATGAATATGTACTTGCAGGTCGTGTTAAGGTTAATGGCGAAGTTGTTGTTATGCTTGGTTATGAAATTCGAACCAAAGACAAAGTAACCATTGATGACAAGCTTCTTCGCGCAGATAAACTTGAATATTTTAAATTTTACAAGCCAACTGGTTATATCACTACAAAATCCGACGAAAAAAACAGAAAAACAATTTATGATGTATTACCAAAAGAATATCATCATTTGAACCCTGTTGGTCGTTTGGATAAGGATTCTTCAGGCTTAATTATTATGACAAACGATGGCAATTTGGCTTATGAATTGACACATCCAAGCATTAAAGTTGCAAAAACTTATCTTGTTAAAGTTGACGGGAAATTGACTGACGACAAGCTTCAAAAATTAACTGACGGAATAGAAATTGAAAAAGGAAAAGTTGCATATTGCGATTGGGCGATTTTGGAAGAAGACAAAACTTCAACCTTGTTTGAAATAATTTTATATCAAGGTTTGAATCGCCAAATTAGAAAAATGTTTGAATTTTTGGGCTATAATGTTATAAACTTAAAGCGAATAAGACATGCAAACATTGAATTGACTGGCTTAAAAAAAGGACAAATTAAACAAATTAAGCCAAGACAAATAAAAGAATTAAAAGCATATTTACAAAAAATTAAAGAGGAAAATTAAATGCTAGACATTAAATTAATCAGAGAAAATCCAGAAAAAATTAATGAACTTTTAAAAAGAAGAAACCCAGAATTGTCGGTTGATTCTGTTATAAAAATTGACGAAGATAGAAGAAAAATTCAATTTGAATTAGACAACCTTAGAGCAACAAGAAAAACTGAATCAAACAAAATTGGTGCTATGAAAAAAGATGGCATTGATACAACTGAACTTCAAGCTCAAATTAGAAAAATGGGCGATGATATAAAAGTTTTGGAAGAAAAATTAACCGAACTTGATTCAGCTCAAAAGGAAGCTTTGTTGTTTATTCCAAACACTCCTGATGAAACAACTCCAATCGGGGCGGATGATAGCGCAAATGTTGAAATTAAAAAATGGGGCGAACCAACAAAATTTGGATTTGTTGCAAAAGCTCATTGGGATTTGTGTCCTGAGTTAAATATGCTTGATTTTGAAAGAGGTGTTAAACTTGCGCACACTCGTTTCACTTTATATCGTGGAAAAGGCGCTCGTTTGGAACGTGCAATTATTAACTTTTTCTTAGATACACATTGCGAAACTCGTGGATACGAAGAAATTCTTCCTCCTGTAATGGCTAATTCAAAAACAATGACAGGAACAGGACAACTTCCAAAATTTAAAGACGACATGTTTAAATGTGTTGATGAAGATTTGTATTTGATTCCAACAGCAGAAGTTCCTGTGACAAACATTTATCAAGACGAAATTTTAGAAGAAGATATGCTTCCAAAATATATGACCGCTTATACTCCATGTTTTAGACGTGAAGCAGGTTCAGCCGGAAAAGACACTCGTGGTTTAATTAGACAACATCAATTCAACAAAGTTGAACTTGTTAAATTAACAAAACCAGAAGAATCCGCAGAAGAACACGAAAAATTAACCCGTGACGCTGAAAATGTTTTAGAATTGCTCGGGCTTCCATATCGCCGTGTTGCGCTTTGTTCTGGTGATATTGGCTTTTCTGCTAAAAAATGTTATGACCTTGAAGTTTGGATGCCTTCGTATAATGCATATAAAGAAATTTCTTCTTGTTCTAATTTTGGTGATTATCAAGCTCGAAGAGCAAATATTCGCTTCAGAAGAAAAGACGGCTCTGTTGAATTTGTTCACACATTGAATGGTTCAGGGCTTGCAGTTGGAAGAACATTGGCTGCAATTTGCGAAAATTTCCAAACAGCCGATGGTCATATAATTGTACCAGAAGTTTTGAGAAAATATACTGGTTTTGATATAATTTAAATTAAGATATCCTAGGAGATAAATTTATGAAAAAAATTTTAGTATTGTTTATGGCGCTAGTTATGGCAGGCTCTTTGGTTTATGCTGCTAATGCTACTAAAGCTGAAAAGCAAGCATTAAAAGCTCAAGCAAAAAAAGAAAAAGAAATCATCAAAGCTCAAAAGAAACATCAAAAAGAATTAAAAAATGAATTAAAAAACAAAAAAGATGTTTTGGGTGATGCCGAATATAAAGAAATCAAAACTCAATATTTCAACGCAGAAGGCTATGGCGACACATATAATTGCAAAGTTGCGCAACAAAGATTTTGCAAGGTTAAAGACCTAGACACTGGCGTTTATGTTCTTTGTGATAGAGAAGTTTCAAGAACACAAATGGAATCAGCTAAGATTTTTTATAAATTAGGCAGATGTACTAAATTGAATTAGTTAATATTTTTACATAAAACCCCTCTTATTTTAAGAGGGGTTTTGTTATATATAATTTCTTTGCGAGCTTGCAATATATATATATATTAGAATGCTTCCAAAAAGGAGTATTTTGATATATGAAAAAAGCTTTTACTTTGGCTGAAGTTATGATTGTGCTTGTAGTTATCGGTGTATTAACTGCTGTTCTTCTTCCTGCTGCCCGAAATGCAATGCCTAAAGAGGATGTTATTAAATTTAAAAAAGGACATAATACTTTGCTTTCGGTTGTTCGAGAGCTTGTCACATCTGATAAATATTATCTTGATGGGGATTTGGGGATTAGGACTAATGGGCAAGTTTTAAATCAGAGCAATGAAGACAATCACAGTTATTTAATTTCAACTTTTGCAGACATATTGTCATTGAATTATATGTCGCCAAAAGTTGGTTCTTTGACTAATGTAGCGTGGTTTCCAACATACGATTATGATTGTTATGGGAATACTATATCGCAAGAGCTTGATACATGTTCTGGGCAAGAAGTGACTAAGGATACAATTGATTTTATAAAAGCACATATAAATACAGCTTGCAAAAAGGGCTCAGTAGATCAAGTCAAACAAGTGGTAACTAATGATGGGATTTGGTTTTGGGACCCTGCTCCATACTTTACTCTTGGAATGACTGAAAATCCTAATGGCACAGGCAGAAGAGCTTTTCACTTGAAGGATAAAAACGGTTTCTATGCATTGTATAAGCTTTTTTGCATGGATATAGATGGCGTTCCGGATTCTGCAACTGATGATGATTGCGTTAATGAATGTCCTTTTAGTTATGGAATTAGTGCGGATGGAAAAATTTTTACTTCCAAGCGAGTCGATGAATGGCTTGAAAAGTCAATACAAGAAAAAGATTAAGATATTTTTCTCTTTTATTGCCAAACATTAACTACCATGATTTAATTAAAAATGTATAGCTAAAAAAGGAAGTTAAATGGCAGGACATTCAAAATGGGCAAATATTAAGCACAAAAAAGCAAAGGCTGATGCTGCTCGTGGCGCAAATTTTGCTAAGTTTTCAAGAGAAATAATAATGGCAGCAAAAATTGGCGGAGGAGATTTAAACGGAAATTTCCGCTTAAGAACTGCCGTTGAAAAAGCAAAAGCAGGTGGACTTCCAAACGATACAATTAAGCGTGCTATTGATAAAGGCTGCGGAAATCTTGGCGCAGACAATTATGAAGAAATCACATACGAAGGCTATGGCGCAGGCGGTGTTGCGATATTTATCGAAGCTGCAACAGATAACAGAAACAGAACCGCAGGCGATATAAGAAGCTATTTTACAAAATATAATGGAAACCTTGGCGAAACTGGTTGTGTTGGTTGGATTTTCGAACCATGCGCAATGATTGCCATTGATAAACCGGTTGAAGCCGATAAGCGTTCAAAAGAAGTTGTTAAAATGTTTGATTTTGACAAACTTTTTGAAGATTGCATGGATTTTGACCCTTTGGACGTTTACGAGGATGAAGACGAAGACGATTACAAAATTAAAACTTCTGTGGAAAATTTTGAATCAACAGTTAAAGGTTTAGAAGCTCTTGGCTATACTTTAAAAAGCGCCGATTATACAAGAATTCCTTCTAATTCTTGCGAAATAACTGATTCTGCAATTGCTAAAAAAGTTATGCTTTTGTTAGAAAAATTAGACGAACATGATGATGTTCAAAATGTTTATTCAAATTTTGAAGCAGACGACGAAATCATGGCTTCGCTTGATGTATAGATAATTAGGAAATTTATGAGTAAAATTTTTACACCCGACATACTTAGTTTGATAGCGATAGCGGTTGCTTTCCTACTTTCGTTGGGGCTTGATCCAACAGTATTTAGCTTTGGAATAATGATAGCAGGGTTTATATTATCCTTGTATTCTTGCGTTTCAAACGATTCAATACAAACATTAGGAACATTTTTAAATACAACGAAAGACCGCCCAGCTTGGCAAATTTGGCTTTATGTTAGTGCTGTAATGGCTACAACTTTTGCAGTTGGTTGGGTTATGAATGATGGAGATATGGCATTTGGAAGGTTGGATAGAATTCCTCATGCGCAAATTTTTTATTGGTGGCATATTTTACCTCCATTGATTCTTTTGTTTTTAACCAGAAAAGGAATTCCTGTTGCAACGGCGTTTTTGATTGTTAGCGTATTTTCTTCAACAACAGTTGTTGGCTTAATGATTATGAAATCTTTTGTTGGCTATGTTATGGCTTTGATTTCATCAATGATTCTATATTTCTTTATTGCAAGACGTGTTGAAAAAGTATTTTTATATTTAAAAAATAAACCTATTTCAAAAGGTTGGATTGTTGCAAAATGGCTTTCAACAGCCTTTTTGTGGAGTGCTTGGCTGTTGCAAGACGGAGCAGTTTTGTTTATTTATCTTCCTCGTAAATTGACTTTGTTGCAAATGATATTAAGTTTAAGTGTTTTTGCTCTTTTGCTACTTCTTCTTTGTTTTAAACGAGGCGGAGAGATTCAAAACATTGTTAAATTAAAAACAAATACGCAAGATGTTCGTTCTGCTACTTTGATTGATTGCGTTTATGCTTGCATTTTGTTATATTTCCAAACCGTGAATAATATTCCAATGTCTACAACTTGGGTATTTTTAGGGGTATTAGCAGGAAGAGAAATTGCTCTTTATAATCGTTTAAGATTTATTACAGAGAAAAAAGTTTATAAGCATTTAATTAAAGACTTAACAAAAGCAATCATCGGGCTTGTTGTTTCAATTGCAGTTGTTTTTGTTTTGAACAATCATCATAAAATTATTGAAGTATTAATGCACTATATTAGTCTTCATTAATTTTTGAAGATAAAAATTTAATAGCTTTATTAAGTTCAGAGTTGAATATGTCGTTATCGCCAAAATCAGCTCTGAATTCTTCATTTTGAAGGATTTCTTTGAGCTCTTCTAAAGCTAAAAGTGCTGTTTCGTTTGTTGATTTGTTAGGAGAAATTTTTAATAAATATTCGCCTTCGTCATAAATTGGAGTTTCAAACCAAGAATTTTCGCTTTTGCCAAAATAAGTTATTTCTATTTTGCCTCTTTTTTCGTCTGACGGGGCTGCAAAATAAACCAAAAGGGAATCGTTTTTGCCATTTTTTCTCATGGCTATTGTTGGATTATTTTTCCAATCTTTTCCGTGATTTCTTGAGATTGCAAAAGGGACATTGTATTTTGTTCCTGAAGGATTAAAACCGTCAAATTTTCTTACAGTTGTTCTTTTTTTGGATATGGAAGCTTTATTGAATACATCTTCATATCTGTCCTCTTGAACAAGCTCTCCGTTTTTATATCTGTTTATAATAAATTTTGCGCCATTGTTGTATGTTGTGTGTCTAATGATTTCACCTTTGGCGTTGTATTCATCAAGACAAGCGCCATAGGGAATATAGCTATCTTTGCCTTTGATAAATAATCTATTTCCTGATTGCATAAACATATCAGGGCTGAATTCTTGTTTTCCTCTGTAATATTTTCTTGAAACGGCAACATCATCGCCGATATTGCGCTCAAAAGTATCTTGCCCTTTAAAATTAATTGGGTTTGATTTTGCTGAGTTGTTTTTATATTGAAAATTATTTCTAAATATATTTTGAATACTTGTTATTTGCATAGTTGTTTAAAACATAAAAATATTTTATTTTGTTAGTTCATTGTTAATGAAGTCTCTTAATTCGAGGGTTTTTTTGAAATTAAGGGAGAATAATTGATTAAATCTTAAGCCCATTGTGCAGGAAGGGCAGGCTGTTAAAATTAAATCAGCTTTTGAATTTTTAATTGTCTTTGCTTTTTTAAGAGCGATTTTAATGGCTATTATTGGATGATAAACAAAATAGCTTCCGCCAAAACCGCAACAAGAATCAATATTGTCTAAGCGAGAATATTTTATTTCATTAATTGAAGACAAAAATTCTTCAATTTTTTCAAAGTCCTTTTTTGCTAAATGGCAAGGTTTGTGGAAAGTTATGGTTTTATTTTTATATTTTGAATTTTCTTTTAATTTAAAATTGTTTTTTAAATCTGTTATAAAAATAAGCTTTTTTTTGTCTTCTTCGGTTAATTCAGGATAATTTTCGACCGCTGATTTGCAACTTGCGCAATCGAAAACAACTTTGTTTGCTTTTTTGATTAATTCGATATTTTTGTTTTTTGCTTTGTTGTAGTTTTTCAAATCTCCACAAGTTAAATAGGGTAAACCGCAACAAGCAAAATTTGGATTAAACAAAATTTCATCAAGATATGTTTTTTTATGTTGCGCTTGAGCAATGCAACCTTTGAAATATAAGACGTTTGTTTCGAGATTATTTTTTGGCTTTTTTTTGAAAAAATTTAAAAAATATAAAATTTTAATTGGCAAAAGTTTTGTTGCAAGAAGAATTCTTTGGCTGATTTTTGATGGATTCAAAACAGCGTTTTTATATGCAAAAATTGAACTTGTTTTGACTTTTGATGGGCAATTTGTTTCGCATTTTGAACAATTTAAGCAGATTTTTAAGTCTTTTTTGATTTCGGATTCTAAAAGATGTTTTTTGTCGTATCCTGATAATTTGCAAATTAAGCCTCTTGCGGTGTTGTTTTCGTCTTTTTTAATTTCATAAATTGGACAATTTTGAATGCATAAAGCGCAACGAGTACATTTTTGGATATTCTTTTTTATATCTTCATCAAGCATAGTTTATAGTATAATTTAAAAGTTATGAAATGTGCAAAATTAATTAATGGAAAAATTCAAATTATAGATGTTTTTAAGCCAGTTTTAACAACTAAAGGTGCAATAATTAAGGTTCTTGGTTGCGGGCTTTGTGGTTCTGATATTGTTAAAATTAAACATTCAACACCTGAAAACGAAGAAAATATTGTTTTAGGACATGAAGTTGTTGGCGAAATTGAAGAAATTAATTGTAAAGTAAGAGATTTGAAAGTTGGCGATGTTGTTGCTCTTGGACATCATTATGCTTGCATGGATAAGGAAAATTGCCAGTTTTGTAAAAATGAATCTTATTCAATGTGTCCTACTTTTAAAAAATCAAATATTTATCCTGCCGGTTTTGCGCAATATATTAAAGTTGACGAAAATCATTTAAGACACACAGTTTTTCGAATGAATCAATTTTTGAAAGACGATGAAAAGGCATTTTTGGAGCCTCTTTCTTGTTGTTTAAGAGCAATTAGAAGAGCAGGATATAAATATAATGAAGATAATTCAAAGCATAATGCGTTAGTTATTGGTCTTGGTTCTATTGGGCTTTTAATGCTAAAAGGATTAAGAGCATTTGGGGTTAATCCTTTTGGTTTTGATATTTCTCAAGAGAGGATGATTTTGTCTGCTTCGCATGGATTTTGTTTTGAAGAAAACCGCAAATATGACACCGTTTTTTTAACTGCTGGAAACGAAAAAGCGCTCAGAACTGCGCTTGATTATGTTGTTGACGGTGGAAAAATAATTGTTTTTTCTTCTGTTTGGAACGATTTATCTGGCTTTTCAAATAACGAAATATATTACAGAGAATTATCCGTTATAGCTAGCTATTCGCCTGCTGCGGAAGATATTAAGCTATCGAGCGAATTGTTGAACAACAAAATTGTAAGGGTTAATGATTTGAGTGCGCATTATTCTCTTGACAATTTGGCATCTGCGGTTGATGATAGTTTAAAAGGAAATGTGTTTAAGGCTTATATTGAGATATGAAAATGAAAGCTGTTCGCTATTACGCTCCAAACGACATACGTTATGAAGAAACAAGAATTCCAGAACTTCAAGAAGGCGAAATTCTTGTTAAAGTTGAGGCAGCACTCACTTGCGGAACAGATGTTAAAACATTTAGACGTGGTCATCCTGTTTTAATTAAAAAAACGCCTAGCGGTTTTGGGCATGAATTTTCTGGCATTGTCGAGCGAATTGACGAGGCAGTAACTAACGTTAAAATTGGAGACAGGGTTGTTTGCGCAAATAGCGCTCCTTGCGGAGAATGTTTTTATTGTCAAAGAGAAGAATATGAACTTTGTGAAAATTTAAATCTTTTAAATGGGGCGTATGCTCAATATATCGTTGTTCCAAAACGAATTGTTGAAAAAAATACTCTTATAATTCCTTCGAATTTAACTTTTGCACAGGCTGCATTTGCTGAGCCATTGTCTAACGTTGTCCATGGAATTGCAAAAACTCCAATTAAAAAAGGTGACGTTGTTGGGGTTATGGGGATTGGTCCAATTGGGTTAATGTTTGCACTTTTGGCGAAATTAAAAGGCGCAAAGGTTATTGCAATGGGAAGAAATCCTCTTAAATTGAAACTTGCAAAAGAATTTGCGCATGCTGATGTTGTGATTGATATTACAAAGCATGACGATCCAACCGATATTATCATGTCTCACACAACAGAAGGTAGAGGGCTTGATGTTGCAATTGAATGTGTTGGGTTGCCTCAAATGTGGGAAAAAATGTTTAGTTTAGTGCGAAAAGGTGGATATGTTCATTTCTTTGGCGGCTGTGCTTCAGGAAGCAGTGTGAACCTTGATACTAGAAGATTGCATTACGATGAAGTTAAGATTATTAGCTCTTTTCATCATACACCACTTTATTTCAGAAAAGCTTTGGAATTAATTTCCAATGGTGAAATTGATGTTGATAAGCTTATAACTAAAAAAATGGATATGAAATATGCTAAGCGTGCAATAGAAATGCATCGAGACGGCGAAGCTATTAAAATATTACTAGAAAACTAGCAAACATATTTTTTTACGAGTTTTATACAATTACCCGTTAAATTCATGAGGTTAAAATGAAAGTTTCTAATAATTTTAATACAAATTTTGGTGCGCTTTTTGGCAAAAAAGAAGTAACATCAACATATATGAAAGATAGAAGTGTTAAGATTTCAACCCTGCAACATGTTTATCCATTTAAAGATGAGTTCAAAAGCAAAGAAGAAATGTATAACTGGCTTGAAGAATTAAAAGAATCAAGCTTTTATAAAGAACAAAATAATTCATCACATGGTGTTATAAAGAATTTTTCTGTGGTTATAGAGCCAGAATTGCCTTTTACTAAAGAAACATTTGAATGTGCAAAAAGAGACGGTGTTCAATTATTGCATAATCCTTCAGATTTTTATTCTGTTACATCAAAATATTACGGTTATTACCCTTCTTATACCTTTGAAAACGGAAGATTTGATTGTATTATTTAAATGCTTGACTAAAGTGTTTTATTTGTTATGATTAGATAGCTGGGTTTTGAGATTCAGTTAATTTTTTAAAATTGAATAGATTTGCCGCGTTAGCCTAGGCGAGTGAAACGGAGCCTTTTAAAAGTTCCACCAACTGAGCTAACATGAGCAAAAGAATAAATGAAAATTGAATAGATTTGCCGCGTTAGCTCAGTTGGTAGAGCAAGGGACTGAAAATCCCTGTGTCCTTGGTTCGATTCCGAGACGCGGCAAATTTTTTGCATTTAAATTTTTGATTTATCGAATATGTTGTATGAAGAAAAGCTTAATAATATGTTATGAAACATGAATCATGATATGATTTATATATAAATAAAAGATAACGTGCAGCATTAATATAGAGGGAAGCATGGAAATAATAGAACAAATTCATAATCGTCTAGAAGAATTTGTTAGTTCTGATGATTTGAGAAATGATTTTACTAGTACAGCGGTTGAAAAAAACAAAAGAGTTTATCCTTTATTTAATACAAATACAAAAACATTGAACACATATTGCACATATTTATCTGATGTTTTTAATAATCCAAATGGTGATCATCATCAAAAAATTAGAATATTAAAGAAATTAAGAGTGTATTATGCTGCGAGCGATAATATTTCAGAAGAAGAAAAAAAACATATTCTCGCTCGTCAACAAATATTGAAAAAATGTTTATCAAGGTTTGAAAATCCTTCTTCTTTTGTAAAAAGCTTTGTTATATTTTTGCTTTCTTTGAACAGTGCTTTTAATCCACATAAATCTTCGCAAGAAATTTTTGACACTCTTGATGATGAATTGAAAGACGACTATGATTCATATTTGTCTGATATTTTATTATATTCTGATATTGATTTGGCAAACCCAATTTTTGGAATCTATGTCTTATATAGTGATAAAACTTTATTAGATTTATATTTGGATTTGTATAAGCAAGATAGACAAGCTTTCTTGAGTAATATTAAAATTTTCAATGATAATCAAGATGTAAAAAAAAGAATAGCCAACTGCCAAAAAAGTGCACTTCGCTCTGAAGCATTGTTGTTTTCTTTATATACTCTTATTGATTCAATTAATGTTAATGATAATTATGAAAACATAATAAATGACATTATAAACAAATTGCAAATTAAACTTAATAAGCTTAAATATACCAAAATTGAAAGATTGCTTCATTTTGAAGATAACTGTTTTATAAAATTAAGGGAATTTTTGTTGGATTTAAGCGAAAGTGAAAAAGAAGAAATTATGCTTTCCATAGGAAAAGGCGAAAATTCAACATCTTCAATTGCAATTAAAAAAAGCAATAATCTTTCAAAAAATTTGAAATCTGTGGCAAAAATTTCAAATGAACGTGGATATGACGTTTTAAGAACAACAAAAAGTAGACGTGGGCAAAACATTTTTAAACGCAATTTGGTTAATATGTTGGACGAAAATGAGCATAAGTGTGCAATATGCGGATGTAATGTTTCAGGAGATCAATATTTGATTGCTTCCCATATTTATCCTTGGAAATATTCAAATGATGAACAAAAAACAGATGGAAACAATGGACTGTTGTTGTGTCCAAATCATGACTTTTTGTTTGATTCGTTGCTTATAAGCTTTGATGAAGAAGGTAAAATTTTAATTTCAGAAGAATTATCACAAGAAAATTGCGAAGCTTTTTGCTTAAAAGAAGAGCTTTATATTAATATTTCGTCTCAAAAAGAAACGTATATGAATAAGCATAGGCAAGCTTTTAAAAACAAGGGATGGGAAAAATAATTTGATACATGTACTATTAAGATATATAGGAATAAAAACCAAATTAATAGACAAGATAAAAGAACAAATTGATTTAATTACCCCAAAAAATGGTTGTATATTGGATTTGTTTGCTGGTTCTACAATTGTTGGGCAATCCTTAATGGATGATTATGTTGTTTATTCTAACGATATTCAACAATATAGCTGTGCTGTTGCAAAGGCAACATTAAAAATAAGTTCAAATATTGATTATTCTTTAATTGATTATAAAAAAATTATCGAATCAGATTTTTTCAAGCATAATCTAGATTATTTGAAAATGATTTTTAAGAATCCATATTCTTATGAGAAAGATTTATTGAATAAATTAAAAACAAACGAACCAGATTTAAAAACGCTATTAGAATTTAAAAATTATTATGATAATACTCCATATTTAAATAACTATAATGATAAGCTTTCGTGTTTTAAGGATATGGAGAAAATTTATTCTTTTGAATTTTATAATGATTTAAAAAAAACTCGCAAAAATTATGCATTGTTTTGCATTAATTATGCTTGTCCATATTTTTCGATAAAGCAAGCTATGTTTATCGATTCCTATCGATTTGCACTAGACAAATTAAAAGAAAATAAGATTATATCTCAAGAAGAATATTATATTTATTTGTCAATGTTAATTTATTATGTTGGAAATATTGTTACAAGCGTTGGGGACCATTATGCTCAACCGCAACGATTAAAAATTTCAAGCGAAAAGCGTTTGCAAAGAGAAGTTATAAAAATAATTAAGAAAAAAACATTGGATGTTGAAGCTTGCTTTAAAAATATACAAGAAGAATTTCAAAAAATAACTTATAAGGATAAAAACAAGGAAAATAAGGTTTTTTGTTGTGATTATAAAGATTTGTTTGAAGAAGAATTTAAAAAATATATGGAAAAAGTCGACACAATATATATAGATCCTCCATATACAAATGCGCATTATTCACGTTTTTATCATATACTTGAAACTCTTGTAAAATATGATTATCCGAATATTGAGTTTTTTGGAAGATATAGAAATGATAGATATCAATCACCGTTTTGCATTAAAAGCCAAGCAGGTAATGAATTTGATAACATAATTAAATTATCAAATGCGAATAAAAAAAATTTGGTAATAAGCTATTCAGATACTTCTCAATGCATTATTACAAAAAACGAAATTATAGAAATATGCAAAAAGTATTATAATAATGTTTTGGTTAATGAAATCGATTATTTGTATAGAAATTTTGGTCAAAAGCCCAATAAAGTTACAGGGAATGAATTGCTGATAATTTGTCAAAAGGATTAGTGTTATGGAAAAATACATGGGAAATAAGGCAAAATTTTGCAATAATATTTACCAGGAAATTGAAAAAATTATAAATATTAAACCTAATATGACATTGTTTGATGCTTTTTGTGGAACAACAAACGTTGGTCGTTTTTTTAAAAAGAAAAAATTTAATATAATTTCAAACGACATTAATGATTTATCTTTTGTGCTAGGAAAAGCATATATAGATTGTTGTCAAATGCCTGTTTTTGAAAAACTATATTCTAATGAAAAATTTTCTATAATTTTAAACAATATAAAACAACATTCTAATTTTAAAAATAATATACAAAAATTAATTAAAGAAAACCAAAATACAACAGCAAAAGATTTTTTAAATAAAAATGAAAACAGTAAATTATTCGAAGTTTTGACATATTTAACATATTATTGTGATTTTAGCGATTATGATGATGTTAAATATAATTTTTTTGCTGATAACTATTGTGCTGGTGGCAAAAATTCAAGATATATTAATCTTGTATATTTAAAAACTTTGAAAAATATTCAAAAAAAATATGCAAAAACTAAAATCGAGGAAACTTTGGAGTCTTTTTTTGAATATCCTTTCGATGAAAAATATATTCAAAAAGCAAAAAAATATTTAGAAGAATTAAATGATGGTGTTTCTGTTCAAAAGATAAAAAAAATGTTGGACAAGAAAAATTTAACAGGCGAGCGTTTGTTTTTTTCATTAGAACATGCAAAAAGACTTGATAACATTTTCAATACTATTTGTTACTGGAAAAATAATAATCTTTTAAATGAATCAGAATATTATATTTTATTGACTTCTTTAATTGAAACTGTATGTATATTTTCAAACACAAGTGCAACATATCAAGCGTTTTATAAAGAGCTTAGAGCAAACACTTTGCAAGATTTTAGATTAATTATTCCTGCAATAGATACGACTAAAATAGATTCAAAAATATACAAAAAAGACGCTTTTGATTTAATTGCAGAAATAGAAGCGGATATCATATATCTTGACCCTCCATATAATTGGCGACAATATGATTCAAACTATCATTTATTAAATTCCATTGCAAAATTTAACGATATTAAAGACAAGGAATTATTTCAAAGTCAAATTATTGGAGCTTCAGGAGAAAATAGAGTTCAAAAATTGCAATACACAAGCTTTAATGTTAGAAACACATTTAAAGAATTGTTGTTGAAGCAATTAGAAAAAACAAAATGTAAATATATTGTTCTTAGTTATTCTGATAGTTCAAGTAATCACGAAAGGGAACAAATTAACGATACAATATTTGAAATTGAGAACTTTTTTTCAAACAAAAGTTTGTTTGAATTTTATAAGGTTGTAAAAATAAAAAGTCAGAATTTTGAAAGTCGAAAAGGAAATAAAAAAGAAAATATTAATGAACTTTTGTTTATTGCGAAAAAATCCAATTAAGCAAGTGTTTTCCTGACTTTGATGACTTTTTTATTCATATTTTATTACTGTTATATTTGCGAAATATATATCAAATATATAATTTCTTGTTACATTTCTTAATAAATGCCTTAAATTTTGTCAATAAAAAATAAAATTTATTTTTTATTAATATGTAAACCTAAACCCCAAGAAAAGAGAGTATTGATATGGCATTAATTTCCCAAGAAGTTTTAAAACAAGCTCAAGCAGCAACGGTTGCTGCTAATCCAAGCGGAAATGCCGGTGGAACAACTGTTTATTCTGCAACTGCTGTGACTATGGGTCAAAGCTATGATGCGAATATCTATGATGATTTTTATGGTAAAACAGACGAATACACTGGATACAATAGAGCTTCTGATGCAGCCTTTGATTTACAAAAACATGGCGACGGCTTATTTGATAGAACAATCATGGATAGCGTTTGCAATGTTGAACATAACTTGATTAACAACCAAGACTGGAGAGTTGATTTAATTGAAGAAGATGCAAATGGCGATGGCGTTCTTGACGAAAGTGATGCTAAAAGCGTAGCTTTGCTTGATGCAATTGTTGATTCATTTGATTCAGAATTAGACTTATACATTGAAAATAGATTACAAGAAGTAATTAGCGCTTATGGTCCAGGATGTAATTACAACTTAAAAGCAATTTTTGGTTCTCCAAATTCTCCTGCAACTATTGAACTAGCAAAACTTGGTATCAGAGCAGACGCAATAGGTGATCATGACGCTTGGCAAAACAGAACTTATTCCTTCTCTTTAGTTAATATGGAAGGTACGGACGGAATGAGTGATGAAGAAATTTTGGCTCATGTGTATGCTGAAGATGCTGAAATTTTAGAAGATTCAAACGGCAAAAAAGGTAGCATTATTTTTGCAGATTGTTTAACAGCAGACGGCACTGCACAAGGCGCAGAAACTAATATATCAAGTATTTTAGACCAATTAGGATATGAATGTATATCTAAAGCAGACTTTATGGGCAATAGACAAGGATATGAAGATTTAATTGCAAATATTCAAACTGGCTTAGATAACAATTTATATGCTGGCTCAGGTCAAACAATTAACAATAAATACGGCAGAACTCTAACAATGGCTCAAGGTGTAAGCGCAGTATTTGGCGGTATTAACGGTAATGCTTATGGTAATAAAGGATGGTTCTGTAAAGCCTTGACATTTGAACATACGTTAGATGCTGTTAATGCAAGAGGTGCTTCATTATACCAAGGCGGAAGAGCTGTAAGAGGCGCTGCAGTTAATTTCGGTATAACAAATTCAAAACCTGATTTTGGCTCAATTGAAACGCTTTCTGATAAATATGCAGAAACAATTGCGATTGCAAATGATGAAAATGTTGATTTACAAACAAGAATGGAAGCTCAAAAAGAAGCTGAAGAAATCCAAAGACAAATCGCAGAAAAATCAATGAACTTAACAGAAGCTGAAAAGCAAGATATTCAACAACAAATCGCTGTGGCAGGACAAGCAAACTTCAATAGTGCAGTTAAAGACGCACAAGCTGCAGTTGACGAAGCAATCGAAAATGGCGAAGATGTTGATGAAGTTATTGAAACAATTGCTTCTCAATACGGAGTTGATGCTGACAAGCTTGCTGATGAAATAGATATGTAATAAAAATAAACGGTATATCTTGATAAAAAGATGGCGAAAGCCATCTTTTTTGTTTTGTTTTTTGTAACAAGTTCTAAAAGCCCCTATTAGTGGGCTTTTCGCTTTTTAATTACTTAACATTTCTTAATAAAAAACAAAGCAAAAAGGCAATAATTTTATATATATAAACTTTATATATATAAGAAACAACTAATATATAAGGAGTCCCCCCCATGGCTTTAGTCAACGAAGAATTATTAAAGGCTGCGCAACCAGCAGCTAAACCTGTTACATACACCCCTCAAACAGTATCAGATCCTGTTGCTACTACAAATTCAACACCTTCAGGTGCTGGTAGTGCAAGTTATCCAACTGTAGTAATGGCACCATCTACTTCAGATTTTTATTATGATAATGTTGATATTCACACTGCAACTTATGGTAGTAGCAGCAGTAGCAGCAGCAATGATGATGACGATGATACAAATAATGTAAATAATGGTCTTCCAATTTGGTTTCAAGCTTCAAGCTTTAGAGATGAAAATGATAATATCACAAACGAGCTTGTTGATGAAAAAATGGCAAATGGCGAAGATCTGCAAGGTATTGTAACAAAAGATATGGTAAATCAAACGGTTGACGATTTAGCAACGTTTGAATTAAATGAAAATGGCGAATATACCCTATTAAAATCTGATTGTTATGCAGGCGGATTAACTTGGGGTGGCGGCATTGTAAATAATGGCTGTACTCAAAGAGGCGTTTATACTGTTGCTGCTGGTGATACAAGAACAATTACTTATGTTGATGATAATGGTAATACTGTAACTCGTTATGCAGCGGCTGCAATGGCAGATTCATTCGATTGTGCGCAAGACTTATATATTGAATCAATGATTCCTCAATTGGTTAAAGAATACGGCGCATGGACTTATGCAAAAGAACACAATGGCGTAACTCATGATGGTATGATGCAAAATGCAAAAGAAATTGAAGAAAAATATGGCATTAGAATCACAGAAATTGAATGTGAGGATGTAGCTGGAAAATATAGAACATATTCATTTTCATTAGTTGATAACGAAGGTAATGTAATTGAAAATACAGATGGTTCAAAAGCAAGTATCATTTGGGGCGATTGGGTAATTCCAGACGGAAATGCTCAAGGCGCAGAAAACAATTTATCAAGTATTTTAGACCAATTAGGATATGAATGCGTATCTAAAGCTGACTTTATCAATAATGAAGCTCTTGGTGGCGCAGAAGGATACCACGAAATGTTGGGTATGGTTGCTCAAGATGTTGAAGCAATAAGAAATGGTCAAGAAGGCAAGTTCTCAAGAGCTGGTTCAGTTAAAGACACAGATTTATATCTAAGCTCAACATTTATTTGGGGCAATATTGAAAGCGGCGGATTTGGCTCAAGCAAATATGGTAATGCAACCGTTCCTGCTGGAAGCTCTGGAATATATGCAGACCTTGATGGCGATAATTTAGTAAGCGATGGCGAAGCTGATATTGAAACAGATCCAACTGCTGAAGGCGCAGATGGCGCTAAAGGCGAAGACGATGAAGACGGCGAAAACCAAGGAACAACTCAAACAAATGGCGAAGCGCAACAAACTGGAGATGGTCAGCAAGCAGTTGCAATCACAAATGCTAATGTTAATGAACTTGAAGATTTAATTGCAGCAGCTCAAGAAGAAAATCCAGAAGTTGATGTTGATGATATTATCGCAGAATATGCTGAAGATAATAATTTAGACGAAAAAGAATTAGCAAGAATGCTATAAAAATAAATTTTTGGGGGACATAATAAGCCGAGTGCATTTCAAGCATTCGGCTTATTTTTAATCATGAAATATGTGCTAATATAAAGAAAAGAGGGATTAGCATGAAAGTATTATTTTTGTTTCCACCGCAATGGATGCCAATAAGTCCGCATTTTGCTATTGCAACATTAATGGGGCAATTTGAAAATTCGCCTTATGAAGCAACTATGATGGATTTAAATATCGATTTTTATAATAAAATTTTGACTCGAAAATATGTTTCAAATGCTTTGCAAAGAGCAAAAGCAATGCTTGGCGAAACAAAAGAAGAGATAAAAACAATTTATCAAAAAGGCAAAAAATTTGAAGATTATCCTTTTGAATGGAGAAACAAAATCGCAAAATCTTCAATGCTTTTAAATATGTTTCAAAAATATGAACGTCAGCTCGATAGAACGCCAATATTGGTTGAACAAGCGGTTGAAATTATGAAATCAAAAGAGCATTTTTATAATCCAAAATTGTTTGTTAATGCGGTTAATACGATAAATACTGCTCTAGAAATATGTTCAGCCCCTTATTTCCCTACAAAACTAGGATATATTAGCTACTCTAATGATTTAATGAAATTAGATTTTGAATCTATAAAATATTATGTTTTTGATAAAGAATCTAATATATTTAGGGATTATTACGAAAGTGTAGTTGGCGATATTGTTAAGCAAAACGCCGATTATATCGGAATTTCAATTAATTCTTCAAGCCAAATTGTTGCGGGTTTAACTTTGGCTAATATTTTAAAACAAAAAACAAAAGCCCATATTAGTATCGGCGGAAATCATTTTGGACGTGTCGCAGACGCCATTGAAAAACATCCAGAATTTTTTGATTTGTTCTGTGATTCCGTTGCTCTTGAAGAAGGGGAAATTCCTGTTTATAAACTAGCACAACATGTGAATGGCGAAATTCCTGTTGAAGAAGTTCCAAATTTAATGTATATAAAAGACGGAAAAGTTTGCAAAAATGAAATCATTGAACCTTTAAAATTGAACGATATGAAAATGGCAAGTTTGAAGGGATATGACTTATCAAAATATTTTATTCCCGAAATTGTAATGCCGTTTCAAACTTCTCGTGGCTGTTATTGGAGAAAATGCAGCTTTTGCGATCATGATTTTGGAATGTGTTATAACATAAAAGATTTGGATAAATTGATTGATGAAATAAAATATTTCAATCAAAATTATGGAATCACAAAATTTGAATTTATTGATGAAGCAATCAGTCCTTCATATATGAAAAAAATGTGTCAAAGAATAATTGACGAAAAATTGGATATTCAGTTTTTCTGCGATGCTCGACTTGAAGAAGGGTTTGATAAAGAATTGTTCGAACTTGCCTCTCGTGCTGGGCTAAAAATGGTTCTTTGGGGTTACGAATCTGGTTCTCGAAGGATTATGGATTTAATCAATAAAGGAATTGATATCGATAATCGTTTGAATATTTTAAGGGCGGCAAGAGAAGCTGGAATATTCAATTTTGCGTTTATTTTCTTTGGTTTTCCTGCTGAAACAAAGCAAGACGCTATGATGACCATCGATGAAATATGCGCTAATACAGACATTATTAATACTTATGGGAAAAGTATGTTTACCATGGGCAAACATACAAAACTCAGAGAAGCTCCTGAAAAATATGGCGTAATTGGAGAGACTTATCAAGAAGCTGAATTTTCGCCAACTTATGTTTATGAAGCTGTTGGAATGAGCAAAAAAGAGCTTAATGAAATGATGGATTTGTGCTCTAAAAGGGCAAATGAAGCTTATGGCAATGCCTTAACTTTTCATTTGTTAAGCAGGGAAATTATATTGCTATATTTGTGTAAATATACAATTGATCAAGTGTGTGATTATAAATTTGAGGATGTAAAATAATGAGTTTTGAAGATTTTAATCAATTTCAAGAAGAGCTTGAACGTGCGCAAAAAGAGCAAGAAGAGCTTTCAAAATTAAATAAAAAAAAGGAAGAAGGCGCAAACGATTGGGGCTTTGGCGAAGTTTTAAAAGAAAGACAAAAGCATAAAGATGCCCTAAGGGAAAGGCTTTTGGCACAAAATTTCAGCGAAAAAGAAATCGAAAAATTATTTAAAATTATTTCAAAAGCTGAAGAAGAAATGGAAGAAGTTAAATCTAAATTTGATTATAAGGCAAAAATTCGAGGTTCAGGAGTTAAACTTCATAATGATTTGATTGAAATACAAAACAAAATGAAAAAAGACTTTGATGAAGAATTTAATCAAATGCTTAAAAATAAAAAAGGAAATCAATAGGGGTTTTAATGCTTGAGCATAAAGAGCTTTTGAAAAAAAATAATTTTGAAAGCCAATTAAATAAGCTTTGTTGTAAATTAAAAAATAAAAAAATCTTAATTTATGGCGCTGGCTTGTTTTTAAAAAGCGTTAAAGAAAACTATGATTTAAGCTCTTTAAATATTATTGGAATTTCTGACAAAAAATATAAAATTGAACAATATAACGAATTAGATTTTGATTATAAAATCGTCCCTTATTCAAAAATTAAAGAAATCGAATTTGATTGCGTTTTGATTGCAACTTTAAACACATTTAATATCTATCAAAATTTGAAAAAAGATTTTAAAAATAAAAAAATAATCATACTTCCATTAATGGAAAAAACATTTTTTGAATTATTAAAAGAGGCGTTTTTCTTATGAATATAGCTATTATTTTTGCGGCAGGTATCGGGCAAAGATTAAACAATAAAGAAGACGATTTACCAAAACAATTTTTAGAAATCGAAGGCAAGCCGATTTTAATATATACACTTGAGCATTTTGAAAAACACGATAATATCGATAAAATTTATATCGCAACTTTAGATAAATATATTAATTATGTTTATAATTTAGTACAAAAGTTTAATATAAAAAAAGCTTGCTCAATTGTTCAAGGGGGAGCTTGTGCAATGGAATCAATCAAAAATGCGCTTGATGTTGCAAGCAAGGAAAATCCTTCTGATTCGATTGTTTTAATTCATGACGGAGTAAGACCAATAATTAATTCAAGAGTGATTGATGATAATATTAAAAGCGTTATTGAAAACGGCAATGCAATTACAGCAATACCATGTTGTGAAACAATTGTTGAAAGCAAAAATGGCAAAATAGCGCACCATGTTCCAATTAGAAAAGAAACCTTTAAAGCGCAAGCGCCTCAAAGCTTTAGACTTCAAGATGTTTTAAATGCTCATAATGAAATTGAAAATTATGATGATATAGTCGACAATTGCACGCTTTACACAAAGCTTAAAAAAGAAGTATATTTAGTTGAAGGCAATTTTGGAAATATTAAAATAACAACGCCTGAAGACGTCTATATTTTAAAAGGCATTTTGGAATATGTTAAAGTAAAGGAAAACAAACTTGTTTGAAGTTGGAAATAAAATTTGGCAAGAAGATATTGATTCAATTGTTAAAGATTCAATATTTGGTGATTTTAAAAATATAAATTTTTTAATAACCGGCGCAAATGGTTTAATTGGAAGCGAACTTGTTTTTTCTTTGCTTGCGCTTAATCGAACTAGAAAATCAAACATTAAAGTTTTTGCTTTAGTAAGAAATATCAAAAAAGCAAAAGAAAAGTTTAAGCAAGTATTAAATAATGAAAATTTTAAATTTATCGAACAGGATATTAAAAATCCAATCAAATGCGAAGAAAAAATTGATTATATAATTCATTGTGCAAGTATTACTTCTTCAAAAGAAATGATAGAAAAACCAGCCGATGTTATATTAACTTCTTTTGAAGGAATGAAAAATGTTTTAAATTTTGCTTTTGAAAAAAAATCCAAAGTGCTATATCTTTCTTCCCTTGAAGCTTATGGAATTATAAATAAGGAAGAAAAAATTAAAGAAGAAGATTTTGGCTATATCGATTCAACAAATCCAAGAAGTTCATATCCGCAATCAAAAAAAATTGCTGAAAATCTTTGCGCTGCATATATTTCTCAATATGGCGTTGATGTTAAAATAATTCGATTAACTCAAACTTTTGGTGCTGGAATATCAATAAATGACAATCGTGTTTTTGCGCAATTTGCAAAAAGCGCTCTTGAAAAGAGAGATATAATTTTATATACCAATGGTGAAACTACAAGAAATTATTGCTATTTGACTGATGCGATTGTTGGAATGTTTTATGTTTTAAAATATGGAAAAGTTGGCGAAATATATAACCTTTCAAACGAAAAAACTGCAATATGCATTAAAGATATGGCAAAAATGTTAGCTGAAAAACATGGCTTAAATTTAAAATTTGAAATTGATTCAACAAATCGAGGATATAATCCAACAATAAAAATGTGTTTAGATTCTTCAAAATTGCAAAAATTGGGTTGGTGTTCAAAAATTGGAATTGAAGAAATGTTTGAAAGAACAATTGAATATTTAAAGGAAAAAGAAAATGTTTTTTAGTGTTAAATTGAAATATTTTCTTGTTTCTTTTTTGTGTGGTTTTTATAAAAAAACAATCAATTTTTGTTCAAAATTTTTAAATAAATTTAACAGTGTTCAAAAAAACAAAATTGTTTTTTGTTCTTCTCAAGGGCGCAGTGTTGGATGTAATCCAAAATATATTGCAAAAGAAATTTTAAGACAAAATTTGCCTTATGAGCTTGTTTGGCTTGCTTATCCCGAATTTTCAAAAAATATTTCCGATTTAAAAGGGGTTCGATTTGTTGATTATTCGAATATTTCTTTAAAAATGAAAGAACTTTCAAAAGCAAAAATCTGGATTGATAGTTCATATAAAATTGAAGATTTAAGATTGGGTTTAACAAAGAAAAAAAATCAATTTTATATTAATACCTGGCATGGGTCTTTGGGTATTAAAAAAATGTTTTATGATTCCCAAACAAGCATTTTGACTGATTCATTTATGCATTGGTTTGATAAGGATTTCAAGAATTGCGATCTGATGATTGCAAATTGTGATTGGGAAAAAGAAATTTATAAAAGCGCTCTTGGCTTTAAAAACGAAATTCAAATATTAGGACATGCTAGAAACGATATTTTTTTTGAAGATTCAAAAAAATATAAAAAGATGGTGTTGGATGAATTAGAGCTTGATTCTAATATTAATATTGCGCTTTATATGCCTTCTTTTAGAGATTCGCTTGATATTGAATGTTATGATTTAAATTATGATATTTTAAAAAACACTCTTGAAGAAAAATTTGGCGGAAAATGGGTTGTTGCGACAAGATTTCATTCAACAAATGTCAAAAAAGATAAAAAAATATTAGAACAAAAAGCTTCTTTATATGATTTAACTTATTATTCTGATATGCAAGAATTGCTTGCTGGGGTGGATGTTTTAATTTCTGATTATTCAAGTTGCATGTTTGATTATATTTTGACAAATCGCCCTTGTTTTGTATATGCAAGCGATATTGAGCAATATAATACAACTCGTGGTTTTTATTATCCTTTAGAAAAAACTCCTTTTTTGATTTCAAAAACAAATGATGAATTAAGAGAAAATATTTTAAAATTTGATATTGTTCAATATCAAGCTGATTGCAAAAAATTTCTTCAAGAAAAAAATGTTGTTGATGATGGAAATGCTTCAAAAAGAATTGTTGAATTAATTAAGAAAATAATCGATTAACAATATAAGAATGTATTTTTTTGTATGTTAAATCATCCATAAAGAATTCTTTTTTGATTATTTTTTCTCTTGTTTTGAATAATTTGTCGTTTTTTATTATTTCTTTTATTAAATTTTCAATTTCATTAAAGTTTTGAACTTCATAAAACCCTTTTTTAAGTTTTTCGCCAAAGCTATCAAAAGGGGCTCTATCTTTGCGGTTTAAAAAGATTATTGGTTTTTTTGTTGGGTAATATTCTGCTAAAAAAGAAGAGCAGTCTGTAATTAAAATGTCAGATGTTTTAAATAAATCAAAATATTCGCCTTTATTATATATTGAAGAATTTTTCAGATTTTGCCATTCTTTTGAATAATTTTCATATTCTTCTTTTATCATTAAATTATGTTCGACTACTGCATTTTTAAGCATTGGATGTGGCTTAAAAACAAAAGAATAATTTTGATTATTTTTTGCAAAATCAAGAAAATTTTTATAATTGACATCAAAAGTTGACATTTTTAAGCCATCTAAACCAAGGGAATGATGTGGGGCATAAATGATTTTTAGATTTTGCGGATTTTTCCAAGGATTTTGCTTGATTGGTTCAAGATAATTGTCTAATTTTAAAGACCCAAGGGCAACAAGGTTGTTTTTCATTTTTGCTGCTTTTTTATAAAATTTGACATGATAAGGACTTTCGGCAAAAAATAGCCATAAATTTTGATAAATTTCTTTTGTGCTATTGCTTCCCCAATTTTTTTCGCTTAATGTTGTATAGCCATAAGGAGACATAATTGTTAGCGCATAATCGGAAACGAATTTTGGATGGTTGCAGTTGTTTAAATACCAAGGTTGTTGATAAAAAACAATGTCAGGTTTAAGGGTTTTAATATCAATATTTTGTTTTTTTTCATAATCAAAACAATCGATTGAATCAATATTTAAGTTATTAAAAAAGTTTTTATTTTCTTCTTGTGTATAAATAATTTCCCCTTTTGAAGTTACAGGAAATAGGGCGATCGGAAGGACTTCAAACTTTTCGTCGTTTTTAAAAGCTTTGTATAAATTTGTGTAGCTCCATTTTTCGTTTTGTTCGCAAATGAATAAAACTTTTAGTTTTTCTTTGTTTTTAAAGTTTTTAATTATTTTTTCATATTTTTTTTGAGAGTTAATTTTTTCTTTTTTTTGTTGAATATTTAATATTTTGGTTTTTTTGTTCAGGAAATTGTTCTCTTTTAAAAATTTTTCTTTTGTATCAAAATCAGGGGAAACTATGATTAAATATTCAAAAGAAATGTCTTTAAGCTCTTTTGTTGGAATAGAAGGAAAGCCTTTATAAAAGCCATTTGATTCAAATTTGATATCGCATAGTGCTTTGATATTAAAGAGCTTATTTAAATTAAAATTTTCGTATATTTCTTCAAACAAATTTCCAATGCAATAAAAAACAACAGATTTATTTTTGCATTTTTTGGATAAAATTTCGATATTTTCCTTCATAAATATATTATAGTTTTTCGGTATGATTTTTTTAAAACTCGTTACAAAGTTTAATAAATATGCTATAATAATGTAGTAGCGTGGAATAGTGTCCTATATAATATATGGATATAGTTTAGAAAAAAAGGATTTTTAGAATGTCGTTTTCTATTACAGGCGTAGGCTCAGGATTTGATATATCGGGAATTGTTTCGCAGCTTGTTGCTGTGAAAGAAGCTTCCATTCTTACTCCTCTAGAGGATAAATTAAGCACTCTTGAGACTAAAAACACTGCCTTAACAAGTTTGAAAGGCAAATTTTCAACTTTACAATCTGCGCTTCAAACTTTTACTAAAACGATTTATAATTCTTCTTCTGATATGTGGAACAATACCAAAATTAGCTCCACAAACGACGCTTATGCAACAGCGACATCTTCTGGAAGCGTGGCAGCTTCTCAAATAGAATTATTTATTGAACAAATTGCAACTTCAACTACTGCAAAAAGCGTTCATAGCCTTGGTGCAACATCGAAAGAAGGACTTGAAGGCGCAAAATTTATTAATCTTGCAAATGGGCAAGCTAAAAGTGGCGAATTTTCAATGTTTTTAAATGGAAAAGAATTCAACATTGAAATTTCTGATGAAGATTCTCTTAAAGATGTAATGGATAAAATCAACACTGCTTCAAAAGGTCAAATTAAAGCTGAAGTTGATGAAAACGGAATGTTTTCAATAAAAGCCCATAAAGAAGTTGACGGCGAATTTGTTGTTGATAATGAAGCTTCTTTAATTTTGGGGTCTTCTGGTGATACTTCAAATTTGGCTTCTGCTCTTAAATTGCACACAAAAGTAGAAGGCGGATATGAAAGCGCTTATGCTGTTAGCGCAGTGAATACTACTCAGGCAATGAATTCTGCTGAATCGGGCTTAGCTGATTTAAGGTTTTATGATTCTGAGGGAAATCCTGCTGAATCTGGAAAAATAATTATTAATGGCAAAGAAATTGAAGTTAATGGCGATATGTCGATTAACGATTTAATTTCGAAAATTAATTCAAATTCTGATGCTAAAGTTAAGGCTTCTTACGATGCTTTGACTAACAAAGTTATTTTGAGCGCAACTCAAACAGGACAAAGCAATATCAGCCTTGCAAGCGAAGGAACTAATCTTTTAAATATTCTTGGTTTAACACATGGCGAAGGCGAAAACGAGATTTTGGCGGCTGGTTCGCAAGAGCTTGGTCAAAATGCAATTGTGCATATTAACGGAAATAAAGTTATTTCTAATTCAAACACAATTACAGGCGAATCTTCTGGAATTGCTAATTTGTCTTTGACTGTTAAAAAACCAACAAGCGATTATTCAAACAATAAAGACGACGAAAAATCTGTAACATTGAATATTGATGCTGATTATTCTGCAATTAAATCTGCATTGGAAAAATTTGTGTCTTCTTATAATGATGTTGTTTCAACTGTTGAAACAATGACTCAATCGGGCGGTAAAATTGGAAGAGATGCTTCGCTTAATTCAATTCTTTCTCAAATGAGAAGCATTACTTCTAAAGTATTTAGTGGCGAAGGCGAATTTTCAATGCTTGCGCATATCGGCATATCTTCCGATAAGGATGATTTATCTAAATTGAAAATTGATAGTTCAAAATTAGATAAAGCGTTAAATGAAAATTTGGATTCCGTTAAAAAGCTATTGTCTGATGGATATACTTCAAAAGAAGATAATGGTTTATTTGATGGAATGTTAAACACAATTAATGGCGTTTTAGATGTTGAGCGTGGATATTTTGCAACGCAAACAGAAAGCGTTCAAGCAATGATTAAGAGCGTTAATTCAAGAATTTCTCGTGCGACTGATAGATTAACAAATTATGAAACAAGAATTGCAAATCAGTTTAACAAAATGGATTCTACAATTGCAGCGCTTAATTCTCAATTAAGTACATTTACTTCTTATTTAGGGTAGTTTTGTTGCTCAACTTCGCTCGAGTTTAGTCCAGTGTCCGCACTAGCCCACCGCTTCATCAGCGCTGTGCAAGTGCTTCACATCCTTATGCTCTCGCTTTGCTCAGCTAGTCCATCGGACTACGCTTCGCTTCGCTCGAGTTGCTCCTGTGAAATCAAAGATTTCTACGTCGCCCATCTAAGGTCTGCGTGCTCGTCGCCTGCTCAACGCAGCCGCCGTCGCACTTCGCACAGTTATGCTCTCACTTGTTTCGCCAAGCTCAGCAGAGCTAGGCTCAACTGCGCTCGAGTTTGCCTGCTAATTGTCCGCAAGCAGCGTCAATATCGGCGCCACGCTCAAGGCGGATTGTAACTTTTTTGCCTGAAGCCTCAAGGAGATATTTAAATTTCAACATATCTTTTTTGATTGGTTTTTGAAACCATTACCATCATCAACTGGATTATATGGAATCAAATTAATATTGCATTTAATATCTTTTAAAAATTCAATCAACTCCAAAGCACATTCTTTTGTGTCGTTTAAACCGCCAATTAAAATGTATTCTATTGTAATTCTATCTTTAGTGGCTGAATTATATTCTTTTAATGCTTTTTTTAATTCTTCTATATTGTATTTTTTCTCAATTGGCATAATTTTTTCTCTTATTTCGTGGTTTGGCGCATGGAGAGAAATTGCCAGCGTTGGGATTAAATCGTTTTTGGCTAATTCATAAATTTTTGGAACAATGCCTGAAGTTGAGAGTGTCATTCTGCGAATTGAAATTTGAAGATTTTTATTGATTAGCTCGATTGCTTTTTTGATGTTTTCGAAATTGTCGAGCGGTTCGCCTTGACCCATAAATACAACATTTGTGATTTTTAAATCTGTATCATTTTGAGCTAATAAAATTTGCGAAACGATTTCATTAGCTTCTAAATTTCTTTTGAAGCCATTTTTGCCTGTTGCGCAAAATTTGCAACCCATTTTGCATCCAACTTGGCAAGAAACACACATTGATAGATTGCTTCGATTATCGAATCGCATTAAAACCGTTTCAGCACAAAGTCCATCTTTAAATTCAATTAAATATTTAATTGTTCCATCACAGGATATTTGGCGAGTTTTAATTTTGCAATCTAATATTTGACAATTTTCGCTTAAAAATTGTCTAAATTCTTTTTTGACATCTGTCATATCATCAAAAGATTTTGCGTTTTTTGCCCAAATCCAAGAGTGGATTTGCTCTGCTCTGAATTTTTTTTCGCCTTGCGAAACAATATAGTCGCATAGTTCTTCTTTTGAGAATTTTGAAAGGGTGATTTTTTCCATAATGAAATATTAACATAAAAGCTTTATAAAATTTTGTAATAAAAAATAAAAGCAAAAAATAAATTATTTTTGTTTTGTATGGATATATAAAAAATGAAAGGTGTTGTAAATGAATATTTCTCCAGTTAGTTGTTTAAATTTTAAAAATGTAAATTTTTTAAATAATGCAAATAATACTGTTTCAAATGCGTACAATAGTCAAATTTCTTTTTGTGGTAACAAAGAAATTGCAGACAAAAAAGCAAGTGAAACTCTCGAAATGCTAGAATATATTGATTCAAAATCTCAGGAAGTATTTAAAAAAGCTCAAATGTTTAAAGAAAAACAAGCTGCTCAATATCGTCCATGCGGAAATGCTTTTTATTTTTCTAGAGAAGATGGAAAAGAAGATTCATATTGGTTTAATGGAGATAAATTAATTGTATCCTTAGGAAGAAAAGATTACAGTGGAATTTTGAAAAGCGTTGATGAAAGATTTATATTTGAAGATGGTAAATTAATTGAATATAGAAAAAATGAAAAAGGCGCAACTGGCTATGGTTTTGATTTTTCTCAAGCAGAGGTTCATTATTTAGTTGACAAAAATACAGGCAATGTAGATATCCATTTTAATGAACAAGAGCCTTTTGATGATGCGCTTAAAGCTTTAAGAAAATGGTATTAATTTATAAAATTTAACATCTCTTGCAAATTCATCATGTTTAAAATAAGATATTAATTACCTAAAGTGGCTTTGGTATGCCACAAGGGATTGTATAACACAAAAGGAGAAACAAAATGCCTAAAATGAAAACACACAGATCTGCAGCAAAACGCTACAAAATCACTGGATCTGGCAAAGTTTTAAGACAAAAAGCTGGCAAAGGTCACTTACTAGCTCACAAAAGTCCTGCTAGAAAAGGAAGACTTTCAGGAACTACTGAAGTTTTCGAAGGAAATTTAGCAATGATTGCTAAAGAATTACCGTATGCAAAGAAATACACTAGATAAGGAAGGTTGTGAACTATGAGAGTTAAACGTGGTAACGTATTAAGAAAAAGACATAAAAAAATCTTAAAATTAGCTAAAGGCTTTTTAGGTGCTAGATCTAGAATCTTTAAAGTTGCTAACATCGCTGTAATGAAAAAATTAAAATATCAATACAGAGACAGACGCGTTCTTAAAAGAAATATGCGTTCACTTTGGATTGTTAGAATCAACGCAGCTGTTAGAGAAATGGGCTTAAGCTATTCTAAATTTATGAATATGCTTAAAAAAGCAGATATTCAAGTAAACAGAAAAATGTTGGCTGAATTAGCTGCTAATGAACCAGAAGCATTTAAAGTTTTAGTTGAAGAAGCTCAAAAAGCTTAATTTTACTTTAAAACATTAAAAAAATAGCAATGCATTTGCATTGCTATTTTTGTTTTAAATAAGTTTTGTAATTTTCTTTCAAATCTTTATAAAGCTCATGCATTTTATCTTCGATTTGTTTTCTTGTTGTTTCGATTTCTTCGTCTGTTGGGTTTTCGCTGACTGGAATTGGGTCTCCAAAAACCATAACAAGCTTTGTTCCGATTAATGGGAATCTAAATTTATCCCAAGAGTTAAATTGCAAAAATCTTTTTTGCGGACTCCAATAAACAGCAGGAACAATTGGGGCGCCAGTCAATCTTGCTATTTCGATGATTCCTTTTTTAACAACCCTGTTTGGTCCTCTTGGTCCGTCGATTGTCAATGCACCGTTTAGATTTTCTTCTTTTATTTTTTTAATTAATTCCAAGCTCGCTTTTGCACCGCCTCTGTTTTGAGAGCCTCGAACTGTTTCAACGCCAACTGCGTTTGCTGCTCTTGAAATAATTTCTCCATCTTGTGAATTTGAAACCATTATGCAGGTTTTTCTGTGCATATTGCAAGAAAAAACGCCGCATTGGTGCGCATGCCAAAGGGCAAAGATGCATTTTTCTTTTGGATAATTTATACATTTGCAAGTGTAAAATATTTTTTCTAATTTAAATAATGCGGTTACAAAGCCTGAAATAACTTCAAAACCATATCTTTTTCTAAATCTGTTTAGTTTTAATTTTAATGATTCCAATTTTCTCTCCTTAAATCGCTTGCAAGTTTGTGGGCGTACAATCCTTCCGCTTGAGCTAATCTTGAAGCGCTTTTTGACAATTCTATGCAATAATTTTTTGATATATTTTGATATGTTTGTATTTTTATAAAATCAAAAACACTCAAACCTCCTGTATATTTTGCGCATTCGTTTGTTGGCAAAACGTGGTTTGTTCCTGAGCAATAGTCTCCAAAGACTTCAGCGCAATATTTACCAATAAATAAAGAACCATAATTTTTGAATTCATCAATCACTTCATCAGGATTTTTAATCAACAATTCAAGATGTTCGGGTGCTTTTTTGTTTGATAAATCGATTGCCTGTTCGATATTATCTACAATAATACACATTGATTTTTCAAAAGCAATTGTTGCAATGGGTGATGTTTTGAGTGTTTTTAAAAATTCTTTTGCTTCTTTTTGAACTTCGAGCGCTAAGTCTTTGTTTGTTGTAATCAAATATGCTCTTGCGTCTTTGTCATGTTCACATTGTGCAAGCATATCTGCTGCAATAATTTTTGAATCTTTTATATCATTGGCAACAATTAAAACTTCACTTGGCCCTGCAATAAAATCAATATCGCATTGACCATAGATTGTTTTTTTTGCGCTTGCAACAAATTTATTTCCAGGACCGACAATTTTATCAACTTTTTTAATGCTTTCGCTACCATAGGCAAATGCTGCAATTGCCTGCGCCCCGCCGAGCTTATAAATTTTTGTTGCTCCTGAAAGATGAGCTGAAACTATAACTTCTGGCGAAATTTTTGGACTTGTGACATAAATTTCCTTAACGCCAGCAACAACTGCAGGAACAACTGTCATATAACATGAGCTTAAAAGCGGATAATTCCCTCCGGGGCAATAACACAAAACTTTTTCCATTGGGATGATTTTGTGTCCTAAAATTGAATCGTTTTTTTTAATTTCAAGCTCTTTTATGGATTTGAATTGTTCAAAAGCAAATTCTTTTACGTTTTTAATTGCGTATTTAAGAGATTCTAAAAGCTCGGAGTCAATTTTTTTATAGGCTTCATCAATTTCCTGTTTTGAAACTATAAAATCGTTTGAATTTTTAAAATCTCCATCGTTAAAGCGCTTTGAATATTCCATCAAAGCGCAATCGCCATTTATTTTTACTTTTTCGATTATTTCTTCTATATTTTCAATTTTTTCAAGATCAATTTTTTGAAAAAAATTTGCTTCCTCAATATCTTTATAGCTAATTATTTTCATTATTTTGTCCTTGATTTTAAATTGTTTCTTATATCTTCAATTGTTACGTCGTGGTGTACCATAAAAACAGATAAGTGATATAAAAGATCAGCAGCTTCCCAAGCAAGCCCGTCTCCTTGTTCAAAGTTTACCGTTTCAAAAGCTTCTTCCATTATTTTTCTTTTTAAATAAAATTCGTCATTAAACAATTTTGTTGTATAACTATCAAGAGGCATTTTTTCTTTTCTATCATTAATGACATCAAATAGTTCTTCAAATGTGAAGTGTTTATCTTCAAAACAGCTATATCTATCTAAATGACAAGCATTGCCTTTTTGATTTACACTAAAAAGTATTGCGTCTTGGTCGCAATCAAATTTTGCATTTAATAATTCTTGCGTATTTCCAGAGGTTTCGCCTTTTGTCCAAAGAGCATTTTTTGAACGAGAAAAATATGTTGCAAGCCCTGTTTGAAAAGTTTTTCTTAATGATTCAGGGGTTGAATATGCAAGCATTAAAACCTGTCTTGTTTTTGCGTCTTGAACAATTGTTGGAATCAAACCATTCATTTTTTCAAAATTTAAACAAGAGCAAAAGGCTTCTTCGAGATTAATTTTCCCTGTATAAATAGCCATTCCTAATTGACAATCAATATTGTTTTTAGATAGTTCAACAATCTCTTCAACAGAACTTATGCCTCCTGCTGCGGTTATTGGTTTTATGGTTGATGAAGCGATTTCTTTAATAAAATCAATATTTGTTCCTTGCATCATTCCTTCACGTTCAACAATTGTGAAAAGAAAACCACAACAATAATTTTCAAAGCGTTTAACGTAATCTAGTGTTGTGAATTCTGATACTTCTTGCCAGCCTTTTGTTGTAATTTTTCCATCACGAGAATCAATTGCAACCATTGTCCTATTTTGTGGCAATTTTGATAAAAATTCTTCGCTTGCTGCTGTTCCAATTATTATTTTTCTTGCGCCCCAAGAAAGAACTTTTTTTGCTTTTTCAATTGTTCTTATTCCTCCGCCTACTCGACAAGGAGCAACTTTGCATATTTTTTTGATTAATTCTTCATTATTTTTTCCAGTATTAAGTGCGCAATCAAGGTCGATTACTGCAACTTCTCCGAAACGAGCATAATATTTTGCTAATTCTAAAACATTTTCACGCTCTAATACTTTTGTTTTGCCTTGTTGTAGTTGTACGGCTTTGCCGTCCATTAAATCTATACTTGCTACTAACATATTTTCTCCTTAATTTTATTTATTTAATTCTTTGTCTATATTTTCCCATTCAAATTTACGGTATGGATGGACTTCATTTAGGCAATGATTAAAAAATTCATCAAGTTTGTTGTCGAGTTCTTCTGCTTTATAATTAAAAATATCTATACTTTTTAAATTTAATTCATTAACAAGGGTTTTAATTTTTTCATCGTAACAAATTGCAAAAGTGTTCGAATTAAGAGCGTTTGCAACAATTAAACCATGCAATCTTGTTGAAATAACATATTTTGCATTGTTTAAAATATTAATTGTTTCATCAATTTCTTTGTTTGAAATATAGTTTGCTTGAATATTGTATTTCTTTAATTCCTCAAGAAAATCAAAACATATCTTTTCGTCTAATTCATTTTGAAAAGAAAAAACACTTATATCTTTTTGAAAATTTTTGGAAATTGAAAAAGCCAAAGAAGAAAGGAATTCTTTTGTCATTCCTTTAAAGCTTCTTAATTGAACAATTAAACCTTCTTTTTTGTCTGAAATTTTTGTATTTTGAGCAAGTGCATAAGCAGGGTCTGAAACCAAAGTTGAATTAATGCCCCAACTTTTAAGAAGTTTTCTTGAATTATTGTCTCTTACACTAATGAAATCAACCATTTTTAATATGGTTTTTGTTATTAATTCGGGTTTTTTGCCTATTATTGGCTCTATTCCTTGAGCAAAAATTACAACTTTTTTAAAGCATAATTTTGCTAATAAAATTATACAAAGATAATAAAACAGGCTTGAATTGCTTGTTTTGTTTTGCAATAAGCTTCCTCCGCCAGAAATTAAAATGTTACAATTTAAAATCGCCCATAAAATTTCTAGGGGATTTTTATAATAATAAGACTTTACTTTGTATTTTTTAGCTACTTCTTTTTTGTTATTGCAAAGCACGCTAACTTTGTGATTAAGGCTTTTTAAGTGATTAGATAAAGCATAAAAAATTGCCTCGTCTCCAAAATTATTAAAACCGATATAGCCCGATACAAGAATATTTTTCATATTATTTTTATAGCATATTTTGCGTATTTTTAAAACTTTTAAAGTATTTATTAACTTTAATTAACTATTTATAATTGTATCAATATTTATGAGGTTTTTATGGTTGATGAATTAGATATTGAAACAAAATTTTTTGCAAATAGAGGCGTTATCGGAAGACGAGATTTTGCCCTTAACTTCGTTATATTAGGAATTATTGTCTTTGCTTTGGCAATGCCTATTAATTATCATATAGCTTCTAATATTTTTAATATGAACAATATATTAAAAATTAATGTTGTATTTTTTCAATCTCCTCTTTGGATGATTGCGCTATATATGCTGAGTGCTGCTTTTTTAATTGTTATTGGAATTTCAAATGTAAAAAGAAGAATCACAGATATTTGCGGAAGAGAAAATGATGTTTTAAAATATATTTTTTCTTCAATAATTATCTTGAATTCAATAGGCTTATGTTTTGGTTTGATTGAAATATCTATAATTAGCTTTTTATATATTGGAATTTTACTTTTTTTAGTTTGCAAAAAAGGCAAAATCACTTCAAAACTTCCTGATGATGTTACAAAGCTTTTCAACTTTGGAGCTTTTTTTGGAGGATGGATTTGGGGTTTGATTAATAAAGTATATTATCCTTTATGGCAATTTTTGTTGTTTTTCACTCCTTTTTCGTTTCAATTTTCGCTAATTTGCGGATTAAAGGGAAACGAATGGGCGCTTAAAGCAAAAAAATATGATGATATTGAAAAATTTAATTCTAAGCAAGAAACTCAAGGTATAATTTTTTCAATAATATTTTTATTTGTTTTGCCAACTTTGATTATGGTTTTATATATTGCTTTAATTTTTCTTTTAGTTACTTCATTTAATTCAGAAAAAGCTCAAAAAGCATTTAGAAATTTGCAAACCTATTATATGGAATCGACATTTGAAAAATGCGAATTCAAAAAAAGCAAAAATGTTTGCTATGTTAAAAATGATGTTTGGAAAAATAGCAATTACGAAGACAAAATAAATATGATGAAAATTGCTGCACAAAGCGCTGCTGATGAAAAAAATGCAAAGCTCACACTTGATAATCAAGAATATAGAACTTATAAAACCGATGAATTAAAAATTACCAAAATATATACTCAAGACGGAAGACAATTAGTTGCAGAGTTTGATTTTGATGATGAAGTGTTTAAAAGTGATGATTTTAAAAAAGTTCTTAGTGCTTCAATGAAAGCATATAAATTTTACCCTATATCAAAGTAAACATGTTTAAGATAGAATAGGAATTATGGATAAAAATATATTAATTATCGGATTAAATTCCGAACTTGCCCAAGACACCATTGCGGAATTGAAACAAAAAAATTGGAACATATATGCCACATCTCGCCAAGTTGGAATGATGGACGACAAAGTTCGAGAATTTAGCTTGGATGTGACAAATGAAATGAACTTTATTCATTTAAGAGAAAAATTGCGTGATATAAAATTCGATGTAATATTAAATTTTGCAGGCATTGCAATTGCAGGAGCTGTTGAGGAACTTGACGAATTAGAATTAAGAAAGCAATTTGATGTAAACTTTTTTGGTTTGTTGAGAATAATTAAATATATTGCGCCTAATTTAGCAAAAGATGGAAGATTAATTAATGTTAGCTCGATGGCTAGTTATGGAATTTTTCCTTTTTTATCGCCTTATTGTGCTTCTAAACAAAGTGCCGATATTTTATTAAATGCGTATTCTATTGAAACAAATACAAAAGTTGTTTCAATTCGTCCTGGTGCAGTTGCAACAAAATTTTGGGAAACTTCAATCGAAGTTAATAAAAAAACGCTAGATAAAGCCGAAGGAAAATTCAAAACCGAAAAAGAATTTTTGGTCGAAAATGCTAATAGAAACTCTTTGCATGCAACAAGCCCAATTTATGTTGCGAAAAAAATCGCACAAATTGTTGAATTGAAAAATCCAAAACCAGTTTATAATATTGGAGTTGATGCAAAGTTTGCAAAATTGACAAGATTTTTGCCTCAAGGTTGGGTGAATAATTTAGTCAAGTTTGCGCTTAAAATGCGACTTAAGAAGAAATAATAATGAAACAAAAACAAAAAATATTTTTTGTATATCCCCCTGCTCCCATTATGAACAGAGAAGATAGGTGTCAACAGCCAACGAGCGAGTTGGTTGTCATTCCGCCTTTGCCTCCTGTTGATATGATGAGTTTGTCTGCAATTGCCAAAAAAAGAGGTTACGAAACTCAATTTAAAGATTATAGCTTAAAAGGCGAAACGGTTTATGATTTTCTTAGAGATTTAAGAACCTATAAACCTGATTTTCTTGTTTTAAATATTGCATCAACTACGCTAGAAAAAGATTTATCTATTTTATCTAACGCTAGAGATTTATTGGAAGACACCGTTGTTATTGTAAAAGGAGCAATATTTAACTTTAGCTCTTATTCAATTATGCAAAAATATCCAGAAATCGATGTTGCTCTTAGGGGTGAAATTGAAGAAGCTTTTGATGAAATAATTCAATATAAAAATTTTAAAGAAATTAAAGGAATTACTTATCAAATAAACAATAAAATAATTTCAACTGCTGATAGGGAATTGAAGGCTGATATTGATAATTTGCCAATATTAGATAGAAATTTAATCGATAATTCGATTTATATTCGTCCCGATACTAAAAAACCACAAACGATAATCAGAGTATCAAAAGGTTGTCCTAATCATTGTTTCTTTTGTCTTGCAAGCCCTTTGAACGGCAAAATGGTTAGATATAGAAGCCCTGAGTTAATTTTGGATGAAATCAAGGAATGTGTTTCTTTGCACAATATTAAAGATTTTATTTTTTGGTCAGATATCTTCAATTTGAACAAAGAATGGGTGCAAAAGCTTTGCAGATTGATTATTGAATCTGGTTATAAAATCAATTTTTCCGCTAATACAAGAGTTGACACCGTTGATTGGGAAACTCTTTGTTTGATGAAAAAAGCTGGTTGCAATTTAATTTCTATGGGCGTTGAGTCGGGTTCTCAAGAATTACTTGATAAAATGGGTAAAAAAATTACTCTTGAACAAATCAAAAAAACTGTTTCAATGATTCATCGTGCAGGAATTCAAACTTATGCATATTACGTTATAGGTTTGCCTTGGGAAACGCGCGAAACTCTTAAAAAAACATTTGATTTTGCAAAAAAATTAAATACTCATTATGCAAGTTTTTATACTGCAACTGCGCTTCAAGGGACAAAATTTTATGAGTATGTCAATAAAAATCGACTTGGAGAAATTAGCCTCGAAAAACCATATATTTTCCCAAGTGTGAAGAGCTATGAATTATCAAGCCAAGAAATTTTTGAAGCAAATAAAAAATTTAATAAAGAATATTATTTAAGGGCGTCATATATCCTGAAAATGGCGTTTAGTGTTAATTCGTTGACTAAATTTAAAACTTATTATGATACTTTTATTCGTCTTTTAAAAGCTAAAAATTAATGAAGGAAAATCAAAGCGCTTCCCATTATCATCAGCCCCAAAACAACGCCACTAATAGAATAGTGTCCTGTGTCGTAGTCTTTTGAAAGAGGTAAAAGTGTATCTAGGGAAATGTATGTCATAATTCCTGCTACAAGTGCAAAAAGTAATCCAACGCACAAATTTGGAAATAATGCTGTTATTAAAAGATATCCAAAAATCCCGCCAATTGGTTCAGCCATACCTGAAAGGAAGGAATAAAGAAAAGCTTTTCTTTTGGAGTGGGTTGCTTGATAAACAGGAATTGAAATTGCCATTCCTTCGGGGATGTTGTGGATTGCAATTGCAAAAACTACGCCCAAACCAAGCATAACGTCTTGCGATGTTAAAGTGAAAGTTGCAAGACCTTCGGGTAGGTTATGAAGAGCAACAACAATTGCTGTGATTAAGCCTGCTCTTTTAATTTTTCCTATTGAAATAACTGCGTTTTCGTCTTCTTTGCAATCGGTGCTATCGATGCATTTTTCATTTGCGCCAATTTGTTTTGTGAACATTTGAGCTTGAATGTGGTCAGGGATGAAATAGTCGATTAATATTGCGGTTAAAATTCCAAGACCAAAGAAAGCAATTGCAAGCCAAGCGTAATTAGCGCCCATTTGTGTTTTAATCATTTCACCTGCTTCAGGATATAAATCAACCAATGAAACAAAAAGCATAACGCCTGCTGACAATCCAAGCCCAAAGGATAAATATTTTAGCGAATTTCCTTTGATGAAAAATGTAACAAATCCGCCAACTACTGTTGAAAGACCTGCTATTGTTGAAAATATGAATGCTATTAAATAATTGTTTTCCATAAGAAAATTATATAACAAAAAATAAAATCAAATAAAAGGAGTAATTATTCCAATGTGGTTTGACCCAAAAGAACATAATCAAGTAAGATGGTTATTAAGGTTAGAATTATTTGGAGTTAAATATGAAAAAGTTATTAATAAGCGCAATGGTTTTAGGTTTAAGTTCAGCTATGGTTTTTGCTGATAATGTTTTTGATTCAATGGATAAAGCGACTGAGGTTAAATTAGCGCCAGCTATCAAAACAACTCCTCAAACACAAGAAGCTGTTAAAAACGTTAATTCAGTATATCGTTCTTCAATTAAAGAACAAAAATTTAACTCTGCACTTGTTAATCTTGACGATGCTCAAGTTGAATTAAGACAAGAGCTTGCAACTGTTACTGCGAAATATAATGAAGCAGTTATGGAAAAAAATAAAATGGTTGCAAATTGCAAAGAATTAAAAAAAGAAATTAGAGAAATCAACAAAAAAATGAAAAACGTTGAAAAATCTAAAAAAATTATCAATAAAAATTTGGAAACTACTGCTCAATAATACATTAGTATTTTTAGATGATGACATGAGGGCATTATTCTAAGAGAATAACTATTGTGATTTAAATTTAGCGACATTGGGGAAATCAAGAAAATAAAATGAGTCAGACAGTAGACATTGATTCATATAAAAAAATAAATAGACTTTCAGACGAAGAATTAAATGCCCTTTGGGAAAAATATTTAGAAGATAAGTCAAATAAAGCGGTTAGAGACAAATTAATTGTGCAATATATCTATCTTGCAAGATATGTTGTTGGAAGAATTAAGGTTAATTTACCGCCAAGTTTTTCTTTTGAAGATATTGTTTCTTTCGGGATTGAAGGTCTTATTGATGCAATTGAAAAATATCACCCTTCAAAAGGCGCAAAGTTTGAATCTTATGCTCTTATGAGAATTAGAGGTTCAATTATTGATAAAATTCGTTCTTCTGATTGGCTTCCAAGAACTTTAAGAAGAAAAATCAAAGAAGTTAAAATTGCAACTGAAAGATTAAAACAACAAATTGGACGTGCACCAACAACAAAAGAAGTTGCTGAAGTTATGGGGCTTCCAGAAGAAAAAATTGTTGAAATAATGTCTAGCGATGTTAGCGTTAATTCAATTTACGATAAAAAAGGAACTGGCGAAGATAGTGTTGAAATAATTGATACAATTGAAGACGAAAATTCAACTCGTCCTGAAGATGCCCTTGAAAAAGTCGACGCCAAAAAAGAATTAGAACAAGCTCTTAAAAAGCTTCCTGAAAGAGAAAGAACCCTTTTGGTGTTCTATTATCACGAAAATATGACATTAAAAGAAATTGGCGAAGCAATTAATGTTTCCGAGTCTCGTGTTTGTCAGCTTCATGCGCAAGCAATTATGAAATTAAGAAACATTTTAAGTTCAAACAGAAGCGAAAGACTTAATAAATCTATAATTTAATTTGCCCCAAAATACCTTTGTGCTAGAATAACTCTTGTAAGTAAATTTTAAGGAGTTATATTATGGCAAGAAGACCAATTATTGCTGGTAACTGGAAAATGCACAACAATAAAGCTGCTGCAAGAGAATTAATGGATGGCATAAACTATGGAATTTCTAAATTAGATGCTTCAAAAATGCCTGAAGTTGTAGTAGCTCCAACTTATACTGCTTTATGGCAAGTTTATGAATTAATTAAAAATGAACCAAAAGTAGCCCTTGCTGCTCAAAACGTTAATCCAAATCCAAAAGGCGCATATACAGGGGAAATCTCTCTTGAAATGTTGGCTGATTTTAATGTTAAATTTGTTATTATTGGACACAGCGAACGTCGCCAAATGTTCAATGAAACTGATGAATTTATTAATCAAAAAGCAATTGCAATTTTAAATGCTGGTTTAATTCCAATTATTTGTTGTGGTGAAACACTTGAACAAAGAGAAGCTGGCGTTACTGACGCTCATTTAGAAGCTCAAATTACAAAAGCATTAGCTGGAATTTCAGCAGACGACGTTGCAAAATCTGTTATTGCTTATGAACCAATTTGGGCAATTGGAACTGGAAAATCTTGTGATGCTGTTGAAGCAAATAGAACAATTGGCGAAATTAGAAAAGTTGTTGCTAAATTGTATTCTCAAGATGTTGCAGATAAAATCAGAATTCTTTACGGCGGTTCTGTAAAACCTTCAACAATTGTTGAACAAATGGCTCAGCCAGAAATCGATGGCGGCTTAATTGGTGGAGCTTCATTGGAAGCAGAAAGCTTTGTTGCATTAATTGAAGGCGCTATGCAATAAGATTTTTTATTGATTTTAAAAGAGGCTCGTTGAGCCTCTTTTTTAATACTTCAAAATATTCAATTTCTCAAAATCAACTTGAAATATATATATATATATTAGAATGCTCCTCAAAGGAGTATAGTTTTCATGATAAAAAAATCTTTAACCCCTGCCTTCACCATGGCAGAAGCAACATTAGTTATGACAATCCTCGGTATCATAGCAACAATCATGATAACAACCCTAAAACCTGCAGAATTTAAAGAAAAAGCCCTTAAAACCCTATACAAAAAAGTCCTCTCTG
>JAFQHZ010000011.1 GCA_017415185.1 Candidatus Gastranaerophilales bacterium
ATTATTATTCCTTGGAACAGGAGAAAAATATCAAGTCTCCCCATCTTCATCAGGAACAATAACAGTAGATGGATGTGAAATGTCTAAATCCCTCCTTGGAATCATAACAGTAGACATCAACGGCGAAGAAGAACCCAACACACCCTACAAAGACCAATTCAACTTCCCCATAAGCTCCAAGGGAATTGAATATGAAATGATGTGTCAGGAGGGAAGTGCTGGAGAAGAAAAAGAAGACATTACTTGCGAAGAAGCTTATGCTATCGAACAACAATATTGTGAAAAAATAAATTATTATATTGGACCAGATTTTTGTACTAGTTTACCCGGTCAATGGGTTTATGAACAAGGTGTAATGAATAGTTCTTGTGGTACATGTTATTTTAATACCGAAGAAGAACGAGAAGTGTGCCATGATGAGATTGGTTGCTCTGGAGGCGGCTCCATTGGTTATCCCAGATGCCATAATACGAAATGTAACGTAAGAGTCGGTACTTATTCTGTTTGCCCTGTACCTGAATAGAGTTAAATTTACAACGCTCATCTTTGCAATTCCAATTTTTTTTCATGCTAAAATCTTCCTATGGCTAAAGTTAAAACAAAATGGGTTTGTCAAAGTTGCGGGTATGAAACTGTTTCATATCTTGGAAGATGTCCTGAATGTTCTCAATTTGGAACATTTGTCGAAGAAACAATTACAACATTAAAACTCGATTCTTCAAAGCCAACAAATTTGCTTTGTGGTGATAGCAAAATTGCAAAAATTAAAGAAATTGAGCTTGATGAAAAAGTTCGTTTTAAAACAAACATCGAAGAGTTGAACCGTGTTTTAGGCGGAGGCTTTGTTCAAGGCTCTTTGTCATTGTTAGCGGGAGACCCTGGAATTGGTAAATCGACATTGGTTTTGCAAACAACAAAAAGCATTTGTGATATAAAACTTAACGGTTCTAATTTAAAAGTTTTGTATGTTTGCGCTGAAGAAAGCCCCCTGCAAGTCAAATTAAGAGCAAAAAGGCTCCAAGTTGAGCCAGATAGCCTTTATTTGACAAATCAAACTTGTATTGATGAAGTTATAAACCAAATTGATAATATAAAACCTGATTTTTTAATAATTGATAGTATTCAATCTGTTTTTTGTGCAAATGTTGCTTCAAGCGCAGGAAGCGTTTCGCAGATTCGTGAATGCACAAATGTTTTGATGAGAATTGCAAAACAAAAAAATATTACAACGATAATCATTGGTCATGTTACAAAAGAAGGCAATATCGCTGGGCCTAAGGTTTTGGAACACATGGTTGATTGTGTGATTAATTTTGAAGGCGATAAATATAAACAATATCGAATTTTAAGATGTATCAAAAATCGCTTTGGTGCAATATCAGAAGTTGGGGTTTTTAAAATGGAGGATGACGGTTTGTTGGAAATCAATTCTCCTTCTCAAATGTTATTAGAACAACACCAAGGCGCTTCCGGTAGTGCGGTTGTGGCAACGCTAGAGGGAAGCAGGATATTTCTTCATGAAATTCAAGCTCTTGTTGGTTCGACAAATTATGCAAACCCAAGACGTGTTGCAGTTGGATTGGAATACAACAGGCTTTTGCAAGTTTTAGCGGTTTTAGAAAAGAAAGTTGGCTTGAATTTATCAAAACAAGATGTTTATGTTAATGTTGTTGGCGGAATAGATATTGTCGAGCCAAGTTATGATTTGGCGCTTGCCCTTGCTATAATCAGCTCTATTCGAGAAATTCCAATTAGACCAGATACAATTTTGATTGGAGAAGTTGGGCTTTTGGGCGAAATTCGTTTTGTAGACAATATTGAAAGAAGACTTAAAGAAGCGCAAAAGCTTGGTTTTAAACGTGCTATTATTCCAAAAGTTGGGGATAAGACTTCTGCTAAACTTAGCGAAATTAATCTTGAAATTAAGCAAGTTTCCAAACTAACAGAAGCGATAATCCAAGGGTTAAAACAAGATTAAAGTGTGAGGCAATTTTTCAAATATCCAATTTTGTGCATTTTATTTTCATATAGAAATCGAACAAAATTAAGATACTCAATTTGTCTTGAAGAAATTGTTAAATTGATTTCAAAGCCATCGGCGCAAAATGGCTCATAATCATAAATCACATAATTATTATATTTGCTTTTCCATTCTTTTTTTTCGATTTTGCATCGATATTCGTTCGCCAAATTTTCCAGCCAGCCTATTGATTCTTTTGCAACATTTTTGAATTCGCTTTGGAAATATTGCCTGTCTTGGTTGTGTTGTTTATCAATCAGCATAAATAACCCCATAAATATTTTTTCATATTTTTTACTCTAAAATATTTATTTGGCTTTTAAAATAGACTAAAGTGTAATTAAACATTGTCTTTTTAGGTATGTTTAAGAATTAAAATGGTCAAATGCTTTATATTTGATTTTTTTGCTGTTCATAAAGACGCCTTTTTTATCTATGCAAGTTCCAATTTTAACCAAACCTTTTATTTTGCTAAAATCTTTTTCATCAAGACAAACAACCAAAGAATAGTCCTCTCCGCCATACAAAACAAAATCTTTGTTGGTGGTTTTGTGGGGGATTTTTTCAAAATCGATATTTATTCCAATTTCGCTTTTTTGTGCAATTTGGGATAAGCAATCAACAAGCCCATCCGATGAATCCATCATTGCATAAGGCTTTGTTGCTTTTGTTGCAATTTGAGAAGAAATTTCAGGAAATAATTTTGGGTTTTTGTGGTAATTTGTGAAATAATTTTCTTTAATTCCAGAAAATAAGTCTTCTAATCCTTGTGCGCTTGAACCGAATTCGCCTGCAATTGCAACAATATAATCTTTTTTTGCATTTTTTCTTGATGAAATTTTTCGATTTTTATAACTTCCAATAATCGTAATTGAAATTGTAATTTTTTCGGATTTAGTTAAATCTCCGCCTATGATTTTGATATTGAATTCTTTTTCTATTGAATTTATGCCATTATAAAATTCTTCTATGAATTTTTCATTCAAATTTCCGCTTAAGTTTATTGTTGCATATTTTGGTTCTGCGCCAGAAGCCAAAATATCTGAAATATTGACCAAAAGAGCCTTTCTTGCAATTTCAAATGGATTCATAAATTGCATTGAAAAATGCACATCTTCAATTAAGCTGTCTGAAGATATGGCAATTTTGTATTCATCCAAATAAGCGCAATCGTCCCCTAAATATTCAGAATTTTCGATTTTTTTTGAAATGATATTTAAAAATTTGAATTCTTTATTCATTTATTTTGTTTATTAATCCCAAAAGCGCAAGTTTATAGCTTTCTTTGCCAAAGCCTGCAATAACGCCAACGCAGGCGCTTGCTGTGTATGAAATTTTTCTGTAATCTTCTCTTTGTTGAGGATTTGATAAATGCACTTCAATTGCCTTTAATTCGAGCGATTTAATTGCGTCAGCAATGGCAATTGATGTATGAGTATATGCAGCAGGATTGATTATCAAGCCATCGTAGCCTTTTGAAGCTTGAATTTTGTCAACAATTTCTCCTTCATGGTTTGATTGAAAAAAATCAAATTCAATATCGCCAAGCGTTTTTGAATATTCAACAAGTTCTTTGTTGATGTCTTCAAGGGTTGTTTTTCCATATATTTCAGGCTCTCTTGTTCCGAGCATATTTATATTTGGACCATTGATAACTAAAATTTTCATTTTTCCTCGCAATTTAATATGTTTTTATTTTACCATTAATTAGCAAATTGTCGTCCATTTGTTTAATTTTAATATCTTTCAAGTGGATTGTGTCGTTAATTTCTTTAAAATTAAATCCATTTACAAAATTAAGACCTTCGCCAAAAATTTTTGGAGCGATAAACTGATTAATTTCATCAACTTCGTTATTTTTCAAAAGTAAGCTATTAAACCCACAACCAGCTTCAATCATTATTGAAGTAATTCCTAATTCGTATAATTTTTTAAACAAATTATCAAAATTTCCATCAAAATTTATCTGCTCAATATGTTTTTCAAGAGTTAAAGTAGAATTGTTAATTAAAATTATTCGATTGTCATTGTTAAAAACATTATAATCGAGCGGGATTTTATTGTTTGGATCAAAAATTATTCTTATTGGCGATTTTTTGTTTTTTAAGCGCACATTTAATTTTGGATTGTCTTTTAATATTGTTCCTGAAGCAGACATTATTGCTTGATATTCGCTTCTTAAATTATGAACATATTTTCTTGCTTTTTCGTTTGTAATCCATTTAGATTTGCCATTTTCAAGCGCAATTTTGCCATCGAGAGTTGTTGCGCATTTTAGCATAACATAAGGTTTTTTTTCTTGAATATTTTTTAAAAAAAACTTATTTAAATCCCTCGCTTCTTTTTCTAAAACGCCAGAGATAACCTCGATTCCTGCGTTTTTTAATTTTTGCGCACCGCCAGAGGCTTTTTTGTTTGGGTCTAGCATTGCAATAACGCATTTTTTAAAGCCGGATTTAATGATTAAATCAGAACAAGGCGGGGTTTTGCCATAATGTGAGCAAGGTTCTAAATTAACAATTATTGTTTTATTTTTAGTGTTTCCGTTGGCATTTTTGATTGCATTGACTTCAGCGTGCGCTTTTCCATATTTTTCATGAAAACCAGAAGAAATTATTTCTTTTTTTTCTTCGTCATATACAATTGCGCCAACAAAAGGGTTTGGAAAGTTTTGACCCTTTGCGCGTCTTGCTAAATTAATACATTTTTGCATTAATTTTTTATACGTTTTCATCGTTATTATCTTCAAAATCTTCTAATTTGATTTCAAAATCGCCCTGCATTTGCACATTTTTCTTTAATTCGTCAAATTTTTCTTGCGCTTTTTGCATTAATTCTTCTTGGCTCATTTCTTGTTTTTCTTCCTTGAGAGCCTCTTGTTCTTTTTGAATTGGCTCTTCAGTTTGCACTTTTTCTTCGTTGTTTGGGGTTGGCAAATCTTTTTTGAATTTTTTTAGAATATCGATATTTGCTCCTTTTTTTGCAAATTGAGCGTCGATATCGATTCCTTTATGATATGTGTGTTTGTAATCTTCGCTGAAAATATTGTCCCCAATAGGAAGTGAATTGTTTTTTATATCTTCATAAAATAAAGGAGTTATTCCTTCAGATTTGTGTTGATATAGATAATCAACGCTGAAGATATTTTTAATATAGTTGTTTTCTGAAAGCGGATAAATTTCAGAAATAGATGTAATTTTTCTTCTTCCTAATTCGTCTTTTTGAATTGCAATTATGATATCGAATGTGTTTAATATTGTCGATTTTGCGTTTTGGAATGTTAAATTTGGATTGTTGTCAATTAAAATTTGGGTTAATTTTTCAACCGCATTTTTTGGGTTTTCTGCCCTAAGCGTTGCAACAACGCCTTTGTATCCTGATTTAATTTTTTTAATCACATCACAAAGAAATTCTTCTTCTTTGGTGTTGATGAAAATTTTATCAGGGTTTGAATCGACAACCAAATTAAACAAATGGGCTGCCTTTTTTGAATCATCAATTTTTGAAAAGTTATAGTTTGTGTGGTTTTGGGTTTGAATTTTGAATTCATTTTCGCAATCGAAAATTACTGCTCTGTTATTTGTTGGAATTTTTTTAGCTAAAGCGCTTAAAAGAGTTGTTTTAAGTGTGTTTTTTTCGCCAACAATTAAAATATTTTTCTTAATTGAGCAAAGAGCTTCTAAAACAAGGGCGATTTCTTTTGAAATGGAATGTTCAACTTGAAGAGTTTGCAAGCTTGCGTGTTTGTCTTTGTAACATTTTAAAAATAATGTTGCAACATTTGATAACGGAGGCAAAGTCGCAGTGGCGCTCACGCCTTCTTTATAATTAAATTCGAAGTATGGGTTAAATTCGTTTAGCTCTATTCCTTCGTTTTGAGCAATTTTTTTAAGAATATTTTCTAGTTGAACATTGTCTCTGAAAGTTGTTGTGCTTTTGTGGGTTTTGCCTTTTCTTTCGATATAAATATTTTTTGCACCACTTACAAAAATGCTATTTAAATCATCATCCGCCAACAAAGTGTCCAATGCACCAAGAGAATCAAGCTGTGCTTCGTTATTTGTGTTGTAATATTTTGGTTGCTCTTGTTGAATTTTTGGTGCTATTTGTTTTTGAATTGTATTTAATCTATCTTTTAGTGACAATTTATTCTTCTCCCATTCTTTTAAGCAAATTGAAAATGCCGTGGTTATAATTTGCTTTTGAATTCAAGTTTGTAAAATCAATATCTAAAACATTTTGAGCCAATCTTGAATATGCTTTTGCGATATTTGATTGTGGATTAACCTCCTCAACGTTACTAGCTTGGTTTATTGCGTCAATTAGAGTTAAATAGTTATTTGGAATCGTATCAAAAATTTTTTTGTTTAAGGTTTTTTCAATTTGTTCCAAATTAAATTCAGCGCTATCGATAAACCTATTAATAACTAATTTTATTTTATCACTATCATAGCCAATTTTGTCAAATAATTCATAACATTTTTGGCAATTTTTGATTGATGTTGAGTTTGTGTTTGCCAAAAGAAGAATTAAGTCGGAATTGTTTAAAATTGCGACATTTGTTTCGTTAATTAGGCTTGTTGTGTCGATTATTATAAAATCAAACATGTTTTTTAGTGAATTAATTATTTTTGCGATGATTTGAGCGCTGAATTTTGCTTCAGGTAAAATTTCTTCTTGCGCTTCAAGGACGTAAATTTCGCTGTCTTTATATTTTCCAAGCATTGATAAAAAGCACTCTTTATTTAAGCTTGAAAGATTTGATAAAATATAATCAATGTTATATTTTTGTTTAACATTCAAAAAAGCGCTTGCATCTTCAGAATTAAAACTCAAATCTAGTATGCATATTTTTTCGTTTGTTTTTTTGTATATTTCCCAAGCCAAGTTTGTAATTAGCGAAGTTTTGCCGATTCCGCCTTTGTTTGAAAAAGCGCAAATTGTCTTTGCTTTCTTTTCTTGATTTGTGTTTATTTTTTTAATTGATGCTTCAAGAATGCTGGATAAAATTGGTTTTAAAAGAAAATCTAAAACTCCTGCGCTTAGGGTTTGGTTTACCAATTGTGAATTTATTTCATAGCTTAAAGCGATGAAGTTTAAATTTTTATATTTTGATTTTAGTTTTTGAATTTTTTCTAATATTTCTTTTGAATTTTTAGAATCTATATCAAAAACAACGAGGTCAATTTCGCCATAATCAAAATCTTTTGGAAAATTTTCAAAAGAATGAGTTTCTTTTGTGTTTTCAATATTTTTTAAAATATTTAAAACAATTTCTCTTGATTGTTCATTTTTGTCGATGATTATTGCTTTCATTTATACCTCAGCTTTTAAAAAATTTAGCAACTCAAAAAGCGCAGTTTCTACGATATCTTTTTTAATTTCGAAACGTTGCTTTTTTGGAGAAATATATTTTATTACTTTTATTTTGTCTTTATACCCAAGAGAAATAAAAACCAAACCAATAGGTTTTTCTTTGCTTCCTCCTGTTGGTCCAAGGATTCCTGTTGTTGCAATTGAGCAATCGCTATATTTCAAAAGCCCTTTAGACATTTCTTTTGCGGTTTGTTCTGAAACAGCGCCATAATTTTCAAGAGTTTCATGTAAAACACCCAAAAATCTCTCTTTCGCTTCGTTGGAATAGGTAACAAAATTTTGAAAAATAAATTGACTTGCTCCATCAATATCTGTCAAATACGAGCTTATTAATCCCCCTGTGCAACTTTCTGCGCTTGAAAGGCTTAATTTGTTTCTTGTTAATATTTCTTTGATTTCTGATAATAGCTTATATTTTTCCATAAATTTTTATGATGGCACGTCTAATTTTGCCAGTAAAATGATGTTGAATGCTGTTCCTTTTTTGATAATTATTTCATCACCATGTTCAAACAAGTTTGAAATGATGTTATATCCGCCAGAGCAAACTGTTGCGATTGTTCCTGCAACTGCTGAAATTGGAACAAAAAGAATTTTTGCGCCTTTAAATAAGTCATCCCCTGCGGTTGCCCCCCATTTAACTGTTTTTGGAAGAATACTTCCTGATTTTTTAAGGTCTGCTTTTGTTGCGCTGAAATAATTTCCGTTTGTGGTAAGTGAACCATCTGATTTTAATATGTATTCAAAATTGCTTGCAATTCCGGAATTGATTGGCAATTGCATGCCATATTTTGTTACTAAATGGTCAAGGTTTAGTGTGATTTTCGCTGGTCTTGAAAGCGACCTTGAAGGTTCCATTGAAACAACTCTTCCTCTGAAAATTGATTTTGAAGGAAGGATTAATTTGTTATTAACATAAATATCTTTTGTTAAATAAGCTTGAAACATGTCCCCTTGGGAAATGCTTTTTGTTGTAATATTTTCTGCCATTTGTAATTCAAGCTTTGTGCCGTAAGGGATATTTATTCCATCAATATCGGCGTATAGTTGATGTGCGCCAAATGCTTGTGTTGAAAACAAAGTTGCACAAATTAAAAATAGCAGTTTAATATATTTCATTTTCTATCCTTTTTATTTTAAATTTTTAATGTCGTTGACGCTTGTTGCTCCAAATTTTGCTGATAAATCATCAACGTGATGAATTATATAATAGAATGGTTCCAAGTCTCTTTCCGCTAAGTCTATCATAGCGCCCCAGTCTGCTCTTCCGTGGTGCGCAGCAATCATTTTTGCTATATTTAAAAAGCCATTTGACATACAAAGAGTATATCCATATTGAGAATGGGTAAGCCAGTCTTTTTTGAATTGTTCGTTGTATTCAATGACGCCTGATTCAAGATTAATTTCGTATTCGTAAAGTTTTCCAATATCGTGCAGAATTGCAGCAGCAAGCACTTCGTCTTTGTTAAGATATTTTTTAACTTTTGCTAAAACCGCTTGTGCCATTTCAACGCATTCCCAAGTGTGAATCACAAGCCCGCCTATGTAGTTGTGGTGCATTTGTTTTGCCGCAGGACAAACAAGGAATTTTTCTTTGTTATTGTTTAAAATTTCAAGAATGAAGTTTTTTAATTTTTCATCATTAAATGAATTAACAACATTAATGATTTTGTTAAAATATTCAACTCTTTTTTCTTCGTCTAGCCCAAGAATTGCTTGTTCTAGGACTTCAAAATTATTTAAAAGGCAATTGTTATATTTTTCATTATAACTTGCAGTGATTATCCTTATAATGTTTCCAACTCTTGTTGAAATATCTGCTGTGCGATTGAGTGTTTCTTCCCATAAAACACAGTTTAAAATTGCAGAAGTTTCAACATTTTTAATCTGCATTTTTCCCATCTTTGTTCCGGCTTTTGTATCGCCCACAGAAAAAGATAATATTTCATATTTGGCATTTAAATCTAACATAATTTGATTTTACTACAATTGCTCTTTATGTGCAAAAATGTTTCAACTATTTAATCTTCTTTTTAGTCTAATTATTTTTCTATATGAATTATCGATGTCTTCGATTTTAATGTTTCCCAATTCTATTTCTTTTTTGATGATTTTTTTAATTTTTTTTGCAATATTGCCGTCTTTTGTTTCGATATTATTTGAAAAAATTAAAAGATTAATTCCTGAATTTATCGAATTAACAACAATATCTCTTAAAGAATAATTATCTCTAATTGCTTTCATATCATAATCATCAGAAACAATAACTCCTTCAAAACCGATTTCATTTACTAGAAGATTTTTAATTGTTTTTTCTGATAAGCTTGCTGGAAATTTTTCATCAATGTTTGAATTGAAAATATGCGAAACCATTACCATATTTAATTTGTCATAATGTTTTAAATTGGAATAAGGAACGAGCTCTTCTTTTTGAAAGGTGTTTGTTGCATCAACAAAGCCTTTGTGGGTGTCTCCTAAAACGGAGCCGTGTCCTGGAAAATGCTTAATTGAAGTGGCGATTTTTATTTTATTATGTTCTTTGATAAAAATTTCGGCATATTTTGAAACCGTTTCTGGTTCAATTCCATAGCTTCTTTCTTTTTTCTTTATGATTGAATTTGGATTAATTTCCAAATCAACACAAGGTGCGAAATTTAAATTTATTCCTAATTCTTTTTGAGCAAGTGCCAGTTTTTTATATTCTTCTTTTGCTTCAAATTCGTCTAATTTTGAAACTTCTTGTGCGCTTTTGTGTTTATAAAAATCATATCTTTGAACAATTCCTCCTTCGTTGTCTATTGAAACAAAAGGAGTAATGCTTGCGCTTTTAGTTAATTTTTTGTTCATGTTTATTAAATCTTCTTTTGATTTAATGTTTTTTGAAAATAAAAGAACGCCCGAAATTTCATTGTTTTTAATTTGTTTTAAAACTTTTTTGAAGCCAAAAGAATTGACGCTGTTTCCATTAAAACCAATTATAATCATTTGTCCAATTTTGAAATCCAAATCTGAAGCAAACGTCATATTTGTTAATAATAAAAATAGCAATATGATTTTTTTCATATTATGCGCCTTGTTTTGCTTTTTTCTTTTCTAAAATGATTAATTTTCTTAGGGTTTGATTATTTACTTGTCCGCCAATTAAAAGAATAATTGAAGAGTAATATAACCAAACCATTAAAATTGCAAATGTGCCGATTGTGCCATATACTTTGTTGTATGTTCCAAGGGCATTAACATAAAGAGAAAAAGCCCAAGAGCCCAACAACCAAAAAATACAGAAAAATAATGCCCCAGGGATAACACTTTTTCTTTTTGCACTGAAATCACGAGCCGGTAATACATAATAATTAATTGCTGCTAATAAAAACATTAATAAAAATGCGGCAGGCCATCTTGTGATTAAAATTGTATCAATAATATCTTGTGCAACAGAGAAATATTCCCCTATAAAATTCATTATGACTTTACCAAGGACAATCAAATTGATGCTTATAAACAAGAAGAATGTATTAACAAAAACCATTAGCATTGCAAGACAGCGTACTTTAATAAAAGTTCGATTTTCTTGAATATTATTTGCACGATTTAAGCCTTTAATGATTACTGCAATGGCATTTGAGGTTAAAAATATTGTTACAAAAAAGCCAACAATCGCCATCAATGTTCCGCTTTTAAAAATGACAACTTCTGCCAAAACTCCTTTAATTAAATCAATTACGCCTTGCGGAGCAATTGTTGAAAGACCAAAAATTATTTTGTCTATAAAAGAAGTTTTGCCAAGCCAGCCAAAAACCGCCATTAAAAAAAGCATAAAAGGAAATATTCCTAAAGCGGTCATATATGCCATTTCGCCTGCTGCATTTGCATAATCGTCTCTTATAATTGAATTGATTAGATTTTGCAAATATTCTTTTAATATGTCAATGATTTTTTTAAACATAACTATACAAGAGCTTTTGCTTCTTTTAAAAGTATATCGCAAGCTGTGTTGATTTTTTCTTTGATGGTGCAGCCTGCTGCTCTTTTGTGTCCTCCGCCATTAAATTTTCCTGCAATAATTGTTGCATCAATCTCTTTTGTTCTGATTGATACCTTAACTCCATTGTTTGTTTCTTTTAATACTAAAGCTATTTCGACGCCTGAAATAGAGCGCAATGTTTCGCAAATTCCTTCCGTATATTCGTCTTTTGCGTTATATTTTTCAATTATCTCTTTTGTTATTAAAGTATATGCAATTTTGTCATTTAAGCAAAAAACAGCATTAGAAACTAAATAGTTTTGAAATAGAATCAGATTTTTTGGTTTATTTGTGTAGCACAAATCTGCAATTTCTGAAGTGTTTATTATATTTGATAATTTGCTTGCAATTGAAAAAGTATGATTTGTTACGCTTTCATATTTAAAGCAACCTGTGTCTGTTAAAATTGCGCTATAAAGACCTTTTGCCATATCTGGAGAGATTTCGATATTCAATTTTTCAAATAAATCAAATAAAACTTCTCCTGTTGAAGAGATTCCGCCTTTTATATAATTTATTTTTCCAAAGCCAGAATTTGTTTTATGATGGTCAATTACAATTGTATTTTGACATTTTTCAAAGATATTTTTTGCTTTGTCAATAATTCTGTCTTTTGAAGCGGTATCAATTGCAATTATTAAATCGTATTCATCGTTTAAATTTGATAAATTTTTTGAATTATTGATGTGCGGCAAAAAGCTATATGTGTTTGGAAAATTGAAGTTGTCTTTGATTTGGATTAAGATATCTGCTTTTGTGCCGATATATGTTTTTAATGCACTTGCGCATCCAAGTGTATCGCCATCAGGGTTTACATGTGTTATTATTAAAATGCGAGAAGAACTCTCTATTAAATTTAAAATCTCTTTTTCCATTGAGTACAGGATAACAAAAAACAAAGGAAAAATAAATGCATTTTTTAACACATTTTACAATCGCTTTAATTTCGCTTATAACAATTGTTTTATCTTGTATTTTGTTCACAAACGCAATTGAATTTCTTGGAAATAAATTAAAACTTGGAAATAGTGCAACGGGTTCAATTCTTGCGGTAATTGGGACGGGCTTACCTGAGCTTATTGTTCCTATTGTGGCAATTTTTGGGGTATATTTTACAAAAACAAATATTGATGTTGCAAAAGATATTGCTCTTGGGGCGATTTTGGGTTCTCCTTTTGCGCTTTCAACCCTCGCATTGTTTTTATTGTCTTTTGTTTTAATTATTCAAAAAAGAAATAAATTAAATGTTGAACATTCTTTTGTATTAAGAGAATACAAATATTTTTTGTTATCGTATAGCATTGCTGTTTTGTTTTCTTTCGGGGTTTTGTATTCATATCGGTATTTTGCTGTTTTGTTTTTGTTGTTAATGTATGGAATTTTTGTTTATCGCACAATTTTAAAATCAAGAATAGCATGTGTAGAATGTGAATGCGAAGGATTGCTTTTTTTGAAAAAAAATAATTCAAATGTTAATTTGGTTTTGTTTTTGCAATTGTTTTTCTCGCTTTTTGTTTTGGTTTTAGCTTCGCATTTTTTTGTTAAAGAAATTAATTTCTTTTCATTATATTTTGGCGCTTCTCCTGCAATAATTGCTCTTATTATTACTCCTTTTGCAACGGAATTGCCTGAGTGTGTTAATAGTTTGATTTGGTTAAAGCAAAATAAAGACGAGCTTGCACTTGCAAATATTTTAGGAGCAATCGTTTTTCAATCAACGGTTTTGTTTTCAATTGGAATCCTTTTAACTCCTTGGAATTTTTCTGAATCGTTATTTATTAATGCTTTATTTGCCTTTCTTGCTTCTTTAGTACTTTTTGTTTTTGTTTTGTTTAATAAAAAAATATGCTTAACAAATTTATTGTTTTGTGGTATTGTATATTTCTCCTATTTGACAATTGTGTTGGTCAAATAGCAAAATAAAATATTTTCATATTTTATAAACATAGTAGGTTGTTAGGAAGGAAAGTAAAATGCAAATCACACCGATTGCTGCGCAAATTTCATGCACAGGTTTAAAAAATAATCCAAAAAGGATTGAAGAATTAGAACAAAAACACCAAAGAATACAATGGGCTTCAGAAGGCTGCACAGGAAGCCTTAATGCACTTGATGCTCGTGAATTAGAGTTAAGAAGAGAATATCAAAACCTTGTTAATAAAGGAATTGCTCTTCAATGGGCTTCAGAAGGTTGCAACGCAAGCTTGTCTGCTAAAGATATGGCTAGAATGGCTGAAATCGAAGCAGAATTAAGTGTTATCGAGCCAGAAACCGCTCCAATTACTCCAATGACTGTTGCTCAAATTTATGATGTTCCAAAAGGAAACATTTATGGTGTTCCTGATCACACATTTTATGGCGAATGGGCAAGATAAAATAATCTAAAAAAGCTCCCTTTTGGGAGCTTTTTTATTCTTCTTTTTCTTTTACTGTTAAAGTAATTAGCGCTGAAATAATCAACATTAATGCCCCAAACAAGAACGCATAATCCCAATGATTATTTAAATTTCCGTTTAACATATAAGTTGATTTATTAATAAACCAAGCTAATAGCGTGCAAACTAGTACTTGCGGAGCAGAAATAAATATATTAAATATGCCCATTGCAGAGCCTTCTGTTCCTTCTTTGATATATTTTGAAAGCATTGCAAAAGGTAGTGCTAGAGTTGATGACCAGCCGATACCTGCTAAGCCCATTGCTGCAAATACTGTTACTTTGCTAGGCATGCAAGCGATTAAAAGATATGCAACTGCCATTGATAATAACGAAACAGCATGCACTCTTTTGTTTCCGAGTTTTTCTGCCATTTTTGCGATTGGAATTGCAATAACAAAACAAATTAAATTAAAAAATGCAAAGCAAATTGAAGAGAAGTTTTGCGCTTCTGTTTGTTTGTTTGCAAAAGTTGCGATGATGTTTTCTGCTAGTTGCGCAGTGTTTGGAACTTCATATAATATATGAACAACATATTGCGTAAAGAAAATCATCATGCTCATTAAGCCAATCCAAGCAAAAAATTGAACTAGACAAATTTTCCCAACTTCTGGGCTTGCGTTTAAAAATTCTTTAACGTTTTGAATGAATGGTTTTGAAGCTGATTTTTTTGCTTCTAATTTTTTTTCAACCATCGCTTCTTTGCTTGGAACATTTTCTTTAAAAGTAAAACATGTCCAAAGAACGCCTAAAATAAAAGCAACGCCTGCCATTGTGAATTGCGCATCGACAGACATTTGGTAATTAAATGCCCATTTTAAAAATGGAGCAGTTCCAGCGGCAACAACAGAACCAAGACCAATTGCAAAACTTAAGAATGAATTAGCAAGAGCGTGTTGATTTTTTTGAATATTATCAGGAATTAACGCTCTATATGGTCCTTGTGCCGCATTAACGCAAGCGTCAATAACCCAAATGAATATTGCAGCGATAAACAAAGCAAGCCAAGAGGCATGGTTTGCGCCAAACAAATTGCTTAAAAATTCGCTTTTTGGTAATAAAATTAACCCTGCTGCACCAAATAATGCGCCAAAAAATAGATATGGCAATCTTCTTCCAAATTTTGTAAAAGTATTATCTGAAAGTGCGCCAATAATTGGTTGAACAACAATACCCGTAACTGGTCCTGCAAGCCAAATTAGACCATAAAGCAATGGGCTTGCGCCAAGTGACTCTGTTAAAGGACCAGACAAAATGATTCTCATTTGCCAAGCGAATTGAAGTCCAAAGAATCCAATACAAAAATTTAGCAACTGAAGCGAGCTAAATTTTCTTAGATTATCTTCACTAGACATTTTTTCCTCCGTAAACATAAACGAAACATTACAATTTTACATTAATAATTTTTAATTGTAAAATTGTAAACATGAAAATTAAATTGTTATTGGTATTAGTATTAAGTTTATTTTTGATTAACAGAGAGGTTTTTGCAAACGAAAAACAAGTTGTTCGAGTTGCAATTTCAAACCAATCTTTTTCAAATTATGAACATCAAAACGTTAAAATTTCTTCGATTGATACTATGAGAATTGTTGATATGTCGCAAGCAATTCAAATTGAACCTGTTGAAGAAGGAAAAATTGTCGAAATTCAAATGATTGATTCATTGTTTAATATTTATATTGATGGTGAATTAAAATATGAAAAATTAAATGGACCTTTGTTGTTTAGCTCGAATAAGGAATTGCAAATTGTTGAGCTAGATAGAAAAGGAAAGCCTGCAAAATATCTCGGAATGCTTGAATTAAAACATTCTAAAAATAATATTGCTTTTAATATTATTAATGTTATTGATATGCAAAATTATTTGCGCGGGGTTGTTTCAAACGAAATGCCTGCAAGTTTTGGACTCGAAGCTTTAAAAGCACAAGCAATTGCAGCAAGAAATTATGCAACTAACGCTCAAATTAATTCTAATTATGATGTTGTTGATTCAACTGCTTCTCAAGTTTATTATGGCTTAAATTCTTATAAAGAAATCCCTGATTTGGCAATTGAACAAACAAAAGGCATATATGCACTATATGATGAAAAACCAATCACTGCTTTATATTTTTCAACAAGTCCTGGAATAACTGATGATTGGGACGATGTTTTTGGAAATGGTGTTTATTCTGGAAAACATCCTTATTTGAAAGCCAGATATGATTTAGATAATAAACCTTTGAAAAACGAAAAAGAGGTTGAAGAATTTCTTAAAGGAAAAGATAATGGTTTGGATATTAAATCGCCAAAATTTCGTTGGGAATTTGAATTTTCAAGAGTTGAATTGGAAGAAGTTTTACATTCAACTTTGCAACAGCAATCAAAACTTGGTTTTGTGAGCCCTAATTATGATGGCGATATTAAAATTGAAGGTTTAAAAGAAATTAAAGCCACTAAAAGAACTCAGTCTGGAAAAATAATCGAGGCTGAAATAATATCAAAAACTGGAGATTACAAAATTAAAAGCCAGCTTGCTATTAGACGAATTTTCAAGAAAAACGGTTCAATGCTTCCAAGCACAATTTTCTTTGTAGAACCATCAAGAAAAGAAGAGGCGCTTTTGGATGAAAACGAAGATAGTGGATTGATTAAAATTTTTGATTTTTCAGCCGACGATAAATATCCAAAATCGTTTAAATTTATTGGTGGTGGCTTTGGTCATGGTGTTGGTATGAGTCAATATGGGGCATATAGCCTTGCAAGTAGTGGAAAAAAATATCCTGAAATTTTAAATCATTATTATTCAGATATTAAAATTTCAACTATGCCAAAAGTTGTTGAGCAAACATTGTATGATATGAATTTTAAAACCGAGTTTTATTTTGAGCCTAGCGTTTATGATAAAGCATTTTTATATATAAACAATACTCGTGGAGTTAGTGAATTTCCTTTCAAAATAAATGATATTGAATTTAGCGAAACTGCCCATATTGCAAGCAAAAAGGTTGTTAAAATAAACATTACCGATTATCTTAAAGAAGGTTTAAATATTATTGATTTTGCGCCTTTAGCTCATAACAATAAAGGTAGATATATAATTTATCGTGTGGAATTTGAAAATGAGCAACGAGATTAGTTCAAATAAATCGCAAGGCTTAATAAAAAGCGCTAGTCTAATTGTGGTTGTAATTTTGTTATCAAAAATTGCTGGCTTTTTAAGAGACGTCATTGTGGCAAATTATTACGGCGCAAGCCTTGTTTCTGACGCATATTTTTATGCTTATCAGATTCCTGCTTTGGCTATTGTGATTTTAGGAGGAATGGGTGGTCCATTTCATAGTGCTACTGTCAGTGTTTTTTCAAAATTGATTAAAAATTTTGATATAAAGCCAGAGTTTGAAATTAAAAAATTATTCAATACTTATGAAACTTTTTCGATTTTGATATTTGGGGCAATTGCTGTAATCTGCTTCTTTTTCCCTCAACAAGTAATGAATATAATCATTTCTCAAGCGACTCCAGAATTGTCTTCGCTTGCTGCGTATCATTTAAAACTTATGTCGCCTGTTATATTGATTGGCGCTTTTTTGGGTTTATATTATGGGATTTTGGTAACATATAATAAATTTTTATTGCCAAATATCGCTCCTTCAATGTTGTCTTTGGGTGTGATTTTTACTTTGATTTTTTCTAAAGGCGACGATACAGGATTTTATCTTGCAATCGGTACAACAATTGGTGCGCTGTTGCAGTTGTTTTTGCAAGTGCCTGTTGTTTTGAAATTGGGCTATACTTTTAAACCTTGTTTTGATTTTTTTAACAATAAAAATTTTAAAGATATAATGGAGCTTTTGTTGCCTGCATTTTTGTCATCAACAATTGGACAAATTGGAATTTATGTTGATATATTCTTTGCTTCAGGTCTTGCAGAAGGGCAATGGACTGCTTATGGATATGCTAATCGCATTTTTCAATTTCCAGTTGGTTTGATGTTGTCTGCGCTTTTAGTGCCATTATTTCCTTTGTTTTCAAGGCTTGTTGCGCAAGATAAGCTTGATGAAGTTCGTCATTATTTTAATAAAGGCGTTGGCTCTTTGATTTATGTTGGCGCATTTTTAATGATATTCATATTTATTTCTCGTGTAGATTTAATTTCTCTTGCTTTGGAAAGGGGAGCTTTTGACCATAACGCAACGCTGATGGTTTCAGAAGTTTTGTTTGTGATTTCTTTATCTATAATCCCTTATATGTTTAGAGATTCAATCACTCGAATTTATTATTCTTTTAATGATTCAAAAACACCATTTTATATTGCAATTAGCTCGATTGTTTTAAAGTTCATTTTTAATTCAATTTTAGTTAAGCCGTTTGGAATTAATGGGATTGCGCTTTCGACAGTTATAATCACAACAATTAATGCAACATTGTTAGCTTTTTTAATTAGAAAAAGAGTTTCGTTGGGCTATAAAGCTTTTGGAGGACAAATTTTAAAAATATTAATTTCCGCTCTTGTTGCGTTTGGTTTTGGTTTTATTTTAAATGTTTTTTTGGCAAAAATTATGCCTGTAACGTTTATTTTAAAAATTGTTAAAGTTTCAATTGTGTTTGGTTTAACTTTGGGAGTTTATGTTTTAATTTCTAATATTTTAAAGGTTGAATATTTAACAGATGTTAAAGAAAAGTTGATTGCAAAATTTTTAAAGAAGGGTAAAAATGCTTAAATTGGGCGAAGTTATTGCTTTTAAAACAGACACAGTTTGGGGTTTTGGCTGTGAAGTTGATGACAAAATTGCAGTTGAAAAAATTTATGAAATTAAAAAAAGAGATTCAAAAAAACCTTTGATTTTAATGAGCGATGATTTCGAATGTTTGAAAAAATATATTAAATTCATTCCTGATTATGCTTATGAATTGATTGAAAAATTTTTGCCTGGTGGTCTGACTTTAATTTTTGAAAAGTCCGAACTTTGTCCTGATTATATTACATCAAATGGCTCAACGATTGGCGTCAGGGTTCCTGATAGCGAAGATTTTAGAAAAATAATTTCTCAAGTTGAAAATAGAGTTCTTGCGACAACTTCTTGCAATGTTGCTAGTCAAGAGCCTGTTATGAATTATGAAATTGCAAAAGAAAAATTTGAAAATGTTGCAACCATAATCAAACCTTTGAGTGATAAAATAAATGAAAATATTCCCTCGACTGTTGTTTTGTGTGAAGAAAAAAACTATAAAATTTTAAGACAAGGAGCGGTTATATTATGAAAAAACTTTTAATTTTATGTTTATTGTTTTCTTGTGCTTTTGCTTATGAAGATGTACCCCTTTTGATTGATACAAGCAGTGTAAATATTGAAACAAAACAGGATGACAAAGAATTAATCGAGATTCAAAATATGAAAAAAATGGAATCAGTCAAAAAAGCAAAAGACGAAAAAATTGATTCGCAAATTCCCAAAATAAAGCTTGATACTAGACAAATTCATCATCAAAGAACTCTTGATTATATGAATAATCGAGGAAGTGGAACAATGTTGCCAATTTTTTAAAATTAATGTTGATTCATAAATTGTTAGAGTTACAATTATATTATGGTAGAAGGTAACGACAATCTTTTATATTTTTTAGACAATAAGCCATATATAAATATGACAAACGCATGCACAAACGCATGTGTTTTTTGCTTGCGTAACCAAAAAGACGACGTTCAAGGAGCAAATCTTTGGCTTGATAAAGATAATACGACTGCATCAGCTGTTATAAAACAAATTGAAGCAAAAAAAGAAATTATTTCAAAAAGTGATGAAATCGTTTTCTGTGGATATGGCGAACCTTTAATCAAGATTGATGAAGTTGTTGAAATTTCAAAATATTTAAAAGAAAATTTCCCAAATATTAAAATAAGAATTAATACAAATGGTCATGCTAATGCGATTCATAAAAGAAATGTTGCGCTTGAGCTTGCACCTTATATTGATTCAATTTCAATAAGTCTGAATGGCGAAAATGAAGAAGTTTATAACAAAGTCTCTAATCCAAAAATCGAAAATGCTTATGAAGAGGTGAAAAGGTTTATTAGAGCTTGCGTTGAAGAAAAAATTAAAACCACTACAACCGTTGTTTCAAACGTTCCAAATTATCCTGTGAATGTTGAGCGTTGCGAGGTTGTTGCAAAATCTCTCGGTGCAAAATTTAGAGCAAGAGATTTTATACCAAATGGATACTAAAAGAGGAAAGGAAATATAATGCTAAGTAAAATTATGAAACCAAATCAATAGCAGTTATTGGCGCTTCAACTAAGCCAAAAACTATTGGTTCTGAGTTAATGCAAAGATTAAGAGATTATAAATTTCAAGGAAATATTTATCCAGTAAACCCAAAAGGTGGCATTATTGAAGGATTTCAAGCATACACTTCTGTTTTAGAAATTCCTGAAAGTGTTGATTTTGCAGTTATTATCGTTCCTCAAAAATTTGTTTTGGCTGCAATTGATGAATGTAATCAAAAAGGAATCAAAGGAATTTGTATCATTTCTGCTGGATTCAAAGAATCAGGAGCAGAGGGTGCGCAAGCTGAAAAAGAATTGCTTGAAAAAGTTAAAGCTTATGGAATGAGATTAGTTGGTCCAAATTGCTTGGGTGTTTTAAACACTAATCCTGAAGTATCAATGGACGCAACTTTTGCTGAAAGCTTGCCAATTCGTGGTGATATCGGTTTTGTTTCTCAATCAGGCGCACTTGGTGGCGGTATTTTAAATATTTTAAAAGATTTAAATGTTGGTTTTGCTCAATTTATTTCAATCGGCAACCAAGCAGATGTTAATGCTGAAACTGCGATTGAATATTGGGAAAATGATGACGATGTAAAACAAATTTTACTTTACATGGAATCAATTCAAAACCCACAAAACTTTAGAAAATTAGCAACAAGAATTTCCAAAAAGAAACCAATCGTTGCTCTTAAAGCTGGTAGATCTGCAGCAGGTGCTTCAGCTGCATCTTCTCACACTGGTTCATTAGCAGGTGCTGATAAAGCAGCAAATGCGCTATTAGCTCAATCAGGCGTTATTAGAGAATATTCGCTAAAAAATCTTTTCGCTACTGCAAAAGTTTTCTCTAATTGCCCAATTCCAAAAGGAGATAGAGTTGCAATTATTACAAATTCAGGTGGTCCTGGAATTATGGCGACTGATGCAATTTGTGAATATGGTATGCAAATTGCCCCAATTACTGATGCTACAAAAGACAAATTAAGAAGCTTTTTGCCAGCTGCTGCATCTGTTAAAAATCCAATCGATATGATTGCTTCTGCTCCAATTGAGCATTATATGCAAACTTTAGAAACAGTTATCGCTGATGATAATGTTGATATGATTATGGTAATTTATCTTCCATTCTTAGGCTTGAAAGACATTGATGTTGCGAAAGCTATTATGGAAATTAAAGCTAAAAACCCACAAAAACCTGTTATCGGCGTATTTATGACAACATCTGATTTCTTCACAAAATTGTCTGAAATGGATGTTAATATGCCATTCTTTATGTATGCTGAAGAAGCTGCTGAAGGTTTAAACAGACTAAATCAACAAAGAATTTGGCAAGAAAGACCAGTTGGTCAAATCCCAACTTATGATGTTGACAGAGCTCGTGCTGAACAAATTATGAAACAATCAATTCGTGAAGGCAGAGCACAATTGACAACTCGTGAATCAATTGATGTTCTAGAGGCTTATGGAATCAGAGTTTGCTTGTCTGGTTTTGCAACAAACATTGATGAAGTTGTTTCAATCGGTAATTCAATCGGATATCCAGTTGTTATGAAAATGACTTCTAAAACAACATCACACAAAACAGACGTTGGCGGCGTTAGAGTTAATATTCAATCAGAAGAACAATTAAGAGCAGAATACAACGATTTAATTGAAAAATTAACACAAAAAGGTTTAATTGATGGTCTTGAAGGCGTAATTATTCAAGAAATGGTTAAAGGCAATCGTGAAATGGTTTGTGGTATTGCAACAGACCCACAATATGGCCCAATGATGATGTTTGGTCTTGGCGGTGTATTTATTGAAGTTATGAAAGATGTAACATTCAGAATCGCTCCATTAACAGACATCGATGCTGCTGAAATGATTAAATCAGTTAAAGCATACAAGCTTCTTGAAGGTGCTAGAGGCACAAAACCTGCTCAAATGGAACAAATTCAAGAAACATTATTAAGATTATCTCGATTAGTTAATGATTATCCATTCATTGATGAATTAGATATTAATCCATTGTTAATTTCTGAAAAGAATGGCGAAGCAATCGCAGTTGATGGACGTATTAAAGTTCGTCTTGAAGAAGCAATGGATAAGCTTTCTTGTTCTGGTGCAAGCGCTTGTTCTTGCGGTTCTTGCGGTAGCTCTTGTGGCGGATGTTGCCATTAATATTTAAAAAATATTAAAAAACCTCCCTTAACTAGGGAGGTTTTTTAATGCAATTAGCAATTTTTATTATAAAAATGTTTTTATATATAAAAGATTGACAAAAGATATAAATAATGTTAATCTAATTTCGAGTTATAGGGAAACTCCGTGAACACGGGACTATGCCGTAGCTGTAGGGAATTAATTAAAAATTCTAAGTCAGAACACCTATTTCTCATGGTATCACTTGCGAGCACGAGGAATTTTTAAAATGAAAAAGAAATGTTTTTGTGCTATGGCTCTAATCGCCTTAGCTTGCACACTGCCTAGTTTAGCTATCGAGGAAGAATTTGAAGAACAAATTGCTCCAATTCCGGTTCTGTTAGAAGGAAAAGCAAAAGAGGACGAGATTTATTCTTATTCAAATTACGCCGAATCAATCGAGTCTGCTGGGGCAAGTGTTGATATTTATACAAATCAAGACATTAAAAAACAAGGCACGCCAAGCCTTTCTGAGTTTTTAAATCAATCGGCAAGTGTTCAAATTAATAATGCAAATGGTTCTTTGGGTTCTCCTTCAACTATTAGAATGCGAGGAACAGACAGAATCCGTCTAACAATCGATGGAGTAAGGGCGGATAGGGGTTCTTTGACTTCTCCTGGGGTTGAACCGCAATTTATTTTAATGGATGATTTGGAGCGTGTTGAAATAATAAGAGGTCCCCAGGGAAATCTTGCTGGAACAAATGCTTCTGGGGGGTTGATTGCACTTCAAACCAGAAGAGGAAAAGGTCCATTTAGGGTTGAATTGGGTTCTGAAATGGGAAATTTAGGAACATTTAAGGAGCGTTTTGCTTTTCAAGGCGAAAAAGATGGTTTTGATTATTATACAGGTATAACTTGGTTTAAAACCGATGGCGGAATGAGAACAAATAACCTTGGTAAAATTAATAATGATGATTATAACAATTTAAGCGTCGTAACAAATTTGGGTAAAAAAGTTTTAGACAATAAAGCTGAAATTAGAAATGTTTTTAGATTTGCAAGGGCAAGAAAAGACATTGGTTTGGGTTATCAACAAAGCTATCCTTATGGAATGTATGAATCGCCAAACAACTATGCTCTTAATTTAGATATTATGAATACTTTGTCTTTTGCGCACAATCCAAATGAAAAATATAATTATGATGCAAAATTTAGCATTTATCACAATAGAAGCAATAACTATATTTTGCCTGATGAATTAAGTGGAGACCCAACTTATACTTCAATTTCAAAAATTAACTCAACAAGAATGAATTTTCAAACACAACACAATTACAAAATTGCATCTTGGAATACTTTATCTCTTGGTTATAATCTTGAAGCAGAATCAATTGATGGCAGAAGTAAAGATATTGATATGTGGAATGGCTTGAATAAAAACAGCTATTCTGGTTCAACTTTGCAAAATGATGTTTATATTAATGATTTAATCAATATCAAAGACAAATTATACATAAGAGGCGGGGCGAGATTGTCTCACCATAGCGATTTTGGAACTTATATTTCTCCAAATGCTTCTGCTTCTTTAGTTTTGCCAACTTTTAAATTAAAAGGCGCAAAAACAAAATTCAGAGCTTCTTGGGGACAAAGCAGAAATAATCCAACTCTTTATCAAAGATTTGGAACAGTTAATTCTGCATATATGTTGTCTTTGGCAAATCCAAATTTAAAATCAGAAAAAATGGAAAGTTATGATTTTGGCTTAACTCAATCATTTTTTGATGAAAAATTGTCTTTCGATTTAGGTTATTTTCATAGCGATTATAATAACTATATCGGCTATCGAGGCGCAACAGATCCAATAACTTGGATGTATGTTGGTCAATATGAAAATGTTGATAAAGCAACAATACAAGGCGTTGAAGGAAAAATCACTTGGGAGCCAAAAACTTGGTTTAAATTAGTTTCAAGTTATACTTATACAAATTCCGAAGATAAAGCTACAAAAACAGATTTGCCTTCAGTGCCTAGAAACTCATTTAAAACAATGGCATATTGGACTCCGCATCATAGAATTAATATCCACGCTGGCGTTGTTGCAAATTCTGGGCGTGCGATGTCAACAGGAGAACAAGCAGATAGAACAGATGGCTATGTTGATGTTCAAGTTGGTGCAAATATAAAAGTTTATAAAAATGAAAATACTGAAATTTCTCTTAGAGGAACTGTTTATAACCTTTTAGATCAAGATGTTTCAATGTATAAGCAAGGACCAACAATATATTATGCTCCGGGCGTTAATTTCAGATTGGGAATGTTTATGGATTACACAATTCCTGAGCGCAAGAAAACCAAAAAGGAAAATCTATAATATAATTAATTTATGAAAAAGAAAATTTCAATTTTTGTTTTATTAATAATTTTAGCCTTGTCGTTATATCTTGCTCTTTTTGCAGGATATAACGATATTGGTATAAATTTATTTTCAAAGCTTTTTAATCTTGAAAATGATTCAGATAATATGCTTTTAACTTTGTTGAGATTCCCAAGGGCACTAAAGGCTTTGATTGCAGGAGTATGTTTGGCACTTGCTGGCATGTTTATGCAAGCAATTTCAAAAAATCCATTAGCTGAACCATATATAACGGGAGTTTCAGCAGGAGCTGGGCTTGGAATAGTCTTATCAATTTTGTTTTTAAATAGCTCAAACTATTCAATATTTGGTTTTTTGGGTGCATTATTTGCTTGTGTTTTGGTTGTTTTGTTTTCTGGATTTTCAAAATTTTCAATTACAAAATTAATTTTAATTGGTTTATCTATAAATGTTTTTGCAAATGCTTTGATGTCTTTAATAATTTTAATTAATCCAATGAAATCATATACGATGATGCTTGTTTTGTCGGGTGGAGTTACAAATAATGAAATCATTTCAAACAAATTTCTCTTTTTGATTTTTGTTGTTCTTTTAATAATTAGTGCGCTTTTTGTACCAAAATTAAATTTTTTAAGACTGGATTCAAGTTTGCTTGAAACAAATAAAAATAAAAAATATTTTTATAGTGCAACAATCATTGCTCTTTGTGCTTTTTTAACATCTATCAGCGTTTTTGCGGCAGGAATTCTTGGATTTATTGGGATTATTGTTCCCCAGATTTCAAAAATGCTTTTTGGATATGATTATCGTTATCTTTTTGTTTCAAATATTTTGTTAGGCGCAAGCGTTGTTTTAATTGCGGATTTTTGTGCAAGAAGTGTAATTTATCCTCTTCAAGTCCCTTTAGGGCTTGTTGTTGCTTTTATTGGAGCGCCTGTTTTTGTATATTTCCTAACCAAAAAAGGAGATATGTTTAATGATTAAAATAGAAAATTTAAATTTAAAACTCGATAATTTAATATTTTTTGAAAATGCTTCAATCACTATTCCAAAAAACGAAATAACTGTTTTAGTCGGATTAAATGGAACAGGCAAAACAACTCTTCTGAAGGTTATTTCTGGGCTTTTAAAGCCTCAGAGCATTAAAATTGAAAAAAGCTATAAAGAACTTTTTTATCTTCCTCAAAGAATAAAATATCCCCAAGGGATAACTTTGTTTGAATATATAGAATCTTCTTTTTATAAAAATAGTTGGAAGTGGTTTGTTACAAAAGAAGAAAAAGAAAAAATTGAAGAAGTTATTGCTCTTCTTGAGCTGACAGATAAGAAAAACACGCTGATTGACAACCTAAGCTCGGGAGAATTGCAAAAGGCAAATATCGCGCTTGGACTTGCTACAAAAGCGGATATATTGTTGCTTGATGAACCGATAAGCAATATGGATTTAATTAATCAAATTAAAGTTTTAGATATTGTTAAAAAAATTTCTTCTACTGGAATAACTTGCGTTATGGTTTTGCATGATATAAATTTGTCTTCGAGCTATGGCGATAATTTTATTGGTTTAACTAAAAACAAAAAAGTTATTCAAAAAAAGAAGGATGATTTTTTTACTTCAGAAAATTTAAAAGAAATATATGGCATTGATTTTAAGGTAATTAAGGATGACAAAGACTTCCATATTCAAATTTTTAATTAGTTTAGCTTTGTTGTTAATGCCTTGTTTTGCTGCAAGTTATGTTAGCCTTTCTCCTGTATTAACAGAAATTATTTATGCGCTTGAAGGAGATAAGGATTTGCTTGGTGTTTCAAGTGTTTGCAATTATCCTGATGATGTTAAAAATAAGCAAATTATTGGTGACACATATTTTGTTAATATGGAAAAATTAATTAAATTAAAGCCTGAGTTTCTTTTTTCTATGAATTCAAACAAGCCTTTATTAGGGCAATTGCCTTTAATCAATGTTAAAGCTGAATATTTTGAATTTTCCAGCATACAAAATATTTATGATGGAATTAATAGAATCGGAAAAACAATCAATAAAGAAAAGAAAGCTTTTGAATTAATTAATGAAATAAAATTAAAAATTAGTCAAAATAAAACAAAAGAGCCTAAAAAAATTCTTTATATTGTTCAATTTAATCCTTTAATTACAGTTGGAAAACAAAGTTATATTAATGATGTTATTGAACAATCTGGACATATTAATGTCGCAAGTGATATCAATTTTCATTATCCAAATATAACTCTCGAATATGCAATAAAAAAAGAGCCAGAGATTATTGTCCTTTGTTATAGCGATAAAAATGACGAAATTAAAAAATATTTTCCAAAAGCAAAAATCATTAAATTAACAACGCAAGAACAAGACCTCATAAATAGACCTGGTCCTCGAATTTGGCAAGCTGTTAAAATTTTTTCAAAAATGTGATTATATGATTTCCATGTTGCAAAAATCTTTATATTGACAGAATTTGCAGTTTTCTGCGCTTTGATTTTCTGGTTTTTCAAAGTTATGCGCTTGAATATCTCTGCTTGCTTTGACGAATTTTTGAACAACTGCTTGAATTTCTTCTTCGCTAAAATCTAGTTCGACATTTTTTTTGAATTCCTCAGCAAATATAAATGTTGTTGATTTGACTTTTTTGTTTTCAATTTTTTCAATTGCATATTTATAAAAAGCCATTTGGTTATAATAATCTTCGTGATTTTTTTCAGGCGCAATTGATGATTTTGATTTTGCTTTTCCTGTTTTATAATCATAAAGCATAATTTCATCGTTTAAAATGTCAATTCTATCAATATAGCCAACAAATTTTATTCCTTCAATTTCAATGTTGAATTCTTTTTCGACTTCACAAAGCCAATCGATTGGCGTTAATATCAATTGGTTATAATATTCTTTTAAGGCTTTTTCCCCTCTTTCAAGATGTATTTCTTTTTGTTCATAAGAAGACATTGGAAGCTTTTTGAGAGCAGCTTTAAATTCTTCAATAAAATATTCACAAGAAGGATATTGTTTATTTTCAATTGCATATTTAATAGCATTTTCGCAAGCTTTATGAACAGCGCTACCATAGCTTAAAGAGTTTGGATTAGAATCTTTTGCGCCTAATTCAAGAATTCTTTCATATAGATATTTTCTTGGACAGCTTAAATAGCAATTTATGGCACTTGCACTAAATGCTCTATCGTTTAACATTGCATCAATAAAATCTTTAAATTCTTTTTTGTAGTCATATTCTTTTTTGACAATTCCTTTTTTGATTGTTTCCCAAAATTCTTCAATTGTTTGTTCTTGAGCTTCCTTGATTTCAAGATTGTCTTGTATATTTTTGATGAAATCAGAAACTGTTTTATCAATTGAATATGAAAGAAATAGGCTGTGTCTAGCACGAGTCATTCCGACGTATAAAACTTTGATTCTGTCTGAAATTTTTTCTTTTTGAATTTGCTCTTCGTCTTTATATTCGTCAGGATGAAGAGGAATATTTGGTCTGTTTGCTTTTCCTTTTTCCCATTTTCTAGCTGTTAAAGTCGGCATAAAGACATAATCAAATTCTCTTCCTTTTGCGGAAAAATATGTTGATAATTGAATTGCATTTAGTGCTTTTGGTGCTTTGTCTGTTTTGATTTCAATTTCGTCAACAATTGAAATTTCAAGATATTCTATAAAATCTTCCAATAACACTGTTTTGTTGATTTCCATGAAGGCTGTTGCTTCGTCTATGAATTTTTTAATTCCTGCAATGTTTTCGTGTTTGTTTGTTTCGCAATTAAGATAATAATTGAAAATTCCAGTTTTAGAGCCAACTTCAAGAATTATATTTTTTATGTTTTCGTTGTTTTTGTATTCTTTTAAATATTCGAAAGTTTTAATAAAATTATCTATTTTGTCTTGTTCGATAAATTTATTGATTTCTTTTATTGCTTCAATTATTGATTTGTGGTTTGTTTTTGTGCTGTGTATTAATTCAAAATCTTTTGGATTAATATTAAAAGGTTGATTTAATAACAATTTAATTAATTTATCAGAATATAAATCTGGCGAACAAAGCGCTTTTAAATAATAAAACAAAACTAATGAAGAATTGATTGTGAAAATATTTTTTCCTTCTTTTAATTCTGATGGAATTCCTCTTTCTTTTAACATTTGAGAAAAAGTGTCTAGCTCTGCGTTTGAGCGTGTCAAAATTGCAATTTGAGCTAAATCTTTGTTTCCGTCTTTGTCTGTTGGGCAATCTTTTGAAGATATTATTTCTTCGATTTTTGAAATTATTCCGCAATATTCATCCAAAATGTTGTGATATTTATTTAATTTAACTGAATAATTTTTGTCATATAACTCTTTGTTTTTTGCAATTAAATTTTTATCAATTCCAAATTTTTCAAATTTAGGATTTGCTTCAAGTCTATTTGAATCTTGAAGAACAATTGCTCTTGAAATATCGAGAATATTTTGAGTTGAGCGCATATTTTCATTTAAGCAAATAACTTTTGTTTCGGGGAAATTTGAAAGATATTTTTCGATTGTATCAAGTTTTGCTCCTTGAAAAGAATAAATGATTTGATCATCATCCCCAACAACAAAAATATTTTTGCAAGCTGATGACAAATTGAAAACAATATCGTTTTGCGATTTGTTTGTGTCTTGATATTCGTCAACTAAAATATATTCATATTGTTTTGCTATTTTTTCTAAAAAGCTTGGGCTTGATTTAAATTTTTCCAAAACAAGATTAATCATATCGTTAAAATCAAGCAAATGATATTTGCTCATTTTTTCTTGATAAAGATCATAAAATATCCAAAGTTCTCTTAATTGATTAATTGCAAGTTCTATCTCTTCTTTTGCTTCTTCTAGTCCTTTTGTTCTTGTTTCGCCTTTGGCATGTTTTTCTTTGATTAATGCATCTATTTTATCTATTTGAGGAAGCCAATCTTGATTATATTTTAAATTGTATTCAAATTCTTCTTTTGTTAAGCGATTTTGTTTGATTTCAGAAATTCTATCTTTAATTTTTTTAATGTATGCATAGGGGTCATTTTTGCTGTTTTTTAGGTAAATTGGTTTAATTTCATCAATGCATTCTTTAATTAATGCACGAGAAGTTGATTCGGTGATGATTCTTATATTTTCTGATAAATCAAAATATTCGCTATATTGTTCAATTAAATTGAAGCAAAAACCGTGATATGTATAAATATTGATGTTGTTAATTTTGCCAATTTCTTTGTCTAACCTGTCTTTCATTTCGTTTGCTGCTGTTTGAGAAAAAGCCAAACAAAGAATTTTGTCGGCAGGAACATTTTTGCTTAGAATGTTTTTAATTCTTTGAATTACTGTAAAAGTTTTGCCTGTTCCTGGTCCTGCTAAAACAAGAAATTTTCCATCAATATTTTCTATGCATTCAAGTTGTTTTGGGTTTGGTTGTGGTTTTTGCATTCTTAATTCCTCTTTTTTAAAAGAATTATAACATATTAAAAAGCCTTGGGTAACACCAAGGCTTTTTTGATTATAATGTGAAATCTTCAACTGCTGGCAAAATACCAGGGATATCATGTATCCATTTTTTAGCTCTGTCGTTTGCTTGTGTCCAGTTGATTGCCAATAATCCTCTTTGTACCCATAACAATTCTTTAAAGAAATTGTATTGTGAATTCATAGCATCCACTTTTGAATGAGTGTAAAGGTCTTGTGCGTCAACTAATTGAGCAATCGGAGCTTCACCTCTTAAGTATTTTGCTTTAACTCTTTGATAGTTTTCAGCTTGAGCGAACATAGATTTGTATGATTTTTCAATTAAGAAGTATTTAGCGATAGCTCTGTTTACTACTTCTCTAACGTTCATTTCAAGCTCAGTGTTCACTTGAGTTAAATATGCATTTAATTCGTTTAATTCAGCTTTGCAACGTGCAATTTCAGCGATTTTGTGACCACCTTCAATTGGTTTCCATTGAGCTGCAATTAATAAACGAGTTGAATCTTCTTTTAAGCCATAGTATGGACCAAGATAGTTTGGGTTTCCTGAAAGATATGGTGCATATCCTGCAGCAGGATAATGTCCATTTTGTTCATAAGGCAAATCTCTGTCAAATTGTTTTGTATATTCAAGAGACAATTTTGCACTTGGAAGGAAGAATTTTTGTGCGTAATTGCCCATTTCAGCTTTTTTCATTGCGATTGCTGCTCTTAATTTAGCTGTTTCAGGAGAAATTGCAATAACTTCTTCAACTAGCATATCTGTAAATTTAGCTAATTTTTCAGGTGTGCTTACATGGTTAATCACATGAAGCTCGCTTGTGAAAAATGCTGGATCTTTAGCAGTTAGCGGTTTGAAGTTATATTCTTCTTTTTGATCTTTAAATAAGATTTTATTGATTGTGATTTTTAAGTTTGCAAATTCAGCTTTCATATTAAGAAGTTTTTTCTCAGCTTCATTAACATGACCTGCCCAACGAAGAGCTTCTTCAGGACCACATTTTCCTGCTTTTTCTCTTACACGAGCAATTGCCAGATTTTCTCTTGATTCTTTAACAAGTTCTTCTTGAACTTTAATCATGTTTTCAAAGATTAAAGTTTCAATGTATAAATTACCTAAGTTATGACCAACAGATTGTTCTGTAACAATTTTTTCAGCTTTGTCAAATTTAAGCTTTTTGTTTTTAACAATAATGTTTGTTACAAGATCTGGTGAATAGATAACTTGATCGATACCAACTGTGAACATGCCTGCTGTTCTTGGAACATCAGTATAAGATTCAGCATAAGAATCGTTATATGTTTGATGGCCCAAATCGATTCTTAAAGTTGGAAGATATCTTAAAACTGAAGAAACAGCGCTTCTTCTTGCTGCATCAACAAGATATTTTTTACGTTTGATATCTAAGTTGTTATCAGACATTGTATTTAACACATAAGATAAATCATAAATTGGTTTTTCTTTGTGAGAGATAACTTGCGCATTGTTTAAAAGTCTTAATGGTGCGCTATATCCTAATTCTTCGCCTGTGTCTTTGTTGTAGTAAATTACTTCGTCATCAAAGAATTGGATTTTTTCGTTTTTAACTGCTTTACCATGAAGAACTCCATGGATAGAGAAGCTTGTTGCTTCAGCTAATTTTCTATCCAAATCAGGTGTTGATGTACCCATTAATGCGCCCAATTGAACATCTTCAATACCAACAGATGTGAAAGTTGGAAGTTTTTTAGAGTTCAAATTAGCATACAATTCTTTTCTTTGTTCAACTGATAAGTTAAACATTGGTGTTACAAAAACTGAATCAACATCAGATGGAATTTTAGCTAGTGAACCTGCTAAGTTTTTAGCGCTAACAGGCAAAACTACAAAATTCATGTCTAATTTTTTTTCTTTGAATTTTTTGTCAATAATTCCATGCCAATCTTTTTGAGTTTTATAGAAATTTTCGTTTAATAAAACTGCTGTTTTTTGTTGGGTTGGAACTAATTTTTTAAACAAAATAAAATCGTTTACATATTGTTTAACAGGGTTAAAGAAAGCGTTTGAGCCTAACTCTCTTAAACCGTATTCGTCAATTGTTAAAACGAATTTGTTATTGTTTTGTTTGTTGGTTAAATACATGCTTGACATATAACCAAGTGAAATAACCATTTTAGCACGAGATGCTAAAGCTTTGTTTGAAGCAGATTTAGCACCAGCTTCAGTCCAATCACCAACAAATACTAAATCTTTTGGAAAAGACGCTTTGTAATCAGGATACAAAGATTTGGTGATTGTTTCTTGGAATGCTTTTGAAACACCAGCGTTTTTGTCTGATGGTCCATCAAATACAAAAGCTAATTCCATAGTACGAATGTTTTGTTGTACTTTTGCTGTTTTTGCATTAGTAAGTTTACCTTCAACTATTGCAAAAGCGGCACCGCTATACATTGTGAATAATAGCGAAACAAGTACGATTGTTAAAAGTTTCTTAATTCTCATACTCCTAATCCCGAATAAACTTATACCTCTCCCACGCTAACAAAAACAACTACGTTTGTCAAAAAATTCCCACTAAAATTGTAAAGATAAATTATTTTGACATTTATATAAATAATGAATAGAATGAAATTAAGTATATAGATTTATGTAAGAGGATGTGTAAATGGGGTTAAGAAGTAAAGATATCTTATCTATTTTAGAAGACAAAACTCGTGATTATCAAGAGAAAATCGCTCTTGGTACAAAAGATACCTTTGGTTGGAAGGAATTTACTTACAAAGGAATTGGTCAACTTTCAAGAAAAGTTGCAAGATATATTATTGAAGAAACAGATGTTCCAAAAGGCGAAAGATTGGCAATTTTGTCTGAATCAAAACCAGAATACGCAACCGCTGTTTTTGCTTCTGCGCTATCAGGCATGGTTACTGTTCCTCTTGATGTTAAATTAACAAAATATGAACTTAAATCTATTTTAATGGATGCTCAACCTACAATATTATTCACTTCTCAATATTATTTAGAAACAGCAAGAGCCTTAAAAGAAGAAATTCCAAGTATTAAATATATATTTGTATTAGATCAACATTCAAAACATACTGATGTAATAAACGTTTATGATGTTCCTGATAAATTTAGTGCAAAATGGAGAAGAAGAAGCCCCAAATCTACTGCATTCATTATTTATACTTCGGGTACAACAGGTCAGCCAAAAGGTGTTGAAATTAGTTTTGCAAACATCACAAGCCAGCTTGAAGATCTTGGATATGCACTAGGTGAAATTTTGGGAGATAAAAAAGTTACAGCACTTTCAATTCTTCCAATGAACCATCTGTTTGAAATGACTGTTGGTTTTTGCACATTCTTAAATTATGGTTTTTCAGTTTATTACACACAAAGCTTGAAACCAAAAGATATTCTTGGAATTATGCAAGAGAAAAAAGTTGAGTTTATGATTGTTGTTCCTGCTTTCTTAAAATTATTAAAAGCAGGTATTGAATCAGAGCTTAAAAATGCTCCAAAAATTACTCAAATTTTGTTTAATGCAATGTATCATTTTGCAAAATTTATTCCAAGTTATGGAATCAAAAAAATGTTATTCAAAAAAATCCATGATAAATTTGGCGGAAATTTCATCGGTTGCATTTCTGGCGGTGCGCCTTTGGATTTGGGAGTTGCGGCATTCTTTGAAAGAATTGGTATTAAAGTATATCAAGGTTATGGTTTATCCGAAACAAGCCCTGTTGTTTGCGTAAATACTGATAGAAGAAATGACCTTGCTTCTGTTGGTCGTCCATTGAAACATTTTGAAGCAAGAATTGATTCTCAAACTGGCGAATTACAATTAAAGGGTCCTTCTGTTATGAAGGGTTACCATAATCAGCCTGAATTAACTGCTGAAGTTATTGATGAAGACGGTTGGTTGCATACTGGTGATATTGCTAAAATTGATAGAGGACATATTTATATCACAGGCAGAATTAAAAATATGATTGTTCTTGCGGGTGGTAAAAAAGTATTTCCTGAAGAAGTTGAATCAGTATTAGAAAAATCAGAATATTTAGCTGAAACTTGCGTAATGGGTATTAATCGCTCGTTTGGGGCAAAAGACGGCATGGAAGAAGTTACAGCTATTGTTGTTCCTAAAGAAGATTTATATAAAAACCATAGCGAAGAAGAAGTTGAAAAATTAGTTAGAGACGATATTAAATTGTTATCTATGCAATTAACTCAATATAAACGTCCAAGCACGGTAATAATCAAAAAAGAACCACTTCCAAGAACAACAACTAGAAAAGTTAAAAGAAACGAAGTTAAAAAATTAATCGAAGTATAAAATGTGCAAGCCGGTGCTAAATCGGCAAAGCGCTGAGCTTTGGCGATAGCACTACGAATGCGACGTGGGACGCAAAGTCCCTCAGGAGCAAAATGCGCAAGCCGGTGCTAAATCGGCAAAGCGTTGAGATTTTATAATAAAAAAGGTGGCTTTTGCCACCTTTTTAAATCCATTCGCATTGAATTAAACACAAATCTTCATTATCAAGATTTCTTATTCTATGAGTTGTGATATTGTCTTTAATTTCTACTTCTGAAACAATTTTTTCTCCATATTTTGCTTCTTTTTTAAAGAACATATCCAGTGTTTTAATTTTGTGATTCAATAAAAATTCATTTGTTAGTGTTTCAAATGCCCAAATAATATAGTTGCCATTGTTAGCATGTCCATTTACATCAAGATCATTATATCTAACAAAGAATTCTTTTTGATTGGTGATGTTTTCAAGAGGTTTGATTTTTGAAAAACATAAATCTGTTTCTTGTTTTTGATAACTTGGCATATTTGGATTATTTATTGCTGGTTCAACTAAGACGGTTGAGCGTGTATTTAAATCCACCACCGACCACATACTGAAAACTTTTCCAAATTTTTTCTCGTCATTAAAAAGCTCAAAACTTCTGTATGCAAAAAGTCTGTTATAGCCTCTTGGAGTTGTTGAAATTTTTAAATCATAAACATTAACAGGGTATTCGCTAAATTCCATCCTATATTTAATTAAAAACCAAGCAAGATTTTTTGAGCTAATATAGCTATATCCAAAACCCAATTGCTCGGCATTTTCGCTTGCAATATCTTGAAGATAATTCAAAAGAGAATACGGTTTAAGGGCCAAATCTTGGTTCATATCTGAATATTTAATCGTATAGTTTTGAGTGAGTTTGTTTTCCATAAAACCTCATTTCTTTGTAATTAAAAAAGCCTGAAACTAGATGTTTCAGGCTTTGATGGTGGGCGTTGAGAGGCTCGAACTCCCGACATCTTCCTTGTAAGGGAAGCGCTCTACCAACTGAGCTAAACGCCCTTGAGCAATATCTATATTACACCATCAATTTTTAATGTCAAGCATTTATTTTGCAATTTCCAAAATTTCTTCTTGATTTTTAAATTGCATATTATAAAGATTTTTATATTTTCCTTCTGAAATATTTATCAATTCTTCGTGTGTGCCTGTTTCAACAATTTTGCCATCATCGATAACCACGATTTTGTCAGCATTGAAAATCGTTGAAAGTCTATGCGCAATAACAAAAACGGTTTTGTCTTGCATTAAGTTATCAAGGGCTTTTTGAACAATTTTTTCAGATTTATTATCGAGTGCTGATGTTGCTTCGTCTAATACGACAATTGGAGCATTTTTAATCATTGCACGAGCAATTGCAATTCTTTGTTGTTGTCCGCCTGATAATGATTCTCCGTTTTCAGCAATTAGTGTATTGATTCCATCTTCCAAAGAATTAACAAAATCATCCAAGTGTGCCGCTTTTAAAACTTTATTCAAATCTTCTTCTGAGGCGTTTTTGTTTCCAATTAAAATATTTTCTTTAATTGTTCCGCTAAACAAGAAATTATGCTGGAATACTTGCGAAATAGAATCTCTTAAAGAGTTCAAATCGAAGTCTTTAATGTTTACGCAATCGAAATATATTCCGCCTTCATTAACATCGTAAAACCTTGGCAAAAGATTAACTATTGTCGATTTTCCACCGCCAGAATTTCCTACAATTGCAATTGTTTGACCTTTTTTTGCTTCAAAAGAAACATTTTTTAAGATTTCTTTTGTTTCATCATAAGCAAAGTTTATGTTTTTGAATTCTATTTTTTCTGGTGCAAAATCGAGTTTTCTTTTGCCTTCGTCCTTGATTCTTGTGTTGAAATCAAACAAATCAAACACCCTGTTTATTGCAACGAAAATATTTTGAATATTTGTTAAATCGTTTCCGAGAGTTTTAATTGGCTTGTAAAGTAGCAATAATGATGTAATAAAGCTTGCAAAGCTTCCTGTTGTCAATCTTCCTGCTACAATCAAGTTATTTCCAACATACATAACAACCGCTATTCCAATGCTTGCAATGATATACATTATTGGAGAAAGCCATCCGGTTCTTTTTGTAAGGGAAATTTGAAGAGTAAATGTTTCTCTAATCATATTTTTAACTTTAGAAAACATATCTTCTTGTAAATTGTATCCTGATATTACTTTGTTGCCTTTGTGTGTTTCATTGAAAGCTGTTGCAATATTTCCTCCAACAACGGTAGTTTTGTTTGAAACTTGTTTAATTTTTTTTCTCAATAGTGCCATTGGAACAAAAGCGCAAACTAAAACAATTACGCCAACAACAGCCAATTCCCATGAATTATACAAAAGAACAAAAATTAAACCCAATGCGCTTGTAAAAGAAGTTATTAAAGTTTTAATTGAATTGATTAAAACTCTGCTTGCAACTTCAGGATCTGTTAAAAAGCGAGATAAAACAAGTCCTGATGAGTTATCATCATAAAATTTTGAATCTAAATAGATTAATTTTTTATATAAATCAATTTTCACATTGTTTGCAATTGTTAAACTAATCCAATCGGAAAAATATGTGTTTAAGTATCTTAATATACCCTGCACTCCTGCAAAAATAACAATTCCCGGAGGAATTATTTTTGCAAGAAAATCTCTTGTTAAAACATATCCGTGCAAATCAAGAGTTTGACCATTAACCACAACATCAATATATGGTTTAAGAGCAAAAGCAGTAACGCCATCTAATAAACCAAGAGGTATTGCAAGAAGAAAAGTTGCAATTATTCTAAACATTAGCGGTTTAATATATGGAAAAATTCTTTTTAATAAATATGCATAATCAAAAGCGCTGTCTGTTTTAATTTCGTTTAATTTCATTCTATAAATCTCTTTTTTCTGCCATCTTGATATATTATTGCATAAAAAAACGCCCTTTGGCTTTTTGTAACTTAAAATGTTAAGATTTTCTCAAAATTCTTTTTTAAAATATAATGATATTGATGGGATATGAATCAAAACGTACTTAGAGAATACTATTCAATAATTAAAAACAAAATTCAGCAGTCACATTTTGAAACTGCTTTAATTAACATTGACAAATTGATTTATAATTTTCCCAAAAATGAACATGCATATTATTACAGAGGTGTTTGTGAGTTTGCCTTAAATAATCATAAGAATTCGATGAAATGCTATAACATGGCAATAAAATTAAATCCTGCTTATGCTAAAGCGTATTTTAATCTTGGAGTAATTTATTATGTTGCTAAGCAATATGATTCTGCGCTTATTAATATCGGAAAAGCTTTGATTATTTTTTCAAGACAAAAAGAGCTTGATAAAAAGAAACGCTGCATTGATGCACTTAAAATAATCGAAAAAGAAAGGGGTATTTAATGAGTATTTTTTTCTTGCTTCTGTTTTTTTTCTTTTGTTTGATTGCTTTTTGCGTTTTTATATTTTTAATTCATAAATATTTGAAGCTTAGAATTAAATACAACAGACTTTCAAAATATTTATATAATTATTTAAATGTGATTACTTCTGCTCGTTATGGAAATTTAAATTCCAAATGCGAAGATGGAGTTGATGCGCTAACAATTCAACTTTCAAAAAACACAAATGCTTTATTAGAAAGTGTTTTTGATAGAGATGCAATGATTGGCGAATATATAGAAAAAGAAAAACAAACTCAAAATATTAAACAAGATTTTATTTCAAGCTTGGCTCATGATTTAAAAGTTCCAATTATTGCTCAAGACAACACATACGATTTATTTTTAAATGGAAATTTTGGCGAGATTACAAACATTCAAAAATCTGCAATTGAAAATCTGAAAATTTCAAACAATGATTTAAAAAATTTAATTGCAGATTTATTGGATGCGCACAAGCTAGACAAACAAGAATTAAACTTAAACATCAAAAAAACCAATATAAATATCCTTATTAATGAAGTTTTAGAACAAAACAAAAGCATTTTAACTATACAAAACAAAAATATTATTTTTAATCAAAATGCAGATGTTGAATGTTTTGTGGATTCTTTTTTAATTAAAAGAGTTTTGAATAATTTAATTTCAAATGCAATATTTTATGGAAAAAATTCAAAAAATATTACAATAACGCTTGAAAAAAAAGCAAAAAACGCAATTATTTCAGTATCCGATGAGGGTGATGGGATTAAAGAAAAGGATATAAATAATATTTTTAAAAAATATTATACAAGCGCAAAAAAATATTCAAATATTGGAATTGGCTTAGGATTATATATTGCAAACAAAATAGTTTTAGCGCATAATGGCAAAATTTCTGCAAAAAACAATAAAGATAAAGGCGCAACTTTTAGTATTGTATTGCCAATTGAAAACTGCTAATATTAGGGTGTGAGTGAAACAGGGGAAAATCAAACAATTTCTCAAAACATTTCAGATTATTTAACTTATCTTGAAATGGAGCGTGGCTTGTCTTTAAACACAATAAACGCTTATCAAAGCGATTTGTTTGCTTTTTTTGAATTTATAGGAATCCAAGAAGGAATTGAATTAAACAATTTAAAAAGGAAAGATTTTTCTTCTTATACAAAACACCTTGCAAAAAATGAAATTAATCCTTCGACAATAACTCGAAAAATCGCTTCTATTAAAGGTTTATTTCGATATTTATGCCATAAAAGAATTATTAAAGTTAATCCCTCAATATCAATTACCCCTCCAAAACTACCAAAAAGATTGCCAAAAGTCTTAACCGAATCGGAACTGGAAAAAATTTTAAAAGAAAATTTGTCTATTGAAGAATATGCGATTGTAGAATTATTATATAGCGCAGGAATAAGGGTTAGCGAACTAACGCAATTGGAGCTTAACAATATAGATTTAGCTCAAAATATGATAAAAGTTTTTGGCAAAGGTTCTAAAGAAAGAATTGTGCCAATTGGGAAAAAATGTTCTACTGCTTTAAAAAACTATATTAAAAAAAGAGAGTTGATTGCTCTTAAATATGATTCAAAACCTTATTTGTTTTTAAATGAAAAAGGCGAAAAAATTTCAAGACAAAAAATCTATCGAATAATTCATTCTTTAGGGAAAACTATTGGAAAAGATATTTCACCTCATACGATTCGCCATTCTTTTGCAACGCATTTATTAGAAAGAGGGGCCGATTTAAGAGTTGTTCAAGAATTATTGGGGCACTCAAGTATCGTCACAACGCAATTATATACTCATGTTTCAAAGAAAACTTTAAGAGAAGTTTATTTTAATATTAATAAATAATTTAAGTGTTACAATTGTTTTATGGCAATAGATTGGCAAAAAGAAGATTTAAATCATATTTGGCATCCTTGTTCTCAAATGAAAGATTATGAGGAGCTTGCGCCAATTGTGATAGAGCGTGGCGAAGGAATTAATCTTTACGATATTAATGGGTCATGTTATAAAGATGTTGTTTCTTCTTGGTGGTGCAATTTATTAGGACATTGCAACCCTGTTATTACAAAAAGATTAAAAGAACAAGCTGATAAACTTGAACATGTTATTTTTGCCAATTTTTCACACAAGGCAGTAATTGAACTTTGTATGCGTTTGAAAAAATTTTTGCCAAAAGGACTTTCGAAGTTTAATTTTGCTGATAATGGTTCAAGCTCTATTGAAATGGCGATGAAAATCAGTTTTCAATATTTTCAACAAATTGGAAAGCCTCAAAAAAAGAGATTCATGGCTTTAACCGATGCTTATCATGGTGAAACAATTTCAGCGCTTTCAATTGGGGATTGTGATTTATATACAAAAATTTATAAGCCAATTTTGATGGATGTGGTTAGAATTAAAGCTCCTGATTGTTATCGCTGCCCTTACAATAAAAATCGTGAAAATTGCCAATGCGAATGTTTTTGCGATTGCGTGCGTCAATTTGAAAAATATGGCGACGAAACAGCAGCAATACTTGTTGAGCCGTTGTTGCAAGGAAGTGCTGGCATGAAGATTTATCCTGCGCTTTATTTAAAAAAACTAAGAGAAATTTGCGATAAATATAGCGTTCATTTAATATTAGATGAAATTGCGACTGGCTTTTATCGCACAGGTCGTGCTTTTGCTTGTAACCATGCAAATATATCTCCTGACATTATGTGTGTTTCAAAAGGATTGACTGGCGGCTATATGCCAATGGCAATTGCAATTACAACGGATGAAATATATAACGCTTTTTATGATGATTATAATACCCATAAGGCTTTTATGCATTCGCATACATATAGTGGAAATCCCCTAGGGGCAAGTTGTGCGCTTGGAGTTTTGGATATATTAGAACAAGGTAAAATTCAAGAAGAATTAAAAGAAAAAACGCCATATTTTAATGAACTTGTTAAAAATAAATTTTTAAATCATAAAAACGTTGGTGAAGTTCGCTCTATTGGCTTAATTAATGCAATTGAACTTGTGAATGATAAAAAAGAAAAAATTGGTTTTGAATCAAATTTGAGAATTGGTTATCAAATTTACAAAAAAGCTCTTAAAAAAGGAGTCTTATTAAGACCCCTTGGAAATGTTATTTACTTCAATCCGCCTTTGATAATTGAAAAAAGCGATATGGATTTTGTTGTTGAAGTTGCGCTTCAATGCATGAAGGAAGTTTTAGATTAAAATTCGGTCAATTCTTTATAAATTTTAATTGCATAATTATCGCTCATGCCTGAAATATAATCTATTATTGCTTGTTTATAGTCTGCTTCATTTTGAATGTCGTAAATGACAAAATTTCTGTATTTTCTTAGCCTATGCGCTTTTTCGTCAATATTAGAATATTTTATTAACCAATCTGAAAAATCCATTGTTGCTGTTGGATAAAATTTTGAATATTTTTGAAGCTTATGAAGAGTGTTATAGCCATCATAATGTGCTTCAAGAAAATCAAAAATATCATTAATTACTAGTTTTGCATATTTCATAAATGGGTTGAAACGAGGGTTTGAATAAATTTTTTGATAATTAAATTTTTTAATTTTGTTCATCATATCGTAATGTTCACGAGAAAAAGTTAAACCTTTTTCTGGATTTGAATTTTTGCATAGATTAACAATAAATTCATGAATTAAAGAAGAAGTGTTTACATCTTTAAATTTGATTTTCTTTTTCATTACTTCTTGAGCTAATTGTTTTAGCGTCATCATATCTTCTTTATCAAAGAATTTATAATTGTATGCATCTTCGATATCTCTTCCTAAATAGGCAATTTTATCTGAAATTTTAACAACACAGCCTTCGTAAGTGTAGGGCATAAATTTGCCTTTTTCGATTAAATTTAAATCAATAAAATCGTTTCTTGGTTTAAGCGAATTTTCGTTTACTTCTCCGCAATGGCAAACAATTCCGTCTCTTACTGCGTATGTTAAATTCAAATTTTCTTTAAAGCCGCTATAATTTGGCAGCGTTTCAATATAATCAATGAATCTTAGGGAATTTTTTTCGTGCCAAAATTTTTTATCAAAGCCATGTTTATCCATTATTTTTTCAATTATTCTTTCGCCATGATGACCAAAAGGGCTATGACCTAAATCATGACCAAGGGCGATGGCTTCAGCAAGAGAAACATTTAAGCCTAATGCTTTTGAAATTGTTTTTGAAATGCTTGCAACATGATTAACATGTTCGATTCTTGTGCAAACATGGTCATTATTTGTTGCAAAAAATACTTGAGTTTTGTGTTTTAATCTTCGATAGGCGCTTGAATGAAGAATTCTTGTATTATCCCTATCAAATTCAGAGCGAATATCAAAAGGTTTATGAGAAAGAGGAGAAATTCTTGTGATTGAATTTTCCCATTTTTCATTCCCTTGCACTATTGCAACATTTTCAAATAAATTTTTTTGTATTTCTTCTGTTTCTCTCATCAAAAAATTCCATCTTGACTTATATCTTTGCATATTATACGCAATTTCGTGGATTTTTAAATCATATATGTATTTTATTTTGCTTAAGTGCTAGAATAAACTTATGACCAAAGAAATGATGGTAATTATAGCGTTTTTTGTCTTTGTCTTGATAAAAAGCATATTTATCGAGCCAAATGCTCTTAATGTGACTAAGTATGAAATCGAGGACAATCAACTGCAAGGAATTAGGATTGCCTATTTGAGTGACTTCCACTTGAAAAGAAGAGACTATAAACGCTTGGATAGAATCGTTAATCTTACAAATGCTCAAAACCCAAATGTTGTTTTGTTGGGTGGAGATTTTGCTAGAGGTCATAATATTAATGCTGTAATGAATCCTGAAGTTATGGCTTCAAAACTGAGCCTTTTAAATGCGCCAACTTATGCTGTTTTAGGCAATGAAGATTGGTGGACTGATGGAAATGCAATATCAAATGCATTAAAAGAAAATGGAATAAGGGTTCTTGAAAATTCTAGTATAAGAATTATTTTAAAACAAAGATATGTTGATTTTGCCGGAATTGCAGATTATACAACTCAACAGCCAAAAATAGCACAGGCTTTAAGAAGAACTGCTCAACCAAGGATTGTGTTCACTCATAATCCAGATGTTTATTATGATATTGTTGACGATGTTAATCTTGTTTTAGCAGGACACACCCACGGCGGACAATTTATTGTGCCTTTTACTAAGCCGATGTTTGTTCCTTCAAAATTTGGTTCTGAATTTGCGAGCGGTTTAGTTAGAAAAACAAGAAATAAATTAATCATTTCAAGAGGACTTGGCACTTCAAGTGTTCCTGTTCGATTAAATTGCAAACCTGAAATTGTGATTGTTGATTTTGTTAGAGTTGGAACTGTTATTGATCCTCCTGGCAAAAAGAAACGCAAATAATTGACACTAAATTTTTAAATATTTATAATTGTATAAGACAAAGGTTGAGGATATGTATATTTTTTGGGCAATATTGGGTATAGTTTTTTTGTGCTTGGATTTTTTAAAAACAAGTATTTTAAAACTTACTTTGGCTTCAACTTTTTTGTTTTGTTCAATAATTGCATACAAATTTCCTGAAAATAATATTTATCAATTTTATTCTCTTTTGAGTTTTGGAATGCTTTTTTATACGTTAATTAAAATGACTTATAAAAAAGAAAAACAAGACAAAATCAAAGAAAAGAAAATGGACGATTTTATCGGAAAAACGGCAACTGTAAAAAAAGATATTGGAAAAACATTATCAATCGATGGGCTTGGTTTTGTTGAGTATAATAATTCTCTTTGGAGCGCTAAAAGCGTTGATGACAAAGAAATTAAAGCAGGAACTTGCGTTCAAATTGTTTCTAAAGAAAACAAAATTTTAAATGTTAAGGTGGCTTCAAATGCAAAAAAATAATAAAAGATTATTAATTGTTGATGATGATATACAAATTCGAGAATTATTGGTGTTTGATATTGCTCAAAGTGGTTATATTGTAGATTGTGCAATAGATGGGCAAGAAGGTTTAAAAAAAGCTCTTGAAAACAATTATGATTTAATTTTGCTTGATGTTATGATGCCAAAAATGAATGGATATGACGTTTGTAAAAATATCAGAATAGCAAAACCAAATATTCCAATTTTAATGCTAACTGCTAAAGGAACAATTGAAGATAAAACCCAAGGCTTTGATTGCGGCGCAGACGATTATTTGATTAAACCTTTTGAAATTCAAGAGGTCTTATTAAGAATAAGAGCCCTTTTAAGACGTGGCGAATCAAGTCAAAAACAAGATTCAAAAGAAGTTTTAAGAGCTGGTGATATTGAAATATTGCCCGATAGTCTTGAAGCAGTTATTTTAGACAAAAAAGTTAAACTAACACCAACAGAGTTTGAAATTTTATATTGTATGATGCAACATATTAATTCTCCTGTTACTCTTGCAACTTTATTGGATGAAGTTTGGGGATATGGAAGCGATGAAGATGTTAGAATGGTGCGAGTTCATGTGGGTGGTTTAAGACAAAAAATCGAAACAAACACAAGAGAGCCTCGCTATCTTCATACTGTTGTTAATGTTGGATATAAACTAACTCCCTTTGGGCTTTTGGAAGAATAATGAGAAGACTAAAAATTGTTGAACAAATTATAATAGTCCTTGTCTTTGCGGTTTTAATACCGTTTATTACAATGGGTTTAATTATAAACAATGTTTCTCAACAAAGCATTAGAACAGAACTTGCAAATAATGCTAGCCTAATGGCAAGATTTATTGGAAACGCTATTGAAAGCTATGTTAATTTTAGTCAATCGCAGTTAAATCAGATGGCTTCAGGGTTTAATTATATTCCAAACACCATGGCAAAAGTTCAATATTTTGACGAAATTGAAGCAAAAACAAGGCTCTTTAAAAATCTTGATGTAATTGAAAAAACAAAACTCCAAAAGCAAGATTTTAATGTTGAAAACAATTATCTTTCACTTTTTTCTCCAATTGATAAAGATGGAAAATATTATTTAACTGGTCAAATAGAAATTAATATTATAGACAAATTATTTTCTGATGAATTAAAAAGACATGTTTATATTTTTGAATCAAACACAAATAAATTGCTTGCTTCAAATGTTTCTTTTGAATATGCGCAAGCTATTTTAAACGAATTAAATATTAAGCAAGACGCAAAAGAACAACTTTTTGGAAAGAGAAAAAATACCCCAAAAGCATATTATAAATTAGAAAATCCTGATTGGTTTGTTGTTGTCGATACAACAAAGAAAATAACTGCAAAAACAATCACAAAAGCTCGTTTTAGAATTCTTTTGTCTTTGTCTTTGTCTATGCTGTTTATTTTTGTAATGGTTGGTCTATATACAATTTATTTATACATAAATGTTAGACAATTATTCAAAGGAATTACGGCAATTTCCAAGGGGAATTACGATAAGAAAATTCATTTGTTGAAAACTGTTTTCACTCCGCATGAGCTTGTTTTTTTGGCAAAAGAATTTAACTATATGGCAAACAAAATCAATATTTCTTATCAGGAATTGCGAAAATACAATACTGAACTTGAGCAATTAAACGAATTTCGAGAAAATTTAATTAATGCAACAAGTCACGAATTTCGAACACCTCTAACAAGCATAATTGGCTATACTTCAAGGCTTTTAAGAAGAGATGTTGTTGTTGATGATGAAATGAAGATTAAATCTCTTCAAATAATTAAACAACAAGCGCAAAGATTATCAAAAATGGTTGAAGATTTATTGGTTATTCCTGAGCTTGAAAGTTTTAGCTTGAAATTTAATATTGAAGAATTAGATTTAATTGAATCAATTAATCAAGTTGTTGAATATTTGAAAAATGAATCTGTTGAATTTGAAGTTAATATTTCAAAAGATTTAAATTATGTTTATGCTGATAACTATCGACTTGAGCAAATATTAGTCAACCTTATTGATAATGCAATAAAATACAATATAGATAATCAACCAATTAAAATTGAAGCATATAACAAAAACAATATGCCAATTGTTAAAATTTCAAATAAATGTGAAAAAATTTCTGACGAAATGAAGGAAAAATTATTTGATAAATTCACAAGAGTTGATTCCGCTCTAACAAGAACAACAAGAGGCACTGGATTGGGGTTATATATTGTAAAAGGTCTTGCGAATGCAATGAAAATCAAACTTTCTTTGGAAGTTGATGACAATTTCACAATGATTTTGGAATTTTGCGATTATGTTAAATAAATTTATGCAAATTGCACTGCAAGAAGCAAAAAAAGTTCAAAAAGATATTCCAATTGCTGCGCTTATTGTGAAAAATGGAGAAATTATTGCAAGCGCAACAAACAAAAGAGAAGAAAATAATCAAACAATCGCTCATGCGGAAGTTTTAGCAATAAACGAAGCAAACAAAAAAACAAATTCCTGGCGGTTGGAAGATTGCGATATATATGTTACTTTAGAGCCTTGTCCAATGTGTGCTTGGGCGATAATTAATGCAAGAATTAAAAATGTTTATTTTGCTTCTTGGGATTTAAAATATGGTGCTTTTGGTGGTTCGATTAATTTAGCAAAACTTGCAAATTCTAAAATTAATATTAAAGGTGGAATCCTTGAACAAGAAGCCGATTGTTTGATAAAAAAATATTTTGAAAGTTTAAGAAATGAAAAAGAAGTTAAATGAACTTGTTTTAAAATATGAAACTTCTGATTTTATTAAATCAGACCCGATACAATTTCCTCACAAATACGAAAATAAAACCGATATTGAAATTGCCGCCTTCATTAGCGCATTGTTTGCTTTTGGAAAAAGAGAACAGTTTATTAAAAAACTAGATTTTATTTTTTCTTTAACAAAAACTCCTTTTGAATTAATTTATGACTTCAAAAAATATGATTTTGATAATTTTATTTATCGTTTTATAAAAAGCGTTGATTTAATTGAGCTTTTGAGGCTTTTAAATAAGCTATATGTTATTGATAAAATGTCTCTTGAAGAGTTGTTTAATTCAAAGAATCGTTTTTTGAATGTTTCAAATTATTTTTATTCAAATTCTAAATGCCCAAATAATATGGGTTTCTGTTTTATGTTTGCAAAGCCTGAAAACAATTCTGCACTTAAGAGGATGAATATGTTTTTAAGATGGATGATAAGAGACGGCGCTGTTGATTTTGGAATTTGGAAAACAATTAAAAAATCGGAATTATTAATTCCTTTAGATACTCATGTTGCAAGGCTTTCTCGAGAATTTGGTTTATTGAAGCGCACTCAAAATGATTTTAGAGCAGTGCTTGAATTAACTGAAAAATTAAAAGAATTTGATAATGACGACCCAATTAAATATGATTTTGCTTTATTTGGTCTTGGAGTTGAACAAGCAAATAAAAAATCTTAATTTTTGTAAAAATTTTGGCAAAAAATTCTCTCCTCGTGCATTGTATGAAAAAGTAATCGAGGGATAATTAATGAAAATCACACCAGTTAATAATAATCAAAATTTTGGAAAAGTAATTATTAAGAAAAAACCACAAACAAAACCAAAAGAGCGTCCATCTTATGACAAAATGACGACTCAACAGGCGCTTCAGCATATTTCAAATTTTAAAGATAAAAATGTTGATAGGGTGGGTCTTGATGATAGATTTATGTTTTTTAGCGCTAAAACGCATTTTTCTAAAGAAACTGAAAAATTGTATAATTCAGCAATTGAATTAGCAAAAATTTCCCGTTCTCAAAATTTGGAAAGTTGGCATTTGCACCTTGCTTCTTTGATTAAATTAAACGATTATTTATCGCAAGTTTTAAGCGGAGAAGTTGATCCAATTGAAGAAACAATTTATGCAACTGCGGTGACTTTTCCTAATGTTCTTTTTAACGGGTGCGATTTATGGACAAAACCTGAATTAATCAAGGGTGCTGCTGAAATTGTTTCAAAACAAATTGATTATATGATGAATGCTTATGTTAAGCCAAGTCAAAAAAACAATCCAAAACAAAGATTAACAACCCCTACTCCTTCTGCTGCTATGATGCAAGACGTTGTTAAAACGCATAAAGATTTAGGCGTTCAATTGAGAACAAAAGATTTTCCTGAAAATTATTTGTTTGCATTGCCAACTTTTTCTCAAGATAAAAAATTAAAAAATGATTATATGGATTTCATTAGAAGCCTTCAAAGCCTTGGTATGACATCTAAACCAGACACTAAAGACAAACATCATATTGAATTTTATGACAAAAAAGCAGACGCAATTTGGAAAAATATTGCCCATGGAAATAATGTTTTGGTGTTAAGCAATCCTGATAATCAGGCTTCTGTTAAATATTTAGAAAAAAGTTTTGTTAATTTGATTAATAAACCAGGACAAAAATATGGTTCAATTGATCCTGAAAAAACAAATATTATTTTATTGAACGAAAATGCTCAGTTTGGTTTTGTTGAAGATATGGTTAGAAATATTCAAATGGATAAATCTAAAAAAGGCACAACAACTGTTATTATGGGCAATTTCTTTAGCTTGTTGAAAAATTGCAATGCAATTTTAGACCAAACTCAAATTGAATCAATGTTCGGAACACAGGGCGATGACAAAGACAAAGCAAACATAAGATTTGTTTTTTCAATTTCTCCTGAAACATATCACAGCAACACTCAAGCAGGCGTTCCTTTGGCAGGATTATTGTCAAGCTATGCACAACAAACCCTTCCAATGTTAAATGCAGTAGATGCTAAAGAATATCTTGCAAACGAAAGTGGGCTTGAATTTATAAAAACAAAAATTAAAAAAGATATTTCAAAAGAAACCGTTTATAAAGCAATTGAAGTAACAAGTTCTAAAAGCGGAAATTATCCTGAAAAAGCAATTGAGCTTTTAGACGCTGTTGCTAAATTTTTCGTTGATAGCGAAGAAATTACGCCTTCACAAATTGATACTTATTTAAAAGAAACAGAAAGCTTATCCGATGTTTCAGATACTGAAGAAAGAAGTATAATTTTTGATACAGGAAAAACCCTGTCTGATATTAAAGGTATGCCAATGACAAGCGCTGAAGCAAACAGCATTGTAAGACAAATTAAAAACGGCACAGTTGGAACAAGAGGCTTTATCATTCAGCACAATCATGGAAGCTCCTATGGTGGCGGACGCAGACATACAGCGGAAGCAATAGCAGGGGAAACACAAATTCCTATGGTGGTAATTAATGCTAAAGATTTTGCCTTAAAAGACATCGATGCTTTATCTCAAGAGGCAGGTTTGTCTGAATTAAAAATTAAAAAATTAATTCAAACTGCAAAAGCCCAAGCAGAGGCAAATGGCTTAAATACTGCAATGATTTTCATTGAAAATTTTGATAATTTTGGCTCAAATCCGCTTTGGGGAATTTCTTCGATTTATGAACAAAAAGCATTCAGCCAACTTTTGGCCGAAATGGACGCTGCAAGAAAAGATGGAAAAATCAATCTTGTTGTGATGGGTTCGACTAATATGCCGCAATATCTTGATGAAAATATTCAAAAGCCATATAAATTTTTGAATCAAGTTGTTGTTTATCAGCCGCAAAATGCTGATCAAAGAAGAGAAATTTTAGATTATTATATTGAAAAAAATAATTACAAAATTGCCGATGAATTCGAAGGACAAAAAGAGCAAATTTTGACAAATATTTCGGAAAGTACGCAATATTTCACTGTTGTTGATTTGATGTATTTATTGGATAACGCAAATATTATTTCAAAAGAAAGACAAAAAGAAGCGATTGATGGTTCAGATTTTACTGAATCTTTCCTTCAAATTTCATCAGGAAGAACCAATACAGCGGAAATTACTGATGATAGTAAAAAAATCGTAACTTCTCATGAAGCAGGACACGCTTTAACTCTTCATTTGATGTATGAAATTGCGCAAAAACAAAATATCTCTTGGCATTTGCCTCAAAAAGTTGATTTCATAACATTAGACCCAAGAGGAAGTTATGGTGGAGCAATGTTTTTCAAACAATCAGAAAATGACAAATATTCTTTTGAAAGAGTTATGAGCGAAATTATTTCTGATTATGGCGGACATAGCGCAGAAAACATTATTTATGGAATGCGTGGCTCATGGGGCATTTCAGAAGATATGAGAATGGCTGCTTGGTCTGCTCAAACTGCTGTTACTGTTATGGGAATGGGTAATAAAACCGGCGTTAGACACACTTTTGATGATGAATATATTACAGAAAAACAAAAAGAAAATATAGCCGATGACGTTGAAAAACTATTAAAAACTGGCAAAAAGATTTCTGATTCAATTATTGAAGGATATAAAGACTTCATTCTTGAATTTACTCAAAAGCATTATTCAAAAGTTGCAACAGGCGAGTGTATAATTCCTGCTTCTCAATTTGTTCAAGAACTTAACGACTGGAGAAGTAAACAGACTCCAGAAAAGCTTGAAGAATTAAACTCTTTAGAAATGCAAATCTTAAATGATTTGAATGAATGCAAGCAAGGAAAATAACTAAAAAAAATGGGGCAAAGCCCCAAATTGTCTGGAATTAAGAATAGCTGGAAGTATGAAAAAGATTAATTATATATAACCTTTTAATTTGCTTTTTCTCAATCCCTCGATTTTCTATAATTAAATACCCTTATGGATTAGTCCATAAGGGTAAATCTTAAAGTATTGTTTTCATCAATTGTTTCGCTCCACATTCTTTTTGGTCGAACCCAAACATCTTTTGTTGTTTGAGATTGATAAACAATCATTTCCTCTTGTGTTTCTGAATGTTTTGCAAAATTAATTATTTTATAAATCCCGCCTTTGTAATGGCGATATGTTTTTCCTATTTCAATTTTTTGCATTTTATAGTCTTCGTTCTCTTGCTTCATGAGATTTTAAGAATGTTTCTTCTCTTGAACCTGCAGGAACTCGAACTCTGCCATCGAAATCAACAAAAATGAAGAATATATCTCTTTTTTGATTTGCTAATTCTGCGTTTGTGTCGTTAAGGATTTGCGGATTTGCTGCCACTTGTTCAGATGTGTAATTAGGGAAATTTGGGTCTTTATCAGCATTCACATCTACACGAACAACCATGCTTGAATTTCCTGCTGTTCTATCGAAATTGCTTGGAACACTCCAAGTTATTCCATCTGAAGTTTCAAATGTGCAGCGTGTTCCATCGAATTGCGCTTCTGCAAAGGTATTTAGCTTTCTTGAAAAGAACATGCAGAATTTTTGTGCGCCATTAAATGTGAGAGCTGTTCCTTCAACTTCTGCTGCGTCTGTGTTATAAAATCCGATTCTATCAGGGTCATAAGGATATATTGTTTCGTCGTTTACAAGTTCGCCCACTGCTCTTTCGGTGATTGAATATGCCTTTTTAAACATTGTTTTTTCTTTATCTGGACGAACCCCTGATAAAGAGCTTAAAACAATAACTGCCAATACGCCGATAACTGAAAAAACTATCAATACTTCGGCTAATGTAAACGCTCGTCTTTTCATTATTTTTTCCTTCTTAAACTCTGTATTATTATATAATTTTTGTCTTTTAATGTCTATAAAAAAATATAACCCCCTTTGATGGGGGCTATATTTCTACCAAGTAATTATTACTCCACCGCCACCGCCTTTGAAGTTTAATTCAGAAGGAGGTAATGGTTTATTGTCATAATCTGTATCTTTGTTAAATCCTGCTGGAGGAGTGTTATTTATTTCATTATCATGATTTGGATAATGAACTGAAGCAACAGGATAAGTTACATTATGACCAGAAGCATTAACAAATGCTCTAAAGCCATAGTTTTCTTCAAATCCTGCTCTTGAACCAGTGCCATCTCCACCTCTTCCAAGACCAGTTCCAACAACTAATGATTTACCAACAATTGCTTTAATATTTTCAAAAGGACTCATTTGACCTGTTGTTGCAAGGATGTCTCTTGTTGAGCGTGTGCCTTGTTCTTTTTCACAACAATTAATTTCTAGAGAACCTTTTTTGCATATTCCTGCTTTTGCATAACATAAATCATATCTATGCGTTTTTAGCGCTTGTTTTCCACCCTTGCCACCTTTTGCAACAAGAATTGTTTTATTATTCATTGTAATTACTGTATCTGTTCCATCAGGTCCTGGCATAGCTTGATGAGAAGCATTGCCATTAATTGCAAGGTCTCTATTTGTCCAAACTCCGCCTTCGCCAAGTTTGATTCTAATTTC
>JAFQHZ010000012.1 GCA_017415185.1 Candidatus Gastranaerophilales bacterium
GTTCATCCTTGCCGCCGACACCGGATACAACATCATTCATGACATTACTCAGTGTCAGTGGCAAATCATGGGGTTTCCGAAGACCCAGCATTTTTGTGAGATCTCCCTGTGGGTCAACATCCACAAGAAGAACTTTTTTGCCGTTCATCGCAAGACCAGCGCCGAGGTTATACACAGTAGTGCTTTTCCCAACACCGCCTTTTTGATTTGCAACAGCAATTACTTTTGGTCTCATTGGGTGTGCTCCTTTCAAAACAGTTATTAGTAAACCAACCTTTTCTTATGATTTTAAAAATTTTTATTATTAATAAATATTAAAAAAAAGGACGGTCTGTTATGAAACAAAAATGTTATTTTTCTTATTGTTGGGATGATTATGAAAAAATCAAAGACTTTTTAAATTATTTAAAAAAACGTGTAGAAAATAGAACTACTAATAAAATTAGTGTTACTTTAGATCGTACGAATTTCAATATTTCCGATAATTTTAAAGAAAATGAAAAAAAATTATTGGAACATGACACAGTTGTTGTTTTTTTGTCTCCTTCTTATAAAGCGCGAATTGAAAGAAATGATGGTTTAACCGGAGATGCTCGTGAATATTTTTACATAAAAGAAATTTTAAAAAACACAAACAAAAAAGTTATTCCAGTTATAATTGCTGGATCTATAAGAGAATCTGTTCCGAAAGAATTGTCGGACATTATTGCTGTTGATTTTTCACAGAAAAAACCTATGATTATAGAAAATGGAAGAAGTAAGGTTAATCCAAATTGTAGAAAAGATATAAAACAATTGTGTACTGCAATTATATATGAAACGGAGTTATCCTATCGCAGAAAAAACTACGAATTTTCTAGCACTGATGAAGCATATGAAATTCTTTTTTGTAATACATATTCTCAAAAAAAATTGCCTAAAGAATGTATGTATAAAACAGAAGCTTACAAAAGTATTATGTCTTCTGAAGGAAGTAGCTTTCTTGTTGGTAGAAAAGGTAGCGGAAAAACGACTTTTTTTGAAATATTAGAAAAATATAATTCTTGCGAATATGATAAACGCTTCAAAGTATTACGACCAATAAGCGTTGAAGATATTCGTGAGGAAAATCTATATGAAACATTTACTTCTATTCCGTTATCAGATAAAAGTCTTTTTGGATATCCAATAATAATAGAACTTTTTTGGGAAATTTATTTTCATTTATGTGCAATTTACATTGTTTGTATAGAAGAAGAAAATCATCAGATTCTTGATCGTCGAAAAACAATCGTCCAAAAAATTTCTGCAAAATTAAAAAGAGATTTAAATGTTACATATTTAGACAATTTAGATGTAAAAAAAGCATTATTTACATTAAGCCTTGAATTGTGGAACAATTTTGTTAAAGAGAAAATAGTTCACTATGGATCAGATAAGGTACTGCTAGCTTCTTTTGATGCAAATTTTAATGTAAATAATGTTCTCTTGATGTTTTTTGGAGATGACTATCGTTTATTGATTAAAGCTATCGAGGAATGTGATAAGAAAATTCTCATTGCTTTAGATAAATTTGATACTTTGAGTGATGATTTTAGACGAACCACAAAAATGTTGTTTCTTGTAAAAGATGAAAATACTATTAATTTAGCAAAGTCACGTTTTGATTTTGATGTACTTTTGTATCGATCATTAATTACAGCTGTTGAAAAATTAAAAAAAATAAGCTCCGGTATAATGGGAAAATCTGAGTTTTGCATAATTATTCCACAAGATAGAATTGAACAAATACGAATCATAGACAGAGACTTTACTAAAAGAAATTTTATATATTTGTCGTGGGATGCTATAGAATTATTACAGTTAATAATTATAAGATTTAAAGCTTTGCAAAAATTTGATGTATCAGATCAAATAAACTATGCTAAACAGTTTGACATTTTAATTGAAAAATGCTTTCCGAGTATTCCAAAAGAAATTCCAATAGAAGTTGGTGGGCAAAAGAAAGAGGTTGGTTTATACCAATATATTTTGAGATTGTCTTTTTGGAGACCCCGTGATATCATTAAATATTTTGCGGTTTTTTATGATGCGCATAGAAAAAATATAAGTAATAGAGAAATAGATTTGACTACAATAAAACAATTAATAAACAATGTAACGGATGAAATTTTAAAATCGGAATTTTATAATGAGGTTGACAAAGTAATTTACAATATTGAAGATATCATTAATTTGTTTAAAAACAAAAATATAATATTATCTACACATGAGTTCATAGAAACAATAAACAATATCGAATTTGAAGGAACAAATTTAAACGGTAACGGGGCAAATGAAAATGAAGTTTGGCCCAAAATATTTATTTTATACGAACTTGGTGTTATTGGTCTAAAAATTTCTAAAGATACAGCGCAAAAAATGAATATAGGTACAACGCAACCTTTTATCTTTAACGAAGGATTATCACCAATAAAGAAAATGGAAAATAAAATTTTACAATGTTCAAAAGAAGTCGAAATTGTATTAAACCCAATTTTTTCAAACTCCCTTTTATTAACAAATAATACCAACGAAATAATTGGGGACTATAGTTGGAACTATTTGGAAAATAATCATATTATTAAAAAAAGTATAGTTTCTATGTAATTGTTTTTGTAACCATATTATAATTGTTGTTTTAGTAATTAAATTATCCACACGAGTAGTATGTAACCCTTCATTCAAAAGAGTATTTCTCAACATTATTAAACTCCGGACAATAATCTTGATTTCATCATTATTAAGATACAAATAATATTTTTTCTCTTTCATTGTTTTCACTCCCCTTAAGTAGAGTATAAACAATTTTGAAACAACATCAAATCTGTAAAAAAATAAGCGTACCATTTTTCATAATGGTACGCTTATTTGTTATATTAGGTTAAAAACTTAAAATAACAGTAAGTTTGGGGTTATCCCATTGATTTTTCCTTAAGTACTTACCTTTTTCTTTACGATACTGCAATGCAGATTCGTATGAAACAGGAATATCAATACTCAAATCAAATCTACCTACATTTGATAGCTGTCCATACAGCTGAGATTCTGTAGGCTTATTTATTACGGATAGCTGCCTGTGCTGCTGCAAGTCTTGCGATCGGAACACGGAAAGGAGAGCAGGAAACATAGGAAAGACCTACTCTGTGGCAGAAATCGATGGTTGCGGGGTCACCGCCGTGTTCGCCGCAGATTCCGAGATGGATGTCGGGGCGGGTGGAACGGCCGAGTTTTGCAGCCATATCTACGAGTTTGCCAACGCCTTCCTGGTCAAGTTTTGCGAAAGGATCGGA
>JAFQHZ010000013.1 GCA_017415185.1 Candidatus Gastranaerophilales bacterium
ATAACAACCCTAAAACCTGCAGAATTTAAAGAAAAAGGTTTAAAAGTTTCAGCAAAGAAAGTTCTTTCTGAAATTGATACTGCAACTACTCAAATTTTAGTTAATAATACTAAACTAGGTTCTTTTAATTCTTTAGTTCATGATAATGGTACTAATTTCACATGGAAAGGAAATGGAGCAACTGTTCTTGAATATTATAAAAAATATTTAACAACAATAAGAACAATAGTACCTTCAACTTCATTTTGTATTACAGGAGATTCATCAAGAAATGCTAAAGCAGTATATTTAAAAGACGGTGCTTGCATTGGAATATATGATTCAGAAACAACAAACGCACAAACAATATTTCCAGGAGAAACAACAACAAAACAAAGTAACGCTTCTCAAGGATTACTTCTTTTTGATACAAACGGAGAAGAAGAACCAAACACAATAGGTGTAGATAGATTCATCCTTCCAATTGATTCTAGTGGAATTGCGTATGACGCAATTGCTGATGCTGGAGGAGGAGCAAGTCCTGAGCCTGAGCCTGAAGCTCCTTCGGGAGGTCCATACCCTTGCACTTCTGAAGGGTATGATGCATTGTGTAAATCGGAATTTGGGAGCGAAGCGTATTATGATGGTAGCTATGGTGGGCTTTGCGGGTATCCAACCCTTTCTTCCGACCCAATATGCGAAGGTGAATTTGACTTCCAAGAAGTTACTTGCAGAAATAACGAGGCTCAACTAGGCAGTGCGGGCGAAGTATGTTGGTAATAATAAACCTACATCCTATCTTTAATCAAATACTCAAGTTTTTTCTTCTTAATCAATATAACAGATTTTCTATCTGCACCAATTCCTTTGTCAATCAATTGTTGAGCGATAGGAATCATATTGTTTTTCAACGCCATATATAAAATCGTGTTTTCTGTGATTGCGTCTTGATATTTGATATTCGCTTTTCTATCAAGCAAATATTGAGCCATTTGAGAATTTTTATGTCTAAGAGCTTCATATAACTCACTATTAAAGCCCCTATCCAACTTAGCTCCTTTTTCATAAAGCATTTTTACTGCTTCAAAATTATTTTCTTTAGCAGCAATATAAATTGGATATTCTGCCATATAATTTTTGTTTGGATTAACATTTGAATTTAAAAGCAATTCGACATTAGAATTGTTTTTCTTTTTGATTTGCTCAATCAAACATTTCGTTGTGGGGGATAGTTTTTTCGACAATAGCAAATCTTTTTGTTCTTGAGAAAGCTCATTTTTTTGTCCGCTCATAATTAACGAACGAGAGGAAAAATCTCCATAATCGTTAATATCAATAGCTGATGCCGACATTGCAAAAAGCAACATCGGCATTAAAAAAGCTAAAATTTTAAAATTAATATTCATTTAAAATCTTCTATATTACTAAACCACCATCAACTTCAAGAACTTGTCCTGTAACATAAGTTGAATCAACTGCCAAAAATTTAACAGCAGCTGCAATATCTTCAGGTTTACCCATGCGTTTTAGAGGGATTAATTTTAAGAATTCTTCTGTGTTTCCAAGGTCTTTAGTCATATCGGTTTCGATAAAACCAGGAGCAATTGCATTAACTCTGATATTTCTTGAGCCTAATTCTTTTGCTAATGATTTAGTAAAACCAATTAAACCGGCTTTTGCAGCGCAATAGTTTGCTTGACCAATATTTCCATATACACCAACAATACTTGCCATATTAACAATTGCACCGCTACGTTGTTTCATCATAACTTTTACAACTGGTTTTGAAACATAAAATGCAGAATTTAAGTTTGTGTTAATAACTGCATTCCATTTTTCGCTATCCATTCTGATAAATAAATCATCACGAGTAATGCCAGCGTTATTAACTAAAATATCGATTCTGCCATATTTTTCAACAATACGCGCAATATTTTCATCAACTTCTGATTGATTTGAAATATCAAACCTATACGCTTCAGCTTCAACGCCAAGCGCTTTTATTTCTTCAACTGTTTTTGTTGCAGCTTCTGTGTTTCCTGCATAATTAATTACAACATCATAACCAGCTTGCGCTAATTTTAATGCACATGCTTTGCCGATTCCACGAGAACCGCCTGTAACTAATGCTAATTTTTCACTCATTATATTACACTCCTACTTTTAATTCTTCTATTGTAGCTTTTAAAGATTCGCTATCGTAAACATTATATGTTTTGATTTCGCTTGAAATTTTTCTATTCAATCCTGCCAAAACTTTTCCATTGCCAAATTCGATAAATGTATCAATACCCATTTCAATTGCTTTTTGAATTGTTTGAACCCACATTACAGAAGAATTGATTTGATTTGGCATTTTTTCTCTGAAACTTGCAACTTCCTTTGTTTCATTAGCGTCAACATTCGTGATTACAGGAATTGTTGCTTCTTTTAAATCTAATTCTTTAACAAAATCAACAAAACCATCCCTTGCACTTGTCATTAATTTAGAATGGAAACCACCCGAAACAGCAAGAGGAACAACCCTTTTTGCGCCTTTTTCTTTTAAAAGTTCGCAAGCTCTATTAATTGCTTCAACTTCGCCAGTAATAACAATTTGTGTTGGGTCGTTATAATTTGCAATTTGAGCCAAGCCCAATTTTGAAGCCTCATCAAGAACTTCTTTGATTAATTCAACGCTTGCGCCTAAAACAGCAGCCATTGTACCTTTTGTAGTTTTTGTTGCTTCATCCATTAATTCAGAGCGTTTTTGAATCGCTTTCATTGTTGTTTTCAAATCCATAACATTAGCGCAATACATTGCACAATATTCGCCCAACGAATGTCCCATTGTAACACTTGGTTGAATATCGCTACAAGCAGATTTAAATGCTTCAAGCGCCGCAATTGATGTTGCAACAATTGCACTTTGAGCATTAATTGTTAATTTCAAATCTTCATCAGGTCCTTCAAAACAAATTTTTGAAATATTTTTGTTTAATGTTTCGTCCGCGATATTATAAACATTTTTTGCCGCATCAAAATTATTATACAAATCCAAGCCCATACCAGCGCTTTGCGAGCCTTGACCTGGAAAGATAAAAGCAAATTTTTTCATTGTTTTTCCTCTATTGTCTAGTTAATTGTTTGCGCAATTTTATCGCAAACACCCGCTTCAACGGCTTCTTTTGCTACACGAACAGCGTTTTTAATCGCATAAGAAGAACTTCTTCCATGGGAAATTACAGTCACGCCTTTAACGCCAAGCAACAAAGCTCCGCCAAATTCTTCATAATTAATTTTTTTATAAATACTTTTTAAGAATGGTTTTGCTAAAGCGCCAACCATCATTGATAAAATATCGCTCTTGAATTGCTCTTTGATTAATTTAAACAACATCATTGAACAGCCTTCAACAGTCTTCAGTGCAACATTTCCAACGAAACCATCACAAACAACAACGTCAACATCGCCATATAATAGTTCTTTTCCTTCAATGTTACCGATGAAATTGATTCCTAAAGTGTTTTCTTTTAAAAGTTTGTGCGCTTCTTTAACTAATTGGTTGCCTTTTTCCTCTTCTTCACCAATGTTTAAAATTCCAACACGAGGAGTTGGTCTATTATAAACTTTTTCGACAAATGTTGAACCCATAAGAGCAAATTGAAGAAGCATTTCCGCAGTACTTTCAGAATTTGCACCTGCATCAATCAAAATAACAGGGTCTTTTAAGGTTGGAAGAGTAGTTGCAATTGCAGGTCTTTCAATTCCTCTAATTCTTCCTAAACCAAATAATGAGCTTGCCATAGCAGCGCCAGTTGAGCCAGCTGCAACAACGGCATCAGAACTTCCTTTTGCTACCGCATCAACCGACAAAACAATTGAAGAGTTTTTCTTTTTTCGAATTGCAGTGCCAACAGCTTCACCCATTTCGATAATTTCGTCTGCTTGAGTTAATTTGATATCTAATTTTGTTAAATCAACTTTTATTTTCTTAACGAAATAACCGCCACGATTAGAACGAATGCCTTTTTTTGCAATCTCATCAAGTACTTTTTGGATTTTATCAACTTGTCCTACAAGTTCAATTGGCACATTATAATCTTGCGCAGCCCAAACTGCACCCTTAACGATTTCAGAAGGGGCGAAATCTCCTCCCATTGCATCAACTGCAATTCTTGTCATACTATATTCCCCAATATTGACTAATATCTTATTCTGCTTTTTCTTCAGCTTCTGCAGGAGCTTCGCTTACTTCTTCTTTTACTTCAGCTTCAGCAGCTTCTGCTTTTTTAGCTCTAGGTTTTCTTGTTTTTTTAACTTCTTCAGTTTTTTCTTCTTTTACTTCAACTTCAGCTTTAGCTTCTTCTTTTACTTCAGCTTCGGCTTTTTTATTTGAAGCAAAACCATCTTTATAATATCCGCATTCAGGGCATACTGTGTGAGTTAAAACAATTGCTTTGCAGTTAGGGCAAGTTGTTGTTGCAGGAACTGCGCCTTTCCAGTTTGCTCTTCTTGCGTTTTGTTTTGCTTTGCCTGTTCTTTTCTTTGGTGTAGCCATTTTTATTTCCTTTTCTTATTAATATTATATCTATTTTGTAAACTTGACTATATTCTATTGTCATAAAAAAAGAAATCCTTGTCAATAATTTAACAAGGATTTCTTTATAATTAATTTAAAAAACTATCTTAAGCTAACTTTTGTGTAAGAACCTTTTCTTGCGAAGTTTACTTTGTCTTCACGAGCTAACCAACCTAAACCAAGGCTTGTGAAGTTTTCGTTAAGACCTAGATCTTTGTTCATTTTTTTTGTAGTTACTTCACCATTTTCGTTTAAGTATTCCCAGATTTTTCCAGCTGTTTCGATAATTGTTTCTTGCATTGTTTACTCCTTCTTAAAATGCTGTATACAAGTTTACTACTGTGTGTTTGGAATCCGTAATAAATTCCTATTTGCATAATTATCTTAATTTATAATATAGTGAATGTATATAGTATATATGGATGAAAAAAACTAATGAAAAAAAACTGGATTTATGGCGATAACGTAGACACAGACGTGATTATACCCGCTCGCTATTTAAATTGTGCAAGCGAAGAAAATCTCGCAACCCACTGTATGGAGGATATAGACAAAACATTTGCTACATCTGTAAAAAAAGGAGATTTTATCATTGCAGGTTATAATTTTGGCTGTGGCTCATCAAGAGAACACGCCCCTTTGGCCATAAAAGCTTCAGGTATTAGAGCAGTTATTGCAAAAACTTTTGCTCGAATATTTTATAGAAATGCAATAAACATTGGTCTGGTTATAATCGAAAATGACGAAATTCAATCCAATATTGATGAAAACGACGAAATTGATATAGATTTAACTTTAGGAAAAATATATAATAAAACAAAAAACAAAGAATATTCTTTTGCCCCGTATCCTGCTGAAATTCAAAAACTCATTAATGCAGGCGGTTTGGTTGAATACACAAAACAAAAGAAAGAGAAATAATGAAAAATATAGCAGTTTTATTAGGTGATGGCGTAGCAGGAGAAATTCTTGATTCTGCAATTAAGGTTTTAAACAAAACAGCTCAAGTTTACGATTTAAAATTTAATTATAATTATGCACCAATTGGTGGTCGCGCTTATGATGAATTGGGCGTGCCTTTGCCTGAAAAAACAATTGAAACTTGCTTAAAATCAGACGCCGTTTTATTGGGTGCTGTTGGTGATTGGAAATATGACAATTTGGCTCCCGAATTAAGACCAGAAAGAGCTTTGCTTGGTATAAGAAAAAAATTAAACTTGTTTGCTAATTTAAGACCAGTCAAAGTTTTTGATGAATTATTGTTTTCTTCTCCACTTAAACCCGAAATTGCCCAAGATGTCGATGTTATGATTGTAAGAGAATTAACAGGCGACGTATATTTTGGAGAACCAAAAGGTATTATCAAAAAGACAACTCTTGATGGAAGAGAAATCAAGGTTGGCTTTAATAATATGATTTACGATGAGGATGAAATTCGAAGAATTGCCCACATTGCTTTTAAATCAGCTCAAAAAAGAAAAAACAGAGTTTGTTGCGTTGACAAAGCAAACGTTTTAGACGTTTCTCGTTTATTTAGAGAAATCACCACAGAAGTTTCCAAAGAATACGAAAATGTTGAACTTAGCTTTATGTATGTTGACAATTGCGCTATGCAGTTGGTTTTAAACCCTAAGCAATTCGATGTTATCTTAACAGGAAATATATTTGGTGATATTTTATCCGATGAAGCCTCTACAATTTGTGGTTCATTAGGCATGCTTCCATCTGCCTCTTTGTCTGATGGGAAGACTCCTTTTATGTATGAACCAATTCATGGCTCCGCCCCAGATTTGGCAGGAAAAAATGTTGTCAACCCAATAGCAACAATATTGTCGGCAGCAATGATGCTATATTATTCGTTTAATGAAAAATCAGCGTGTGATTCGATTTATAGAGCCGTTAAGGACGTTTTAAAAGAAGGCTATCGCACTCGTGATATCTTCCAAAAAGGAAACGAGCTTTGCACAACAAACAAAATCACAGATTTAATTATAGAAAAAATCAAATAAATATGAAAAACGATATTTCTTGCGAAATAATTAAAGAAATGTTTGACAAACTTGCGCAAAAATACGATTTTTTAAATAATATTATTTCTCTTTACACACATAAACTTTTTAAAAAACAAGCAATTAAAACCTTGGATTTTTGCGAAAATTGCAAAGTTTTAGATTTATGTTGCGGAAGCGCAGATGTCTCAAAAATTGTTAAAAAAATAAACCCTAAAGCGCAAATTATCGGGGTTGATTTTTCTTCTAAAATGCTTGAAATTGCAAAAAATAAAATAAAAAATGTTGAATTTATTGAAGCAAACGCTTCTGAATTACCTTTTTCTAATGATGAATTTGATATTATTATTTGCGCTTTCGGTTTTAGAAACATAATAGAAAAAAGCAAAGCATTATCAGAAATCAAAAGGGTTTTAAAAACAAATGGTCAATTTTTACATATCGATTTCGAAGGAAAATCAAAATTTTCTTTAATATATGACATTGCCATTTTAATCTTACTGCAATTTTTCATCAAGGACAAAAGTCCATACAAATACCTTATTAACTCAAAAAAACACTTCTATACAACTAATGAACTTATTGAAATGTTTGAGAAAATCAATTTAAAATGCGTTTTAAAAAAACGAAAATTTTTTAATATTGTTTCTTTTCAAAAAATGATAAAAAAATAAATCTATTTGCGAATACAGTGTTCTGGAGAATCAAGATATTTTCTTATAGCTTCCAGTGAATCAATACCTTTTGTGTAATCAAAATTTTCTTGTTTCATTGTTTTAACAACTTCGTTTAATTCAAGTTGTTTAAAAGAGCAAGTCAATTCACCCTTGTAATTCAATTCTTTATAATAACATCTTCGATTTGACCAGCCCAAAATTGCTTGAATTTTTCTTTCGTTGTTATCAATAAAATATGAACAAGTTGAAAATTTTTGAATAAATTCAAGTGGTTCAATTTCACAAAAAGCCTTTTGTGAAGTTAATGAAAATAATATTAAGGTTGTTGCTAGGATAATTTTTTTCACAATTCTACCTCAATAAAATGTTATCATTAATTATTTTATCAGGCTTCATTTTTTTGGTTGATTTATTTTTTTGCTGTTTTTTTAGAATCATTGTTTTGCAATGCCTTGCCGCCAGTCCATTCAATGATTTTTTTCTTTAATTTTCCGCTAAATGGAACCATTAAAACTGGAACCAAGAATCTTACAACCAATGTGAATATTGTTAATGATTTAAATTTACTTAATTTTTTGCCATATTTTCCAGTAAGTTTTGCAATTTCTTTTGCAACAGATTCATCATTTCCAATTGCAACAGAGAGATTTTTTGCAATATCTTTTGCACCAATTAAATCTTGACATGATTTTGCAATTTGGTGTCTTATAGGCTCTGATTTCTCAAGCGATTGCGCAGCTTTTTTAACCAAATTTTCATCAAGCGCAAAACCTTCAAATGTTTTTGTATTTTTTAATTTCGAAACAATTGCATCAATTTCGTCTTGAGTAATTTGCGCAAATCCTTCACTTGTTTGTTTGCTATTTAATAATTTTACAACTTCGTCCCTAATACCCATTTTGATTTTATCAGGCACTTCTTTTAATGTTGTATCAAGGTTTTCACCATTTGCCATATCTTTAACTGATTCAGCAATTTGTTCTAATTTATTTTTATAATTTTTCTTAGAATTATCAATTAAACCGTCCAATGCCCAATCAATAATGAACGCTGCCGTGCTTGAAACAAGCGTAACAAGGGCAGAATGGACATTTAAACCAAGCTTTTGAGAAGGTTCAATTTTTTCTGAACGAGCAGTGTTTTGCAACCAATACGCTGTAATTGCAAATGATTCAAAATCCGACATTCTTGCAGATGGCTTTTTGAATTTTGAAATTGTTTTTGTAATTGGTTCGCCAAAATGCTTAGACATACCTGCTTTTTCAATAAGACTTGCAGTGCCGTCAATTGCACTTGAAATGATGTTACCTTTAAAAGAAATTTGATTGCTTTCTTTGTTATTCATCATTTTTCTAAATTGGTCTTGTTGATTTTTTAGCGTTGTATTACAAGTTGCATTTTTGTTTGCTCTTTCTTGCATTTCGCGCTCAAGGTTTTTCTTAGCAAACAAGAACGCCATAACGCCAGGAAGCAATAAACTTGAAATTTTAGCTTTTAAAATCGCAGTTAAAGCACCTGTTGAATTTTTCCAAAATACTTCAAAAGCGTCATCATAACTTGTTGCATTTCCTAAACCAGATTTTAATTCTTTTAAAAATTCAGGATTATTTTTGAATGCTTCAAGGTGATTTTTTTCTAAATTTTCCACCATTGATTTTGATTTTGAAACGATATCGTCTATCGTTGGAGTATATTTTGATTCTTTGAATGCTTTTTTAAATGCTGAAATTTTATCTGAAGCAGGAGTGTCTTTTATAGCACTTAGCGCAGTTTTAAATTTATAGCCAAAGCCTGAATTTTCTTTTTTTAATACATCTTTTGCAAGCTCAAGGGCTTTTGCGCTTGTATGGTCAACAACTTCAATTGTGTCGTTTTCACCAAGCTTGATTAATTTTTTATTATTTTTAACAATATCGTTTGCTTTTTTAATAAAGCCACCACCAATTGTCAAACTCAAAACACAACCAAGCGTTGCTTGAAGGAAATTTTTTGTTGCAACGATTTGCTTGTCTTTTTCTTCAGAACCAGGCATGTTCAAAACAAATAATGGCTTTAGCAAGCCTGCAACAATAAGAGAATATATTGCATTATATGCAGCTTCGTTTTCGTTTACAAATTCAACAGTTGAGTTGAATGCCTTTTTAAATGTTTTATTTAAACCTGCAGACCCGCCAAAGCTAATCGCTCGTGCGGGTCTGTTTAATGTTGTTTTCTCTCTTGTTACATTTTTTTCTTTAAATTTTTGCTCTGCATTCAGCCTATGCTTTTGCATTAGCAAGTTGTTGTTAATGTTATTGTTTTTTTGCGAATAATTTAAATACGTTTTCATGGTAATTATATAAAACCTCTGAATTTTTTAGTTTGCGTTTATAGTTGTGTTTTGTTACAAAAATTATTTTGTCGCCAAAAGCATTGCGCTTCTTGCATTTGAATAACTTTCTATTTTATCAATAATTATTTTTTCAAAATTAATTTTAAAAATCTCATTAATTTCTTTAATAAAAAAGCATGGACTAGTTATATTAATTTCTATTATTTTTCCATCAATAACATCTAATCCGGCTAAATAGATTCCATCTTGTTCAAATTTGTCTTTAACTTGTTCTTCAATTAATTTTTCTTCTTGCGTTAATTGTGCAAATTTTAAAGTATTAGAATTATGTTCATTAAATTTAAAATCATCATTTGAAGCAACTTTTTTAACACAATATTCAAAAATTTTTCCGCATATATATATTAAACGCTTATCTCCGTTTGCAATTTGCGGCAAATATTCTTGAACCATAACTTGGGTTGTAAATTTGTTTGTTGCACTAGATAAAATTGAATTAATATTTTTATCTTTATCATTCAAATAAAACACGCCAGAACCAAAACAACGATTTGTTGGCTTAATTATAATTTCCTTTTTGTTAAACAAAAATTCTTTGATAATTTTTTCATCAGCACTAACAACATTGTCAGGCGCCAAATTTGGAAATTCGTTTACATATAATTTTTCGTTTTTTTCTCTAATGGAGCTTGGGTTGTTAATGATAAAAACGTCTTTATTTGTATAAGACAAGATATAGCTTGCGTTAATATAATCAATATCCACTGGTGGGTCTGGTCTGAAGAAAATTGTATTAAAATCATTGAGGCATTTTATGCTTGGCTTTTCTTCTTTAATTATATCGTCGTTTTGAATATGCGTTTCAAAAACATAAGCATAAGGAATATTTTTCCTTTGAAAAAGCTTGTTTTTAAGAGTTATATAGACTTTATTGTCTCGTCTTAAATATTCCCAAACAAACCAAAAGTTTGTGACAAGCTGATTAAACTCGAAATACTTGAATTCTATATCATCTATAACGATTAATATATTTTTCATGACTTAATTATAACAAATAATTATTTTAGTGTATAATATTTTTATGAAAAATTGTCCATTTAAAAATGAATCTTGCACAAGCGAATGCGCTTTATTTATTAAGACATCCGAGCTAAATGAGATGGTTGCTAATCGTCTTAAATCTATCGGCGTAATAACTTGTGATAGTGACGGAATGTGTTCTTTAAAGAATATGGCTTTAGCACAAAGCAGATATATCTTTGAAAACACTAAAGTTTTTAATAACTAATTAATTTGGAGTTTATTTTGTTTAGAGAAAATATTATAGCTGAATTGAAGGATAAAATTGCCCGAAATCCGCAAGATGTTGAAAACTATAAAAATCTTGCAAATTATTATATAGGCTGCGAAGATTTAAACAACGCTTTAATAATATATAAAGAAGTTTTAAAGCTCGTTCCTGATGATATTCAATCTTTAATAAATATTGGGAGTATTTGCTATTATCGAAAAATGTATGCTGAAGCAATTGAATATTATAAAAAAGTCATAACATTAGACAAAGAAAACTTTGCTCCATATTACAATCTTGGCAATGTGTATGCTGAAATTGAAAATTTTGAGCTTGCTCTTTCAAATTACGAAGAAGCATTGAAAATTAACCCCGAAAAAGCTGAAGTATACAGCGCAATTGGATATTTATTCCAAGACGTTGGCAATTTAGAAGAAGCAAAATCATATTATAAAAAAGCAAACAAGCTTGATTGTGTTAATTATGAAAATTATATCAATATTGCAAATATTGAACAAAAAATGGGTAACATAGAAGAAGCTGTGATTAATTATCAAAGAGCAACTGAACTAAATCCAAACGACACAAAAGCGCTTCTTTGTCTTGCAAATGCATATTCTAGTTTAAAAGAATACAAATGCGCACATGATTGCTTTAAAAAAGTTTTGCAAATTGATTCTTCATATTATTCTGCTTGGGTTTGTCATGCGATAACATATTGTGATGAAGGAAACAATCAAGAAGCAATTGAACTATTAAAACATGCAATTGAAATTGATCCAAACAAATCAAATGCATATATATTATTGGCAAACATTTTAGTTGATGAAAAAAGATTTGAAGAGGCACTATCAATTTATAAAACTGTTTCTCAAATTGTTCCAGATAATCCAAAAATTCTAACATTTATCGCTAACGTATGCGTTTTAATGGATAATTATACACAAGCAGTAAAATATTACAAAAAAGCTATCAAACAAGCGCCAAAAGATAACGAAATTAAATTAATTTATATCGAAATGGCAAATAGTTATATTAATGAAAAACTGAAAGGATTAAAATGAAAAGTTCAATCAAAGATAGAATAATTTCAATTTTGGCTTATTTTACTTTTGGTTTCTTTAGCTTAATTTGGCTGATTTTCGCTTATTTAACAAAAAAACGTTCAAGTCCTTTTTTAATGTTTAATCTTTATCAAGCAATATTTGTTTCTTTAGTTTTTGCAGTTTTGTCTTTAGTTTATGAAATTGCAATTAATTTCATTTCAGTTATCCCATTTGTTGGAAAACTTGCAAACGCATTTCATTTGTTTTTCGTTGCAACGCCAATATATTTTGGAACAAGCATTAGCGGAATGCTAGTTACATTATTAATTTTATATTTTGCACTCGCTTGCTTAATTGGGAAAAGACCATATATTCCTTTAGTGTCGGAAATTATTAAAGAGAATTTTGGAGTATAAATGAAAAAAATATTGGTTTTAAATTTGTTATTTATGAATGCTTTTGCCGATGAAAACATCAACAAAGCACAAGAAGTTTCAAATATATTAGCGCAAAATTCCTATGAACCAAATTATTTTGGTATGGTTTTAGGATTATTCCTTGTAATCGGAATGATTTATATTACAGGCTTTTTGTATCAAAAGCTCACCAAAGCAAATACATTTAATCAAAATTCTTATATAAACAAAGCCCAAGTTATTTCTACAACATCAATCGGTCAAGGAAGAAATTTGCATGTCGTAAAAATTGGTCAAAGCGCTTGTTTAATTGGTTCGACTCAAAACAATATCACTTTTTTAAAAGATATCGAGATACAAGAAGAAGCGGGTGAAAAAAATGGCGAAAACAGTTAACATAGGAAACAAAATCGTTGGCGATAATCATCCTTGTTTTATCATTGCCGAAATTGGAATAAACCACAATGGCTCATTAGAAATGGCAAAAAAGCTTATTTCTCTTGCGCATTTTTTCGGTTGCGATGCAGTTAAATTCCAAAAAAGAACAGTTGAAGATGTTTATACCAAAGAAGAACTAGAAATGCCTCGTCAAAGTGTTTTTGGAGAAACAAACGGCGATTTAAAACGAGGTCTTGAATTTGGATATGAAGAATACAAAGAAATAGACAGATATTGTAAAGAAATCGGCATTTTGTGGTTTGCTTCTTGCTGGGACAAAAAAAGCGTTGATTTTGTTGAGCAATTTGATGTTTGTGCGCATAAAATTCCTTCAGCACTAATAACAGATATCGAATTATTAAAACATATCAAAGCTACAAATAAGCCAATTTTAATTTCAACAGGAATGTCAACTATTGAAGAAATCGACAAAGCACTTGAAGTTGTTGGTTTTGAAAATACAATAATTTATCATTGCACTTCAACATATCCAAGCGACAATTCAGAGCTTAATTTGAACGTTATCAAAAAATTTAAAGAAAAATATGATTGCCCTATCGGATATTCAGGACACGAAAAAGGAATTGTTTCTTCTACTATTGCAGTTGTTTTAGGAGCTTGTTCCGTTGAAAGACATATAACTCTTGATAGAACAAATTGGGGTTCAGACCAAGCTGCAAGTCTGGAACCAGAAGGCTTAAGAAAAATGGTTCGTGATATAAGAAACGTTAAAGCATTTTTAGGCGATGGCATAAAAAAGGTCTATGATAGTGAATTGCCAATTAAAAAGAAATTAAGAAAGGTTTAAAATAGTGCTTCAATTAAGTAATGAAATTAAGATGGTGGTAAGCGATTTTGATGGAGTATTTACAGATGGCTCTGTATATATTTCAGAAAAAAACGAAGTCCAAAAAAAGCTTAATTTTAAAGACATCATGGGTGTTTCGCTTTTAATTAAAGCAGGAATAAACTTTGCAATCATTTCAGGCGAACAAAGTAACATTTTAAACTATTTCAAAGACAAATTTGGTATTGAAGAAATACACGGTGGCATTCGCCAAAAGGGAATCGTTCTTGATGAAATAATGATAAAATACAATTTAAAACCAAGCGAAGTTTTGTATATTGGCGATGATATCAATGATATTGCAGCAATGGAGCTTGTTAGTTATAGAATAGCACCAAAAAATGTTAATCCAATTTTGCCTTTTAAAGTGCAAAATCTTCAAATAACAGAAGCTTTTGGTGGCGATGGCGCAATTAGGGAAATAGCCGATATATTAGTTGGTTTAAAATAATGATTTTTAAGATAATAAGATATTTTAATAATCTTTTTAGTTCTGTTGAAATGTTCAATAAACAGATTAATAACTATAAAGCAATTTCAAAAGAACCTGCTTTGCCTTCTTATGCCTATATTAATTGGGGCATGCATTTAATCAATAGCGGAAATCGAGAAAAAGGCTTAGAGAAATTAAACCAAAGCATTTTAATGAACAAATCAAACCCTGAGGTTTATTTAAATATCGGCGTAACTTATGCGCAAATTGGAAAATTTGAAGAAGCATTAAAAAATTTCAAAAAAGCAGTTCGACTAGATAAAGATAACGCAAGAGCTTGGGGATATTTGGCTGGAGTTTATAGCGAATTAAACGAAGATAAGCTTGCAAAAAGCGCATTTGAAAGGTCTTTAAAGCTTGATAGAACGAATTCATACACATATTTAAATTACGGCATTTTTTGCATAAAAAACAATGAAAAAAACACCGCTAAAACCCTATTAAAAAAAGCTTATATAATTGACCCTACTAATTTGCAACCATTGATGATGTGGGGAATATTATTAGTTGGGGAAAACGAATTTAAAAGCGCATTTTATAAATTTCAAAAGGTTCTTCAAAGTCAACCTTTGAATGTTGATGCTTTATATCTATCAGGTCTTTGCTGTTTAAAAATGGAAAAATATCAAGAATGCATTGAGTTTTGCAAAAAAAGTTGCGGAATTTGCCCTGATAAAAATGAAAATTATTTATTATTATCAGAAGCCTATTTAAATCTTGATGATAAAGAAAATTGTTTTTCTTCTTTTGAAAAATATGAAAACCACTGTCAAAACGATTGGAAATTTTATAATTCATGGGGCTTAGCTTTTCAACATTGGCTTGAATGGGAAAATTCAATTGATAAATTTAAAAAATCAATTGAATTAAAAAACGACGAAACGGTGAGCCATAATGCACTTTCTTGTTCATATATTAAACTTGAAAGACTTGATGATGCAATTTTTGAAATCAATGAAGTTTTAAAAATCAATCCAGAATTCGCTTCTTGCTATTATAATCTTGGTCAAATTTATATGAAAAAAGAAATGTATCAAGAAGCAATTGATTCATATAAAAAAGCATTATCTCAAGATGCAAACTTAAAAAAAGCATATTTTAATATTGCAGGTGCATATCATTACAAAGGCGATGTTAAAAACGCAATTAAATATTGGGAAAAAACAATTGAATATGAAAAAGATAATCAAAATGCTTATGTTAATCTTGCAATGACTCATATTCAAAACTTAAACGATTCAACCAAAGCACTAAGATACATAAGAAGCGCTTATGAAATCAACAAATTAAATTTTGATGTTGTTTTTAATTATGGCTTAATTTTATTAAGAGCAAACGACCTTTATCGTGCGCAAGAAAAGCTTCTTGAGGCAATGGAAATTGATTCAAAAAATGAAGATGTTAAAATTGTTCTAGCAGAATGCAAAGTCAAACTGAATCAATATGAAGAAGCAATTAATATTCTAAACAGTTGCCAAGATTCCAAAAAGAACGAGCGTGATTACCTTTTTGTTAGACTTGGCGCTCTTAAAATGATGAACAAAAATACTCCAAATGAAATAATTAATGATGAAATTAGACAAATTTGTGATAAAATACAAACAGAATATGGCGAAAATGCCATGGCGGAAGTATTAAAACAACAAAATTAGCGTAAATACGCAAAAAGGGAAAACAAAATGGGACTAATTGTTCAAAAATTTGGGGGAACATCTGTTGCTGATAGTGCAAAAATCAAAAATGTTGCACGAGCAGTTATCAGAGAAAAAATGAACGGAAATAACGTTATAGTTGTTGTTTCTGCAATGGGTCACACAACAGACAATCTTTTAAAATTATCAAAAGAAATTACTTCAAACCCTTCAACTCGTGAAATGGATATGCTTTTATCAACAGGCGAACAAATTTCAATGTCTTTACTTGCAATGGCAATCAACGAAGAAGGGCATAAAGCAATTAGTTTAACAGGATATCAAGTTGGAATTAAAACCGAAAATTGCCACATGTGCGCAAGAATTGTTGATATCGAAACTGCTCGTGTTAAAAAACTTTTAAACGAAGGCAATATTGTCATTGTTGCAGGATTCCAAGGCGTTTGCGAAGGAAACGAAATCACAACTCTTGGAAGAGGCGGCTCTGATACAACAGCGGTTGCGCTTGCTTGCGCATTTGGCGCAGACAGATGTGATATTTATTCTGACGTTGAAGGGGTTTATACAGCAGACCCTCGTGTTATCAAAACTGCAAAAAAATTAGACAAAATTTCTTATGAAGAAATGCTTGAGCTTGCTCGAGTTGGAGCAAATGTTTTGCATCCTCGTTCAGTTGAAACTGCAAAACCATACAAAATGCCAATGAGGGTAAGAAGCTCATTCAAACTTGACGATTTAGGAACTTTAATTATAGGAGTCGAAGAAATGGAATTAAATAAACCGGTAACAGGCTTTGCTTGTGATAATTCGCAAGTTAGAATTGTAATTTGCGATGTTGTGGATGAACCGGGCAATGCTGCAAAATTGTTCAATTTGCTAGCAGCAAAAGATTTAAGCGTTGATATGATTATTCAATCTTATGCAAGACATTCTAACAATACAAACGATATTGCCTTTACTATTGCAAAAAACGATTTAGAAAAATTCAACTCAATTGTCAAAGATATAAACAAAATTGTTTGCGCAAGCAAAATATATATCGATGAAGACATTGCAAAAGTTTCAATCGTTGGCGCAGGAATGATAGACAGACCCGGCATTGCAGCAAAAATGTTTGACACTTTAGCAAACGCTGGAATTAATATCAAAATGATTTCAACAAGCGAAATCAAAATTAGTTGTCTTGTTGAAAAACAACACGGCGAACTATCAGCAAAAGTTTTATGCAGAGCTTTTGATTTAGATGGCGCAGCAGTTGCCGATGTTAAAGGCGATTTACCAGATTAATATGATTTTAGAAGTTGAAAAATTTTTAAAAAAGTATAATATTAAAAACAAAAATGTCATTGTTGGCTTTTCGGGTGGTCCTGATAGCGTTGCAATGGCTTTTTTGTTATCAAAACTTGCCAATAAATACAATTTAGCACTTACATTGGCATATTTTAATCATAATTGGCGCCCAAAAGAAGCAAAAGAAGAAGAGAAATTTTCATTAGAATTTGCAAAAAAAATCAATGCAAAATTTTACAGCGAAACTGCACCAGATGATTCAATTAAATCCGAAGAAAATGCAAGAGAATTAAGATATTCTTTTTTCGAAAGGGTAATGGAAAAATATGATTCAGACACAGTTTTTCTAGCTCACAACAAAAACGACAACATTGAAACAGCGCTTTATCGCTTTATTAAAGGAACTGGAATTGCTGGACTTTGTTCAATTCCAGAAGTTCGAGGAAATTTTTATCGCCCACTGCTCAAAACTTCAAAAGAAGATATTTTAAAATTTTTAAAAGAAAACAATCTTGATTACAAAATTGACTCCTCCAATGACGATGTTAAATATAAAAGAAATTTAATAAGAAAAGAGATACTGCCTCTTTTTGAGCAAATTAACCCAAATTATTTGAATAATATTGAAAATCTTATTAAAAATTCTATTGCTAATCGTGAAATTGTTGAAAATGAATTAAGCAAATTTAAAGAAGAAATTATTGAAGAAAATTCATTCAATCGTGAAAAATATCTTTCACAAACAAAAGCACTAAGATATGAATTTTTAAATGATTTTATTGGAGATAATTTAAAATGTCGCAATTTTAAAAATATTCAAAAAATTGACGATTTTATTTTAGAAAACAAATCTTCTCAAATTTCAATTAATCGAAACTTGTTTTTAAAGATAAAAAAGAATAAAATTTTTTATGTTGAACACAATAATTATGATAAGTAGGAAATATGGAAAAAGATATTAAAGATTTAAAAGTTTTAATTGATAAAGATACGCTTAGCGCAAGAATAAAAGCTTTAGCTGATGAAATTAACGCTTTTTATGATAACTCAAAATCACTTACAATTGTTTGCGTTTTAAAAGGTGCAGTTATGTTTTTTGCTGAACTTACAAAACATTTAAAAATGCCAATTAAAATGGAATTCGTTTCGCTTTCTAGTTATGGAAACGATTTTAAATCAAGCGGAGAGGTTAAATCCTTTAACTTAAATTTGCCTAAACTTGAAAATGAAAATGTTTTAATTGTTGAAGATATTGTTGATACTGGTTTAACACTCGATTTTTTGATTAAATTTATCAAAGTTAAATGTTGCGCTTGCGATGTTCGTCTTGCTGTTCTTTTTGATAAGAAATGCGCAAGAAAATTTGATGTTCAGCCTGATTTTAGCGCTTTTGATGTTGATGACAAATTCATTGTTGGCTTTGGCTTAGATTATTGCGGATTATATCGCAATTTAGATTATATTGGATGGTTTGAATAAAAAAGGCTCTTTAAAAGAGCCTTTTTTAAATATTAATCTTCTTTCTTTTCAATAATTATCTTTTCATCACGATAATCCATTAAAAGTTTGTCGTTAGCCTTATAATTTCCACTTAAGATTTCTTCAGCCAAAACGTCTTCAACTTTCTTTTGAATTACCCTTCTCAAAGGTCTTGCGCCATAAGTTTCGCTATAACCTTCTTTTGCAAGATAATCTTTTGCAGAATCAGTAACTTCAATTGTTAAATCTCTTTCAGAAAGACGTTTGAATAAATCTTTCAACATTAATTCAACAATTTCTCTGATTTCTTCTTGATTCAAGTGAGCAAAGACGATGATATCATCAACCCTGTTAAGAAATTCTGGTCTGAAAGCTTTTTTAAGCTCTTCATTAACAGTGTCTTTAAGTTTTTCATATCTGTCTTTTTTGTCGTCTCCCGAAACAGAGAAGCCCAGTTTTTGGGTATTTGTAATCATTGAAGCACCAACGTTTGATGTCATGATTATAATCGTATTTTTGAAATTAATATGGCGACCTTTTGAATCAGTCAAACGTCCATCATCAAGAATTTGAAGCATGATGTTGAATGTATCAGGGTGCGCTTTTTCAATTTCATCAAAAAGAACAACACTATATGGTTTCTTTCTAATGATTTCACACATATTTCCGCCATCATCATAGCCAACATAGCCTGGAGGAGAACCGATTAATTTTGAAGTTGCATGCTTTTCCATGAATTCTGACATATCGATTCTAACCATATTATCTTCAGAACCAAATACAGCTTCAGCCAATGCTTTTGCTAATTCGGTTTTACCAACACCAGTTGGACCAGAGAAAATGAAGCTTCCGATTGGTCTATTTGGAGCTTTCAAGCCGACTCTTGCACGACGAATTGATTTTGCAAGCGAAACAACAGCGTCGCTTTGACCAATAACTCTTCCGTGAAGCGTTTCTTCAAGTTTTAATAATTTTTCAGATTCAGCTTCAGTAATTTTTGTTACAGGAATTCCTGTAATTGTAGCAATTACTTGCGCAACTTCTTCAACTCCAACTGTTGGTTTGTTTTCGTCTTGGGTTGCTCTCCATTGTTCTGAAATTTCATGAATTTTTTCTTTCAAAGTTGCTTCATCGTCTCTTAAATCAGACGCTCTTTCAAACTCTTGATTTCTAATTGCGTCTTCTTTTTCTTTAATGATTGCTTTTAATTCTTTGTCTAATTCTTTGCCTTCTGGAGGAAGTGCAGACACATTTAAACGCACTTTTGAAGCAGCTTCGTCAATAATATCAATTGCTTTATCAGGCAAAAATCTCTCTGTAATAAATTTAGAAGATAATTCAGTTGCCGCAACAATTGCTTCATCGGAAATTATTAATTTATGGTGGTCTTCATATTTTTGTTTTAACCCTTTAATAATTTCAATTGTTTCTTCAATTGAAGGCTGATCAACAATTACTGTTTGAAAACGTCTTTCTAATGCTGAATCTTTTTCAATATATTTTCTATATTCATCAAGAGTCGTTGCACCAATTACTTGAATTTCACCACGAGACAAAGCAGGCTTTAAAATATTAGCCGCATCAATTGCGCCTTCAGCGGCACCTGCGCCGATAAGTGTGTGCATTTCGTCAATTACAAGAATAATATTTCCAGCATGACGAATTTCGTCCATAATCTTTTTAAGACGCTCTTCAAATTCGCCTCTGTATTTTGTTCCTGCAATTAAAAGTCCCATATCAAGTTGAATAATTTTTTTGTTTTCCAAAATATCAGGCACTTCGCTATCAACGATTTTTTGCGCTAAACCATGAGCAATTGCAGTTTTACCAACCCCAGGTTCACCAATTAAAACAGGAGTGTTTTTTGTTCTTCTAGCCAAAATTTGAATCACACGTTCAACTTCTTTTTCTCTGCCAACAACAGGATCAAGTCTTTGTTCTTGAGCAGCAAGAGTTAAATCAGTACCAAATTCATCCAAAGAAGGGGTTTTAGCATTTTTGGAACTTGCGCCCGGAGTCGCTAAAGAAGCGCTTCCTGAGCTTGAGCCAGAAGAGCTTGTTTTTGTTTCGCCCAACATTTTAATAACATTTGAACGACATTTGTTTAATTCAACTCCTAAATTTTCAAGAACTTTTGCGGCAACACCTTCGCCTTCCCTAATTAAACCAAGGAGAAGATGTTCGGTTCCAATATAATTATGTCCAAGCTGTCTTGCTTCATCCCAAGACAATTCAAGAACTTTTTTAGCTCTTGGAGTAAAAGGGATTTCGACCGCAACAAACCCACACCCACGACCGATGATTTTCTCAACTTCTTCACGGGCATCTTTTATATTTACACCCATAGATTTAAGAGTTTTTGCGGCAATTCCTGTTCCTTCAGCTATTAAACCAAGCAAAAGTTGTTCGGTTCCGACAAAATTATGTCCCAATCTACGAGATTCTTCTTGGGCAAGCATGATTACTCTAATTGCTTTTTCCGTAAATCTTTCAAACATGTAAACTTCCTTATTAAAAAGTTAATATATATCCACATTTTAAGTTTACAATAAATAGAATAAGAATACAATAAAAAATGAGCCTAATATTTAGGCTCATTTAAATTATTTAAGTGTGTATTTTATTCTTCGTCTTCGTCTTCATCGTTGCCATAGCCTTCTTCATTTATTGAATATCTGCCATAGGCATCGATTTCGATTTTTCCGATTGCAACACCATCTTTATAAGCAACGCCACCTTTTACTTCATAATCTGTTCCATCAATATGTGCGCTTACCATTTCACCGTTTTCATAAGTAGCAGTATTTGTTGTGCCTTTATTTTTGTCAGTCGTGCTCATTGTAACTTTACCATCATTTAAATCGATAGTTTGAGTTATGCTACCATCTGATGTTACATATTTTGTGAATGTTCCATCGCCATTATCTTTATATTGGGATAGATCATAAACATCATTGCCTACTTGAAGTTTTTGCAATGAACCATCTGGACCATAATATTTCACGGTTGGACTATCTTTAGAACCTTGACCTATGCCAATTGTTCCATCATCAAATACAACGATTTCTGCAACTTGTGCTTCGCCATCAACTACGGTAGTCCAAATAACTTCATCGTCTAAAACTTGCGGAGTATATGTTACACCATTAATTGTTACAGAGCTAATTTCCGTTACACCATCTTTGGTTGTTTCTACAACTTGAGTAGTTGAATTGTTGCTTGATCTTGAAGTTGTTTTTGTAACATCACCATTGCTTTGAGTTGTAGTGTCAACAATAACTGTTGATTCATTACCTTGCGCATCAGTTGCTACGGTGTGTTCAGTTACAGTTGTTGCACCAGATGCTTCATCTTTAGTTGTTGTAGTAGTAGTTACAGATTTTGAACCATCAGGGTTATATTGTTGAGTTTCATTAGGTCCAGAAGCACCTTCTTTGCCTGCAATATAATCATCATAAGCTTGCTTATCTGCATAGTATTCAACACTTGTGTTTCCATTGCAATCAGTTGTAACAACAGCATAGCCTTTATCTGTCATGCCAGAGAATGTTTCTTTGCCATCTTCAGTTTCGCCAGTTGTAATGCTATCAGTAAATTGAACTTCAGCATCGCCAACGGTTAATTTACCATCCACGCCAATTACAGGCTCGTTAGATTTTTGGATTTCATAATGTCCATCCGAGTTTTTAGAATAAACATTGCCATTTGCATCAGTATATGTGCCATCATCATTTAATGTTAGATCTGATGTATTTATCCAAGCGGAATTGCCACCAACTGGGTCAATCGCAATTAATTCGCCGTTAGCATTGTATTTTTCGCCACTCCATTCACCATTCGCAGAATCTGTGCCATTGGTGCTATGTCTGATTTCAACATCGCCATTAGCTCCAAGAATAATTCTTTCATTCTGTTTGCCATCACTAGACGAAATCTTGTCATACCAAACACTTCTAATAGTGCCGTCATCATTATATTTTACAGTAGCTTTATAGCCATTTAATTCATGTTTTTGTCCGTTTATTGTAATGCTAGTTAATGAACCATCTGCAGCATATGATTTTACGATAGGATTTTCTGCGCTTCCAGATGTAATTGTCATATTGCCATTGTCATCAAATTCAGGAGCCTTTTGCAATCTAACATCAGGGAAACCATCTTTATCTGCATCAAGAGGTGCGCCATCTTGTCCCAACTGATACCAATTTCCATTTCCATCAGTACCGTAGATTTCGCCATTCGCGGATACTTGAGTTAATTCACCTTCCGCGTTTGTTGTAGTACTTGTATATTGACCATCTGGCGCCTTGTTCTCAACGGTTGTATTGCCATCAGTATCAATTGTTGTAATAGTTTCAGAACCGTCCTTGTTATATGTAACACTTTTGTTTGGAGGTGTTGTGCCATCTTTTGCTGGTACTCCATCGTTGTAATAAGATACCGTAACCGCACCAGTTTCCGGATCTGTTGTTGCAGTTATATATGTATCATCTGAAATAAAGCCACTATAATTGTTTTCATCCTGTTGAGTTATTAAACCATTCTCATCTACAGGTATTACATGGTCGCCAATTTTCAAATTGCCATCTTCATCTATTGCAAGGGTTAAATCAACTTCTTGTTCTTCGTCTGGAGGAGCTACGGTTTGACCATCTGCGCCTTGTGTGCCTTCAGTGCCTTCTGTACCTTCAGTTCCTTCGGTTCCTTCTGTGCCTTGCGCTCCATCAGCGCCTTCTGCACCTTGTGCATCGCCAGCACCTTTGCCGCCTTCAACTCCTTCAGTATCAACATCACTTGCAGTATTAACTTGTGGTGGTTCAGCTGTACTTAATTCACCGCCTTTTAATATTGCCCAAGTCGTATCCCAACTTTGACCTGCTTGCCCAGATTCTACTCGTCCACTTGCCCAACCTGGATGTTGTTCCAGTTTTGTTGTATTATTTTCACCATCATGGTTATATAATTGATTCATTACATTCCATTCATGTTTAAGTCCATCTGGTCTATCGCTTGATAAATCCAAATAATAGTTTCCGCTTTCGTCAACTTGCAGCGCAGACATAAATGTATCAGATGGATCAACTGGATATGGAGTATTCATTGCTTCCCATTGCTCAGGAGTAAACATTGTTTTTAAAATTTCTTGTCTTTCTGTTCTATCAAGATTTGAAATTTCATCATCAGTTAAGCCACGTTTTTCTGGCTGAGCAGAAGCTCCATCGGCATTATCAGCACCTTCGCCTTCAACATCTGTACCGTTACCTGTTGTTTCAGCTCCGCCAGTATTAGTAGGGTCATTTGCAGCATCAGCACCATCAACACCTTGAGGCTCAGTTACGGTACCAGCAGTTGTTTGCCAACCTTTTTCATCATCATATTGAATAACAACATCTTCGCCAGTTTCAGAATCACGGTATGTAACATATGTGATTCCTTCTTCGTCTTCATCGTTATCAGCAGCTTCCAAAAAAGCATTCCAAATATCAAGTTCAGATTCATCAATTTGGTTGTCTAATAAAACAGTTCCAACATCATTCCAAGTTACATCACTACCTTCAAAAACACTTGCATCATTATAATTAACGCTTTGTGCGCCATCAACCGAAGGTCCAGCAACTTGTGCAGGATTATCAGCCTGTGGGGTGTTGATAACCAATTTGTTTCCATCTACCAATGCCATTTTTGTCCGCTCCTTAAAATTTTATACACACTTAAATGTTTTATCGGCATTAAAAGCAAAAAGGTTGAATAAAAAACTAATTTTTGTTACATTTCGTTACACATCAAGCATATCAATTCTTTTTTGATGGCGTCCGCCTTCATATTGTGTTTCAAGCCAAACATCAACAATTTCTTGCGCTAAAGATTCATCAATCACCCTTGCACCAAAACACAAAACATTTGAATCATTATGCTTTCTTGTCATTTGCGCACTATATTTATCAGACAAACAAGCGGCTCTAATTCCTTTAAATCGATTTGCCATCATAGACATTCCAATTCCTGTACCGCAAATCAATATCCCTTTTTCAAATCCATCATTCAAAATAGCATTACAAACTTTTTTTGCAAAAACAGGATAATCACAAGATTCAATAGAATCCGTACCAAAGTTTTCAATCGAATAACCTTTTTTAATTAAATAATTAAATATTTTTTCTTTTAATTCAAACCCGCCATGATCAGATGCAATTGCTATTTTCATTAAAAAACTCCTTATTATAAATCATTATATATTAAGGAGTTTAAGTGTTCAAATTGTTAATTATTCTTCCACAGGCAAACCTTCTTTGTCGAATCTATATGTTTTGCCGCCAGTCATAACAGTATAACTCCCATCATTATGAATAATAAATTCAGTATCTCTATTATCAAATATAGTTACATATTTTTCTCCATCAGAATAAGGGACTTGATCAAAATGATTAGGAACAAAGAAATCAAACTTTTCAGATTTAAAGCATAATCGAGACAATGTGCCATCTTCTCTGCGATATTCTGAAAAAAAGCACTGATTATCTTTATCATACGAATGTTTTTCATGCATATTACCGTTTTTATGATAATTAGTTTCAGTAGAACTGGCATCAATATGCCTTGTATATGAACTTTTTAAAGTTTTTCCGTCTTCATAAAATTCTTGCATATTCTTATCGCCTGTTGCTTGGTCATAGGTAATTATGCCTTTGGGCTTATTGTCATCCGAATAATATTTAACGCTAACTATTTTATTATTTTTGGTAATCATTTCAACTTTAGCGCCATTCATTGTTCCCGTATACACAAAATTACCATTCTTGTCTTCTATGCAAGTTGGCTGCTCATCAAATTCATATTTATCCGTATAAGGATGTCCGCTTTCATATTCACCACGAACAACTTCAAATGTTGTTGGAGAAGTATGCCAAACATCGCCATAATATTTTGTTTTTAAAAGTGAAGGAAAATTCTGCCTTTTTTCATCAAATACATCATCCCAAGTGCTTTTACTAGAACAACTCTCAATACTCATATTAAATGCTTCCAATTCATCAAGCCCAATTTGAGATGTCGTTGTCGCATCAGAACCCATTCCTTCAGCTCCGAACACCAATTCCTCATAACCAGTTGCTTGCGGTTTTTCAGACATTCTAATCAAACCAGTATCAGAACCATTACCAGCGGAATAGTTATTTGAAAAAAATTCAACACCCATGATTTAAAACCTTTTTTATGTACTCAAATTTATTCGGCAATTTGCCGATAACAATTTAGTATTAATATTCCCAGTTTTACAAAAATTAACACACAATAGTTAAAATTATTCTCCTTGAAGAAAAAATATTTTTAAGGTAAATTAGACTTTGTAGAGGTATTTTATTTAAAGGAATAAAAACTTATGGCAGAAAGAAAATTAGTTGGAACAAACGAAATGTTTCAAAAAGCCTTAAAAGGCGGTTATGCAATTGGTGCATACAATGTAAACAACATGGAAATCCTTCAAGGTATCGCAGAAGCTGCTGAAGAAACACAATCTCCTATCATTCTTCAAGTATCAGCTGGCGCTAGAAAATATGCTAATCAAACATATTTAATTAAATTAGTTGAAGCAGCTTTAGCTACAACAACAGTGCCTATCGCACTTCACTTAGACCACGGTGCAGATTTCGAAATTTGCAAAGCTTGTATCGATGGCGGTTTCTCTTCAGTTATGATTGATGGATCTAGATTCCCACTTGAAGAAAATATTGCACTAACAAAAAAAGTTGTTGAATATGCTCATGAAAGAGGAGTTTCAGTTGAAGCTGAACTTGGTAAACTAGCAGGTGTTGAAGACGACGTTAAAGTATCTGCAGCAGACTCTACTTACACAGATCCAGCTGAAGCTGCAAGATTTGTTAAAGAAACAGGTTGCGATTCTCTAGCAGTAGCAATTGGTACTTCACACGGCGCTTACAAATTCTCTGGCGAAGCTAAATTAGACTTCAAACGTTTAGAAGAAATCAAAAAAGCCGTTAATGAAGCAGTTGGATATGATTTCCCTCTAGTTCTTCATGGTTCTTCTTCTGTTCCTGCTGAATTCGTTGCAAAATGTAACCAATATGGCGGAAAACTTCCAAACGCACAAGGCGTTCCAGAAGAAATGTTAGCTTACGCTTCAAAACATGGTGTTGCTAAAATCAATATCGACACAGATTTAAGATTAGCAATGACTTCAACAATTAGAGAATTCTTTGTTGAATCTCCTGAAAAATTTGACCCAAGAGAATATATGGGACCAGGAAGAACAGCTGTTAAAGAAATGGTTAAACACAAAATGGTTGACGTCCTAGGAACAGCTGGTCACGCTCAAGACTAACAAATAAGCTAATCAAGCAAAACTTATAACATAAAGTCGAAATTTACATTTCGACTTTTTTTAATTAAATTAATTAGCAATTTTTTAAAAGAAAAATACTTTATATTTACATAGTGTTTATTAGAATTTTAATGGAGTGTGTATGTCAGATTTTCAAATCAACAATATTGGTGCAACAATTTATGGAAAAGACAACGGAAATGGAACCTATACAGTAACAACCCAAGGTTCAAAAATGGGTAGCGAACCCACTACAAAATTAATGGATGCACAAGAAGTCGGTCAAAAATACGGCAAATATTTAAGCAAAACACTCACCGAAGATATTTTCTGCTCTGGATGCAAAAATGGCGAAAACCACAAAACAGATTATGCAACTAATCCATACTATGTCGATATGAAAGCAAATACAGCCTGCCATCCAAAAGACTATAATCCAAAAGTTGATTATATAGTATAAACAATTTTCAAAAAAAATGCTTGCAAGATTCAATGCAAGCATTTTTGCTTGTCAAGCCTATTATTACTAAATATTAAATATGCAAAAAAAGTTTTACGTTATGAAACATTTGCGTATTTTTTAATTGTCTTATGCTATAACAATAATAACAAAGAGATATAAATACGGGGGAATAATGAGCCAGTATCTTAGCAAAGAAGAAATCAAACAATGGAGAAGCTCACTAGAAAAAATCACTCTAGAAGAATATGCTAGAAAACTCGGAAAAATCTTAGAAGAAGATAAACAAACAAGCGATATTATCGATATCGTTATGCAAAACGAAAAACGTTTATATACATCAAGAGAAAACAACCCAGCAAAGAAAAATATATTAAAAGTTGCAAAAAAAGCAATCAAAGTTCAAGAAGAAATTCTTAACAATGACCAAAATAATTCGCTAAACTTGGTTAAATCTAAATTAACTTGCAAAAAACCATTAACAGCAAGGGAAGACGCTGTTTTGTCGCACTTTATTCAAAACAAAGGCGAAATAGTTTATGCTAAAGACTTAGCAACAATTTTAGAACTACCAACAGACTATGTTTATAAATACATCAAAAATTTAAGAACAAAAATTTCTCAAGATATTCTTGAAAACGCCACTAAAGGCGGCTATGTTTTTAAATTATAAAATATGTTAATTTTTTGCGATTATAAAAACATAATTTTATAATTAAATTATGAACATAATTAATAAAAGCTTAAATTTAATAGACGACATCATAAACAACACAAATGCTCAAAGCGTTAATTTTTATCAAAATGTGTTAAAAATGATGTCTTCTTTATATGAAAACAATTTTTCAATTTCAATCTTTTTTTGCGAAGATTCAAACTATACGCTGAAATTAGGAATCAAAAACAACAAATTTATCACAAATTTTCAACACGAAGAAATATTCAAAAAAATAATTGAAACAAAAGAAAAAGCCTATATTTTCAAAAGCAATGAAAACGAATTGTTTTACAAAAACTCTCTATCAGTAAAATTATCAATCAGGGATTCTGTTTTTGGCTTTATGATTTTAAGTTCAAAAGAAGAAATCGATTCTAATATTCAAACATCTTTTGAAGCTTTAGTTAATATAATTAGCTATAAAATTAAAGACTATGAGCTAAACGAAGTTTTCAAAATTCAACTAAAAGCAATGCAAGACGCTTTTGTTGAAAAAGAAGCAGCGCTTGATATTGTTAAAAAACAGCACAAAAAACTTCAAGAACTCGATAAAACAAAAAATCTATTTTTAGCAAACATTTCACATGAATTAAGAACACCTCTTAATGCTATAATCGGCTTTTCTCAAGCACTTGATAGCAAAATTTTTGGTGAATTAAACGAAAAACAAGCGGAATATATTAAAGACATTCAAATTTCAAGTTTGCATTTGTTAGGAATGATTAACGAAATATTAGACATCTCAAAACTCGAAGCAAACGCAATGAAGTTCAATCCTGCTGAATTAAACTCAACCCAAGTCATCAAAGAAGTTGTTAATATATTAGAACCACTATACAAAAACAAAGAAATAGATATAATTTTCAATTCAAATTTTGATTATAAAATTAATGCTGACTATCAAAAATTTCAACAAATTTTATATAATCTTTTATCAAATGCAATTAAATTCACAGGCAAAAACGGCACTATTGAAGTAATTCAAGAAGTTAAAAACAAAGATTATATTTTAAAAATCAAAGACAATGGAGTTGGAATAGATAAAAAATATCATAACAAGATATTTAAAAAATTCGTTCATATTGACAATATCTATTCAAAAAGCCAATCTTCAACAGGGCTTGGTTTGCCAATTACAAAAGAATTAGTCAAACTTCACAATGGAAAAATCACCCTTGAAAGCGAAATCAACAAAGGCAGCACATTTATAATGGAGTTTAAAAAAATAATTTTATGAAAAAAATTTTAATTGTTGAAGATAATGAATTAAATATGAAATTATTTTATGATATTTTGCAATTTCAAAACTATCAACCAATAAAAGCAATGGATGGGCTTGAAGGATATGAAAAAATCAAATCTGAAAATTTTGATTTAATAATTTTAGATATACAACTACCCAAAATGACCGGTTTTCAACTTCTTGAAAAACTAAAAGAAGAAAATATCAAACTTCCTCCAATAATAATTGCGAGCGCTTGCGCTATGGACGAAGACAAAAGAAAAGCCCAAAGCTATGGAATTAACGACTATATCACAAAGCCAATCGATATTAATAGCTTTGTTAAAACAATTAAACAAAAACTCGGTGAATCATAATGAAAGCAGATTACCATATTCACACAAATTACAGCGAAGATTCTTCGACAGATATGGAAGAATATATTATTCAAGCAATAAAGCTTGATTATAAAGACATTTGTTTTACCGACCATATCGATTACGGAACTCCTTTTTGTTTTAATTGCGATATAAAAAACTATTTAAAAGATATTCTTTTTTATAAAGAAAAATACAAAAATCAAATCGATATCAAATTTGGGATGGAATTTGGCGCACAAGCTCATCATAAAGATTATTTTCAAAACATATTTAATAATTATTCTTTTGATTTCATAATTCTATCTTTTCATTTGATTAACGACAAAGATTTATGGGATAGAAGCTTTCAAAAAGGAAAAAGCCAAGCCCAATTCAACAGAGAATATTACGAAGAAATCTTCAACACAATTCAAGTCTATAACGATTATTCGGTTTTAGGGCATTTGGATTTAATTCGTCGTTATGATGATTTTGGCGAAATGCCATTTGAATATAACAAAGAAATTATTGAAGAAATTTTATTACATTTAATTTCTAACAACAAAGGAATTGAGCTTAATACTTCTTCTTTTAGATATAAATTACAAGATTTAATGCCATCTGTTGATATATTAAAATTCTACAAACAACTTGGCGGAGAAATAATCACAATTGGCTCAGATTGTCATTATTTAAATCATTTCAGCTATAAAATTACAGAAATGCGAGAATTCTTAAAAACTCTTGGGTATAAATATTTTTGCACATTTGATAAAATGAAAGAAAAGTTTCATGAATTATAAAAATATGTAAATTTTTTTACAAAAAATAGCAAAATAATATATGTTTGCTTTTCTATATAGCATAGTCCAAAATAAGGAGACAAAAATGCAAGTATCCAACATCAATAACGCTTATAAAGTAAATTTTAAAAGCAACACAAATTTAGACAAAAACGTTTCAACAACAAAAACAGAAACAAAAGCAGATTCTTTTGAAGCAAAATCAACTTCTACAATGACAAAAGAACAAAAACAAGAATTACTAAAAGACTCAAAATCAAACGCAGCAGGCTGGGCAATTTTAGGCGGTTGGATAAGCAGCGCATATTTTGGCTTGCGCTCTGATGAAACAGTTGCCAAAAAATACGATTTAGACCCACAAAAAGACAAAGAATTAATCAAAGAAATTAAAAATCAACAAGTTATTTCTACAATCCCAGGTGTTGTTGGAAATTTCCTATGCATGACAAATCCTTTAATAGGTATTGGTGTTGCAGTAGGCGGATGGGCATTTGAAAAATTCAGAAACCCTGAAAAAATAGATGTATAAACACTTACAAGGTGGCATAATGCCACCTTATTTTTTATTTTATTAGGAGAGAAAATGAAAATAACAGCAATAAAGCAAAATTTTTATACACCAACTTTTAAAGCAAATTATTCAAAAGAAAACAACGTTGCAATTTTAGGAAGCTCGAAAGCAACTTCATCAATTCTTGATGATATGGATAAATGCAGCGAAATTACAAAACAACTTGTTTTATCAGGAAAAAATATCATAACAGGTTGCGGTTCAAAAGGAATCATGGGAAGCGTATATTATACAGCTGCAAAATATTCAACAAAAGACGAAAACGGAGCACCAGAACAAAACGTTGTAATTTTAAAAAGACCATTCTGGGGTGATGAAGACTTTAAAAATTGCCAAATTTTTGGAAGTGAAAAAACAGAAGCCGCAAGAATTGAAAGATTTATTGAAACAGCCGACACATTCATAATCTTTGCAGGCGGTCCTGGAACAATTCAAGAAGCAAGCACCATAATTTCAAACAATTACTACAACAAAGAAAACGCAAAAAAAGTTATTCTTGTTGGAAGTGATTATTTCAAAGGCTTAAATGAGCAATATTGGAATATGTATGATTGCGGACTAATCAACCGTTCCCCTGAAGAATTATACACAATTGTTGACGAAGTTGATGAAGCTTTAATTGAAACAAAATAATTATTTTGCAATAACTTTTTTAGTTTTTAAATTTGAACAAACTCCGCAATTGTTGCATTTCACCTCGCAAGGAATTGTTGCAATTGCAGATTTTGCTTTTTGATATTCATTCCACAACCAAATTTTATTCACGCCATAATTAACAATTTCCCATGGAAGATTTTCATTTTCTTCAAATTCTTTTGAAGCAATTTGTTCAATATCAAGATTTAATTTTTGCGCAATTGTTGAATACAATTCCAAATCCAAATTTTCATCCCAAGATTCCAAGTATGAATCATTTTTATAAAGCTCATAAATAAAATCAGAAATTTTTTCATCGCCACGAGAATAAAAAGCCTCAAGCTGCGACATTTTAGGATTGTGAAAATTAAATTTAACGTTTTTAATTTTATCTTTCAAATCTCGAAGATATTTTATTTTCGCTTGCACTTCTTCAATCGTATTTTGTCTAGCCCATTGAAAAGGAGTATGAGGTTTTGGAACAAAAACAGAAATCGAACAAGTAATTTGCGGATATTTTAAGCCGTTTTCCCTGCAAGCCAAATTAACGCCCTCAATTAGCTCAGGAATTCCTTTTAAATCTTCATAAGTTTCAAAAGGCAAACCAATAACAAAATAATATTTAATTTTGTTCCATCCGTTTTTAACACAAGAAATTGTTGCATTAATTATTTGCTCTTGAGACAAATTTTTGTTAATAATGTCTCTCATTCTTTGCGTTCCTGCTTCAGGAGCAATTGTTACTGTTGCCTTTTTTTCTCCTGCTGCAAGGTTTGCAATTTCAAGCGAAAATCTGTCTGCTCTTTGAGAAGGAAGAGAAACATTTATCCCTGAACCACGATAATGACAATTAAGTTCGCCCAAAATTTCTTCAATTTGGGAATGGTCATTAGAAGAAAGAGACAAAAGCGAATATTCATCATATCCTGTGTTTTTAACATATTCTTTTGCTAATTTAACAATGTCTTCTTTTTTTCTTTCTCTAATTGGAAGATTAATATGCGAAGCTTGACAAAAACGACATAACCTTCCGCAGCCCCTTCTTAATTCAACAATTGCTCTATCATGAACAGAAGTAAAATGAGGAATTGGAGAATTTGTTGGATGATTTTCAAGAGTTAGTTGCGCAATTCTTTTTGTAACTTTGTTTTTAACGCTTGGCGCATAAACACCTTCAATTTTTGCTAATTCTTTAATAATTTCAGCACGAGGCATTTTTCCTTTTAGAGAGATATACTTTTCTAAAACTTCAATATTAACCTCTTCGCCATCTCCAATTATAAAAATATCAATAAATTTGCTCATTGGAGCAGGATTTGAAACACAAGGACCGCCCGCAAGAATTATTGGATGCTTTTCTGTTCTTTCTTCATTCAAAACAGGAATATTGGACATTTCAAGCATTTTTAATACTGTCGTGTAACACATTTCATATTGAAGCGCAAAACCAACAATATCAAACTCAATCGGTTTTCTTTTTGATTCAAGAGCATACAAAGACAATTTTTTTTCGGATAATAGATTTATAAAGTCTTTATCAGGCGCATAAATCCTATCACACATTAAATTTTCTTTTTTATTGATTAAATCATATATTATTTTATGTCCAAAATTGCTAATTCCAATCTCATATTTATCAGGAAAAGCAAAAAGAAATCTTCCATCTGCCTTATTAAAATCTTTATCATAGGAACCAAACTCATCCCCAATATATCGAGAAGGACGTTCTATTTGATAAAGTATATCGCCGTATTCATTCAAAAAATCGTTATCAATCATAGCTTTATTAAACCACAAATAATTGTTAAGTTATGTTAAGAAAATAATTACACTTAGGCAATTAATAAATAAAAAAATACTTTATTATAATGTAGGTTAGTTTAAAAATTTAATTAGGTTAGGAGTGTTAGTTATGGGATGGGTTTTACTATCTTTAAAAAGGAACGAATTGCAAACGTCTATTCAAGACAAGCAATACGATCTTCTTCAAATTGGAAACAGAATGAGAAAGTTGTCAAACTTCTCAAACGCAATTGGTGATGGTCATATTACACCAAGCGAAATTGCCTCAATTGGCACAGAACTTTTTGGTGACGGACTTGATTTTATGGGTTATTCAAACGAAGCCGCAATGGAAGCCGCTACAATGATGACCGATTATTATGCAACAGCTTATGAAGATGTCACCGCTGAACAATATTACAATAATCCGGCTTTAGCAGCGCAAGCGTCATTATATTACGACGAAACAGGCGCACTTGATACCGACGCAATGTATCAAGAATTCTATGAAGAAGCCTTGGAAGATTATGTAAATACTGTTATGATGCCAAAATTAAAAGAATTAGAAACAGAATTACAAAACGAAAAAACAGAAATGGAAGTAGAAATCGAATCAATGGAAGCTGAACTTCAAGTTGTAAAAGAAAACATTTCTGAATCAATCCAAAATACTACAATCCAACTATAACCTAACTTAAACCTAATTAATTAAATTAAACTAAACTAATTCCAAATCCTAATTAAACTATAAACCTAAAATAGCCTGTCGATTGACAGGCTTTATTTTTTTATTACACTTCTTTGGAGCCATTCTTGCGCACGAGTCCCAGGAAAAACCTTACCATCAGCAGTCAACAAATAGCCAAATGGTTCTTCGCCGCCTCGCCATCTATCAATATCAATACAAAGATATTTAACTTCAAACGTTAGATTGCCATTATTCAGAAATACCGTTGGTTTAAAAAATCTCTTATCGCAACCGCTAACTCCTCTTTCTTCACATGTTTGAGAATAGGCGTTTTGCGAAAACTTTTCACCAGAAACTCCAAAAGGAGTGTTTTGTCCTAAATAATAATATTCGATTCCATCAGGAGAGATTAATATCGGTTCTGCTCCATTGTTTTGCATATGCAAACAATAATTATGAACAGAATCCATGGTGAGCTGTGAACTTGCCATTGAAGAAGTTTGGGTTCCACCATGAGCATTGTTATAATTCTGCTTGCAAGTTATTTTTTTATGTTTCACAACTTGAGAAAAAGTGTTGCAGAAATACTCTTCATCGCCTTCGTGACTTCCATCTAACAAAACTCCATCCGCTCTAATTCCTAAATCCCCATTTAAATAATATTTATCAGAAGCAGCCAATTCTTGAACTGCATTCAAAAGAGTTTCATGCGCTTTTTTAAAACGCAAAAGGTCACTATCAGGATTTGCTTTATTAATAACAGGCAACAAAATTGCACCTAAAACGCCAATTACGACCAAAACAATCATAGTTTCAGCTAGTGTAAACCCTTTTTTCATAATAAAATCCTCATTTCAAAAAGCATTCTAATATATATAATTATATATTTCAAGCAAAGAAAAAATAAAAAAATAAGAAAATATGTATTTTTGTTTTACAAAAAACTTCATTTATGTTAATATAACTTCAAAATATTAAATATTTTGTAATGTTATGAATAAGTAAGGAAGAGAAATGACCAAAGACATCCAAGGTGAAGCTACTGATTCTAAACAAAAAATCCTTGTTGTGGATGATGAAGCTAGTATCAGAAGAATCTTAGAAACACGTCTTAAAATGGCCGGCTATAACGTAGTTACCGCAGAAGACGGCGAAGAGGCAGTTGAATTATTCAACAAAACAAATCCTGATATCGTAATTTTAGATGTTATGATGCCAAAAATGGATGGTTATGGAGTTACACGCGAAATCAGAAGAGTTTCAGACGTTCCAATTATCATCTTAACAGCTTTAGGTGACGTTTCTGAAAGAATCACAGGTTTGGAATTAGGCGCAGACGACTATGTTATCAAACCATTCAGCCCTAAAGAACTTGAAGCTCGTGTTAAAGCAGTTTTAAGAAGAACAGTTAGCAAAGATGTAACTATTCCAACAGGCAAAACCACTAAAAACGTTATTACAACAGGTAATATCAAAATTGACACTGCAAGACGTCAAGTTTATCGCAAAAACGAAAGAATCCGTCTTACAGGCATGGAATTTAGCTTACTAGAATTATTAGTTAATAATTCAGGAACAGCATACTCAAGAAATGAAATTCTACAACACGTTTGGGCATATCCACCAGACCATCGAATTGATACTCGTGTTGTTGATGTTCATATTTCAAGATTACGTTCCAAATTAGAAACAGATCCAGCTAATCCAGAGCTAATTTTGACAGCTCGTGGAATCGGTTATATGTTTCAACGCATAGGATAAATTAATGAACAACATTAATTTAATTAAATTTCAAAACTCCGATTATGAGAAAAAACTCCTTATAATCGGAGTTTTTCATGGCGACGAAAAGCAAGGGGAATATTTTATTAATTCATATCTTAAAAAATCACCTTCTTTTGGCAAAAATTCGCTTTACTTTATACCAAAACTTAACCCCTCAGGTACAAGAAAAAACAACAATGGGGTCGATTTAAATCGCAATTTTCCAACAAAAAATTGGGAATTAGGAGAAAAAACAAGCGATTATTACGGCGGAGAAAAACCCGCAAGTGAAATTGAAACAAAATTTCTTGTTAATTTAATCAATGAAAACAATTTTAGCGCAATAATAACAATCCATGCTCCGTATAAAACAGTCAACTACGACGGACCAGCGCAAGAGCTTGCAAAAAAAGTTTCAAAAATTGTTGGTTATCCGACATCTTCAGATATCGGCTATGCAACACCAGGAAGCTTTGGAACATATTGCGGAAAAGAGCGAAACATTCCAACATTAACAATTGAAGTTGATGAAGAAGAAAATATTGAACTATTGAATGGAAAATTCCACACGATGTTTGAATATTTAAAAAACGAATTTTAATTAGCTAATTCGATTCTTTTCTTTTCACGAATTAATTTGTCATATATCCAATCAGGGACGAAATTTTTGCCCATTAAAATTGTTCCATGGTTCATTGAAGGAGCGTGAAAATCCGAACCGCCAGTGACAATTAAACCAAATTGCTCAGCCAAACTTGAAAAATGTTCAACTGCAGCAGGAGAATGTTTTCTATGATATGCTTCAATTCCACGCAAGCCATAATTAACAAGTTCTTTTGTTAAACTATCAGCAATTTCAACATCAATTGGATGAGCAAAAACAGGAATTCCGCCCGCCTCTGCAATAATTTCAACAGCGTCATGTGGAGAAACAGTTTTTCTTTCAACATAAACATCAGAATTATTGTTGATAAATTTTGCATAAGCTTCCATGATATTGGCGCTCCCGCCACAAGAAGTTATCGCACGAGCAATATGCGGACGACCAATTGAACCCATTGGCGCAACAAGTTTTTGAATGTCTTCAAATTTAATTCTAATGCCTTCTTTTTTAGATAAAAGCTCGATGATTTGATGAGTTTGCTCAACTCTGGCTTTTTGTTGAAAATTAAGCATATCAATAAATTGCTGATTAGATTTATCCATAAAATAGCCAAGAATATGAACCTCAAAACCCTTAAAAATTGTGTTTATTTCAACACCAGGAATAACTTCGAGATTAAGATTATTTTGTTTTATATAGTCTTGAGCAATTTTGTGCGATAAAACATTGTCGTGATCTGTTAAAGCAATGCAATCAAGATTGCACTCAAGAGCAGTATCAACGATTTGCTCAGGACTTAGCATTCCATCAGAATAAGTTGTATGGATATGTAAATCAATCTTCACTTTCCTTTTCCTCACATGCACTATATTCAAAACTTATTCTATTAATGCTTGTCGCACAATTATTTGAAAACTCAATTTCGCAAGCATTAAGCACATAAGGAGAGCTTGTCTCCACTTCAAATCTTTCAGGTATTGATGTTATTAAGCGTTTAATAGAACCTTCGTATTCCATTCCAATAACGCTATTTTGACTTCCGCAAAAACCAACATCGCTAAGATATGCGCAATTGTTGATTATTTTTTCATCAGCAGTTGGAACATGTGTATGTGTTCCAACAACAGCACTAACCCCCAATTCAAAAGCAAATTTAGCAAAGCAAATTTTTTCTGCAGTTGCTTCAGCATGAAAATCAACAAAAACGATTTTATTAGATAAATCCATTTCGTTTTTTAATTTGTTCATTAATTCTTCAATTGCACAAAAAGGGCAATCAATTGGAGGCATGAAGGTTTTACCTAGAAGATTTACAACAATAATTTTGTCATTAAAAATTCGATAACCTACACCTTTTGCGTCTTTGTGGTAATTATAAGGACGAATTAAAGCTTCGCTTTCATTGATATAATTTAATATATCTCTTTTATCCCAAATATGATTACCTGATGTCATTGCATTAATTTTGCACTCAAGCAATTCATCATGATTTTTCTTTGTTAGACCAAAGCCATGACTTGCATTTTCAACATTTGCAATAACGAAGTCATATTCAGACGCTTTATTTTCATCAAGCAAAAAACGCTTAACAACTTCACGCCCAGAACGTCCAACAATATCGCCTATGAATAAAATTTTAAACTTTTCTGTCATTTACCAAATTGCTATTTTGCAATTTCGGTAACTCTCGCTTCTCTTACAACAGTTACTCGAATTTGACCAGGGTACTCCAGTTCATCCTCGATACGTTTTGCAATATCTCTTGCAAGTTTTGCACTTGCAACATCGTCAAATACTGAAGGTTGAACAATAACCCTAACCTCTCGACCTGCTGACACAGCAAATGTCTGCTTAATGCCTTCGTAGCTGTTAGCAATTTCTTCCAGCTTTTTAAGGCGTTTAATATAGATTTCAAGCGTGTCACGTCTTGCGCCAGGGCGACCAGCAGAAATTGTATCAGCAATTTTAACCAAAGCATCAGTTAAAGAATTAACCGCAACGTCATCATGATGCGCTTCAATTGCATGAACAACAACTTCTTTTTCGCCATATCGACGAGCAAGGTCTGCACCAAGTTGAACGTGTGTTCCTTCTTGTTCTTGGTCCACTGCTTTTCCAATGTCATGCAATAAACCAGCACGTTTTGCTAATTTAACATCTGAACCAAGTTCTGCGGCAAGCATTCCTGCAATTTGCCCAACTTCGATTGAGTGTTTTAAAACGTTTTGACCATAGCTTGTTCTATAATATAAGCGTCCAAGTGTTTTTGAAAGCTCTTTGTTAAGGTTCATAATTCCAAGGTCAACAGCAGCGCGTTCACCTTCTTGTTTAATTTTGTTTTCAATTTCTTTTAATGATTTTTCATATACTTCTTCAATTCGAACAGGGTGAATTCTTCCGTCTTGAATAAGTTTTTCAATAGTTAATTTTGCAACTTCTCTTCTTACAGGGTCAAATGAGGATAATACAACCGCTTCAGGAGTATCATCAATGATTAAATCAACCCCAGTTAAAGTTTCAAGGGTTCTTATATTCCTACCTTCACGACCGATGATTCTACCTTTCATCTCGTCAGATGGCAAAGACACAACAGAAACACTAGTTTCAATAACTTGTTCAATTGCGCATTTTTGCATTGTTTGAGAAAGTATTTCACGAGCTTGTTCTTCTGCAGTTTCTTTAATTTTTAATTCGTTTTCACGAATCAATTGAATTTGCTCAGTTGCCAATTCGTCTTTTAATTGATTCAAAAGGGTTGTTTTAGCTTCTTCACGAGACATTTGAGCAACACGCTCAAGCTCTGTGATTTGTTTTGCAATTGTTTCAGCAAGATAATCTTCTTTTTGTTCTAATTCTTCATATTTTTTATCAAGAACAATGCCTTTTTGGGCAACTTCTTGTCGAATTGAATCGATTTCGTCTTGCTTTTTGCTTAATTCATTTTGAATTTTGTCAAATTCACTTTTTTTGGTTCTTTCAAGCTCGTCCAACTCCATTCTTTCTTTGTGCAATTGTTCACGAGCAGAAATCAAAGCTTCTTTTTTAAGAAATTCTTCTTTTTCTTTAAATTCTTGAATATATTTTTGTTCATTTTTTTCAAGCAATTCAGCTTTTGTTTTTTGCTTTGATAACAAATTAAAAATAAATGCACAAATTGCAACCAATACGCCAATTACTATGTATAATGTTGTAATAATATTAATTGTCCTAATCCTCGTATAATCTGTATTTCACGATAGACGAATAACATTTGGTATTAAATTTTATATATAAAAAATGATATAAGCCATCTTAATAATTTAATTCTACCATAAGATTCAAAAAAATAATATAGTTTAACAATTATTAAAATTTCCAACCAAACGCTTGATTTAAAAAAAGACAAAAATGCTAAAATAATAATGTTGACTTAAAAAAATATTTTATTAAACAAATTAAAAAAGGATTATTATGTTATCAAATTTAGTTTCAATGATTACTCGTTCGCTTTCAAGCACAAATACGACTGCAATTTCGCAAGTCGCACCAAAATCAAACAATCCTTTTGCAACAAAAGACAACGAAAGTCCTTTTTTATCAACAACTTTTGGTTCAAGTTCAACATACGGCAAAAACCAACCCGTTGCAGGCGGTTATTTTGCCGGATATTATAACGGAAAGCCAAACATCGTTGGTAGAAAGCTTTTCATAGAAGTTTAAACTTGATTATTTTTTGATTGTGCTTGTTTTTCTTGCTGAGCAATTGCAGGATTAACATTTGAACCATAAAGCATTTTTCTCAATAATATTGTTAATTTTGGCTGAATTACCCCCATAATTCCTGCCGCAATTAAAATATTTGAAATTACAGCAACTGTTTTAAATATTTTTGAGCCTTTTAAATTTTGAATGTTTTTACCCATATCTTCAAAATTATCAATTGCGCCTTTAATTGCCTTTTCGTCAATTGGCTTTAATAGGCTAATCGCACTTTTATCTTTAGTCAAACTAATCAAGCCTTCATTTTCTAATAAGCTTATAGCGGAATCTTTCACATCAAGATTTGTCAATGTATTTAAAACATTATCAGAATTTTTTATCATTTCAAAAGAAGGCTTGGCATTTTTAATTGAATCAGCAAGATTTTCACTAAATAATGTTTTAGGGTCTAATTTAATTGGGCATTTGATTAATTTTCCAATTCCTTCAAACGCCAATTGAATTGGTTTTGCAAGACCATAAATAAAAACAATTTGACAAATTTCTTTAAATGCTACTTCAGGAATTTCTTCTTTTCTTGCTTCTTTTAGTCTTGTTGTTGCAATAACACCATCTAAAATCATTGTGTTTTTAATCGGATTATACATAAACTCAGCCAAGCCGCCAGTGAAAGAAATATCCTTGCCTTTTTTCTTAGTTGAATCCATGAATGATTTAAAATTAATATTATCGCTTGCTTTTTTGTTATTTAATAAAGGTTTAGTTTTTTTATTTTGATTTTCTTTTTCGATTCTATCAGTTGTTGTTTTTTGTTTAAATTTAATAATTTTTGTCAAAGCAAAAGCAGCGGCCGTTGTTGCAACAAGGAATTTACCAACAGCAAAGCCTTTATACATTTGTGCATTTGTGAAATTTTTTACAACAGGATTTGCTTTGTCTAATGAATCAAACAAATCTTTTTCCTTGCCTTTTGCAAGATTTGCAAGCTCTTGAAGTTTGTTTTTGTCATTCAAAAGTCTTGGATCAAATTTAGGGTTTAATTCAAAAATCGGATAAACAGTGGCTTCTAAAAATTTTTTAATTGCAGGAATTGCAAAAAGCCAAACTGCGCCTGTTCCAAATTCTTCAATAGCTTTTTCTCTGGCGTCGTCTTTTCCGCCTTCTTTTTTGTATGTGTAAACTGTTGCGCCGTCGCCAATCCAGTCTTTAATGACCATTGCAGCCAATGAATCGTCATTGTTTGCCAGTCCTGATAATAGCTTTACAGAATTTGTTGATATAATGCTCGGTATTTTCATTTCTTCTCCTTACAAGTACAATTACAGACCCCAAATTAAGTTCATTAATTTTTGAACTCGTCGATTAACTTGTAAGTTTGTTTTATTATTTTTCATCACTAACCCTTTATTAATACTATTAACACTTTTAATATTTTTTTATTGTTATTTTTCTATTAATTATAAATATTTTTTTACAATAAAAAGACCCCTTTAAAAGAGGTCTTTTGCATTTATAAAATAAAAAATTTTAATCTTTTTCAACCGGTATGCAAACAAGCCCTCTTTCATTTAGAGAGAACATACGTCGGAATAATTCAGCTAAAAATTTAATCATTTAATTACCTCAAATGTAATCGCATTAAAAATTATAACTCTATTTTTTATTTTTGTCTATCATTTAATTAATATATTCTTTTTTCCACTTTACCAAGGCTTTCAAACAATTGCGAATTTTCATCATAAGTTTTTTGAGTTGTGTTTATGAAATATCTTGGCTTTTTAGAAAAAACAAATTGTGCCGCTTGTTGAATATCTTGAATTGTTAAAGAATCAATTACTTGAGCAATTTTATCAACATTATCAAAATTACTTTGAGTTAGCGAATTTGCCATGCCAGAAATACTCAGCGATTCATTGTCTGAAAATTTGCTTATAATGAAACCTTTTATTTTATTTTTGGCAATTTGAAATTCCTCTTGAGAAATATTACCTGATAAAATTTCGGAAATATTATAGTCATAAGAATCAAATATTTTTTTAGCGTCTCCTTTATTATTGCAGCTTGCATTTGTAGATAAAACAATGCTACCCAAATGACCATTCTGTTTTAAATAAGAACAAGAAGAATAAGCCAAGCCTTCTTTTTCTCGAATCAAATCAAAGTTTTTTGAAGACAAGACTTCTGCCAACAACCGAAAAGCATAAACATCTTTGATGTTCCCACTAAGAGGAATATCATAAACTTTCGATAATTCATTTTGATTTGTATTATCAACCCTAATTAGACATTCAATTGGGTTTTCATTTTTGTAAAAGGAAGCATCCGTTCCCTTCTTAAAAGAAAAACCGGTTGAATCAAACAAATTAGCAATTTTATTCATTAAAGCAGGATTTTTGCTTATTGGAGCTTGAACAATGATTGTTGAATTAGAATTTGAAACAATTTCATTGAACCCTTCAACAACTTCTTCAAGCGTCATTTTGCTAACTTCTTGAGCAATAAAATCTAAATCTTTTGTATATTTTCTTCCATAAAGAAATTCTTTAAAATCGTCTTGCAAATCAACTTGACTATATTGCAATTCTTTCAAAACTCTTTCTTTTGCTTTTTCTAAATCCTTTTGAGTAAAAGAAAGATTAGAAAAACGCTTCATAAAATTAATTTTTTCTTCAAGCTCTTCTTCTTTGCATTCCTGCAAGAATTTAACCGAATCAACATCAAATATAATACCATCTGTGCTGCCTATATTATTTGAAGGCAAAAAGTAAAGAATATAAGCCAATGCAGGATTTGAAGAAATCCTTGTTGAAGCATCAACTCCCCAGTGAATCCTACACTCGTCAGACGGAGAATCAAGAAAAATCAATTTAGAATTATTATTTAAAGTTGTAGAATAAATTTTCTTTTGACTTAGTTGTTCACTTCTTTGTTCAAAACGATAAATGTTATTTGTTTTATTTTTTGGAACAAATATCGGCTCAGAAAGTTTTTTATAATTTTGATGAGTTGAAATTAAATCTTCTTGCGTTGCTTCTTTAGGATGAAGAGCAGACACTGCAACATTATTCAAATCAAAACAACCGACAAATGTATTGATAATATCATGCGAAGTTAAACTGTTAATAATATTTTTTCTATCTTCAATTGAAGCGTATCCGCAATCATAATAAGTTTCATAAATAGTATTAATTGCTTCTTCGCTTGTTTTTGAAAAACCACTATCAATATCCGTTATTATATTCTTTTTAATTTCATTGAGTTCCTCATCGTTTGGTGGGTTTGCAATTAAATCTTTAAAAATCTGATACACGGTTTGATTTTTTTCTTCAACAGAAGAGTTTTTTAATCCACCAACCGCCAAAGTAATCTCAACAAGACCATCACGCATATTATAATAATATGCATCTAAATCATAACGAGAAGATAAAATCTCACAAATCATTTGAAGCTGTGCATGAATATGCGGATTATTTCCATTAGGAACATAAAAAACAAATTCGCAAGCACCGTCGTTACTAACCTGGGAAATCAAATCCACCCTTGTTTGTTTAACAACAGGAACAGGAGATGTTTTAACAATTGGAGTTTGCATTTTTGGTGATTTTGAAACAAAAGCGTCTGCAACAATTTTTGCAACTTCATCGGGATTGTGTTTGGTTGCTAAAATTGTACTAAAATTGCTTGGCTGATAAAATTTATGGTGAAATTTCTTTAAATCATCCATTGTAATAGCATCAACGCTTTCAACACTTCCTGCAATTTCCATTATTGAATCAGAAGGAAGACCAAGCACTCTTTTTACGAGTTCTTGAGAAAGTTTCACATATTCATTATTTAAACCATCTTCAACTTCGGCTTTTACAATATTTTTTTCTTTATCGATTTTGGAAAACTCAGGATACAATAGCATATCCGATTGCAAATCAATTGCTTTTTTTAAATCTTCCAAAGAATCGGAAGCCAAATCAAGTTGATATGTAGTATCTTTATAACCAGTACCCGCATTATTATAACTAGCTATAATGTCACATTGCTTTTCAATATCTTGAAAATTTTTGCTTGAATGATACAAAGAATGTTCAATAAAATGAGCTATTCCTTTTGGAAAACCGCCTTCATCCATTGCCCCAACGCCAACTCTTGTCATAATAGAAGGGTTGCCTGCGCCTTGAACAATTCCAAGCGTTTGACCATTAATTAATTTATATTTATGTAATTCTTTTCCATTTGGAAGTTTGTCAATCCCAACTTTAACAAAATTAACCATATTAACACCATAAGGCGCTTGAAGATAGACTGGCGCAGGCGCATAATTAACTTGTTGCTGATAAGAATTGCAATTTGGTTTTTGCAGTGCATTTTTTGGAATATTAAAACCAATATTATTAATTAAAGGATTAATCTCATTCATAGTTACTTTTCCTGATTAATAATATAAAGTTAAAAAGCAAGAAAAAATTGCCCAAAAGTTAATCTTGCTGTAAATTTTTGGCTTTGTAAGTTGATTCAATTTTGCGAGCAAAATTTGCTTTTTGTTCGTCATTTAAAAATTTAATTCTATCAACATTTTCTTTAATTTGTTCTTGCGTTTTTTTATCAAGTTCAATTGATTCAAGCTGAGTTTTGGTAATTTCAATCGGTTTATCTTCAACTTGATTTGATAAACCGCTAGGCGTTGAAACGCAATAGTTTTTATAATTGAAAATTATATCAGTTATTGTAATTCCTAATGGCATAGAATAAGAATTAACATTTTTTAAAATCTTTGTTTTGTATAAGTTTAATTCTTGGACAATAACAGGACTTTTAGCGCTAACATAAAGTTTATTATATTTAATTGAATAAGGCTTGGTAAACTTTGCAAATTTCACACCAACAATATTATTCCAAAAAGAAAAAATGGTTGAATGCTTAATAACAGCACCCATTTTATTTCCCTTTGCCATCTCCCCAAATGCCGTTTTTGAAATAAGCTCACCAATATGTGTTGTTGGATTATGTTTTTTCATAAATTAATTATACAACAGCTACCTTCAAAAAATAAAGGTAGCTGTTAGATTTATTTATATAAGTTAATTATACATTTGCTTTTTTAGCTAATTCTTCAGCCATGTTTGTTTGTTCCCAAGGAACAAAGAAATCTTCACGACCAACATGACCATAAGCAGCAAGTTTTTGATAGAATTTGCCGCCATTTTTAGCTGGTAAATTTCTTAAATCGAATTCTCTAATGATTGCAGCAGGTCTTAAATCAAATGCTTCTACTACTATTTTAGAAAGCTCTTCATCGTTGATTTTACCAGTATCAAAGGTATCAACCAAAACAGAAACTGGTTGAGCTTGACCGATTGCATAAGCTAATTCGATTTCGCATTTTTGAGCCAATCCAGCTTTTACGATGTTTTTTGCAACCCATCTAGCTGCATAAGCTGCAGATCTGTCAACTTTTGTAGGATCTTTTCCAGAGAAAGCTCCGCCACCATGACGAGAATAGCCACCATAAGTATCAACGATGATTTTTCTTCCAGTCAAACCAGCGTCGCCTTGAGGTCCACCAATTACAAATCTTCCAGATGGATTAATTAAATATTTTGTTGTTTCATCAGGTTTAACTTCGTATCCTTCAAAAACAGGTTTAATAACCAATTCAATCATATCTTTTCTAATGATTTCTTGAATTTTTTGATTGTCTTCAACACCATTAACGATTGGATCGTGTTGAGTTGAAATAACAATTGTATCGATTCTTTTTGGTTTACCATCAACATATTCAACTGTAACTTGGGATTTACCATCTGGTCTTAAATAATTTACTCTTCTTTGTTTTCTAATTTCAGCCAATTTATAAGCTAATTTGTGAGCCAATGCAATTGGTAATGGCATTAATTCAGGTGTTTCGTCACAAGCATAACCAAACATAATACCTTGATCGCCTGCACCGATATCAAGAGTTTCGTCTTTTGAAACATCTGCATTATCGTTTCTTGTTTCTAGCGCTTTATTAACACCGCCAGCAATATCTGTTGATTGTTCATCAATTGAAGTCAATACAGCACAAGTTTTATAATCAAAACCGCCGCCTTCTTCGCCATTATAACCGATTGATTTGATTGTATTTCTAACTACTGTTGGAATATCAACATAGCAATTAGAAGTGATTTCACCACAAACCAAAGCCATACCAGTTGTTACTGTGGTTTCAGCAGCTACTCTTGATTTTGAATCTTTTGTTAAAAATTCGTCTAAAATCGCATCTGAAATTTGGTCGCAAACTTTGTCTGGGTGACCTTCTGTAACAGATTCAGATGTGAATAAAAAATTCTTTAATGTCATCTTTTTCTCCTTAATTTTTATTACCGCTGGTAAGGTTTTTAATTCCGACCCAGCTAACGTATCAAAAATTATAATATATAAATATTTCAATTCAATTAAAATAAAAATAATTTGAAAAAGGCAATTTTTTCATTAACTTTGTTTTATATAGGTATAAAATTTCAAAAGGAAAGTTATGACAATAATTAAATTTAACCCAACTTCTTGGGAAGGAACAAACAATATAAATTCAACACAAACAGACGCAATTAAACACAATTCATTCCCAGAAGAATATGATAGCTGCGAATTTGTTGATTACGAATTAACAGAAGAAGAAAATCAAGGCGTTTTTTCAAAACTGAAAGCAATGTTTGCGCACGAAAAAAGCATAAACCCTAAAAAACAACAAAAAGCATTTGAAAAAGCAAGAAATGTTTTATGCCACAGTATTATAACAAGAGACCAAGTTGCAACAATTCTTGATATGATGACTAGCGAAAAATCAAAACAATATGCTTGGAAATTATACAACGCAGGCGTAGTAATAAGATTTGCACAAGACGAAATGGGTAGACCAGTTATGGAAGAAGAAGATTTAGAAGGAAATCTCACAAGGGCAACAACTTTTGATAGAGATACTTTAAAATTAATATATATTGATACGCCAACAAAAAACGGCAAAGACTTTGATAGAATAGTTTTTTATAACAAAGAAGGTACACATTTTGAAGTTAAAAAAGGCATAAAAAACAATCGTTCTATGAAAGAATTTTATAGCTTCGTTGGCAGCGAACCTGTAAGCTACAAAAAAGATTGCACTCAAACATCAAGCGGTATAGTTGGAAAAGAAGAATATAATTTTGTAGATTATCAATTTGCTTTTTAATAAACAACTTTAAAAAACTTAAAAATCTTTATTAAATATTATGTTTATTTTATAATTTTCCTTGCAAGTAACTAATATCGAGAGGAAGAATATGGAATTAACATATAAAAAACTTGGCTGTACCCAATTAACAGAAGCACACATTGGTCAAGAAACAGTTTTAGCTGGTTGGGCAAGCACAATTCGTGACCTAGGCGGAATTATTTTTGTTGAATTAAGAGACAAAACCGGTCTTTTTCAACTTGTGGCAGACCCTCAAGTCAACCCAGAAGTACACGAAATTTTATCAAAAGTTAAATCAGAATATGTTATTCAAGTAACAGGTAAAGTTACAAAAAGACCCGATGAAACAATTAACAACAAATTAAAAACAGGAACAATTGAAATGTATCCATCTAAAGTTGTTGTTTTATCAACATCACAAACTCTTCCTTTTGTGCTTGAGGATGATAATGTTTCAGAAGATGTTCGTTTAAAATATCGTTATTTAGACTTGCGTCGTGAAAAAATGATGAACAATTTCCAACTTCGTCACAATATCGTTAAAGCAATAAGAAATTATTTAAACGATTTAGATTTCATGGAAGTTGAAACACCAATTTTAATCAAAGCTACTCCAGAAGGCGCAAGAGATTATTTGGTTCCTTCAAGACTTCATGATGGAAAATTTTATGCACTTCCTCAATCTCCTCAAATTTTCAAACAACTTTTAATGGTTTCTGGTTTTGAAAAATATTATCAAATCGCAAAATGTTTCAGAGACGAAGACCTAAGAGCAGACAGACAACCTGAATTCACTCAAGTTGATATGGAAATGTCTTTTGTTAATCAAGACGACGTTATCAAAATGACAGAAGGCTTAATCGAAAAAGCTTTTGAAGCAGCAGGAGTTGAAGTTAAGGCACCATTTAGAAGAATTACATACAAAGAAGCAATGGAAAAATATGGTTCAGACAAACCTGATACACGCTTTGGTTTAGAATTGTTTGATGTTACAGACATTATGCAAGAATCTACTTTTGAAGCATTCAAAGCAGTTATCGCTAAAGGTGGAACTGTAAGAGCCATTAAAATTCCGGGAATTGCCGGATATTCAAGAAAAGAAATGGATGATGTAAGAAATCTTGCAATTTCATTTGGTGCTAAGGGCTTAGCTTGGATAACTTATATGGAAGATGGCGAAGTTAAATCTCCAGTATTAAAATTCTTAAACGAAGAACAAGTTAAAGCTATTCAAGAACGTGGCGAAGCAAACAAAGGAGATATTATTTTCTTTGTTGCTGATCATCCAAAAATCGTTTTTGATGTTTTAGGAAGATTCAGATTATATTTTGGTCAAAAATTAAATATGATTGATGAATCACTACATGATTTATTATGGGTTGTTGATTTCCCATTATTCGAACAAGATCTTGAAGATGGTTCATTTAAATCGGTTCACCATCCATTTACAATGCCTGCTTTAGAAGACATTGATAAACTTGAAAACGATAAAGGCAATGTTAAATCAATTGCTTATGATATTATCTACAACGGAAACGAACTTGGTGGCGGCTCAATAAGAATCCATGACGCAGACATTCAAGAAAAAGTATTCCATGCTCTTGGATTATCGCAAGAAGATATTCAAAACAAATTTGAATTTTTAGTTAATGCGTTCAAATATGGCACACCTCCACACGGCGGTTTAGCTATTGGTCTTGATAGATTAGTAGCATTATTATTAAGAGCTCAATCAATCAGAGAAGTTATTGCATTTCCTAAAAATTCAGCTGCTAAAGACTTAATGACAGATGCTCCTTCTTTGGCTTCTGAAGAACAATTAAGAGAATTGCACTTAAAACTTAGAAACATACCAAAGGTATAAAATTTGTTAAATAATAAAAAAATAGTTATAGTAATGCCTGCGTATAATGCGCAGGCTACTTTAAAAGAAACGTTTGAAACAATTCCAAAAGATTTTGTTGATGATGTGATTCTTGTTGACGATTGTTCAAGCGACAACACAGTTGAAATTGCAAAATCTTTAGGAATTAAAACTATAACTCACAACAAAAATCTTGGCTATGGCGCAAATCAAAAAACTTGCTATGCTGAAGCGCTAAATCTAGGAGCAGATATTGTTATTATGCTTCATCCTGATTTTCAATATGACCCAAGATTAATCCCTTCGCTCGCTTCTATGATAGCTTTTGATAATTACGATTGTGCTTTGGCTTCTCGAATGCTTGTTGGAAGCGCAAAAAATTCCAAAATGCCAAAATATAAATATTTTGCAAACAAATTCTTAACAGCATTTCAAAATTTATTTTTAAACAAAAATTTATCAGAATATCACACAGGATATCGTGCTTTCAGTTCTAAGGTTTTAAGAAATTTGCCATACGACAAAATGAGCAATGATTTTATTTTTGATAATGAAATGCTTGCGCTAATTTATTATAAAAATTTTTCAATTGGAGAAATTTCTTGCCCCACCAAATATTTCGATGGAGCAAGTTCAATTAATTTTATTCGTTCTTGCAAATATGGTTTTGAGGTTTTAAAAGTTAGCTTATTATATAGATTAGCTAAACTCAAATTAAAAACAAAACTATTTTCCCAATAAACCTTTGTCTGCTAAATGAGCCATTTTGTCTTGAAAATCTCCATTTGGAATTACTCTTGCTTCAGCTCTATACATTCTAGTTCTCATTGGATGGCGCAATCTTCTGATTGCTTTGTTTTCAACTTGTCTAATTCTTTCTCTTGTTGTATTAAATATTTCTGCAACTTCTTCAAGAGTTTTAACACCCTTTCCATCAAAACCAAAACGAGCTTCTAAAACTCCTTGTTCTCTAGTTGTTAATGTTTCCATCGCATCAGACAAGCCTTGAATTCTTGCAACTCTAAGTTGCATATCGGGAAAATTATCTTGAATTTTTGACAAATCAACACCAGAAACAAAATATTCAGATTCTGCATTGCTTCTTTTTAATAAGCGTTCTAAAAATATTTTTTCACGCTCTAGCGAATAAGAATTGAAATTTCCGCCTCGTTGACCTTTATATTGATTTGCAACAGTAACCATATGTTCAATTAAATCTTGTGTAACATCTTCTTTTGATAATTCAGGATGTTCATGCACAAACATTTCAGCTTGTCTAATTGTTCTTGGCAATCTTTGAACAATCATTTGATCAATCATATCTTGAGTTAATCTGCCTTCTTTAGAAGCTGCAGCTAAAGCAGCTTTAGAAAAATCTGCTCTAACAAATTCGTCAATACCGCTATAATCAAGACCGATTAATTTGTTTGGTTTTAAATTATTTGAAATAGCACTTACAACATTTGTGGTAATTTTTGAAATATTCATTATACATCCTTTACAAAACACATTCTGGACGTATAAAACATCTAAAAGAAAAAAGTTGCTTAAATATTTGTAGCCAAACTTGGGGCAATAATAATGAATTGCCTAATTAATTCTCTATCCCATTGAACGCCTGCGCCCATTTTTAAAATTTCGCAAGCTTTATAAACAGATAAACCCTTTCTATATGGTCTATCTGAAATTAAAGCATGATAAGCGTCTGCAACCGCAACAATTTTGGCAGACAAAGGAATTTCATCCCCTTTTAACCCAAAAGGATATCCAGAACCATCAATATGTTCATGGTGATATTTAACCATTGGAATCAAATCATGAAGAGATTTATTAGGCATTAATACCTTATCAGCACCAATTGCAGGGTGTTGTTTCATAATTTTCCATTCTTCATCAGAAAGCATTGTTGGTTTTCTTAAAACGTGTTCAGGAATGCCGATTTTTCCAATATCATGCAATAGCGCACCGAGTTTAATTCGCTCTACTTCATTTGCAGGCAAATTAATCGCCCTTGCAAGAGCTTCAGCATATCTTGAAACCGCAGCAGAATGACCTTTTGTATATGTGTCTTTTGCATCGATTGTGCTCGCTAAAGAAGAGACAACATCAAGCAAATGTTCGTTTGAAATTATATTTTCATTATGGAATTGATTAATTAATTCTTCTTCAATATCGACACCAATTGAAGCATGTTTTTTGGTTAAAACTTGTGCAAAACATTTAAGCGCTTCATCATCCCAGAAATTATAATCGCTTGTTGCAACAATTTCAGACTGACCAGATTGATTTCTTTTGCTTTTTGCAATAAACAACGCTTGTTCTGCAAGAATTGTAAGTTTTTCTTGTTTATTTGTTGATTTTGGAAACATCGAAATACCGCAAGAAAATTTCAATTGACCCAAATCGTCAAACATTGTGCAAGCAAGGTTATAAAGCAAAAATTCACAAACATATTTTGCTTCAGATTCAGATGTATCTGGCATTATAATAGCGATTTCATCCCCACCATAACGACCCAATATATCAGTGTTTCTTACATTTTTTTTGATTTTTAGCGCAACTTCTTTAATAACTTCATCACCCTTAGCATGTCCTAATTCGTTATTAATAGAAGAAATATCAGCAATATCAAGAATACAAAAAGCAAAAGTCTTGTTTGAATTTAGCGCTCTATCAATTTCTCTTGCCAAATCTTCTTGAAGCTTTTTATGATTTGAAAGCCCAGTTAAAGAATCGGCATCAGTATTTTTATCAACCAAATCGGAAAGCTGTCTGTTTTTGTAGAAAATTGCATAATAATTAGCAATTAATTTATATATTTCAAACAACTGATTATTGTTATCAGAAAATACAGCAACACCAAGGCATTCCCCAAAAGCAACAAGAGGAATTATTGTTGTTGGCGTGTCAGATAAATAATTCATTTTTAAATAATGACAATCAGTTGTAAAAATTGCTTCTTTGGCTTTAAAAGCCCTAACAATGACATTATCTTCGTCAGACAACATAATTTTTGAATTATAAGAAGAGCCAGTTTTTTCAACAAGCTTAATATTAATATAATTAGAAGAATGATTAAAAATTCCAATTGCAAAGAAATCCAAATTTAATTTCATGCAAACTTGTTTGTGTATTGAATAAAACAATTCAACGGTATCAGTTTTCTTAACAAAAGCAGAATTAATTGCGCTGACAATCTCCGGATAATTAATATCCGTCGTTTTTGCAAGCGAATACGCCCACCCGCCATAGAGTCTATTTGCGGAGGTTCTTGTATTAAGAGGCATAATTTTTGGTGTATCGATAGGATTTGAGATATTGTTGTTGATTATGCCGTCTTGTGAATGTTGCGAATTATTGTTGCTTTTAATTTTATTGTAATCCACACACAAACCTTTCCGTGAATAACATTTTTAATAAACCCTCTGAATAAAAAAAATGTTAATATTTTTTTATTTTATTATCTTTTTTTACATTTCTTAGCATTTCATTGAACAACCTTAATTGTTTTTATAGAAGATTTTTCTCCAATAACAATTGAAATTTTTGATTTTGGAATTTTTAAAATTTCAGAAAGATATTCAATAATTGCTTTGTTTGCCTTGCCTTCAACCGCTCTTGCAGTGATTTTTATTTTAATAAATTCATCGCCAAAATCGATTAAATTAATTTTCGAATTAGCAACAACCTTTATTTTAAACTTATATCCATCAACACTATTAATCTTTTCTTTTAATTCATCGATATTTTTAGGCATTATATTTACCAAATTTAATCAAAATACAACATTTAATATACCCCAAAAATGCAATAACATGTATAATATAAATAATATTTTGGTGAATTATGACATATCAAAAAATTTTTGAAGAAATAAAAGAGGAATTACACGCTCAAAAAAGAAAAAATAAAGATATTGAGCAAATTGAGGCTGCCTACAATTGGGCAAAAAACCTTCATGAAGGACAATTTAGAATTTCTCAAGAACCATACATAATTCATCCTTTAGAAGTTGCAAAAATTCTTGTAAATTTGAAATTTGACAAAAGCACAATAATAGCGGCTTTTTTGCATGATATTTTAGAAGACACCAACACAAGCGCCGAAGAAATGGAAGAAAAATTCGGAAAAGATGTCTTAAATTTGGTTCAAGGCGTAACCAAATTAAGCAAATATCAATTCAAATCAAAAGAAGAACGACAAGCCGAAAACTTCAGAAGAATGCTTATTGCAATGGCTCAAGATATAAGAGTTGTTGTTTTAAAATTAGCAGACAGACTTCACAATATGCGAACTTTGTCTTTTATGACAACAAATAAGCAGAAAAAAATTGCCCAAGAAACAATGGATATTTTTGCTCCTTTAGCAAATCGCCTTGGGATGGGAAAAATTAAAGCAGAACTTGAAGATTTATCTTTAAGATATTTAAATCCTGAAAAATATTATGAAATTGCAAAACTTGTGGCAGAAACAAAAACCATGAGAGATTCAACGGTTAATGCTTTAATTGATATAATCACAAAAGAGCTTGATAAATCAAAATTAAAAGCAACAATTAAAGGCAGAGCAAAGCATTATTATTCAATCTATAACAAAATGAAACGCCTAAACGTAACATTTGACCAACTTTATGACATTACAGCGGTTCGTGTAATTGTCGAAAACGAAAGAGAATGTTATCAAGTTTTAGGAATAATTCACCAATTATTCAAACCAATCCCTGGAAGATTTAAAGATTATATTGCTATGCCAAAAGGCAATATGTATCGCTCTTTACACACTTCTGTTATCGGAACAAAAAATAAACCCGTTGAAATTCAAATTAGAACCAGAGAAATGCACGAAATTGCAGAATATGGGGTTGCTGCGCACTGGAGATATAAAGAATCAGGCTCAATTAAAGCAAATAACAAGCAAGATGTGCAATTTTCTTGGATGAGAAAAGTAATGGAGCTTGATAACGAATCTTCAAACACACAGGATTTCGTTGAAAGCGTTAAATTAGATATCTTTAATGACCAAATTTTTGCTTTCACTCCAAACGGAGACGTTTTCGATCTTCCGCAAAATTCAACTCCTGTCGATTTTGCATACAGAATTCATACAGAAGTTGGCCACAAAACAGTTGGCGCACTAATCAATGGAAGAATTGCTCAATTAGATACAAAATTAAAAAATGGCGATATCGTTGAAATTTTAACTTCGAAACAATATATGCCAAAAATTGATTGGTTAAGTTTTGTTGTAACAAAAAATGCCAGCTCAAAAATTCGCCAATGGTTCAAAAAATTCAACCGTGAAGATAACATCCAAATCGGAAAAACTAATCTTGAAATTGAATTAACCAAAGCATGTTTTGATGATTTCACAAAAACAGGCTTGATTGACAAAGCTGCAAAAGAAATGAATTACAAATCTTCTGATGATTTATTTGCAGCAATTGGTTATGGCGAAACAACAATTCACAAAGTTTTAAACACTCTTAAACGATATGAACCGCCAAAAACCGATGAAGAACTTGCAAAAGCGCAAACTCAAGCACCAAGCAAAAAAACAAAAAGCAAAAAGAATGACATTATCGGACTTGAAGGATTATTATGGTCTTTGGCAAAATGCTGTTCTCCAATTCCAGGAGAGCCAATCACAGGCGTAATCACACGCTCTAAAGGCGTTAGCGTTCATAGGCTCGATTGCAAATGTCTTTATAATATTGAACCAGAAAGAATGATGGATATATCTTGGGCAGATGGCGCCACTAAAACAAGCTATATTGCGCATATTAGAATCGAATGCCAAGATAGAGTCGGAATGCTTCGAGATGTCATAATGAAAACTGGTGATTTGGGAATTAATATTATATATTCAAACACATATCTAAAAGGTAGAAAATTTGGAATTATTGACCTAGGCATTGAACTTGATAACATTGAAACTCTTAAAAAAGTTATTCTTGGAATTCAAGCAATACCAGATGTTTGTTCAGTTAGAAGACTACAACAAAAAGAAAATCTCAACCAGCCAAAACCAAACAAGAAAAAGAAAAATAAACCAACCCAAAAGGATTCAAAATAATGGAAGTTTTTCATGAAATAAATGAAAATAAAAAACTAGCAATTGCGCTAGGATATTTTGATGGAATTCATATTGGTCACAAAAAAATCATAAATCAACTTGTTCAACAAGCTAAAGCAAAAGGAATAAAAAGCGCAATAATAACTTTCGACAAAAATCCTGCCGATTATTTTAACGAAGAAGCAACTCCAAATATTCAAACTTACAAAGATAGACAAATTATCTTAAGCTCTCTTGGAGTAGATTTCATTTATGAACTTGATTTTGAAAAATATAAAGATTTAACAGCACATGACTATATTAGCAATGTTTTAGTTAAAAACTTTGAACCTGAAATTATAATCGTAGGCTATAATCATAGCTTTGGAAAAAATAGAGGTGGGTCTCCTGCGCTATTAAAAGAGTTTTCATCAAAATATAACTACGAATGCATTGTTGTACCAGAGCAAAAATATCAAGATAAAGAAGAAGTTAGTTCAACTCAAATTAGAAAAAGAATACAATATGGGCATTTAAACGCTGTTAAAGCGCTTTTGGGAAGATATTTTTCAGTAAGAAACTCGGTTATTAAAGGTGACAAAGTCGCAAGAGCTCTTGGTTATCCAACTGCAAATTTAGTTTGGCCAAGCTCAATGGCAAAATTGCCATACGGAGTATATTTTGGATATGTTCAAACTGGCGCAAAAATGCACCATGCGCTTATTTCTTGGGGAACAAAACCAACTTTAAGCAATTCTAAAAATGAAATTTTAGAAGCACATCTTTACGATTTCAACGAAAATTTATATGGAAAAATTATCAAAGTTATCTTTGCTAAAAAATTAAGAGACGAAGAAAACTTCGGCAATATCCGAGTTTTAGCAACCCAATTACAAAAAGATTATTCTGCATTTGAAAAATGGGTAAAATCATCGAAATAACAAAAATACAAGCGCTACCATTCCATAATAATAAAGCATTAAATATAATATTTTTCTTGAACTAACCATATCAAAACAATAAAACAACTTGTTAATTTTTAAATTACCCAAATCGAGAATGTTAATTTTTATTAGCATTAACCCACAAAAATATTTGTGATTTTTGTTTTTTGTGGTAATATCTTCTTCGCTGCAAAATCTGTATTGTAAAGATTTTGAAAATACCGGTTACAAACTAGCAAAAAAATAAAATTACTTGTTTTTATTAACTTGTGTTTTATGTGAGGAAGTGTCTTAATGAAACTAACTGCCGTAAATAATAGACAAATTAGGCAAAACAACAATAACAACAAACAAAATAGTCGAAACATTCAATTTAAGGGTTTAACGGATACCCTTATTAAAACTTGGGAAATAATTGATAGCAGCCGTGGCATTCAATTCACGGTTGAAGACATGCTTGGAACAAATATTCCAAGAACATATTCTGGTGCAATGTCTGGTTATGAATATTCACACGAAATTAACTGGCCATATTTATGGCAAGAAGGCATTCGTGAATTTTTAACTGGACCAACTATGACTTGTGCCCCAATAGCGCTTTTAGCATTGATTACAAAAAAATCAGGCAAAACTGCCAATACTCACAAAGAAAACATTGTAAATTTATCATATCTTGCAAACAATATTAAACAAAAAGAAGGATTAGACGCTGAAACTTTCACTAATACTTTTGTAAAAGATGTTGTAAAAGATGCAATTTCTAAAACAACACAAACAGAAGCAGTAAACGAAGATGTTGATGCACTAACCGAGTTAATTGTTGAATACGCAAAACAAACAAAAACAGAAAAAGAAGAACATGGATTTAAAGCTTTTGTTTCAAAAATAAAAGGATTTTTCGACAGAAAAACAAGAATGGAAAACAAAGCCAAAAAAGAAAGCATCAAAGAAGCTCTTGAAAAAACTCAAGAAAAATTTGAAGAAATAATTAAAACTAGAAAACAAAGCTTCGACGACACCGATTTTGGAGTTGTTAAATATTCAATAAATGAATCCGAAACAGGAGCGCAAAGCTTCAAAAACTATGTTAAATATATCAGCGCATACGCTGAAGACTATACAAAAGCAAACAAAGCTGATGATGGCATAATTAATTTAGCCACAGAAGCAATCGACAAATTCAGAAATGTTTGGACAATGAAACGTCTTGGAACAATTGGTGCATTAATATTTGGCACAGGTTTCATCATGTCTTTCATTCCAAAATTATACACTTTGGCTTCCGGCGGAGTTAATCCTGGCGGCAAAGCAATATATGACGAAGCAGCAAAAAGGGAGGGTAAATAATGAATATTTCAAAAATTACTCAACCTATTGCAAAATTCATGCCAAAAGCAGGAGAAGCCGTAAACGGAAATTCAAAAGTAGCAAAAACATTTTCAAAAGGACTTAAATTATTCGAACCAAACGGCGCCGATAATTCCTTTTTTGGGCTTGCTACAATCATGAGCTGTTTTGTTGTAATTCCAAGAATTAAATCAGCGTTAAAAAGAAATCCTGAAAACAAAGAAGCGACAATGGATGAAATTAAAGAAATTTTATTCAGAGACCTTCAAACAATTGCAATCATTCTATTTGGCTTAAAGTCAATGAACGCTCTTGTTTCAAATTTGGCAACAAAAATCACAAAAATTCCAATGGTAAAAAATCCATACAAAAAGGTTTTTGCAAAAGACGCTGGAGATTTTGTTCAAAGAGGCAAAAATTTCTTATCAAATATAGTTTCAACAATAAGCCCTCTATCAAAAGCAACACGCTCAATGGGTTCAGAAGATGTTGAAAAATTATACATGAATCATCCAAACAGAGATAGCGTAATAAAACTTTTAAACAGCATTGAGAAAAAAGGCGGCGAAAAAGAAGCAGTATTTGAAAAAATCACAAAATCAGCTATTGATTCAATGGATAATAAAATTGCTTTCCAAAGAAAAATGGGTCAATACGAAAATGGAGTTTTAAGCACTCAAGGCGAAATCGACAAACTTGCAGCAAAGAAAGACTTCTTCAAAAATCTTACTCTAGAGCGTTTCATGAGCGAAGAAGCACTAGACGAAGATTGCACAAAAGAATTGCTTAGCGCATTGAGCGACAAAGAAACAAATGCGCTTGCAAAAAGCGTAAACGGCTTAAATTCATATCTTAAAACAGCAGCGCTAGGCGTTGAAGTTGGATATCTTGGCTTTGGCTTACCAGCCTTGAATCAAAAACGTCTTGAGAAAAAATATTTAGGCGAAAAACCAATCGGAGAACAAAGAGGCGACACATTTAGCCCAGTAAACGACAGATTGGTTAAAGCTCAAGAAATCAAACTTTACAGCAACTTTATGAAATAATATTTAACAAATTTGAAATAAAATCTCCAATCAATTACACTTAAAAAAGATTGGAGATTTTATGATTAATGAAATAATTATGGCAGTGGTTAGTTGGATTGAAAGCGTTATTAACCACATGGGCCCTTGGGGAGTTGCACTTTTAATGGCGATTGAATCTTGCAATATTCCATTGCCTTCGGAAGCAATTTTACCTTTTGCAGGATATTTGGTTACAAAAGGAACATTTTCGATTCATACAGCAGCGCTTTTTGGTGCAATTGGCTGTGTTTTAGGTTCAATTCCTTCGTATTATCTTGGTTATTTTGGAGGAAGAAAATTCATTGAAAAATATGGAAAATATTTTTTAATTTCACACCATGATTTAGAAATTGCAGACAAATGGGTTGAAAAATATGGCGATTGGTCATTCTTTATTTGCAGAATGCTCCCAGTTGTTCGAACTTTCATTTCGCTACCCGCAGGCATTTTAAAAGCCAAAAAAAGAACATTTTTTATATATACATTTGTTGGTTCTTTGATTTGGAGCTATTTGCTTGTTTGGGTTGGCGTTAAAATGGGAGAAAACACGCAAGCCCTTAAACACATTTGGCATAAATTTGATGCTATAATTATAATTGCTTGCTTAATTTTAGGCGGAATTTATATTTATCACCACGTTAAAAAATTAAAAGAATCATAGGCAAATTTAAAGCTTTAGAGGTTTTTTAAAATTACCTCAACTATGAAAATTTTACCAATATTTATTAATAACCACAAAACGACTCTTCAAAACAAAGTGTCGTTTTGTCGTGTTTTCAAAAACGCAAAAAACAAAGATATATTTGAACTATCAAGCAAAAAAAGCAACGAAACTTCAACCAAAAGACGAGAAGAACTTGAACAAAAAGGCATTTCAAATAGTAGCATTTCATTAATTTTAGAACTTAGTGAACACGAATATCAAAAAGTTATTTATCTTCTTGAAAAAGGAATAGAAGCAGATTATATTCACAAATATATCGGTTTAAATGATAAGCAATATATCAAGCTATTGAAATTATTAAAAGCCGGAGTTCCTCTTTATTCGCTTGAAACAATGCTAAAATTTAACGATGAACAATTCAAAGAAGCCTTAGAATTTCATAAAGCAGGAGGAAAGCCTAGCGATATAAATAGTTTTTATAAAAGATTCGATAAAAAAATTGCAAAAAATATTTTAGATTTAACAAAACAAGGAATCCATTTTGATTTTGCAAAAAATTGCGCAACTATGCCAACTCAAAAAAATGCATTCATTGGCTTTAAACAAATGGGCTATGATGATTATATTTCATCACTTTTTGCTAATTCAAGAACTCTTAGAAGTGCAGGGAAAGAAAATCAAGAAAGCTGCGAAAATATAATCAATTTAATTAGAAGAAATTTTCAAAAAACTTATGATTTTTCACTTGAATTTTGCGATTTTATAGAAAGAAATCAAGAATATAAAGATTCAGCGCAAGATTTTGAAGAATATATTAAACAAATAGATTTTGAAGAACTTTTTGAAATCGCCCCAATAGTGAAAAAATATACCGATTGCGAAATTTTAAATTTCCTCGAAACTCATTATTTGAAAAATACAACAACATTCAAAAAAGAAGATTTAATTTTTGAAAATTTGGATAACTTCTTAAGCGAAAATTATATCGATTCAAAAACGATTAATAAGCTTTTAAATTCATATCCGCTAACTTCAAGAAAAATTGGCGAAATTCCAAACGATTGGCTTGAAAAAACCAACAATAAAGAAAAAGCAACTAAAGAAATTTTTGCCTTAATTTCCGCTTTTCAACACCACAAAGACACAACAATTTTTGAAAATGAACTATCTAAAATTTTAAACAAAAAAGCAAGTGTAGAAAAACTTGGCGCAGGAAATTACGGAACAGCATACAAAATTGAAATAGAAAACGCTATTTCAACAGTGCTTAAAACTTTTCACACAAGAGATTTCACGTTCAACGAAAACTGGCATGGCAGAAATATAGAGCCGCAAGTTGGGCTTTTTGCAAACAACAACAGCAGCAAATATGTAAAAATGTATTTTGGTAGAGTTTGCACAAAAATGCAAAGGGATGGCTTTATGGTAACTCAATATCTTGATGAAAATATAACACCACAAAAAACAAGCGAAAGCGAAAATTCAAAAGTTATGATGTCACATTCAGACACATTTTTTGATAACGTAATCGAAGGAAAAATAATCGATTTTGGTGGAATTTTCATAACTACAAATTGTTAAGAAAATGGCATTTTTTTCATTTTTGACATTTTTGTGAGAAAATATAAGTATAGAGAATTATGGTCATGGGGAGTAAAATATGTCACACATAAAAATCGATAACAATAAATGTAAATCGTGTTATTTGTGTGTTGATGTATGTCCTAAAAAATTAATTAAAAAAAGCGAAACAATAGGCAAAACTGGGGAATACATTGCGCAATTCTGCGATAAAAATAATGAATGTATTGCTTGTGCGCAATGTGCGATGGTTTGTCCTGATATCGCTATAACAGAAGTAATAAAATCATGAAAGAAAAAGCATTATTAAAAGGAAACATCGCAATCGCAACTGCCGCCCTTAATTGCGGATGTAATTGTTATTTTGGCTATCCAATCACACCGCAAACCGAAATTGGCGAATTTTTAAGCGTTGAAATGCAAAATCGCAATCTTGGTTTTGTTTGCGCTGAATCTGAAATTGCGGCAATAAATATGGCGCTAGGAGCAGCTTCAACAGGAGCAAAAGTTATGACATCAAGCTCTTCTTGCGCTGTTGCTTTAATGCAAGAATCTCTTTCTTATGCTGCAAGCGACGAGTTGCCGATTGTTTTAATTAATGTTATGAGAGCAGGTCCAGGACAAGGATATATCTATTCTTCCCAAGGAGATTACAATCAAGCAACAATTGGCGGCGGAAATGGAGATTATAAAACAATTGTTTTATCTCCTTCAAGCGTTCAAGAATGCTACGATATGACACAAAAAGCATTTTATTTAGCTCAAAAATACAGAAACCCCGTGATTTTGCTTGTTGAAGGTTTGCTTGGTCAAATGGCAGAACCAGTTATTTTAAACGAAAACCCATATCCTGAAATTGATAATTCTTCTTGGAAATTGGATGGTGCTAAAAATAGACCTTCAAGAAAAATACATTCCCTTGAACCAAATCAAATAAAATTATGCAATCATATCCAAGATCTTTTCAAAAAATATAAAACGATAGAACAAAATGAAACCGATTGGGAAGAATATTGTTGCGATGATGCCGATATTTTAATCACAGCTTTTGGCGCATACGCCCGAAATACTAAAGCTGTTTGTGATTATTTTAGAAAAAAAGGCATAAAAGTCGGTCTATTTAGACCAAAAACTCTATATCCATTTCCAAGCAAACGTCTTGCAACTATATCGAAAAATGTTCATTTTATAATTGACATCGAAATGAATTGCGGTCAAATGGAAAAAGATGTTGCACTTGCAACATTAGGCAGTGTGCCGATTTGGAATATTACAAAACCCGTTGGGGATATATTAAGCCCAGAAACCTTAATTAAAAAAATAGAAGATATTATTGAGCAGGAGGAAAAAAAATATGCAAACAATATTTAGCACTCCAAAATCAATAAAAGAAAACTCAACTTTTACATTTTGCCCAGGTTGCGACCACGGCGTTGCAATCAAGCTTGTTGCGCAAGTTATTGATGAATTAAACCTTCAAGAAGAAACAATTGCTGTGGCTTCTTCTGGTTGCTCTGTTTTTTTATATGACTCCTTAGATGTTGATTGCATTGAATCTCCTCACGGAAGAGCCTGCGCCGTTGCAACAGGAATCAAAAGAGCGCATAAAGCACAAGGAAACAATAAATTTGTTTTCACATATCAAGGGGATGGCGATTTTGCTTCTATCGGATTGGGAGAATCGCTCCATAGCGCACTAAGAGGCGAAAATATAACAGCAATTTGCATAAATAATACAAACTATGGAATGACAGGCGGACAGCTTGGTCCAACAACCGCAATGGGACAAATTACAACAACAAGCCAAAGCGGAAGAAACAAAGAATATCACGGTTTTCCAATCAAAACAGCAGAACACATTGCTCTTTGTGAAGGCTCAAGTTTTAGCGCAAGAGTGGCACTATATGACATTAAAAACATAATTAATGCCAAAAAACAAATCAAAAAAGCATTTGAATATCAACAAAAAGGACTTGGTTTCAGCTTTGTTGAAATTCTTTCAAGTTGCCCTACAAATTGGAAATTATCTCCAAAAGACTCTCATAAAAAAATCCAAGAAGAATTAAGCAAAATATATCCGCTTGGAATATTTAAGGATGTGGAAAATGAATAAAAATTTTATAATTTCAGGCTCAGGCGGACAAGGCATACTTTCAATTGGTTCAATTTTGGCTAATATTTTTATGCTTGAAGATTTGTTTGTGACTTATTGCACTTGCTATGGCGCCGAAATGAGAGGTGGCGCTGTAAATTGCGAAATTAATGTTTCAGACAAAGAAATAAATTCTCTTAAAAACGAAAAAACAGATTTTCTAATTGCTCTTAATCAAGCCTCTCTTAACAAATTCACATCCAAAGTTAAAGAAGGAGGAACAATCATTGCCAATTCTTCTTTAGCAAAAATCGAAAAAATAAGAAATGATGTTAAATATATCTTTGCTCCTTTAAGCGAAGAAGCAGCAAAACTCGGAAATATCAAAATGACCAATTCAATTGCACTTGGAATTTTAGGGAAAATTTCTGGAAATATAAACATTGAAAAAATAAAAGAAGGCTACAAAAAAATATTACAAAACAAAACCGAACTAATAGAAAAAAACATTGAAGCTTTTATGCTTGGTTTTAACTATGTTCAAGAGGGAAAATAATGACTTTAGGAACAAAAATAGTTGCAATTGATTATGAAGTTGCAACGAATACAATAAAAAATGATGATTTAACCAATATTTTAGACACATCAGACGAATGGATTTCATCAAGAACAGGAATCAAAGAAAGACGTGTTTTATCGCCAAACGAAACATCAACAGATTTAGGAATAAAAGTTGCCCAAAAAACAATCAAAAGGGCAAACTATCAAGGTGACGAATTCGATATGATTATTGCAGCTTCTTCAGCTCCAGAAGAGGTTTTCCCTTCTGTTGCTTGCAGAATTCAAGCAGCAATTGGCGCAAAAAAAGCTGCTTGTTTTGATTTAAAAGCAGCATGCGCTGGCTTTATTTATGCTCTAAATACAGCTCATGCATTTATTAAATCGGGATTATATAAAAATATTTTAATCGTCGCAACAGATGCAACAACGAAATTTACAGATTGGGAAGACAGATCAATTTGCGTTTTATTTGGCGACGGTGCAGGTTGTGCTATTGTTAAAGCAGACGAAAACAAAAATGATATAATAGGAATTGATTTAATGGCAAATGGCTCTTGTGGAGATTACATCACCCTTACAACAAAAGGGACTCATTGCCCATTAGTTCAAGAAGAAAAAACACAAACAAAACCTTTTATACAAATGAAAGGCAAAGACGTTTATAAATTTGTTATGACAGAAATTCCACCAAAATTAGAAGAATTAATGTCTAAAACAAACAAAACAATAGACGACATTGATTATTTTATACCACACCAATCTAATCAAAGAATGATTGACGCATTAGCACAAAGATTAAAAATAGAAGATTCTAAAGTAATTTCAAACATTGAAAATTACGGCAACATGTCTGCTGCTTCGATTCTTGTTGCAATTAGAGAAGCAATTGACACAAAAAAAATTCAGCTTCCTGCAACAGTTATGCTAAGCGCTTTTGGCGCAGGGATGACTGCAGGAAATGCAATTTTAAATCTGGATGAAAATATATAATTATAGGAGAAAAGTATGAAAAGACGAGTAGTAGTAACCGGCATGGGTTGCGTTTCGCCTTTTGGCGTAGGGGTGGACACCCTTTGGGAAAACCTAAAAAAAGGCAATAGTGGAATAAGAAAATTAACTCTTGATACAGAAAAACATCTTGTTCACATTGGCGGAGAAGTTCCAGAGTTTGATACAACACCATATTGCGACCCAAAAGACGCAAGAAGAATGGATAAATTTATCTTATGTTCGGTTGTAGCGGCAGATTTAGCAATGCAAGACGCTAATTTTGATTTAGAAAAAGAAGATATGACAAGATTTGGCGTTATTGCAGGTTCTGCAGCAGGAGGTCTTGATACAATTCAAAAAAACCATGAAGTAATGCAAGTTAGAGGATATCACAAATGCTCTCCATTTATGGTTCCAATGATGATTTCAAACATGGCAGCAGGCAAAATTTCAATCAAATATGGCATTCGAGGAATGTCTAAAACAATTGTTACTGCTTGCGCAACAGGCGCACATTCAATCGGAGACGCTGCAAGAGCAATCCAATATGGTGATGCTGACGTTATGATTGCAGGCGGAGCAGAAGCAGGCATTTGTGACCTTGGAATTGGTGCTTTCACATCAGCAAAAACTTTGTCACGCTCAAACGACGAACCAACAAAAGCTTCAAGACCTTATGATATAAATAGAGATGGTTTCATTATGTCAGAAGGCGCAGGAATTTTGGTTCTTGAAGAAAGAGAACACGCAATCAAACGTGGCGCAAAAATTTATGCTGAACTTGTTGGCTATGGTCAATCTTCAGATGCTTACGACATGGTAGCTCCAGATCCAAACGGAAATGGCGCAATGCTTGCAATGGAGCTTGCAATGAAAGAAGCAGGTCTTTCAACAAAAGATATTGATTATATTAATGCACACGGTACTTCAACACATGTTGGCGATATCGCTGAATCAAACGCAATTGCAAAATTGTTTGGCGATAAAACACAAAACCCAAGCCTTTCAGTTTCATCAACAAAATCTATGACAGGACACATGCTAGGCGGTGCAGGTTCAGTTGAAGCAATTATTTCAATCAAGGCAATGCAAGATGGCATTGTTCCTCCAACAATCAACTTGGACGAACAAGACCCAGAAGTTGCAAACCTTGACTACACTCCACACAAAGCAAAAGAAAAAGAAATGAACGCAGTTTTATCAAATTCATTTGGTTTTGGTGGACATAATGCAGTATTAGTTTTCAAAAAACACTAATACAACAATAAAAAATTAACCGCCTCTTTTGAGGCGGTTTTTTATTCGTCATTCATTGTTTTTTCAAGCCATTCTTGCGCTCTTGCGCCATTTAAAATTTTGCCATCTGCCCTTAGACCATAGCCAAAAGGACATTCGTTAATGCAATTGTTCTCCGTTGCCCCTTCAGGAATTCCATCAATATCTATACAAAATGGTTTGTAATGTGAATATGTAAAGTTACTATCATTTCTTTCGAGTCCGAACAACCTATCGGACTCTATACATTCCGCCCAAACTATGCCAAACGTTGCATTTGGATTAGTTTGATAATATACTGTTCCATCTTTTGCAACAATTTCCTCCCCAACTTTTGAAGCATTCATTCTGCAACCTCTATCAACTTGAGTCCTAAAAGCTTCAGTAGTGTAATGCCAATCAGAATGCATTAATTCATCAACAACCATAAATGTAAGATGATCGTTATTGCCGGCATTTTCTGTTGAACAATTAATGCTTTTTGCCTGAATTACATCAGCAATAGTCTCACACAAATATTTAACACTATTATCATCACCCAATAAATTTGCGGGACAGCCATAATACGAGACTTTTGACTTTAATAAAGTTCCGTCCGTTTTAATTCCCAGATCACCATTCAAATAGTATTTATCAGAAGAAACAAGTTCACCTAAAGTACTATATAAAGCATTATGAGCATTTTTAAACTTCATTAACTTTTTATCAATTTGAGCTTTATTTATAACAGGCAACAAAATTGCGCTAAGTACGCCAATAACAACAAGAACAATCATTGTTTCCGCAAGGGTAAATACTTTTTTCATAGAATCCCAAACTCCATTTGAAAAGCATTCTAATATATATATATATATTACAAGTTGTTTTTATAAAATTAAAACAAAAAGACGATTTAATTTTATAAGCCAAGCCCAATCAAGAAATCAACAAGAAACCTTGACAAAAAAGAAAGACAAATAAATGCTGCAATTGGCGAAAAATCAAACATTCCAATTGGAGGAATAATTTTTCTAAAAGGAGCAAAAAACAAATTGCTAAAAGCCCTTAGCGCAAAGAAGGGTTGCTTATTCCAGTTTATGTTTGGAACCCAAGTTAATAAAATTGTCACAAATAACAATAAAAATATTAAATCAAAGACTCTTGCAATAGCAACCGATATCATATTTCACCTTCTACCAACGAGCAACGCTGTCACATTGACAAGTTTAAACTTCATCAATATTTTCAACAATTGAAAATAATAGCTTTTGAAGTTTTGAAATATTATTAGCAAAAACTTCCATAACTGCCTCATGTGAAACTGGTTCACAATCAGCAACAATACCTGCATCATAATCAGTAATCAAAGAAATATTCAAAGGACACATATTTAATTCTTTAACCAAATGAGCCTCTGGATATTGAGTCATATTAATAACTTCCCAACCTTGGCGAGTTAAAAAAGCGCTTTCTGCTTTTGTGTTAAATCTTGGACCATTGATAACAACAACTGTTCCTTTTTCATGAATTGAATATCCAAGGTTTTTAGCACACTCAATTGCTGTTTTTCTTAATTGAGGACAATATGGTTCAGCAGCAGAAATGTGTTGAATATCTTCTTTATCAAAAAATGTGTCAAAACGTCCGTTTGTTTTATCAACATATTGATCACAAAAAACAATATCCCCAGGTTTAACATGTTCTTGCAAAGAGCCTGCTGCGCAAGGGGAAATTACTCTTTTGCAGCCAATTGATTTCATCGCCCAAACATTTGCTCGGTAATTAACTTTATGAGGTGCAATTGAATGATTTCTTCCATGACGAGGCATAAAAGCAACTTTTTTCCCTGCGATTGTTCCCAACATTAAAGCATCAGATGTTTTTCCATAAGGAGTATCAATGTTTAACTCTTCAATGTTATCAAGAAATTTATAAAATCCTGAACCGCCAAAAATGCCTATTGTTGCTAAATTTTTATTTTCCATTTATACCTCACCAATTAAAAAAGGTCTGATTAAATCAAACCCATCAACTTCAAATCTCTTGCAATTGCACTATCAAACATACTTGCATAAGCTAAATCCGCACTAGCAACACCAGTATATTTATGCGCTTTGTTTTGAGCTTTATTGTTATTTAAATTTGAATGCATACCTTTGTTGCTATTTACAAAACTTCTATTTGAATTAATAACAGGAAGTAAACGCATTCAAACCTCGAATAAATATATCTCTAACGTTTTATTATAATAGCATGATTTAACCACTTAGGCAATAAATAAATCGGCTAATGAAATATAGACCTTAAGGTCATTTTTCGATTTTATTTTTATGTCTTACAATCGCAAAAGCAATCGAAGCACAAACACCAAGATTTAAAGATTCAACATTATTATCCATTTCAAGAGTAACTTTTTCATCACTCAAATCGGCAATTATTTGAGAAATTCCATCAGCTTCAGAACCAAAAGCCAAAATAAATTTGTCATTTAATTCAACGTTAAAAAAGTCACAAGAAGAATCAACAACCGTTGAAATAAGTTTATGTGTTTTTTTTAATTCTTTAACAAATTCAGCATCGCTTGTTTTAATAATTGGCAATTTAAAAATGTTTTGGGTTGTAGCTCGAAGAGTTTTTGTGTTATATAAATCAACGCACTCGTTAAATAGAATTATCCCATCAATTGAAAAAGCAACGGCTGAGCGAATAATTGTTCCTAAATTTCCAGCATCTTTGATTCCATCTATTAGGGCAATTTTGTTTAATTTTTTAAAAATATTTTTATCGATTTCAGGCTCTTTAATAATACCAACTGCTTGAGTTGGAGATTTTGTTGTTGAAATTTTTTTCAATATTTCATCATTAACCAAAACAAGATTATTAATTTTCATTTTGTCGTCAATTGAATTGCCTTTTTTAACAAAGAAATATTCAAAAACTATGCCATCAAAAACAAGCCCTTCAATGGTTTGAGCGCCATCAACAAGAATCAATTTTTCTTTTTTTCGATATTTTGAATCTTGCAATTTAACGGCAAATTTTACTAAATCGTTTTGAGTGCTGGTGATTTCAATTGTTTTCATGAGTTCCAACCTTGAATGAGTTCAATTTCTTGCTTATTAAGCAGGCTATAATCAATTAAAACCTCCTCAAAAGGAAATTTTGACAAGGATATTTTTTTGAAATTTAAATCGCTATAAACGCAATTTTCAATTCGAACACCAAACTCAACCCCATCTTTGTCTTTGCCATATAACCCAGGCTCAATCGAATGAACTTGATAAGGCTTTATAATATCTTTTGATTTCATAGATAAAACAGGAGGATTTTGATGAACTGATGTTCCAATTCCATGACCTAAACCATGCGCAAAATAAAACCCTTCTTTTTCAAATTGCTTTAAAAAAGTTCGAGCAATTGAATCAATTTTTTTTGCATTTGTCTCGTTTGAATTATAGCAAGCCAAAAAAGCCTTTAAAACGTTTGTGTATATTTTTTTATAAACAGGTTTTGGATTTGCACCAAAATAAAAAGTTCTTGTAATATCGGTTGCAAAACCATTTTTCCAATATCCACCACAATCCAACAAAAGCAAGCACTCTTTTGTTAAGATTTTATTTTTGCTCGGCTGAGAATAATGTATTGAAGCAGAATTTTCATCAATTGCCAAAATTGTCTTAAAAGAAGGAAATTTAGCGCCATTTTTCGATAATTCTTCTTCAAACATCTGAACCAAATCATATTCAGACATTCCCAATTTAATTTTCTTTTTAAAATCAAAAATTGTTTTATCCAGCTTTTGAAAAGCATTCTCCAAATCCGCAATCTCTGCAACACTTCTAATTGAAGCAAGGGTTGATAATGGTTTATTTTTGATTTCAATCGGATTTTTAATTAAAACATAATTTTTCAAATTAACATCATTAATATCAAGCGCAATTTCGCCATTAATTGAACTTGCAAAACCTTCAAATTCCTCTAAATTTCGAATATTTAAACCTTCAATTTTGATTTTTTTTGAAACATTGTCGCAAAAAAGGTTATAAATAGAATTTTTAAAATCCAAATATAAAACAGAGCGAAAATTTGAAGAATATTTCATTTGAAAGCTTCTTAAACCAGTCAAATAAGAAATTTCATCCAAATTAAAAACAAGCATTTTATTATATTTTGAACAAATCTTTTTTAGCTTTTCAATTTTTTGCAAAAAACCAACTTTGTCAATTTCAGCTGATACTTTAAAAATTTGCTCTTTTTTATTGAAATCAGAATTCGAAGCAAAATTTTTATTTAATTCATATTTTCTTAAATCAAAATATTCATCAAATTCCATATACGTTTTAAGCGAAATATCGTCATAAACATAAAAAATCGTATTTTTCTTATACAGCTTCTTTAATGCATCAAAAAAGCTTTCGCCGAATTCTAGTTTATAAATTTGAACATCTTCAAAAACTTGTTTATCAACCAAAATATGATATCTGCTATCAACAAAAATTGTAATTTTACCATTTTTGTCAATTATTGCCTCGCCTTCGCTTCCCAAAAAACCAGTCAAAACAGACAAAGGAGAAGAAGAATAATGCGATTTAAAATATGTATCGCAAGATTTTAACAACAAAATTTCGTTGTCTTTCAAAATATCAATATAAAATTTAATTTGTTTATCTCTGATTTTCATTTTAACCAACGACACTCACAAAAATTTCTCTTTCAGAAGGTTTATTATCAAAATCAACCAAAACAATCCTTTGAGAAAAAGTCATAACTGCTTTTGAATCAACAACAGGAATTGTAATATTATTCCCAACAAGGCTACCTTTTAAATGTGCATAGGCATTTCCATCATGCCAAAGATTGTCATGTTGATAAACTTTGTTAATTGGCGCAATCGCTTCAAGCATTTTTGAAATATCAAAACCCAAAGCTGGTTCAGATTCTAAAATCATTATTCCTGCTGTTGATGAAACAGCACAAACGTTCACCATTCCTTGATTAATCTTAGACAATGCAACGATATTTTGCACTTTTAAAGTGATATCAATCAAATCATCAAAACCTTTAGAAGAAATATTAAATTTTTCAACAACTGCAGCCATATCTCTCCTAAACTACATAAATAATGGCAAAAGCGCCAAAGCCGAAACTGCTAAAAATTTAATTAAAGCATTCAAAGTTGGATTAATTAAATCTTTAAACGATGTGAAAATTGCTTCATTAAGACTAATTGCATTGTATTCTTCTGTGTTTTGAATGCAATTAAATTGTGTTTCAAAATATTTTTTAGCGCTTTTTCCAAGCACTGAAGATGCGCTTGTGGTGTAAATTAAACCAATTGAAGACAATATAACTCCAAAAACAAAACCGCAAAGCGCTTCAATCATTAAATATTTTGCAATTAAAAGGAATATTATTACAACGCCAATTGTTGCAAAAACCACTTGAATAGAAGAATTTACAGCCGCCAAATCAACGCATTTTTCATAATTTGGGCGCATTTCAAGACGTAAAATTTGAGGAAAACGGCTAATTTGTTCTTTTGCTTCCATTCCTAATCTTCTTGCAGTTTTAGAAATAATTCCCATAATTGAAGCAAGATAAAAGAAAGGAATTGTTGAACCAATTAACAATGAAACTAAAACATAAGGGTTCATAATGTCAATTTGTTCCAAATTTCCTAAAATACTATAAGCAACCATTGCCCCAACTGAAGTTAAAATTGTTGCTGAATTAATGAAATTTTTTCCTAATGCAGTAATATGAAAACCAACATCGCCCAAAGAATTTGATAAAACATTTTCTTTTTCGCAAATGTCTTCTTCATAAGTATCCAAAACAGTGTAGACATTTTTTGTAGTTAAGCCAAAAGAAATTGCACCAATTATCGCACCAACTGAAGAAAGCATAGCCAAAATTGACAACATAATTCCATAAAGCCCTAGTGAAGGCTCTTCAATTCCTCCTGAAAATATGAAAGAAATCAACAAAGAACAAACAAGAATTATAACAGGCAAAAACACCCCTGCAATGCTTTCTCTAAATGTTTGCCATAGTGTAGGAATAAAACCGCTAATTGATGTGTTTGAAACGCTGCTTATTGGCCTATATTTTGAAAAAATATAGTTTGAATGAGTAAAGCATACAAAAAATCCACCAAAAGCGCCAGCACCAAGAGCAATTGAAAGATATGTTAAATCAGGAAGCCAAACTTTTAAGGAATAATATGTTAAACCCAACAAAAGAAGATTCACAAAAAATGCAGAAGCAAAAAGGGTTTTCAATGGATTTTTAGTTCTATCAAATCTTGTTAATAAAACAACAATAACATAGGCAAAAATTCCGCTTCCTGCGACAATAATTGGCAAAAAAGCGCCCATTAATTGCAAAAATTCACCCCCAACGCTCATAGCGCAAACAAGCGCAAGCGCAAAAGAAACAAACAAATCACAAGACAATAAATTAACACCTAATATACTTTTTGTTACCCCATTTAGAAGCAACAAAGGATTCCTTCTGTCATTTTTTTCACATTGAGCAATATGATTACAAACAACTTCCTGTGCGCATTTTGTTGCTTGTTTTGAAATTGCAGTCGGAATATTGTTTAAAATTGCAACCAAAGAAGCACCAAAAACAAACCCATTTAAAATTTGATAATCTTTTGTTGTGTGATACAGAATCACCAAAGGAATTATTGACAAGCCAAGCATTAAAGAGGCAACAATTGAACCAGAATTGAATATTTGCTTTAAAGCCAATGAATTTGATTCGTTATAAAATTGCGAAGAACGAGTTGCAATTTTTGAAGTTGTAATTACAGACAACAACACTGAAACAAAAGCAAAAACGCTGCCTGAAACAAAACAAATAATAAAATTATTTCCCATAGGCTTAATTAAGAGCCAAGAAATGAAAAACACAAATACTAACGAAATTTTAAACAGTCTTTTAACAAAAATAAAAGAGCCATTTGTGAAATATTTTGTGATTTTATCAAACATTGGATTTGCGCTTTTATAAAAAGAAATTTCTAAAGCCTTACAGGCAGCAAGCAAAAGCGCAATTGCACCAGCACAAAGACCAACCCATTTTGAAATTGTTGAAGTTGTGTCTGGAAAATAAACATAATATGCTTTATACAAAGCAAAGAACAACAATGCCCAAAGTATCGCATACCAAATGATTAAGCGTTTATTTATTTTGTCTCTATCCATAAATTAATAAATCATCCAAGTAATATTACAAATCAATTATAATAAGAAAATGCATTTTTTAATACAAAATCCATTTTTTTGTAATTAAATTAAGCTTTTTTTCGTCCATAATCGCACTAATAGCGGAATTTACGCTATTTAACAATTCTTTAGATTTCTGCGATTTTCTTATTGCAACTGCGTAATATTCTCTTGAATATGAACGATTAACTATTTTTAAATTTTTATTCAAAAGCCCCGCCAAAATACAATCATCGCCTAAAACAGCATCAACTTTATTTTCAATTAAAAGTTTTTTTGCTTCAGGGTATGTTTTTGCACCAATTAAATTAGCGTTAGGAGCAACAAACCTTGCAACCCTTTCTCCTGTTGTTCCCATTATTATTGCAAGTCTTCCGTGTTTATTGAAATATTGAAGATTTGGAATTTTTGAAGTTTTTCTAATCATGATTTTTTGATTAGCAATGAAATATGGCGTTGAAAATTCTAAAATTAATTTTCTTTTATCATTCACGCTCATTGTTGCAACAAGCACATCAACTTCGCCAGAATTTAATTTTGAAATTCGATTTTGCGGTTCAACAGGAACAAATTTAACATTTGCAGGCGATTCACTATTGAATATTTTTTGTGCAATAGCATAAGCGATATCGATATCCATTCCAACAAGCTTATTGTCTTTATTATAAAAACCAAAAGGAGGAGAATCTGTTTTAACGCCAGCGATGAGATATCCTCTTTTTTTAATGATTTGTAAATCGTTAAGCTCTTCTTTCTTTTTAGCGCAACCAAACAAAAAGAAAGACATAAAGAAAATTAATATTAAAACTATATACTTTTTCATAAAATTATTCTATCATAAAACTTATGAAAGAATTTAGTATTAATTTGTTATTTAACACAATCGGAGCATTTTTAGCAGCATTTGCATTGGAATGTTTTTTGGTTCCAAACCAAATAATTGACGGCGGAATTGTCGGCATTTCAATTATGACAAGCTATGTTACAAAATTAAACTTGGGAATTTTTCTTGTTGTTCTTAATATCCCGTTTTTAATCCTTGCACTGAACGAATTTGGCAAAAAATTCATATTTTTAGCATTTTATAGCGTTGGAATGCTTGCCTTATTTGTAAATTTTGTTTCACACCATATTCCAATAATCACTCATGATTTATTACTTTCAGCTTTATTTGGCGGTGGAATATTAGGAACAGGGGTAGGCATTGTTTTAAAAAACAATGCTTGTATGGATGGAACAGAGATTCTATCAATGAAAATTGCCAAAAAAATGCCATATTCTGTTGGCGAAATCATAATGTTTTTCAATATTTTCATTTTTACAACCGCAGGATTTTTGTATGGCTGGGAACAAGCAATGTATTCAACATTGACATATTTAATTGCCTACAAAGCAATAGATTTAATTGTTGAAGGCTTAAGCGAAGAAAAATCCATCAGAATAATTTCCGACAAAGGTCATGAACTAGGACAAGCAATCATCGAAAAATTAAACAAAACCGTAACATACATTGAAGCGCAAGGCGGTTATTCTAAAGCTCAAAAAACAATGGTTTATTGCATTGTTCCAAGAATTGAACTTTACAAACTTAAAGAATTGGTTGTAAGCATGGATGAAAATGCATTTTTATCCATTGAAAATGTTCACGAAGTTTACGGAAAACGTTATAAAAAATAATCCAGTGGGAATAAGAAAAGAAGAATAATCCACTGTATAGCCAAAAAAAATGCACTGCTTTGAATAGAGTGCATTTTTTATTTAATTAATAATAAAATTCATAACATCCTCATAAGCATCTTTATTAACTCTTATAAGGTGATTTCCGGGTCCACCAAGAGGATATTGCTTAATTAAAGGAGGGGTTTTTGTATTAAAATTCATCAAAATTCTGTCTGTTTTAGCTAAAACCATCATAATTTTAGTATCTACAAATTTATTTGTTCTGACAGGCATTCTAAGTCCTTTAAATTCAATCATAGGGGAAATCATAACCATTTTCAAAGGCGCTTTTGGTAAAGACATTGCGCCAATTGCACCAGCACTCGCACCGATATCAGCACCAATTATGATAACATCATTACAATTTACTTTAGGATAGTTTGCTTTAACGTATTTAACTGCATCATAAACATCCTTTGGCAATTTTTGCCAAGTGTCTTGTTTGTAATAATATCTTGATTTTAATTTTAAATTTTCATTATAAACGCTTCTTCCATGCCCTCTTAAATCCATCGCAAGAACATTATAGCCTTTAATTCGAAGATTTTGAGCCATGTCTTTCCAAACTTGAGCATTCATCGAAAAAGAATGCAAACAAATAACCAAAGGCTTATTTGTTTCAGGACTTGCCAAATATAAATCTCCAACAAGAATAAATTTGTCACGGGTAACAAATTCTATTTTATGTTTTGTTGAAATCGGTTTTTTCTTTTTAGGTTTTGCTTCAGCTAAATTCATAAACGAGAATAAAAGCAAAACGAGAATTACATATCCAAAAAATTTTCTCATATCTTAATTTTAACAAATCTCGCATATTTTTAAGCTCTTTTTTAAAATTTACACCTTTTGGATGAAATAAAGACAAATTATTAAAGTTAAAAAAATAAGTGTCGAAAATACGACTATATGAATTTGATAAAGAGCAAAGCTCTTATCAAAACCTCCTCCCCAAGTCTAGTAGCCGCCTTATGACGGCTTTTTTTTATGGGGAAATAAAAACTTTGTTTTTAATTAAATTTCTTTTTCAAGCCATTCATCGGCTCTTGCGCCAGTTAAGATTTTTCCATCAGCACGAATCCCAAACCCAAAAGGACATTCATTAATGCAATCATTCTTTGTTGCGTTATCAGGCACTCCGTCAATATCCATGCAAAATGGCTTGTAAACAATATCCATCCCCTGATCATCATAAAAATTTGCAGGATATTGACTTGGAGATGAAAACAATCTTTTGATTTCACCATTCACCATATGTATTTCACCAAAAGCAGATATCGGAGCTGCGTCCCAAAACCAAATATTGTCTGCTGTTATAATTTGGTTAACTTCTTCATACTCGACAGACATATTGCAGCCAGAATCAATGGATTTTTTCTTGGTAGCCAATATTTCAGGAGAAACTTTTTCACCATTAGCCGAAATCATTACACTCAAATTACCGCTATTACTGCGCAAACCAATCCAACCATTTAAACCATTGTCAATGCAATTAGAGCTTTTTATGGAAACAACATCAGCAAATGTTTCGCACAAATATCTACGATTTTCAAGATATATAGCATCAGTACTACTCGAATTGCCACCATTAATCGATTCACCATTGGCTTTTATTCCCAAATCCCCATCCAGATAATATTTATCCGAATTAACCAATTCGCGAATTGCGCTCAACAAGGTATTGTAGCCTTTTTTAAACCGTACCACGTCTTTATCTGGCATAGAATTTCTTGCCGCAGGAATCAAAACTGCACTTAAAACGCCAATTACAACCAAAACAATCATAACCTCAGCCAAAGTAAAAGCTTTTTTATTCATACACACTCCTTTGAGGAGCATTCTAATATATATATATATATTTCAAGTTGAATGTGGGAAATTGGGGTGGATGGAGGAGGAGTTGGATTTTAATCAGCTCTCAAAAAATTAATTACACAAAAGTTAAGAAATGTAACAAAAATAACAAACTCTGAAATTAGATAAAGTTTATATACTTTATATATATGTAAGCAGTTACTAAAGGATTCAAGAATGAAACTACAAATTACCGATAATTTTGATCAAAAACTTGCAGAACTTTATTCTTCTAAAGTAACTGTAAACCTAGATAACAGGGAGTCTACGATAGATCCTAACAAATTTTGGAACTCAATGGAGTTAATCGCAGTAAACCACAAAGCAATGATTAACTATCGCATTAAATAAAAGCTCAAAAAGTGGCAAAGTTGCACTCAAGAGCATAGCCCGTCACCAGTTTCAAGATTTATTTAATATAGAGAGAGAAGTCAGCGGATTTGGAATTTAACCCTTCTATTAATAGAAGGGTTTTTGAATTTGTGTCTTATTATCAGTTCTTCTTGTTTTTCAAGTTTAGAAGTCAAAAAAGAATCAACTTCAAGCAACATATTTTTATTTTTACTATAAATAAATTTATCTTTGCTTTTTAATCTAATCCTTATTTTATCAAACCCTTCCAAAAAAAATCCACAATCAAGCCCTTTGTTTTGACTAGACAAACTATCGGCGACATCTTTTTTAGTTATTGAATAATCACTCAAAAAATTTGAATTAATTTCATATTTAACACCCATTTTTTCTTTAGGCACAATTCTTTTTAAAAAATCAAAATTTATTCCATCATTAAATATTATCAAGCGATTATCAATAATTTCATCAAACAAATCAAATTTTGAAATTCTTGGCGCAGGAATATTATAAAAACAAAGGCAATTATTTGGCGGAGTAAAACTACTATCGCTTAAAGAAATTTCTTTTCTTGTTAAAAAACAAGGTTTAATAATATCAATATCAAAATTTTTAAGCCTTTTTTTAATATACCATATCGGGCAAAAAGCTTTCCTTGAAAGAGCAATCACAAGTGCATTTTTATTATTAAACACAATTTTACCTTTTGGCGGGTATTCAACTTCCTTTTTAATATCAAACACATCATCAAACTTTAAAGAAAAGTTTGAATCTTTATATTTTAAAGGGATATTTTTAATATCCTCAATTCCTTCAAAAGTCATATTGGCGAAATATTTTGAATCATTAAAAAAATTTTTCTTAGCATTATTTTTTTTAATAATATCCTTAATTTCTTGCAAATTTAAATTATATTTTTGTAAAACATCAGAAGAAAAATAAAGATTACAAACCTTTTTTTCAAGCCCAAAAACATCAATTTTATTGAAAAATTTTGTTTTTAATAATTCGCTTAAAACTCCATCGCAAAGATTTTTCAAAGAATAATAATCGTCCCTTAACGAAACAACAACAAAACAATCATATTTATAAGAATATTTTTCATCAAATTCGACATCTAAAAATCCATAGCTTGATAAAATTTCTTTAATTTTTTCAACAACACTAACATTTGAAAAAGGGCGAATTTTGCAATATATGTTAATTCCAAACCTTGAAGAAATTAAAAACACATCTTTAATTTCATTCAATTTCAAAATTTCTTTTTCGATATTTTTTGCATAATTTTTATCAAGATATAAAGGCGAAAAATCTTCAATATTAATCTTGATTTTCAAATGATAAGAATTATCAAAAAAGAACAAAAAGAAAAACAAAACAAAAACCAAAAGAAAAAATATTCTTTTCATATTTTAACCTTCATCCCTTCAAAAGAAGAATTAGGATTAAGCAAAATCGTTTCGTTTCCAATAAGTCCATCGACAATTTGAACATTTGAAGAATAGATTTTTCCAATTTTAATTTTGTTTTTCTTTAATATGCCAATTTTTTCATTTTGCCTTTTTAACACCAAAACAAAATCCTCACCCTCGCATTTAAAAATTGAATTTATAGGAATCAAAATTTCTTTTTTATCGTCGAAAACTTCAACTTCAGCACTCAACCCCTCCATTAAACCAGTAGGATTTAAAACCGAAATTTTAACCAAAAAACCGCCCGTTTTTAAAGCAGACTTTGAAATATGGGAAATTTCGCCAAGATAATTTTTATCTAAAATTTTAATTGAAACCTTATTTCTGATTTTAAAAGATTCAATATTAAGCTCATCAAGCATTATTTCAACTTGCATTCCATAAGAAGAAATAAAAGAAACAACAGGCGCTCCAAATTTAACAAAATAACCCATATCGCTAAATTTTTCAGAAATAAAACCATCATAAGGCGCAACAATAGAACTAAAGGAAAGTTCTTTATCTAAATAATTAATTTTTTCTTTTTGAGATTTTATTTGAGCATCAATTATTTTTAATTCATAAAAAGCGCTTTCCCAATCATTATCAGAAATTGCGCCTTCTTTGTGTAAAATATCAAGCCTGTCGTAATATCTTTTTTGTTTATCTTTTGCAACAGCGAATTCTTGAAGTTTGGCTTTTTCTTCCTCTTTTTTAATTGAATATAAAACCCCATCTAATTTTGCAATTACTTGCCCTTTTTTAACAAAATCACCCTTTGAAAAAGGAAAATAAACAATTTTTCCTTCAGATTGAAAGCTTAAAATTGTGCTATCTTTTGCGACGGTTTTGCCATAAAATTTTTTGTTATTATATTTTTTTTCAACTTTAAAATATTCAAACTTTTCAACGCTTTCAATTTTATGACTAACGCAAAAAATCAAAAGAAACACTAAAAATATCCCAAAAAATTTCATTTTTAAATTTTAAAACGTCAAAAAAGAAGATATAATTAACCAAAAGACTAATTATAAGAATGCTTTAAAATTAAACCATTTATGCTAACAAAAGGCGTGAATTTTGTTTTTGAAATCAAGCTTGTTTCTCTTTTTATGCAATCATAGGCCCAAGTGCCAAGGAAAATTTTATTTCCATCTTTGTCATAAACATAACAAAGCGCAAAGATTACATTATCATCTTTAGAGCTAAAACCAAGCGGCTCAATATCATATCGATATTTAATGATTTGTCTATTTTCCCAATCAAGAAAATAATTTTTAATAGCTTCATCAAAATCATCCAACTTAATCGTATAGCCACTTCTAATGTCGCTTTCAAGAAAATGAATATAAAGATAAGTTTTATAAATTCCGCCAAAAGTTGAACCAATTTTTTCTTTAATTAAAAGCTTTTTAGAATCAGCACTCCAATCAACGAGCGTTAAACCATTAAAAAGATTAGGATAAATTTCCTTTGTGCCAGCTTCAATTACAGGAATTCTTTCTTTTTGCTTGTGGCGATAGTCCAATATTCTTTTTGTTTTTGTTTTTGAAGTGTCAAGTTTTTCAACATAAAAATTAGAAGAAATTTGATTTGAATCAGGAGAATAATAATAATATGGATATGCAACATATCGACACCCATTGTCTGCAACCAAATAAGGCATATAGAAAATATTTTTCCTTAATTCTTCAAGATTAAGTTCTCTTTTGCCATGAGGATAATTATATGCTTCAAAAGTATATTTTAATTCAGGAACATGAAATTTTTTAGAATCAATTTCTTGTTTTTCTTCTTTAATTTCCCTGTCTTCTAAAGGAATATTTTGAGCTTCTTGTTTCCATTCTTGAACGGTTTCAACCATTTTTGGTTTTGGACTTGGCTCTTTTTTCTTGAAAGTTGCCTTTGCTTTAGATTTAATCTTATCAAAATCAAGCAAAATGTCGTCAATTTGAGCATTTGCGCCCAATTCAAACAAACATTTAAATATTAGAAAGATTACAAATAATTTTGCAATCTTTTTCATTTAAACCAAGCCTTCCTTAAGAGCAACAATTGCCGCTTTGGTTCTGTCTGTTAAATAGAGCTTTTGCAAAATATTATGAACATGGGCTTTTGTTGTCGAAATTGAAACAACGAGCTTTTCGGAAATTTCTTGATTTGATAATCCATCAACAATTAAAGATAAAACTTCTAGCTCTTTTTTTGTTAAGCCATATTTTTTATTTGCTTCTTTTGGATTTTTAGCAGAATTAATCTGAATATAGTTTTCATTTTGAATGCTAGATAAAACAACTCTTGCAATTTGAGAATCAATCCAAGCAGCACGAGTTGCAACAGAATCAATTGCATTGGTTAAATTTTCAGAACTAGAACCCTTCATAATATAACCATCTGCGCCAGCCTTAAAAGCAGCAAAAATGTCTTCTTTTGAATCACGAGAAGTGAACATCAAAACCGCACAATCAAGCTTTAATTCTTCTTTAATTTTTCGAGTTGCGCTTATGCCATCCATTTTTGGCAAACCAATATCCATCAAAATCACATCAGGATTATATTGACTTGCCATCATAACACCCTGAGCGCCGTCTGTCGCTTGCGCAACAAGATTATATCTTGGCGTGTTTTCAATTTTCATTGCAAGCCCTAATCTAGTGAATTCGTGGTCTTCGATAAGCAAAATATTGATTTGTTTGTCCGTCATAATATTACCTTACAATCATTAATTACATTTTTTAATTCAAAACAAAATTTAGAACCCTTACCCAATTCAGATTCAACATAAATTTTGCCATTATGCGCTTCAATAATTTGTCTTGAAAGATATAAGCCCAATCCAGTTGAGCTAGAGCGCTTTTGATTTGTTCCTTGGGAAAATCGGTTGAACAATTTTGAACAATCTTCACATGATAAACCCACTCCATCGTCAATAACATCCAAGTACAAATCTTTTTCTTTTTTTAAAATATTAATTTTAACACTTTTGCTATTTTGCGAATGTTTTAGCGCATTTCCAATTAAATTTACAACAACTCTTCTAATTTCATTTTTGTCTGCATTAATGAAAATTTCTTCTTCATTGTTATTAATTTCAAGCTCTATTTCTGCTTTTTGCGCCAAAACTTCAAGCTCTTTTTTGCATTCATCAACAAGCTTTACAATATCAAATTTTGTTTTACAAAGATATGTTTTCCCAGCTTCATAACGATAAACTTCCAAAAGCGCATTAACAAGCCCGAGCATGTCTTCTGAACTTTTTTTCATCGCTTCAAAAAGATTGTTTTGTTTTTCATTAATTTCGCCTAAAGATTTATCAAGCACAAAATCAAGACCAGAAATTGTTGCCAACAAAGGAGTTCTTAAATCATGAGTTAATGTTGCAATAAAATCATCCCTTAATCTTTCAGTTTCTTTTTGATAAGTGCAATCCCTAATAACTGCAACATAAAAATTATTTTTGTCGTCTGTTGCAGGCGCAATACTTATTTCAACGGGAATTTTGATATCTTTTTTATAATTTATCAAATAGTAATTTCTAAGGAAAATGTTTGTTTTAGATTTTAAATCAGTTGAGCAAAATTGTTTTGATTCACTAACCACAAGCTCAAACAAATTTTTAGATAATAATTCTTTTTTGCTTTGCCCGAATAAATCTATTGCAGCAGTGTTCAAATCGGTTATTTTTAAATCTTGATTAAACAAAATTATCCCATCAGCGCAATTTGTGATAACCGCATTAAGCTTGGAATTTGCCTGCATTAATTCAAGAGTCCTTTTTTGAACAGTTTCCTCAAGGTCTTTTGAATAATTTTCAAGCTTTTTATTTGCAATTTCCAATTCTTCAATTTTTTTATCGAGTTCTTTTTTGAGCCTTGTTTGAGTAAGAGCATTTTTGATGTTAATTATTAAATTATTGTTATCCCAAGGCTTTTCGATATATTTAAATATTCCAATTTCATTAATTGCACGAATGGCGTTTTCTTTATCCGCATAACCAGTCAAAAGTATTGTTGACACTTCTTTTTGTAATTTTTTAGCGTTTTCAAGAAAATTAATGCCATTCATTTCAGGCATGATAAAATCGCTAATTATTAAATCAATTTCGTTTTCTTTCAGATATTCTAACGCTTCGTTAGGATTATTAAAAGCAACAACATGGCTAAAGCCTTCCAAACCCAAAAGCATACTAAGGGTTTTGGTGACCATGGCTTCATCATCAACTATTAATATTTTACCCAACTTATCCATATTAAAAAGATAATTTATTTTTTAATTTTATACAAATTATTAACAAAAATACAAAAAACTTAAAAAAACAAGCAATTAATTTTCTTCATGCGTTTTCTTATGGTAGTGTAGAAGTGTGAGAAAAAATACTAGCCAAAAGGCTAATATTTATTGAGGCCATGAATATAAATACTAGACAGTATAATAGTTTACGATATAAATCGCCATTAGCCAAAAATAGCGAAAACGGATTAACCTCTAAAAATAATCAAAACTTAAGATTTACTTCTAACATTCATAAAACGATTAACAAGGCAACAGCAAAAACAGTTTACAAGGGCGCAAACGCATTAATTAACAGCATTAACGAAGCTCTCGGAGATGGATATATTCAAGATTTGCTCTCAAAAGCAAAGCTTTCAATTGTTGATGACACATTAACACACAGCAACAGAACCCTTGGAAAAGACGCAATAAGAACATTTAAAGCATTAATTGATATTCCATATCGAATAGCCTATGGCATTTCTAAAAAAACTGGAAAAACCTTCAGCGAAGGTGGAGCAATGCAAAAATGGGTGCAAAAATTCGAAGAAGAAAAAGCATTCAACACAGTTGTTGACATTTTTGAAGAATATGCACGCCCTGCCATGCCAAAAGATTCTCAAACAATATTTCAAAAAATTGGAAACTTTTTCAATAAAAATTTAGTACAAGAATTTGATATAGACTCACAAAAAGCAAGCAGAATTTTCAAAAACTCAATCGGTTCAAACATAACCAAAGTTAAAAAAAGCTACGAATCCAGAGACGAAAGAACACTTAACCGTATAGCAACAGCAACGGTTTCAGCTCTTTATTCTGCTGCAGATTTTTACAATATTTCAATGCTTCAAAAAGATGACAAAAAAGAAGCAACAAAAGCACAAAACAAACGCTTTAAACAAGAAATGACAAGAATGAGCCTTAGTGCAGGTTTAACATATTTAAGTCTTGGCATTTTAGACAGATACACAAAAAATAACGTTTGGTTAAATGCTTCAGTTATTGCAGGCTCAACCTTAATTTCTGAAATTGCATCAAGATTATTCTCAAAAACACCATTACTTCCTTTAACCCCAGAAAAGGCAGCAAAAATTGCACAACAAAGAGCAGGCAAAAAAGAAGTTTCTTCGCAAAACAATAAAAATGTTTCTTTCAAATCAAACCTTCATGTAGAAAGAGAAGCTTTTAGGCAACTTCTTAAAACAAACGATACTGTTCAAAATACTGAAAAAGAAGAAGTTAAAGACATTCAAGAAAATTCTAAGCCAACAGGAAAGAAAAAATCAAAAGCACTAAAAATATTCCTAGGCATATTTGCAGCCGCAAACATTGTTTATCTTGGTTCGAGAATCATTAAAGGCGATTTTGCATACAACAAAGCAAAAAAAGCATTCGTTGAACAATACAAAGACGCAATTGACGGAAACGACCTTGAATCAATTAAAGAAGAATTAATTAAAATTGCAGACAAATATAAAGACAGAAGCGACAAATTTGCGCTTGATGAAAAAGTTGAAAAACTTTTAACAAAAAGAACTGTAAAAACAAATTTAGAAGAACTTAAAAATAAACTAATCGAGCTTAAAGAAACAGATAGCGATATTGAAAACATTATCAATATTTATCTTGAGCATATTGAAAAAACAGCTTCAAAAGATGGTTTAATTGATTCAAAAGTTAGCATTCCAGTAGTTTCAGGATTATATTCCGGCATAACAAAAATCTTCAAAACAGTTTACACAATTCTTTCTGCGCCAGCAGCGTTTGTTTCTTCGCTGATTAATAAACAATATAAAGAAACAAGCGAATTGTTTAATGATTTAAAAGACCAAGTTAAACCAAACTACAAAAAAGAACTTACTGAACTTGGACAACTTTGCGGCATAAGCAAAGATATTAAACCTGTTCAAGCTATTAAAGATAAACTAAATAAAAGCGATTTTATAAAATCAGTTAAACGTTTCTTTAAAATTAAAGAAACAAACAACGAAACAATAATAAATACAATTAAAAACAGAACAAGAAACGTTGAAATAGGCGCAGAAACAAGCGAACTTGCAAACATTTCTCGCACAATGGTTACTGCATTCACAACGGCATTCTTTGTAAATGATTATAGAAATAGCGTTTTAATTGAATCTGAAGGAAAAGACATTGAAGGCGCAAGGGAAGAAACAAAAGAACGCCTATTGCATAAGCTTTCAAACTTCATTATCAATGGAACATTAATGAACACATTTAACACAATATTCAAAAACCCACTCAACGAAAGCTTGGTTAAAGCAGCCCTTGTTGCAGCAGGAACTGAAACAACAAATGAATTTCTAGTAAGAAAATCAATTTGTCAACCAATCACTAAAAAACATTCAAAACAAGAAATCATAGACTACGAAGAAAGACAATTAAACAAAAAAGGCTTCATGGGCTGGTGGTCAAGAACTTTCAAAAAACTTACAGGCAAAAAGACCCTTACTCAAAAAGCCGGCATTAATAACGACAAAAAGAAAACAAATGCTTAATCAAGTTTAATGTTTTTACTTTAAAAACATCTTTATGATACAATTTTAAGGTAGTATCAAAAAGAGAGTAGTTTTAACTTATGAATTTAGAAAAAATGTTAATGGATAGTGTTGAAAAAAACACTCCAGATTATATAAAACAAGACAAAATTTTTAATTACAACGACAAAAATGCTTTCACATTCAAATTAACTCGTGAAATTGTAGAAAAATTAGATCTTAAAACTTGGTTTGAAGGCTACAAAAAAGAAGCCCTAGTTTCAACGGCAGGCATTCGTGGACCACAAAACATTATTTATCCGCATGACACCCGTTTTCCAATTAATACAATCGGAATAACTTTGGCAACTTTAGCTAAAGCATTGGTTTTAAAAGAAAAATATCCAAACCAAAGCCTAGTTAAGCTTGTTGGTTGCGAAGTAAGATATAATTCAAAAACATATCTTGATATAATTGCAAGAATTCAAGGCGCATTAGGTATTAGAACCTTAACCCCTGTCAATCGCCAAACAATTCCAATTTGGCTTGCTTCTTTTTTAGCATTCAAATTAGATTTAGTTGGAGCGGAATACATTACCTCTTCTCATGGAATTTCTGTTAAAAACGCAACAAAAGACCTAAACAACCAAGGATCTCAATTCCTTCCAAATGAAAGCATAGAGTTTGTTAATAAAATCGAGCAAATTCTTCAAACTGTTGAAAAAGAAGGATATTATGAAATTGATTTTTGCGCATCAAATGATTCTTTAATTGATGAAGTTGCAATGGAAAAATTAAACAACGGAATTGATTTATATTGCGAATATCTGCGTGCAGGAGTTGCAAACAACAAAAACCTAAACGCTATTAAAAATTTTGATAAGAAAATTGTAATCGATTCTGTTGGCGGATGTGCTTACAATTCATTATCAAAAATTTTATCTCAACTTGAAATTGATAAAACATTTACTTGGTTAAATAAAGAAGAAGACCCATTTTTCCATGAAATTGGAAAAGACAACAAAAATGGAACTTTTTACGATTGGTCATTAGATGTTACAGTTTTAGCCAAAGATAAAGACGGAAAAGAATATTTCCCAGTTGTTAAATCACTTAATTATGGCGAAAAATTAAAAGATTATCCAATTAACACCGTTGTTTTAATTACAGACCCAGACCATGACAGATTAAATATTGTTCAAATAATTTCATCAGACAAAAAAGAATCTGTAATTAAAGCAGGCGTTGATTTTGTAGAGCTTGACGAGGAGCGAATTCTTTGCGTATTTAGCGCAAATCAATCATTCTTGATGATTATGGATTATTGGAATTCTTCATTAGACAAAAATTCAAACAGCGAATATTTCATGATTAAAACAACAGCAAGCTCAAAAGCTTGGGATGAGTGGGCAAAATCAAAAGGAATTAAAATAATTAACACTCCTGTTGGATTTAAAGAAATTGCTGGAGCAGTTAAAAAAATCGAAGCCCAATTTGAAAAAAATACAGAAAATATAACAATTTATGATGTATTTGGAAAAAAAGTTGAGTTAGGTTCTAACCCTAGAATGATTTTTGGTGGCGAAGAATCAGGAGGAATGATTATTGGCGCAATCGAACCAATTAAATCTTTAGGTGGTCGAATTGCACTTGCTATGAGAGAAAAATCAGCAACCGAAGCAATTATCGTTGCAAGTGCGTTGATTTCCTCTATTGATTCAACATTAGTTGAACATCTTCAAAAAATTTACGATGAAAACAATATTATTTCTCGTTACGATGTTAGGGTTGATATTGCTTATTATAACGAATCAGAACCTGATATCAATAAATTAAAACAAGCAAAAGTTTTAGGCGAAAACCAAAGAACAAAAAATGACATTTTCTATTTAGCTTTGGCTATGGCAAAACTTGAAGGAAAAGTAACTATCGAAAATATTAAAGAAATTTTATCTTCAACATTCCCATCTTTAAATTTTTCTAATTTATTAGACGTTATTTTTGTCGGAGATGGAACATATTTAGATTTCAAAGACAAATTTGTTGAAATTCGTCCTTCTGGAACAGATGCCAAAACAAAAGCCTATGCTGGCGGAAACGACAAGCAACTTTTAATCAATTTTGCTGACACTTTAGGCAATTACGAAGGTGTTTTAAATGAAACATATAAAAAATATATAGACGAGAAATATGTTGACGATTGCAAAGAAAACTCGTTTGAAGTCTATGAAAAATATTCAACAAAAGACGAAGACAATCGCCAATTTGTCATCCCAAATTATAGCTTTTAATCAAGGAGAAAAATAAATGGAAGTAAACAACCAAGAAAACACTCAAAACACAAACCAAAGTTCTTCTCAAGGCGTTCGAGAAGGAAGAATTCAAAAATTAACAGACCTTGTTGATATAGGAATCAATCCATATCCATACACATTCGATAAAACAGCAAATGCGCAAACTCTTCAAGAAAAATATAAAGACTTAGAAGCTGGCGTTGAAACCGAAGATGTTTATTCTGTTGCAGGACGTGTTATGGCAATTAGAAACACCGGAATGTTTATCGATTTAATGGATTCAACAGGAAAAATCCAAATTTTCTCTCATAAACAAAATTTATCAGAAGACAAATTAAAAGTTTTAAAATTAATTGACATGGGCGATATTGTAGGTTTTAGAGGCACAATTAGAAGAACTCCAAGAGGAGAACTTTCAATTAAGGCAACTGAATTAAAACTTTTATCAAAATCATTACTTCCATTGCCTGAAAAATTCCATGGCTTGTCAGATGTTGAAATTCGCTATCGTCAAAGATATCTTGATATGATTGTTAATCAAGATGTTAGAGACACTTTCAAAAAAAGAAGCCTAATCATCCAAAAAATTAGAGAATTTTTAACAAAAGATGGTTTTTGCGAAGTTGAAACACCAATCCTTCAAGGCGCAGCTTCTGGCGCTAACGCAAGACCATTTTACACACACCACAACGCTCTTGAAATGGATTTAAAATTAAGAATTGCTCCAGAATTATATTTAAAAAGATTAATTGTTGGCGGCGTTTCAGAACGAGTATTTGAAATTGGCAAAAACTTCAGAAACGAAGGAATAGACACTCGTCATAACCCAGAATTCACCATGATTGAATTATATCAAGCTTATGCAGATTATAACGATATGATGACTTTAACTGAAAACATGGTAGCTTATGTTGCTCAAGAAGTTTTAGGAACAACAAAAATTCAATACGGCGAACACGAAATCGACCTTACTCCTCCTTGGGATAGAAAAACAATGCTAGGCTCAATCAAAGACGCAACAGGAGTTGATTTCATGCAAGTATATGAAGCAAAAGAAGCAATTGAACTTGCAAAAAGCATTGGTGTTCATGTTGAAGATAACATGAACTGGGGTCAAGTTGTGGAAACAGTTTTCGAAGAAAAGATTGAACCAAGCTTAATTCAACCTTGCCATATTATTGATTATCCTCGTGAAGTTTCGCCTTTAGCAAAAGTTCATCGAGACAATGATAGATTAACAGAACGATTCGAAACAAGAGTAAATGGCTGGGAAATTGCAAACGCATTTTCGGAATTAACAGACCCAATCGACCAACGTCAACGCTTCGAAGCTCAAGCATTAGCAAAAGCAAACGGGGATGAAGAAGCAATGGAAATCGATGAAGATTTCATTTGTGCGCTTGAATACGGTATGCCTCCAACAGGCGGAATGGGCATGGGCATTGATAGATTAGTTATGCTTTTAACTAATTCGCCCTCAATTCGTGACGTAATCGCATTCCCAACAATGCGCCAAATTAGCAAATAATTTTATAAGGAGTTTATCTTATGGAAAACAAAATGAAAAGAAATGTAATTTGTATCAAATGGGGTACTAAATTTGGCGCAGATTATGTCAATCGCCTATACAAAATGGTCGAAAAGAATTTAACACTGCCACATAGATTTGTTTGTTTCACAGATAAACCAGAAGGAATTTTAGAAGGCGTTGAGATTCGTCCATTGCCCGAATTAAACGACGAAGGAATTCCAGATAAAGCTTGGAAAAAACTAGGTCTTTTTACAGATAAACTTGCTGATTTGGAAGGCGAAGCCTTGTTTTTAGACTTAGATATTATAATCAGAGACAATATTGATTGCTTTTTTAGAAAAGAAGGTGAATTTTATATTATCAAAGATTGGGATTTTCCAAACGATATTATAGGAAATTCTTCGGTGTTTAAATTTAATGTTAAGCAGCATGCCGATATTATCGAAAATTTCTATAAAGAAGGGCTTGATATCAGAAAACGCTACAAAAACGAACAAGCTTTTCTTTCTCATCAAATGAACGACAAAGGAATTTTGAAATATTGGGACAAAGGCTGGTGCGTAAGCTTCAAAAGAAATTGCTTGCAACCATTCCCGCTAAACTTTTTCTTAGAACCAAAAGACCCAATTGATGCTAAAATTTTAATCTTCCATGGTCGCCCAACCCCTGAACAAGCTTACAAAGGCTTTATGGGTAAAGGCGGATTGAGATATGTTAAACCAACTCGCTGGTTGGACAAATATTGGGAAAGAAAATAATTAATAAAAAAGAGTCCAAAAGGACTCTTTTTTATTCTTGACTATCATTTTTTCTTGATGTATTATTAAATAGCTGAAACAATTGGGCCTGTGGCGAAATTGGTAGACGCACTAGATTTAGGATCTAGCGCCTTCGGTGTGAGAGTTCGAGTCTCTCCGGGCCCACCATTTAAGAGCTTCTTTTGAAGCTCTTTTTTATTGCCCGTCGAGACCACGTCTCAGCCTAACGGCACTACTTTATTTCTAAGGCTCGCAAACTCGCCTAAGAACTAAAGCATTCCGGGCCCACCATTTAAGAGCTTCTTTTGAAGCTCTTTTTTATTGCCCGTCGAGACCACGTCTCAGCCTAACGGCACTACTTTATTTATTAACATTTTTTAAAAA
>JAFQHZ010000014.1 GCA_017415185.1 Candidatus Gastranaerophilales bacterium
CCAAAAAGAAAGAAACTTCGGCTTTGTTGTTTTGTTGGTTTCTAGTGGTGCACTAAGCTCAACATTATTCCTTCGGACAACTCGCTTTCGCTCAAACAATTCCTACGGAATATGTTTCGCTAAGTGCACAATATAATGGGTGGTTTTATATAAAATAGATTTGAGGAAATTAGGGTGGATGGGGGAGGAATAAAAAAGACCCTTTCGGGTCTTTTAAATATTACATACTCCACTCAAGTTTATGTCTTTCAAGATATTCATCAAGAGTTTCGCCTTGCAATTCTTCAAGTGGGCGAGCATTTTCTCTTGCTAATCTATTTGCTTCAATATTATCTTCATACATTTTCATTTGAGAAGCAGTAACTGGGTAAAAATAATCTGGTCCCATTGAAGCATAGGCAACAACTTTATCTTCTTTTGCATCTTTTGGATCAAAAGCAGGATATTGCGGTGCTTGTTCGCATTTTGCGCATTTAAAACTTGGATTTGCTTGCATCATTGCTACTGGGGAAATATTCATTTTGTTCTCCTTCATTTTTTTATGTTCATATAAAACCAAAACAAAAAATTAATTGCCCTCTTTTTTAACTTTGCTTAATTTATCAGAAGCAAAAGTCGTCAAAACAGGGATTATTCCATAATATATCAAAGCAAAAATTATTGTTGGACGAACAATATTTAACCCTTCAAGATATTTTGCAAGCTTCTTGTCGTCAATATTTGCTTGTTTAAATTTTTCAACAAAACCAGTACCAAATCCTTGAACAAGATTGTCAATGAAGCATCCAGCAGTGATACTAATTCCTGTTGAAATAAATTTGTTTAAAATTAATGGCTTTTTTTGCTCTTTTTTAATTTTTTTAGAATTAAGCGTTGTAACAGCAGAAGTTGCGCTTAATAAAATATCTGTCGCAACAGACATATTTCTTGCAATATTTTTACTATTTGAAGAATTTTTTATTGCATAATTTTGCATATCATTTGATTCAATTACTGATTTAACGATTTTTTCAGGCAATCTTCCTTTAAAACTTGTTTGTTTTTTAAATGTATCAAAATTTTGTTTTTTTTCGATTGGAATATTTTGCTTTTTTTCTTTATGAAATAAATCCATAACCAAAGGAATCAAAGAAACACTCAAAATTGACTTAGGAATTGCACTAATAAGATTAGAGGCAAGCTTGATATTCTGAGTTAAAAAATCATAATCTTTTTTAGACAAATTTTTAAGCAAATCTGGATTTAAAAATTCTTTCGGATTTTCGTTAATTTTTTTAATTGCATTTTCAATAGGAATCGAAACCCCAAGAGCAATCAATAATTTTATTACACCCGATGCAATTGAATCAGCGCTAAAAATTTTTTTATTTTCACTATCTGCTTTTGGAGTAAGGGAAATTGCCAAGGGTCTTAAACTAATAGCCGACAAAAAAGAAATGCCCGCAGCAAAACTCGCCCCATGGTCGGAAATTTTTTCCAAGGTAGATAGCAAATGTTTATTATTATATAACCCATTAAAATTTTGAGTATTTTTTATTTGATTAATTCTCACTTTTTAAATTATAATTTAAAAATGAAATTAAAAGATTTTTTATTACGAGAATTAAAGGGTTTTACGTTTTTTGAAAAAATATTTTTTCCAAGCGCTATCATTGCAATAATAACTATCTCATTTATACTTAACGACAACAAAATTGCGCTAATTTCAGCAATTTGTGGCTTAAGTTATACTTTTTTAGCGGGCAAAGGAAAAATTTCTTGCTATTTTCTTGGTTTAATGGGAACATTCTGCTATTGTTTCATAGCTTATAAAAACGCACTATATGGAAATTTAGCCTTATATGCTTTTTATGTTTTTCCAATGCATATAATAGGAATTATAAAATGGTCTAAAAATCTCAAAAAAGACACAGGAACAATAATTAAAACTTATTTAACCAAAAAAGAAAAAATGTTTTATTTTCCTTTGATGTTTGTAATGGCGATAATAATGGGTTTCGTTTTGACAAAATTAGGCGGAAAAACCCCTTTTATTGATTCAATTGCAACAACTTTTTCAATTTTTGGACAAATTTTTACAGTTAAAAGATGCATTGAACAATGGTATGTTTGGTTTGTTGTAAACGTTTTAACGCTTTCAATGTGGATAATTGCTTATATTAATGGTTCAAATTGTTTTGTCACAATCATCATGTGGGCAATTTATACATTTTTTGCAATTTATTTTTTCCAAAAATGGAAAAAAGAGCTTAATTCCAATGAGGAAAATATTTAATTTTTATAATATCATCAGTGTCTAATTTAACCTCGCCGCCGTGGATTAAATTTGTAAGACTACCAACAAAAGGAATTGGCGTAAGCGCCCATTTAATCGGATAAACAAGAAGGGCATAGCTTCTTCCTGTTTTTGTATATGTGCTCATAAGTTGCTCTTTTTTTATTCCATCAATTTCAAAATTATCAATTATAATTTCAGCAGGAAAGCCATTCATCCCTTTGGTTATAATTGTTTCAATTCGTGCTTTTGCAATTGTTCCTTTTTTAATCAAAAGACAATTATGGCAATAAATATTTTTCTTAACCTTAAGCTCAATTTCTTGTCCTTCAAATATCTCTTGATTTGTTGCCAAGGGTTTTAAAAGGGTTAATGGAATATCAACCGAACTAACATCAGAAAAATCATAAGGAAGTCCAAAAGCAACATTAATCATCAAGAAAAAACAAATCAAAAAACCAAAAAATCTATTCATATTTTAATTCTTTCGTTGATTTTGTATTAATTTTTTCTTTCAGCATTGCTCTGTTTTTAATTGATGTTAATAAAAAATTTTGATAATATTTATTGTTTAAATATTCATTATTTTCCAATACTTGTGGATATTTGTATGTGATATATTCATATATTCTTGCTAGTCTTTTTGATGTTAAATTTGAACGAGCAATTTTATCATTTCTTTTTTGAGGACAAGTTTTATTAATATACGTTATTAAAGCAAGAGGGTTATAACCCGCATTAATCATAAAATCAACAGCTCTTTTATCAGCAGCGATTTCGAATTTTTTGGGACTTGCAGCAATTTGTAAAGCGTCAATCCTTCCTCCCCAAATTCCATTGTATGATTTAATAACAAGCATGATTTCCCTTGCCAACATTGCAGCAAGCTCATTATCGTCTTCAACTGCTGAATATAAATCACCATAAACAACAACTTGGCGCTTAGTAAGTTCATTATAAATATCCAGCATTCTTTTTTTATCAGTTTCATTATAAGCAAACACAACCCTTTTAGGGATTTTGTTATGATTTAATATATCCAAACCAACATTATTAATCCTTGTTTGTATAGAATTATTTTTGCTTAGTTCGTTTTCAATTTCATTTGCAAAAACGGGCAAAAAAAGCATTCCAAACAATATAAAAAATATTTTTATCTTCATAAAACTCCAAAAAAATATGAGTGTATAATTGCACACTCATATTATCATATTTATTTTTATTCAATCAAAAAATTTACATTAAATTATCAAATTAACAGATTTAATTTCGCCTTTTTTATTTGTTTCAAGCTCAATTTCACCATCTAAAGAGCTGTAAACAACGTCTTTTGCTAAGTCAACAAATCTGTCTTCTTCGCATTGCGCAACAAGATCAACAATTTGAGAATCTTCGCCGTATGTGTCTTGGGCAATTGCAATTCGATGAACCATATCGATTCTTAATTTTGAAAGCTCTTCGCTTTCTTTTCCTGAAACAATAAATGAAGTTTTGCCGTTATTAAAAGAAACGGATTTTGCTTCACCTGTCATTGTTGTATCATAAAAAGCTTTTTGCAATCTTTGTTGAGCATAAGCTTCATTTAAAGTTGCGCTTTCAGGACAATTTATTAAATCAACAGCACGACTTACAACATTAGCAGGAGCTGTTGTCTTAAGGGTTCTTCCAAAACTAATAGGATTTATATTCATGATATCGCCTTTCGATTCGTTTATATCGTTTTAAAACATGAAAATATCATTCTTTGCTCACAAAAATAGAATTTTGCAAAATTGATTTTCATTTTTTTTCATTCTAACATGATTAATTGGATAAAGGAAAAGTTTTTTATGGAAGCACAACAACAAGAATGGAAACCAAAATCAAGCCTGTTAATGATTACAATAGCTTGCATGCTTGCAACATTTGTTGAAGTATTAAACACATCAATCGCCAATGTTGCACTAAAATATATTGCAGGAAGTTTTTCGATTTCAAACGACGAAAGTCTTTGGATTGTTACAATATTTTTAATCGCTTGTTCTGTTTTATTGCCTGCAACAGATTATTGTTGCACAACTTTTGGCAGAAAAAATTTCTTCTTGTTTTGCGTTGCATTATTTGGAATTTCCGCAATGATTTGCGGACTTGCGCCAAATTTTGAAATTATGATAATAGGAAGAATTCTTCAAGGTTTAGGAGGAGGCTGTTTGCTTCCTTTATCGCAAGCAATTTTATTAGAGAGTTATCCTAAAGAAGAACAGCCAAAAGCAATGGCAATTTTTTCAACAGGAATCACAATTGCTCCAATCATAGCGCCAATCATTGGCGGTTGGCTGACATCAAATTTATCATGGAATTATGTGTTTTTTATTTCAGTTCCTTTTTGCGTTGCAGCATTCATAATGATTTTAGCTCATATCGAAGATCCGCCATATTTAAAAGTTCAAAAAGGCTTGAAATTTGATTATATTGGAATGCTTTTATTGATTTTATGGATAGGAACATTTCAAGTTGCAGTCGATAACGGACAAAAAAACGGCTGGTTTGATTCAGAATATATAAGAAATCTTGGAATTGTGAGTTTAATTTCTTTTGTTTCTTTAATTTGGTGGGAATTAAAATGCGAAAAACCGCTTTTAGATTTAAAAATATTTAAAAATTGGAATTTCACATTTGGAACAATTGTTTTAACAATACTTTTTGGAGTTGCTTACGGAACAATTGCAATGCTGCCGCAATTTTTACAAAACATGTTAGGATATGATTCGCTTTTAGCAGGACTTGCAGCTGGACCAATGGGCTTTGGAACGATGAGCGGTGTAATGTTTTGCGCAATAACTTCAAAAACAATGGATTTAAGACACCAGGTTTTATTTGGCATAATTGTTTTTTCAATAGGCTGCTTAATGTTTTCAAGCTTAAATTTAGATATTGCACTATCAAATGTTATTGTGCCAAATATCGTTTTAGGAATTGGTATGACATCAATTATCATTCCAGGAACAACATTATTATTTTCAACCGTTTCAAAACAAGAAATGACAAATGCTTCAAGCATTCAAAACTTAATTAAAAATGTTGGTTGCGCTGTTGGAACATCTTCTGTTGGCTTTTTGGTTTCAAGCTATTCTCAAGTTTACCAAAGCTATTTAGTCGACAAATTGACCCCATTAAACGAAGTTTTTTATGGAAAAATAATGGCTATGCAAGCACAATTTATGGGTTTAGGAATGGACCATATAACAGCGCTTGGCGCAGCGCAAGGCAAAATTTATGGGCAATTAGTTCAACAATCAACACTTTGCGCTTTTATAAATGCTTACAAAATTTATGCAATTTCGATAATTGTTTTAATTCCTTTTGTGTTTATTTTGAAAAAATTCAATGCAAATCCAGAGAAATAAATTAATTTGCCAGCTCAACCAATTGGGAAATGAATGGCTGAATTTGTTCTTTTCTTGATTGAACATTTGGAATTCTTAAAATTATTCTATTGTTTTGCATAGCAATCAAAGCATTTTTATATGTCAGCGGACTTTGATAAATTTGTTTAGATAAAAATTGTTCATTATTTAATTCTTTAACTTTATGAACAGCTTCCCTAATTTTATCAGAGAATAGTAAAAACGTTGCGTTTTGAGACAAATCGGTAATCATCAAAACGGAACCAGAAGTTGAATTTTCCCTATCTAGCGCATTCAAAACCTCTTCAATTTCTTCTTTATTTTTAATGTATTTTTCGCTTTGATATGTTTTAATTTGACTTACGCAAAATGGAACTTTTGTTTTTGTTTGCAAAATTTTCAAATCTTGCTTAACCAATTCTTCACTTGTTAAGCCTTCTAAATTTGCGTCTCTTTGCGCAAGAAGCTTGTTTGCAAGAACCTCCGGTTGTGTAATTTGCGCAATTTGCGCAAGTTCATTTGCAATTTTAACATCTTCAAGCGTTGTTGTAACAGAAGTGAACTTATCTGTATCAGAAACAATTGCACACCACAAAATGCCAGCAATATCTTTTGGAATTTCAATTCCATTTGCCTTATAATTTCTTGCAACAAGAGTTGCTGTTGCACCAACAGGCATATACATTATTGGAACTCTTGAAGAGTCAAGAACAAGTTGTTGAACATGGTGGTCAATAACGCCTTCAATATCATCCTTATCAACCCCTTTTGCAAATTGACTTGGGTTATTATGATCAACCAAAATTATACCATTATTGTCGGGCGCCAATATTTCTTCACGGCTGATTATTCCGATAAATTTATCATTTTCCAAAACTGGAAAATACCCAAATTTTGTGTTTTTGACCAAATTTAAGGCTTCGTTTATTTTTTGCTTAGAATCCAAAGAAGCAACAGAAGCACTCATAATATGAGAAACAGGAGTTGCTTGTTCTAATAAACTTGTAACTTTTGCAATACCATATTTTGTAGACAAAATTATGACATTATTTTCTTTTGCAAGCTCAATTATATCTGAATCAACTTGACTTTCTCTTGAAATAATTAAAGCTTTTGCGCCGTTTTCAATTGCTGATTTTTGAATATCATATCTATCACCAACAACAACAATTCCTTCTTTCAAATCTAATTCTTCAAGCGTTTCAACACTATATGCGCCAGTTTGAATATCCCCTTTGATTGTATCATTCAAAGACAGACTTCCTGTAATAACTTCAGCATCGATTAATTTTTTAATTGTTTCATAAGAAACATCAAACTCTTTAAGTTGTTTTAAATGATCAATTGGTCTAATCAAAAATTCGGCAAGGCTTTTCCTTGAAACAACACCTGCAATTGTTCCGTTATCATTCAAAACAGCGGCTGTTTTGATATCTTTATCCATAACCAAATCAATAAATTCTCTTATTGTTGAATTTTTTCTAACCGAAACATCGCTTAAAGCTTGCTTTGGCATTGCTTGTTTGACAGTCAAACTAACGTCTTCTTTGACTTTAGGTTGCTCAATTCCAAAATATGCAAGAGCAAATGCGGTTTCAGCATTAATATCTCCCGCTGCAATCGGTTGATATTCTTTTTGCGGTTTTAATTGACTTTGCAAATGCGCAACCCCAATCGCCGAACAAACCGAATCCGAATCAGGATTTTTATGTCCTATAACATAAGTTTTATTTGAACAAAAAGAAATATTATATCTTGGAAATTTTGTAATTGGATTAATCATATTTAAACACCCTTCAGGGATACAAAATTCCTAAATTATATTTTTTGCGAAATATTATTTTTTGCTTCTGATTTTAATATAAATTCCAAAAATTATAATAATTTTATGTTTTTTATCAACAGAATTTCTAATTGAAAATATAGAATTAAAAAACAGCTTAAATTTTGTTTTTTGAAATTTTTTATATGATTTTAAGTTTCTTATTTCTTTTTTGCCAAACTTTGATTCCATATATTCAAAAACAATTTGTGCAGTTTTTAATACTTCTTTAATCTTTTTTTTATGGTCACGAAATCTTGGCAAATAATATTCCCAACCATTACAAAATCGATTTACCACTTTTAATTGATTATCTTTTGTTTGACTTTTAAAAATTTCTTTTTCGCTAAATTTTTTAAACGTTTCAAGATCTGAAAGTATGCCAATTTTTGACGTAGTCACAGAATCAAAATTATCAACTCTATAAATATAAAGCGGCTCATAAATACAAGAAATTTTCGCACCATTAAACAAGCACTCCCAACAAAAAGAAATATCTTCTGAGGTTTTGCAGTTTTTCATAAAAGAAATATTATTTTGCCTTAAAAAATCTGTTTTATAAATTTTATCCCATATAAAAACTAAAGCTTCAGAAAGCTCTTCTTTATCGTTAATTGAAGAAAAATGTTGACCTTGATTAAAAAATTTTGCTCTTTTTATTTCATTGTTTATTTTAGAACTAAAACCAAAAACACAAATTTCAGAATTATCTTTTGTTATGTTTCGATAAGCAATTTCAAGAGCATTAGGGGCATAGCAATCATCCGAATCTAAAAACATAATATATTTGCCTTTGGCTTCTAAAATGCCATCGTTTCTTGCTTGGGCAGCGCCTTCGTTAATTTTATCAATAATTTTTACTCTTTCGTCTTTTAAAGAAAATTCTTTTAAAATTTCAAGAGTGTTATCCAAAGAGCCGTCATTTATGCAAATTAATTCAAAATCTTTAAAAGTTTGAATTAAAACGCTATTTATGCATTCTTTAAGATATTTTTGCGCATTATAACACGGTATAATAACAGAAATTTTAATATTATTTTGCATTTTCTTCCTGTTTTTTAAACTGCATTTCATACAATGCTTTATATTGACCATTTTCAATTTGCATTAATTGTTCATGGGTGCCTAATTCTGCAAGTTCACCTTCGTTAATAACAGCGATTCTATCAGCATTTTTGATTGTTGAAAGCCTGTGTGCAATTATGAACACTGTTTTTTCTTTAACCAAATTATCCATCGCCTTTTGAACAATTGCTTCTGATTCATTATCAAGAGCCGAAGTTGCCTCATCAAGAATTACAATTGGCGCATTTCTAAGCATAGCCCTTGCAATTGCAACCCTTTGTCTTTGACCACCCGAAAGAGTTAAACCCCTTTCTCCTAGCTCAGTATCAAGCCCTTCAGGAAGTTCTGAAACCATATCTTGTAAATGGGCAGATTTAATCGCCTGCATAAGCTCATCCATGCTAGCATCAGGATTTCCCATCATAATATTCTCTTTGATTGTTCCAGTGTATAGGAAATTATCCTGAAAAACCATAGAAATATTTTGTCTTAAAGATTTCAAAGAAAATTCTTTTATATCAATTCCATCAAATTTAATTGAACCAGATTTTATATCATAAAATCTTGGAATTAAATTAACCAAAGTTGATTTTCCTCCGCCAGAATTACCAACAATTGCCAATGTTTCATTTTTCTTAACTGACAAATTAAGATTTTTCAACACAGGCTTGTTTGGAATATATTCAAAAACAACATTTTCAAAAGTAATATTTGAATTAAACCCTTTCATTTCTTTTGGGTTTTCGCAATCAACAATTGCAGGAGTTAAATCAAACAATTCAAAAACCCTTCCCATTGCAACAAAAATGTTTTGAATTCCCGTTAAGGTGTTTCCAAGAGTCTTAACGGGCTTATAAAGTAACAACAAAGAAGTCACAAAAGAAGCAAAAGCCCCCGCTGTCATTTGACCCGTATTAATTAAATATGTTCCAACGCCCAAAACTGTTGCAATTCCAAAAGAAGCAATTAGATACATCATTGGGCTCATCCAACCAGCACGCTTATATAAAGACATTCCAATATGATAACTTTCCCAAACTTTTTCTTGGAAATATTTGTTTTGTCTTTCTTGCAAGCCATAAGCAGTCATCACTTTGTTGCCTGAATATGTTTCATTGATGTTTGTTGTAATTTTGCCTCCAATAACCATATTTTTATTTGAAGCTTCTTTGATTCTTTTCCTAATTAAAATTACAGGAATAAAAGCAACGCAAAGAACAATTACACCAATAAAAGCAAGCTTCCAAGAGCTATATATCATAACCGCAATTAAGCCTAAAGCTCCACAAAGACTTGTTGTGATTGTTTTAATGTTATCAACAATCCCTGCAGAAGCCGCCCCAGGATCACTCATATATCTTGAAATTACAATACCCGATGAATTATCATCAAAAAATTGAGGATGCATGTGGATAAGGCGCTCAAACAAATCAAATTTAACATCGTTTGTTATTCTAGCACTAACCCAGCTTGAAAAATAACCATTCAAATAACGAAGAACCCCTTGAATAGCAGCAAAAAGAATAACCCCGATTGGAATTACCCAAGCCATTTGCAAGCTTGAAATTGAAATATTTAACCCATGCCAGCTATATTCAAAGGCTTGCCCTCCAATAACATAATCCATATATGGCTTAAGCGCAAAGGCCGTAACGCCATCTAATAAACCCAAAGGAATAGCTATTGCAAAACCAAGAAAAATCCTAAACCAATATGGTTTAATATATGGAAAAATTCTTGATAACAACCAAGCGTATTTGAATGAATTTTGCGCAGAAGTTGTTGAGAGTTTATATGATTGCATTTCACAGTATTCATAATCTATAATATCGGCATATTTTTTCCAAATTTCTTTAAGATTTTTATCAGCAGTTGAAAAATCAGCCTTAACCTCATAAGAGAAATTAATTATTTTTCCATTAAATTCACTTAATGATTCGATAATTTTTGAATGTTTTTTTCTATATTTAAATATATGAAAATTATATTTATAAGGAATCTTTTTCCATTTATCCTTTAGAAACACAGCATATAATATTTGATTATGCTTAGTCGAATAATGATATTCATTTCGTGCAAATTGAATAGCCTCTTCATAAAGTTTTTCTTCTCTAGCTTTTTTACAATCAATTACCAATATTGAAAAATCTAAAAATTCTTTTTTTGAGATACCAGTCTCTTTGCTCCATTCGTCCTCAATTTTTGGATGATTGACTCCTGCAAACATATAATCATCAAGTGAAAGATTGTTTAATTCCGCAATATCATCATTTACAATTGAAAATGAAGGCAATTTAATAATTTTATCAACATCAGGCAATAGTTTTGGCAAAACAAAAGGATATAAATTTAAAATATTTCCACCCAAATATAAATATTCAAAGGGTTTTAATGATTCTTTAACATCAACATATCTTATTTGCAATTTTTCATATTTGTTGACTAGCTTATCAAATTCGTTTTTGGCTTCTTGAAATATTTCTTCGTTGTGAACCAAAACTACTTCACAAGGAATGCTTGCATTTTCCATCAAGCTTGCGATAGAAATCAAAACATATTTCCAACTATATATATTAAAAGGATAAGCAACAGTAGCTTTTTGCATATTTTTCATTTTTCTACCCTACTATAATTTCGTCAACCATTTTTAAGAACTTGTCTTTTCTTTCGTCTAATATTTTTATATTTTTTTCAATAATTTCTTTGATTTCTTGGGAGTTATTTATAATTTTATCAAATAAAATTATAAAATCTTGTAAATAGTTTTCTGATTCCAAATCAATGCAATATTCCTCCTGACCATATTGAGCCAAAGCGCCAAGATTTTTATGCATATAATATTTTGAAAAAGCCAAGCTTATAACAGGAACCAATTCGCCCATCGCAAATATAATTGGATGATGTTTCATTGTAATACACATCTTAGAGTCGGCTATAACCCTTCTAATTTCTCTAAAATCATAATTATATTCAAAACATTGAACCCTTGTATTAGGATATTTTTTTATATATTCATCAAATGAATCTTTATCAGCAGAAAACATTGGAATAAAAACAATATCGGCTTCGGTTTTTTCAAGTATCAAATTAACAATTTTATTAATTTTAGCCAAATAAATTCTTTTTTCCCTTCCTTTCATGCCCCAATAATGAAAGTTCAAAGTAACATAATCCTTTTTATCAATTAATTGCTTTTGCGTTTTTTCGCAATGGAGTGCATCATCATGAGTTGCAAAATATCTTTCCCCGAACAAATTAATTTCCTTTAAATCCTTAAGTGAAAATTCTTCGTCTCGAACACTGATAAGTTGAACATGCTTAAAGCCCCATCTTGCGTAAGCCTTATTGAAATTATTTTCCCATATACCAATTGTTTGTCCGCTCATCACTACCGGAGTTTTAAACAAATGAGCCAAGCGACAAATCAATATTCCATCCCAAAATCTCGAAAGAGTGCTACCAGTCAAATATCCACCGCCACAAAAATAAAACAAGGAAGCTTCTTTTAATTCATATAAAAATTTTGCAACTCTAGCATTAATGAAAAAAGTTGGCAAATCAGCCCTAACCAACAGCGCATTAAATAAAATATGAAACGACTTTAACAAAAAAACAATTCTTACAAGAAGCGTTCTTTTAAAATCATACCCGTTTGATTCTCTTCCCTGATTAAAAAGCAAAACCCTTGATGCAAAATCATGATTATAAAGAGGATGTTGCTTTTTAGAATATTCAACATTAGGAGTTAAATTAACAATTTGATAATCAGGGTATCTTTCGCTTAATAATTTCAAAGTTGCACTACATTGAGCTTCATCCCCAACATTTCCATAACCATATCCGCCACCAACCAAAATCTTTTTAGTTGTATATTTTCTGTCTTTGTTTTTATATTTAAAAAACTTTCTTAAAGATTTACGAAAACCAACTGCGCAACTTTGAATATATTCTTTCGTATCTTTAATCATATTTTCTCACTCCATAGCGCAATTTTTTCTACTAAAATCATAACCATTCTAGTTATATTATAACCAAAAAATTTATATAAAAATTTTGAGCTTTTTGAAATAATAAAATATTTCAACAAAAGGTTTTTTCTGTTCGAGCGTGAAAATATAGATTTATAATTTTTATTATAAGCTTGCGTTTGTTTGTATATCGAAGTTGCAGATTGATGATTCTTTAAATCATCATAAGATAGCTCTTCTTGAATTATGCCAGAATTTAAAAAATACTCTTCTAATTGTGTGCTTCTTATTACAACAAGCGATTTTCCTTTTGGATCACTTGCCCATTCGCCCCAAGCGTCTTTGATTGAAATATCGGCTTCAACTCCCCAAAAATCTGGACATTTCAAACAAGCTTCCATTGCAAAATAATAATTGCGCCAAATATGAGTCCATCCGCTTTCAAATCGATTTTTATTTAAAAGTATTTCATTATCGGTATATATTAAATTTTTAAAATTATTAGCATCTTTTATACTGTTGTCCTTGTGCCTAATATCAACTTTCCAACTCTTCTTTTCGCACAGTTCATTGATTAGCGTTAGATAATCAATGACCTGTGCGTTGGTGTTGTGAGAACACACCAACGCACAGGTCATGATTTTTGATTTTGAAAATTTTTTATCTTCAGAAAAAATTTTTTTAATTCCTCGAATAACACAAGGTGTTCCAGTCATAAAATATGTTTTATTTTCTTCAATTTGTTCAAGAACTTTAGAAAAATCAATTTGCTGATAAGCAGAGCTAACATGTTCGTTAATTTCATCAATCGTTGTACTCATTCTTGCACCATAATGCAAATCGCCACGTCTACCCCAAAGGCGCTCAACATGAATCATTCCATCAATAATTTTGTTTTCAAGTAAATATTGAGCCAGTTTTGTAACGGCTCCGCCAGAACAGCACTTCATCCTTTGGTTATCATCATTATGCCAAGCTAAATAGTATTTTGCATTTTGTAATCCATAAGCATGCTTGGGTTCAGACGAAGAAATTTTATCAATTAACTCTTTAATATTGCCTTTGGAGTTTGGGCAAAATTTAACACATTTAGCACAATTAATGCATTTTTTCTTATCAATCTTTGGCTTAATTTCACCACACCAATTTCTTCTCATTGAAATTGCGCCTTGCTTGCAAACAGAAAAACACAACCCGCAACCAATACAATTACCCCTGCAAACGGTGCTTTTAATTATATTATTGTCAGGCTTTTTAAATATAATTGCCATCAAAGCTCCCTATCTTTCAAACTCAGATTTTTCAGGAAACAATTCCTCTAAAATCTCTTTAACTCTCATTCTATCATTATCAGTTGTTAATTCGTCGTCGTTAATGCAGAACAATTTTGGTTTGTATTTTTTTATATGCCACATTATATTATCATTTGAAGCTGAAACATCAATCGAATCTTTTGAATAATTTTTAAAAATTCTATTAATAATTTTTTTATACCAAGGAAGCCAGCTATCAATTCTTGAAATAATTTTCATATATGCGTTGTTTGTTGCAAGGGCATAATTGGCATAAATTGATTTTTGAATATCGGTTTTTAATCTAAATTGAGAAAATATTGTGTTATCAATTTCTTTTTTAAATTCATTATAACAAGCGCTAACACTGCTTTTTAAATATGGCTCAATATTATGATGAGGATATCTATTATATCTTTTCCCATATTTTTTAAAAACCAATTCTTCCGAATTTGCTAAAAATTGATTGTATAAATTTTCGTTCTTTTCATAAAAATCATTATAGCGATAAATTGGCTTTAAATTCTTAAAAAAGAATTCAGGAATAACATAATCAACAAAAAAAGTATCATCATTTGCACACAAAAAATATTCACTTAAATTTGGAATATTAATCAAGCAATGTTCAATTGCATTTGAATTAAAACAAGGCATAGATTCCTTAGGCATAATTTCCTTGTGATCAACAATTGTAATCTTGGAATTATCAAGATTCAGCCATTTTGGAACTTGATTATTTGTGACAATGAAAATTTTGTTAATCCAAGAAGCATATTTTTCAAGCGAACGAAGAGAATATTTCAACTCGTCGTTATCAATAAAGCGACATTTTTCATTTGCTTGTCCTAGCATGCCAAGCTTTTTTCTTGTTTCATTTTTAATTTCTTGGTATTTCAGGTCGGCTCCATCAACCCACAAATATACAATATCTATTTTTAAATTTCCAACTTCTTCCATATAAGCCTTTTACAATTTGATTTTTGCAAAATAATTGATTTTTTCAATATATTTTTCATATATAGCTTTTTTTTCTTCATAATATTTCTTTTTAGAACCAAAAGAAATCAACGACAAAAATTTATATCTTTTATATCTTTTAAAAATCATATCTTTTTGAAGAATATAAGAAAAAATTTCTTCATATTTTTTTCTATTGTTTTTAATTTGCTCTTGTGTTTGCTCGATAAGCGCATGCAACTCACGATTTAATCTTGCATTCTCATCTTGCAATTTTTTAATATTATCAAGTTTTTGATAACCCCAATAAAGGTTTTTAATGTCTCTTACTTTATTTTGTGTTTCATTGAATAAAACTTCATCAAGAACTTCGCTTTTGATTTCAAAAAATCCTGATAAAATATCTGCCCAAAATTTTGGATTAAAATAATTATTTAAAATTGACGTAAATGAATTTAATCCAAATTCGCCATCAATATCAAACAAAGGCTGATATAAATATTCAATTTCTTTATTAAAAAATTGAGCTTCGTATAAAACCGAAGAAGATATTCCAACAACTTTTTTAATTTTGTCGCTTGCTAAAAGATAATATGTTGGAATATTTTCAAGCTTTTCTAAATATTCTTTTGATTCAATATATTCATCAACTTCTTGAATATTTAAAACGTACGGATGGGGAAGATAATAAATTTTATTATATTTTTTTGAAAATTCTTCTAATTTTTCTTTAAAATCAAGAATATTTAAATATTTATCTCCTTTTTTAATTGAAACATCTTCAAAAGTTTGCCCAACAAAAAGAAGCGAATTTTCTTCGATTGAATCATCCAAAGACGAATTCTCGCTTATTATGCTATTTTCAACCAATCGTTGTTTCCAATAATTTGCATAAAATTCAAACTTTATTTTTGGAATTTTATAATTTTGCAATTTTAAAAAGATTTCTTTATTATTTGTGTTTATCATAAAAGGAACATCATCAAACAATTTAAAAGAATGAACCCAAAAATTAACAAAATTTATTCCTTTTTTGTCTAAAACCTCCCTTATTTCAAGGCTTAATTCAAACCCAAAAACAAAAGTGTCATTATCAATATATTTAAAAAGATATTCCCAAGACTCTTGCTTAATATTTTCAATATCGCAAAGATAATAGCTATTTAAAGGATTTTTAATTCCTGAAAGATTATAAAATTTTTCTCTTGAAAATTTTTCGCCATTAATTTCAATATCATATAAATAAGAGATTTTTGTTTTAACAGCAGAAAAAATTAACGGTGAAAACAACTTCGCAAACCATTTATGATATGCGGGTTCATAAGTCACATCATGCATTAAAAAATTATTTAAAAATAATAATTTCATTATTTCCTCATTATTTCAATCATTTCATCAAAACAAGAATCCCAAGAAAATTCTTTTGCTCGCTCGAGTCCTTTTTTTGAATTTTCTTTTCTTAATTGTTCATTAAAGTAATAATTTTCATACGCTTCAATGTGTTGAATATCGCTATCCCAATCAATCATTATTCCTGAATTTCCTACAACTTCAGGCAGGGAAGAATTATTTGATGTTATTACAGGACAACCACAGCTCATCGCTTCAAGAGGAGGTAAACCAAAGCCTTCATATCTTGAAGTATAAACAAACCATTGAGCGTTTGAATATAATGGTGCTAAATCTTCATCATCAACGTAGCCTGCTTTAATAATTTTAGATTTAAAATCTCCAAGGTCTATAACTTCTTTTTCAAGCTGACCGATAAAATTATCCCATTGACCACCGCCAAGAACAAAGACAAGATCATCGATATTATGTTTTTTGATGAATTCAACAAATGTTTTAACTGAACGAATTAAATTTTTTCTTGGTTCTAAGGTGCATAAGCTAAAGATATATTTTTTATCAAGCGGGATATTATATTTTGTTTTAATATTGTCAATATTTCCTTCGCTTGGTTTAAAATTATCTGCGCAAGCAAGCAAAGTTGTATGAATTTTGTTTGGGTCGATTTGCGGACAATGCTTGAGGAAATCTTGACGAGTGTATTCAGAAATTGAAAAATAATTGTCTTTTGAGTTGAGGGAATACAATAATTTATAAAACCATGAATCAAGCTCTTTTTCAGGTCTATATTCCGGCAAAATCAAAGGTATTAAATCATATAAAATTGTATATCTTTCAACTTTGTATTTTTTTAAAGACCTATGAAATTCAAAAACAGGAGAGAAAAATGCATCATAATTTTTCAATTTATCCATTTTTAATTTATGAGCTAAATTATCAACAAGCATAAAAAGATTTAAAAAAAACAAAAATCCTTGAATTAAAAATTTAAAAAGAGGTTGTTTTTTTTCTTTTGCAAATTTTCTTGCGTCTTTAATTTTTTCATATATGAATGTTTTAGAATTATAGGGTTTATCGGTTATAATATCAAATTCAATATTTGGAAATTCATTTTTCAAATTTTCTTTAACATTTTTATAATCCCAAATTGTGCAAAATAAAGATAATTGAATATCACTTCTTTTAGTTAAATATTTCAAAAAATTAATCGCAACAAAATATATTCCAGAACGACAATAATTTTTCTTTACCCCACTTCCCAAAATTGCCGCATCGAGCAATAATTTTAATTTTTTATTTTCCTTCATTATTTCCTCGCATAATATTAATCATTGTATCAACACATTTTTCCCAAGAAAATTCTTTTGCTCGCTCGAGCCCTTTTTTTGAATTTTCTTTTCTTAATTGTTCGCTAAAGTAATAATTTTCATACGCTTCAATGTGTTGAATATCACTATCCCAATCAATCATTATTCCTGAATTTCCTACAACTTCAGGCAGGGAAGAATTATTTGATGTTATTACAGGACAACCACAGCTCATCGCTTCAAGAGGAGGTAAACCAAATCCTTCATATCTTGAAGTATAAACAAACCATTGAGCGTTTGAATAAAGTGGGGCTAAATCTTCATCATCAACATAGCCTGCTTTAATAATTTTAGATTTAAAATCTCCAAGGTCTATAACTTCTTTTTCAAGCTGACCGATAAAATTATCCCATTGACCACCACCAAGAACAAAAACAAGATCATCGATATTATGTTTTTTGATGAATTCAACAAATGTTTTAACTGAACGAATTAAATTTTTTCTTGGTTCTAAGGTGCATAAGCTAAAGATATATTTTTTATCAAGTGGAATATTATATTTTGTTTTAATATTATCAATATTTCCTTCAACTGGTTTAAAGTTATCTGCGCAAGCAAGCAAGGTTGTATGAATTTTGTTTGGGTCGATTTGCGGACAATGCTTGAGGAAATCTTGACGAGTGTATTCAGAATTTGAAAAATAATTATCTTTAGAATTAAGGGAATTAAAAAGCTGGTTATACCAATGATCTTCATATTTTATTCCAGGATAAAATTCAGGAAAAATCTTAGGCATTAAATCATGCACAACAATATATCGATTTTTGATATTTATTTCATTAATAAAATCGTGAACTTTATATAAAGGAGACAAAAAAGCAGCATATTTTGAATATTTAGCTTTTAAAACAATTCTCTCTAAATATGCAAAAGGACTAAATAAAACCATCAATAATTGCAGAAAATTTTTTTTGATTTTTTTAGATTTATTTTTTGCTTTAGCTCTTGATTTTTTTAATTTCTCATAAATTTTTGTCATAGGACCAAGGATTTTATCGGAAATTAAATCAAATTTTATATTAGGATAATTTAATTTTAAATATTTTCTAACACCTCCATAACAAAAATCTTCACAAAATAAAGTCAATTGAACGTCTTTTTTTAAAACAAAAACATCTAAAATATTAGCAACAACGAAAAAAAGCCCTGTTCTCATTGCATCGCTATTCATTCCAAAGCGAAGATATGTTGCGTCATAAAGCACTTTTGTTTTTTTATTTGACACAATTAGACCCCAATATTTTTTCTAGGTTTATTTTATTTTTTTCTTTTGAAAAATTGCTTTTAAAATATTCAATAGTATTTTTTTGAGCTAAATTATAAAATTCACTATCTTCTAACAATTTTTCAATATAGCTTGCAAATTCTTTTGGATTATCGCTAACAAGGCAACCATTATTGCTTTTATCAATAAATCCATCAACTCCAAGCTCAGTTGTAACCGTTGGAATTCCATAGCTCATTGATGTTATTGTTTTAATTTTCATGCCTGTTCCACTAACCATTGGCGCAATTGAAATTTTTGTTTTTGAATATAAATCATCCAAATTTTCAACAAAATCTATAAATTTAGCGCCATAATCGAGCATTTTTTGATAAGATTCAAAACAAGTTTCTTTTAAGCCTGTACCAACTTTTCCACAAACATATATTTTAATTCCTTTTTTTAATTCAGGAAGAATATTTTTTTCAAACCAAATTAAAGAATTAACATTATGGTAATTATTTGCACCCAAAAAAACGCAATCATATTTTTTTTCTTGAGCATTTGAATTTATTTTTAAATCATCAAAAAACGGCAAAAATTCAATTTGTTTATCAGGATAAAATCTTTTAAAGAAACATTTTTCATCATTTGAAATGCAAAGTATTTTATCCACACAACTAAGCAATTGAATTTCTTGAGAAATATTGCTCCCAAAACCAATAAATGGTTCTCTTTTTTGATTTTTTGCAGCAAGAAAATTTTGTATTGAATCAAAATCTGAAGCAAGCAATACAATAGGAACTTGAAGTTTATATTTTGAAAATCTAATTAAATCAAGATAATTAACATAATGAATAAAAATATAGTCATAATTGTTTTTGCCAATTATTTCATCAAATTTATCCACAGCATCATCATTACACCAAGTTGTTTGATAATACTTTCTTTGTTTATGGTTTTTTCCATCAATCGACAGATAAAGATTATCAACTAAATTATCCTTGGCCTTATTTGATTCATCAAAATTATCATAATCAGAAATAATATCACTCCAAGGAACTGCAAAAAAATCAATCGAATATCCAAGTTCTTTTAATGTTTTTGTAATGTTATATGCGTATTGATTATTTCCAGCATCACAATATAAAAAATTTCTATGGTAAACCATTAAAATTTTATTACTTTTTTCTTTTTTTAATAATAATTTTTTATTTTGAGGGAAGTCCAACAATTGCGCTTGAACGCTTCTTGGGTATTTCTTCCCTCTTATTTTATCGATTGCTTTTTGAACAAATTTGATTTTCATTTATCCTCAAAAATTAAACTGTTGCCATTACTTTTTGTTGTTTATATCTCTTAATATCAGCTTCTACCATCATTTGACACAAACCTTCATAAGAAACTTTTCTTTTCCAGCCAAGAACAGTTTGCGCTTTTGTAGGATCACCAATCAGCAATTCAACTTCAGCAGGACGGAAGAATTTTGGATTAACTTTTACTAAAGTTCTTCCGGTCTTTTTATCAATACCAATTTCATTAACGCCTTCGCCTTGCCATTCAATTTCAAAACCTGCATGTTTTGCAGCAAGAGTTGCAAAATCTCTTATTGGATGAGTTTCGCCAGTTGATAACACATAAGTGTCACCTTTTTCTTGTTGCATCATTAACCACATTCCTTCAACATAATCACCCGCAAAGCCCCAATCTCTTTTAGCGTTTAAATTGCCCAATTCAAGAGGTTCTTGAGTTAAACCTAGGGCCAATCTTGCAAAATGGTCAGTGATTTTTCTTGTAACAAATTCTTTTCCTCTCATTGGAGATTCATGGTTAAACAAGATTCCTGAGCAAGTGAAAACATTAAAAGATTCTCTATAATTAACACTCATCCAATGAGCCATTACTTTTGCAACGCCGTAAGGGCTTCTTGGATACAAAGGAGTTGTTTCTCTTTGTGGAACTTCTTGCACTTTTCCAAACATTTCAGAAGTTGAAGCTTGATAAAATTTTGTATGAGGAGAAAATTCTCTAATTGCTTCAAGAATATATAATGGACCCATGCCGTCTGCTTGAGCAGTGTATATTGGCTCTTCCCAAGAAGCAGCAACAAACGATTGAGCAGCTAAATTATAAAATTCATCAGGTTGATATTTTTTTATAATTCTGCAAATATTTGAAAATTCAAGCAATTCAAAATCAATTAATTCGATTTTTTCAAAAATTCCATGTTCTTTAAGCTTTGTAAAAGTATCAGTTGCACCGCGTCTATACAAACCAACAACTCTGTACCCTTTTTCAAGCAAAAATTTTGCTAAATATCCACCGTCTTGACCAGTAATTCCTGTAATTAAAGCAGTTTTTTGCATTATATTCTCCTTTTATTAATTAAACTTCTTTATAATAAATTGCTTTTGAAAAAAGCAAAATATATTTACTCTTTTTACCCAATCTTATTTCCAAAATCGATCTTAAAAACCTTTTTAAAAGGAGTTTAATTCTTGATAATTTTGGATTTTTGAAACTTTTATATGTTTTTTGCAATTTTTTAGAAAAACAACTTTCGTCAAAAACTATTTCATTATTCATTCTAGCAAGCATATTTTGAATTTGAGAAAAACAATCATTTTTATTTACAATCTTTTTCATTCCCAAAACAATTGAAATATAAGAAAGCTCTCTTTTGTATAAATTTGCTAAAATTTTCTTATCAAAAATCCCTTTTTCTTTAAGCCAAGAGTGAATTTCTTCGCTTCTTTTAAAAGGAATTGAATAATCTTTCAAATCATCAGAAGAAAAACGGTTCAAAACTCGCCAATGATAATACGCTTTGTTGATATAATTAATGCGATTTGCAAGGCACATCGTTTGAACTTGGAAAGGATTATCGCTCCAACCAGCACCAGAAGCCTCAACAAAAGCAATTTTATTTTGAATTAAAAATTCTTTTTTATAAATACAGCTCCAAATGCTTGGATGATAATAAAGAAATTCAGGATGTTCAACAAGTTTAAAGCTTCTATTTTGAGGAATTTCACTAGACCAATTAGGGCTAATTTGTCTTTTTAAACCTATTGTTTCAAGATTTTCAAAATATGGAGATTTAACAATATCGGAATCATATTTTTTTGCAATTTCATACAAATCTTCATACATGTTTGGTTCAATAAAATCATCGGGTTCAAAAATTGCAATATATTCGCCATTAGCTTTCTCGATTCCAAAATTGCAAGTTTGCCCATAGCCGCCGTTTTCTTTATGAAAAACTTTTATTCTAGAATCTTTTTTAGCATATTCATCAATAATTGAAGGGCAATTATCTTTTGAACCATCGTCAATTAAAAGAAATTCGATTTCTTGAAAAGTTTGGTTTAACAGACTATCAAGCGCCTGTGCTAAATATTTTTCAACGCCATATATCGGCACTATGACAGAAATTTTAAGCATTGTTTTCAATCTCCACAATTTGTTTTCCAAACAAAACAATGCTTATTCTTGAAGGATTAATGCGAATTGAAAACAATTTTTTACGCTCATCACATTTAATTTGATTTTTTGCCATTTTATCAATTAAAGCCCTAAAAGCCACTTTATCATTAAGCAAAAGACTAACTTCGTTTTTGTTAATTTTTGAATAAAAAGCTTTATCAAGCATTTTTTGAATTTCAAATTCTTTATAAGTATTGCTAAATTTTTCAATAAAAGAATCTCTATAAACTTCATCAATTCTTTTCAAATTCCAAATATAAGCACGATATTGCCTAATTAATTTTTGAGAATTTGCAAATTTTTTAATCTCGGGTTTTTCGTTTAAAAACCTTGTAATTTCATCGTATTCATCGCAAATATAAAAAACTTTGTTTTTTTGATGAACAGAAGAAGAAATGTTATCTTGCCTGTAATATAAATATGCTTTATCGGTTAAAACAACTCTTGAAGCACTCGCCATAACCTTGAAAGAAAAGCTTGTGTCCTGATAGCTTGCCCCAGGAGTTTCGAGAAATTTTATATCATTTTTAATTAAAAAATCTTTTTTATAAATAGCATTCCAAATTGTTGGCTGCATTTTTAAAAGTTTCAAATATTTTTTTGCGTTAATTACTTGATTTGTTCTATATTTTGAAATTTTGCCAGCTTTTCTTGCTTCATTGCTGCTTGTTAAATAATAAAAATAATCAGATTTAACAACATCAGCATTATTTTTTGAAGCAATTTTATACAAATCTTCAAACATATTATTTTTAACAAAATCATCAGATTCAACTATGCCAATATATTCCCCTTTCGCAGTATTCAAGGCGATATTCATCGAAGAACCATAACCAGAATTTTCTTTGTTAATTATTACAATTCTATTATCTTTGTTTTTAAATTCTTCCAAAATATTTAAAGAATTATCAGTTGAGCCATCATTAACACAAACGATTTCGATATCAGATAAAGTTTGCGAAACTAAGCTTTCAAGGCATTCTTTAAGATATTTTTCAACATTATAAACAGGAACAAGAATTGAAACTTTAGGCATTTTTTAATCCTCCTTGCAATTTCTTCTCCCATTCATACGCAGCTTTAATTCCATATTCCAAATTTCGCTTTGGATTCCAATTCAAAATTTCTTTTGCTTTTTTATTGTCAGCAACCAATTTTTCAGGGTCACCTTCTCGTCTTTTATTAATATTAAATTGAATATCTTTTTCAGTTACTTTTTTGCATATTTCAAAAACTTCTTTAACACTGTATCCTTGAGCATTTCCAAGATTAAAAAAGTCTGTTTTTCCGCCATTTTCAAGATATTTTAATGCTTTTAAATGCGCATCAATTAAATCTTCAATGTTAATATAATCTCTTATACAAGTGCCGTCTTTTGTGTTGTAATCATTTCCATAAATTTCAAAAGGTCTTGCATCATTAAATGTAGATTTTAAAACATTAGGAATTAAATGTGTTTCAGGGTTATGGCGCTCACCAATTCTTTTTTTAATATCTGCACCAACAACGTTAAAATATCTTAAACGAACAGATTTAACACCATAAGCATTATCATAATCATCCAAAATATTTTCAATCATCAATTTTGTTTTGCCATAAGGATTCATTGGCTTTTGAATATGTTTTTCATCAATTGGAACATATTGCACTTCACCATAAATTGCCGCAGTTGAAGAAAAAACAATCTTTTTAACATTGTTTTTTATCATTGCTTCTAATAAATTGATTGTTCCTGAAACATTATTTGAATAATATTTTTGAGGATTTAGCACAGATTCTTTAACTTGCGAAAAAGCAGCAAAATGAAAAACAGAATCAATTTTGTAATTTTCAAAAAGAGAATTTAAATCTTCTTTTTTTGATAAATCGCCTTTAATAAATTTTAAATTTCCAATTTTTTTCAATTCATCAATTGTTTCTTGAAATCCTGTTGATAAATTATCAAAAACAACGACTTCTTGCTTGTTTTCAAGCAAGGATAAAACGCAATGACTTCCAATATAACCAGCTCCGCCTGTTACTAATATCATTGAGCAATCTCCTCAAATAATTCCATTGCTCTTAAAATAGCTTTATCCATATCGTAATATTTATAATCACCGAGGCGACCAAGGAAATAAACATTTTTTAAGTCTTTTGCTTTGTTTTTATATTTTAAATATAGTTCGTTATTTTCATCCTTTGGAATAGGATAATATCTTTCATTTTTTCCAAGTTCAAAAAATTCAGAATATTCTTTTGCGATAACTGTTTTTGAAGATTTATCATTCAAATAATATTTGTATTCGTGGATTCTTGTAAAATCATAATTACAAGGATAATTTACAACAGAATTATTTTGATAAAATTCAAAATCATATTCTTCTAATTTAAAATTAACGCTTCTGTATGGTAATTGTCCTAATTCATAATTAAAATATTCATCAATCGCACCAGTGTAAAATATTTTATTAAAATCGCCATCAATATCCTTAAAATCGGTATTCAATTGAACTTCGATATTTGGGTGATTAAGCATATTCTGAACCAGACTCGTATAACCTTTTAAAGGAATACCTTGAAATTTATCTTGAAAATAGCGATTATCTTTGCTTAAATATACAGGAACTCTTGCCGTAACAGCGCCATCAACATCATTTGGACTTAGCCCCCATTGTTTTGTTGTGTAATGAAGAAAAACTTTTTCATAAACATAATTAGCAAGAAATTTTAAATCTTCATCGTCTTGCTTTTGGAATTCTAAAATTGGAATCTTTTTATTATATTCAAATTTATTTAATAATTTTTCTTCAAGCCTTTTTGCTAAAGTTTGAGGAAAAACATCATAAAGAGTATTAAAATTAAAAGGAATCGTTGTTTCAATTCCATCTATTATTGCAATAACTTTATGCATGTATTGATTAAAATCGGCAAATTGAGAAACGAAACTCCACACTTTTTCGCTATTTGTGTGAAAAATATGGGACCCATATTTATGAATCATAATATTATTTTTGTCTTTATAATCATAACAATTGCCCGCAATATGATTTTTTTTGTCAATTACAAGAACTTTTTCATCAAGCTTCGTTGCTAACAAATTAGCAATAACAGCGCCTGATATTCCTGCTCCTATGACCAAATTTTTATCCATATTTTCCTCAGCCAATATATTAAACAATAATATAAATTTTATTGATAGCTAAATTTTAACACAAAAATTTTTAATATTTTGCATATATAAACTTTTGTAATTTAACAATTTTTTTCTATCAGGATATTTGTATTAAGCGTGAAAATATCAAATCAAAACAAAATAAACTTTAAAGCAATAATCCCCAAGATAAGATTGCAAGTTCAAAACAAAAAAACAGGAGAAAATATTCCTGCAACTTTTTATGAAATCGATTGCAAAGACAAATTTGACTGTCTCGAATTTAAAAGATTATCAAAAGATTGGTGGTATGGGGAATCACTTTATCATTCAGTTTTTGGGAACTATTATAATGCAATTAACGATAACTATCGAATGAGACATTATGAAATTAAAACCGACGACGATGAAACAATTGCAATTTGCCGAACTTGGCAAACAGGGGAAAACTCTTGCGATATTGAATATTTAGAATCAAAACCAGATTCACAATATCATTTTGCAGGACAAACAATTCTTGCTTCAATTGCAAAAGAAGAATTAAAAAGAAATTGCGAAAAATTAACAGTCTTAAGCCCGATTGCAAGCGCATATAGCTTTTACAAAAAAGCTTGCGGTTTTAGATATAACGACGATTTTCTTGAAATGAACAAATATGAACTCCAAGATTTCATCAAAAGAACAGAACAAAAAACAAAACACAAACTTGAAGAGATAAAAAACCCGATTGAATAATCAATCGGGTTAATTTTATTTTTATTTATTTAATCTTGTATTAATCTAAGATTTCCATATGTATCAAATTGTTGTCTTATGTCAATATTTCCTAATGCATCAAGATATTCAACACAATATCCATTTTTCAACATATCAAATCTAATAACATTTCCATCAATTGTTGCTGTATATGCCCCAGAACCAATCACATCATCGTTGCAAACAAAACTTCCAAAATCCATTTCCCAAGTTTTTGCGCCAATTGTTGCTGTTCCTAATACAAAATCAAAAGTTGCATAAACACCTTTATTAACAACAAATTGTCTTGAATTAATAGAACCAGTTTTGATATCAAAAGTTGTTATAACTTGATCAACTTCGTCTTTTACAGCAGTTTTGTCAGTTGTCGTTACAACAATTGAATCTGTTTTATATGCATAATTTGAAACAGTTTGAGGTTTATTGTCTTTATATTCAATTACTTCAATAATTTTTCCATCTTCATCGTAAGTTGTTTTTTGTGCAACATTTGAATCAGAATTAGAACCTTCATATCTTACATATTCCAATTCACCATTCATTTTTGTTTTCAAGACAACAAATTGTTCAAAAATTAAACCTTCATAATCATTTCCAAATTTTGGCTTCATTGTTCCTAAATCAAAGCTAAATTTTAAACCATTAAGAACAATTGTGTCTTCTGGAGAAGTTTTTTGTTCTGGTTGTGTTGGAGCAGGCTCTTCAACAGGAGCGTCTGGAGTTTGAGTTTGTGCAATATTAATATATTCAATATTAATATTTTCTCTTGCAATAGCGTCAACACGAATTTTTGAACCAATTCGAATAACGTTTCTATCTTCCCAAGCGCCAGGGTTATCTGCTTCTAAAAGTTCATAATATGGAATAAGTTTTTCATCAGGAGTATCTTGGTCTAATTTTGCATAATATTTAACAATATCAGCCAATCTATCGCCTTCTTTAACGGTATGATAATCAGGAGTTCTTTGGTTTAATGGACGAGTTGTTATAACTTCAACATAAATTGGTTGCACTTGTTGAGTCATTTGATTATAAGCATCTTGCGAAGGTATATTTTCCATTGTCTCCGTATAAGAGCTTGATGGAGCAGTTTGAGATTGATTTTGAGAAGGTGTTTGATTTGTTTTTACATTTGGAATTCCAAATATTGTTGTTAAAACAGCTGCAATTGCAAGACCGACTCCGCCTATAACTTGTGCAGGTTTAACAGTAGTTTGTTTTGATGGTTTTGATTGAGGCTTTTTAGGAGCTTCACTTAAAAATCTGCCTTTTGATTTTGCTCTAAAAGCAGTGTTATTGTATGAATTTATTGAAGTTATGTTCATCATTTTTTCCTTTTGTTAAATATAAGCGTAAATATACAAAACTTGAGAAAAAAATATTTTGCTAATAGATAATTTTAATGTTTTAAGTCGTATATCTAATTAAAACAATAAAAAACCAAAGGCAAAACACCCTTGGTTTTTAAATTATTGATAATTGAGCAATTTAAAATTTAATAGCCCAATCTCAACATGTATTCTGTTAAATCGGCACTTTGTTTTCTGCCCCAAGCAACAAAACAAGAATTCAAACCTGCTTGGTCAGTAGGGTCTTTTGATTGAATGCATCCCCAAGTTTGATTAATTAATTGTTGTCTATTTATATTGCTTCTTGCAAAATTTGCAACCTGTTGCTTTTTGTCTTGCGAAATTGGCATAGATTGAATTTGTTGAGTTGCAGTTGATAAATAAGTTGAAATAAATAAGTCGTAAAGCGCTTTTTTCTGCTCGCTTGAATATTCATACGAAAAAGCAACGGAATTAAAACCAAACGCCAAAACAAAAACCAAACCAATTAACATTTTTTTCATTTTCTACACTCCTTAGATATTCATACGATATAAATACCCAAAATTTTTCAAACGAAACATTGATTTTTAATATATATAACCGGATGTTCTTGAAAAAAAATGTAATCTATTCAACTACCCTATAACTCCCTGTGTGTTTGAGTTTGAGGCTACTTCCCTCGGTTTTGGTTGGACAAAGTAATTATGTCCGAAATGTCCGTTTCGTGTCCTTTGCCTATCCTCAACTTGTCCCTCAAATGTCCTTTATATATTTAAACTTTAGCGTTTTTATAAAGTGTAATCGAAAATTTTCGATTACATTTTCAATTACATTAGTTTTTTACTTCCCACTTTAGGGGAAGTACTTTTTTCCCTCTCATAATAACGACTTCCGCCCTAGAGGGAAGTTGTTAAACAAAATCTCGAAAAATGTAATTGAACACATTTCAATTACATTTTAATAAAATAGGTTTAAATTAAGTTATTAAAAGAGTTTAGGGCTAATTTTATAAATATTGTTTTTATGGAAGAAAAGAGAAAATTTGCATAAATTTTTATGCAAATGTAATTGAAAGTATGTAATTGAAAATTTTTGTAATAATAAATAAAAAATGTTAAGTTTTTGCCCTGCATTTTAAAAGAAATTAGTATATAAATGGAGAGTTTAATTATGAATACGATGCCATTAGAAAAAGATACCATATATTTAATTAACAGAAGTCTTGAGAATTTAGGCTGGAAGTTTGAGGGTAAAGATAAAAATGTCTATCAGGAACAACCAAGAACAGAGGCTGAAAGACGAGTTTTAGAACACAAACGTCCTGACTATGTTTTGTATTCAAAAGATCATGAACCCTTAATTGTTATTGAGGCAAAGAAAAAAGGAGAACGTATTGATTCTGCTCTTGAACAGGGTATTTTTTATGCTAAAAAATTAAAAGCGCCTTTAGTTTTTGCAACTGACGGCGTATTTTGCAAATCTTTCCATACTCAAGCAAATAAGACACCATTGCTTAATGGTGAAGAACTTGACGAATTTATTCGTGAAGCCATGGCTATGAAATTTTTGGGTGAATGGAATGTGAATACCGTCAGTCAAAAAGTTCAATACGACAGACAAGAACTGATTAAAATATTTGATACTGCCAACAACATGCTACGTAGTGAGGGTTTAAGAGCAGGCGAAGAACGTTTTGGCGAATTTGCAAATATATTATTTTTGAAACTCATTAGCGAAAGTGAACAAAATAAACTTAATATGGGTATTCATACTGATTTTAATTTTTCAACTTGTAGTTGGGATATAATCAAAAAACAATCATCAAGTAGCCGTGTTGAATACATAAATAACATGGTTTACAAAAAATTGAACGATTTGTATAATACCGAAATTTTTACATCATTAAAGATTAGAGATAATGATGTGCTTAAAGAAATCATGGGATTACTTGACCCATTGGTTTTGACAGATATTGATAGTGATGTAAAGGGTGATGCCTTTGAATATTTCTTAAAAGCTTCAACTGCTACAAAGAACGATTTAGGTGAATATTTCACACCAAGACATATTGTAAAAACTATGGTGCGTTTGGTTAATCCGCAAATAGGCGAAAAAGTTTATGATCCGTTCTGTGGAACAGGCGGTTTTTTGATTGAAAGCTTTAGGCATATTTACAACAATATGCCACGCAACAAAGAAACAGAAAAAATGTTGCGAGAAAACACTATTTTTGGTAATGAAATCACAAGTACGGCAAGAATTACCAAAATGAATATGATTTTGGCAGGTGACGGACATAGTGGCATTCACATGCAAGATAGTTTGGCAAATCCAGTCGAGGGCAAATATGATGTTGTTTTAGCAAATATGCCGTATTCACAAAGGACAAAACATGGTTCATTGTATGATTTACCGTCTACAAATGGTGACAGTATTTGTGTTCAGCACTGCATGAAAGCAATTAGCTCTACATCTGAAAACGGCAGAATGGCTATTGTCGTTCCTGAGGGATTTTTATTTAAAAAGGAATTAGCAAAAACAAGAGAATATTTGCTTGAAAATAGTGAATTGCAAAGTATTATATCACTTCCTCAAGGCGTATTTTTGCCATATACAAGTGTTAAAACAAATATTATTTATGCAACTAAAATTAACCAAAAAATTGCAAAAGCTAGTAAAAGAAGTAATTTTTGGTATTTTGAGGTAAAAAGTGACGGATATTCACTTGATAATCACAGACGTAAACTTGAAACTCCAAGCGATTTACAAAAATATGAAGAATTTCGTAAATTTGATTCTGAACAAGAAGAAGAGATGTTTAATGTTGGATTTAATATTATTCCATTAGAAAAAGTAGCTGAAAATAGATATATATTATTAGGTAATCGTTACAAAGCAAGAAAAAGTGTAAATACAAAATATGGTACAGTACAATTAAATCAAATTCTTGATTATGAACAACCTACAAAGTATATAGTTCACAGTACAGAATACAATGACAAATTTCCAACACCTGTTCTGACAGCAGGTAAAACTTTTCTGTTAGGTTATACAGATGAACGTGACGGTATATATCAAGCGACAAAAGAAAATCCAGTAATTATTTTTGATGATTTTACAACAGCAACAAAACTTGTAGATTTTCCTTTTAAGGTTAAATCTTCAGCTATGAAGATTCTAAAAACCAAAAAAAATGATATAAATATACGATATGCGTATTACGCAATGAACGGCATAAAATTCAATAGTATAACCCACAAAAGATATTGGTTAGATGAATTTTCCAAATTACATATTCCATTACCATCATTACAGGTTCAAAATAGAATAGTTGAAGAGCTGGATAGTTATCAACAAATTATTGACGGGGCAAAAAAAATTGTAGACAATTACAAACCAAATATCAAAATTAGACCAGAATATAATATGGTAAAAGTCGAAGATGTTGTTGATTTTATAAGTGGAGTAACTCTATCAGTTGGACAATGTGAAGATAAAAACGGTATTCCATTAATAACAATAGCAGATGTCGATGAAAATGGAACTATAATTTATGACACAATTCGTAAAGTAAGAACATCAAAAAATACAACAAAACTTCAAAAGGGCGATTTGCTTTTTAACTGGCGTAATGGTAGCAAACATTTAGTTGGAAAAACTGCTTTGTTTGATAAAGAAGGGGAGTATATATTTGCTTCATTTTTATTAGGTTTACGACCAAGAAAATCTGTTGATAATAGATTTTTATGGATAATTCTTAATCAATATAGAAGAAATGGTATATATTTGAATCAAATGAGACAACAAGTAAATGGTTTATTTAATAGAGAAGAATTAAAAGATATTTTAATCCCACTACCACCTATTGAAGAACAAAAAGAAATTGTTGCAAAAATTGAGGCAGAACAAGCTTTAATAGAACCCAACAAACAAATTATTGAAGTTTTTTCAAAGAAAATTCAAGACCGAATTAGTGAAATTTTCCAATAAACACAATAATATTTCAAAACCAACTGTCCAAAACTCTCATTTTTAGAGTTAAATTCTCGTTTTGCAGTCGGAAATTCTCAACCTGCAAGACAATTTATATTTAAAAGTATTGCTATTTTTTTAAATTTAAAGGATGGAATCATAGCAAAATGCAAACAATTGAGCATTTTTCAAGAGGGCGACCCTTGAGGTCGCATCCCGAATGGCAACAAAAAAGACAAGTCTGAAACTTGTCTTAAATGGTGGGGCCAGAGGGATTCGAACCCACGACCAAGGGATTATGAGTCCCCTGCGCTACCGCTGCGCCATAGCCCCACGGTAATTTTATTTAATTGTCTCAGGGCTTGCGGTAGCGCTCTGCGCTATCCTTCCCTCCACTTCGGAAGATACTTAATCTTCCTCGCGGAGTCCTTGCCATAGCCCCACGGTAATTTTATTTAGTTGTCTCAGGGCTTGCGGTAACCCCACGGTTTAACTTTAATCATTCTAGCAAATAATGAAATATTTTCAAGTTAATTTTTCATTCGCAATTTTAATCTTTCACAAGACTTACTAAATTATGAAATTAAATATTCAAAATGTATCCTTTAGTGCATTAATCCCCAAAGAAAAAACCGCCTTACAAAACAAAAAAACAGGCGAATTTGAACCTGCGATTTTTTGCGAAGTTGATTGCAAAGACAAAAACGATTATCAAATTTTCACTCCATTAAAAGAATCCTGGGAATATGGGCTTTGCCTTGAATTAACTTCAAATTGGAAATATGGAAACTATGCCAATAAAATTCCCGATCCTCGTGGGCATTATATCTTACAAAAAGAAAGCGGCGAAATTCTTGCAATATGCAGAACTACTGAAGCAGATGGCACTATACGAATCGACTATCTTGAATCAAAACCGCAAACAGTCTATCGCTTTGCTGGTCAAATGATGTTATCAAGAATTGCAAAAGAAGGAATCAAAAAAGGCTACAAAAAATTAACAATTCCATATCCTGTTGAAGGAACAGAAAGATTTTACAAAAATGCTTGCGGTTTCAAAGAACAAAATGATGGATATATTATGGAAAACGAAGAATTAATTGATTTTGTAGCTAATTCACCAAGAAAAATCAATTAATCAAGTTTTCATGACCCAATTTTTAAGATAAACTAAAAATATGGTTTTAAGGATTGTTTTAGTATTACTATTTTTCACTTTAAGCGCAGATGCTAAGCATTTGTTTCCCGAAAAATATTATCAAGAAATTTGGTGTTCAAAAAATAATGGTCAACTTGAAGCAAAATTAATTGACAACACAAGAATTGATTGCCTTACTCAAACTCAAGCAGTCGAATTTGATTTTGCTTCAAAATGGGCTGAAGCAATTGGTCAAAGTCTTTATTACGGAAGAATGACAGGAAAAACCCCAGCAATAGTTTTAATAATCGAAAAAGAATCCGATTTTAAATATTACACAAAAATAAAGCCCCTTTGTGAAGATTACAAAATAAATCTTTCATATATAACCCCACTCGACAAACCAGCAAAACCCAACAAACTCTATTATTTAGTACAATTCATAGAGTTTATCATGAAGGTTTTTAAAGAATTAATGAAATTACTTTCCTATTTCTAAGGATGCAACGGCCATCGCTTTTGAAATAGACATTACACCCAAAGAAGCCTCGAATGCACGTTGCGCAATTGTTGCATCGGCAATGTCAACCATTGCATTAGTGTTTGATGTTCTAATATATCCATTTTCATCGGCGTCAGGATGCCCTGGTTTATATATTTTTGTTCCTGGGGTTGGATCTTCAACTATACCGTCAAAATTAACTCCACCCATAGAACTTGAACCCGTAAGCGCACCAACGCCCATTGAAGATAAAACGGTTGCAAAGCTTTGATCTTGATTTGAAGAAATAATAGGAATTTTTCTAGTATAATTTGGCGTATCAATATTGGCAATGTTTTTTGCTGCTATTTCAACACGTTTGCCATGAACAGTTAAGCCTTCGCCGCCAATTTTAAATGCATTCATTAAACCCATGATTTACCCCTCAAATTATCCATTAGCCGACACATTAAGCGCAGTTTTAATTTCTGTAATCGTGCTTGATAATCTTCTTACTGCAACGTTATACAACAAATAGTTTTCTTGGACTTTTGCTAATTCTTCCTCAGGAGTGATGTTTTCTCCAGTTGAACTTGAAGAAATAGGGCTAGGTCCATATTTTTCAACCAAATTTGCCTCAAGACGAGAAGAAATTCCAGTATTTAAATATTGAGAAAAATCAACATCTTTTCTTCTATATCCCTTTGTGTGCATATTTGCAATGTTATCAGAAAGACATTCTTGTCTTTGCGAAATCATTGACAACATTTTTTGTGGTTCATTTAACAGATGCATTGGCACTATGCCCATTTTTACTCCTTTATTGAGTTAAATTAATCGCTTCGTCATACATTGTATTAATCGCTTTCATTAGCGAATTGCTTGCCAAAATTGAAGCATTTATACGAGAAACAGTATAAATATCGGAAATTACATCAACATTAGCACGCTCTATACCATATTGTTTAATATAATTATGGTCTTCAACAAGTTTCATTTTTCCAGAATTTTCTGTTGCAACAAATTCATTAGCGCCAACATCCTTTAGTGCTTCAGGATTCTCAAATTGAACAACCGGAATTGTTCCAACGTATTCTGGTTCATCAAAAACTCTTTTATATGTATAAATATCGCCATTTGTTCTAATTTCAATTTTTTCGCAAGTTCCGTCAATTTTTATACCAGACCCAACCAAATCGCCAGTTTTTGTAACAAGAAAACCGTCTTTATTTTTCATAAAAGAACCATCTCTTGTATATCTTATTTCGCCATTTGGAGTTGTAACAGGAATATATCCGGCTCCTTGAAGAGCAATATCAAGAGGATTATTAGTAATTAAATAATCGCCTGTTTTCATATCAACCCTCTCAACGCCATGTACTGACCCATCAGCGTCAATTATTTCTTCAAAGCGAACTGATTTATATCCATTAGTATTCACATTTGCAAAATTTTGAGTAATATATGCCAATTTATCAAATTCAACTGACATATTTGTTGTGGCTTTTCTTATAATACCTTGTAAATTATATGCCATAAATTACCCCTATACTTGACCTAATTTTGAAATTGCAGACGATAAATTATTGTTTTGAATTTTAAACATTTGCCTATTTGCTTCAAAACTTCTTTTATAATTTGCAACTTCCATATATTCTTTTTCTAACTGAACGTTAGACGATTCAACATATCCTTGACGTACGCAATTTGAAGAAACCAAAGTTCCATCACAAGAAACAACCCCGATTGTTCCTGCAGGCAAAAGTCCTCTTGTTTTTTCGTCAAATACGCCAATTTTTCCATCAAGACCGATTTTGATTTTATCAATTCCATCAGGAACAACAGACAAAACGATTGGAAGTCCGCCACTTGATAAAACTTTTTGCCCTGTTTGGGTTAGAATTTCACCATTTTTATTCATTTGAAAACGACCATCTCTTGTTAATTCAATACTGCCGTCGTTATTTAAAACTTGGAAATATCCTTTATCTGACAAAGCTATATCAAGCGGTTTTAGAGTCATTGCCAATCTGCCAACTTGTTCATCAACACTATGAGAAAGAGCATTTGTTCCAATATATTCTGCAAAAGAAGAAATAACAGCTTCTTTTCTTTGATAACCAATTTTGTCAAAACCAACAACATTTTCGGAAAATATGCCCATAATATCCATGCTCATTTGCATAGCATTAATCGATTGGGCAATCCCAGTTGCATCAAAGTTTATTCCTGCTGCTAGCTTCATTAATTGATACTCCTTTTTTATAGAGCAACGACGAGACTTTTTTATTCTTTAGAAGGAACAAAAAAAATACTGCGTATGAATTACATTTAATGCTATTTTTAAAAAAGTCAAATATATCAATTATTGTATTAAGCAAAAAAATAAAATATAATAATTCTTATGGGACATCATGAAGAAGAAAAAATCGAATTAATTAAAAAATCATTCGAGCTTAGGAAACAAAAAAAATACAAACAAGCTATTGAAACACTTTATAAAGTTTTAGAATACCAAAACGAACTTGATGACAATATCGAAATATTGTCACAACTTGGAGATTTATATATTCTTATTGGCAGTTTTGATAGAGCGCTTGACCAGTATCAAAAAGCATTGTCAACGAAGCCAAACAACGAATATTGTTCTCAAAAATGCTTTGAAATTTATCTTCAAACAAATCAATTAAACAAAGCGCTTAAGACTGCAATGGCAATGTGTGAAAATAACAAAAGCACAAAAAGTTTTCACAACCACATCAAAGCCTTGATTACGCTTGACAAAAAACAAGACGCTATTGAAGTTTTCAATTCTCTTGATGAATCAATTAAAATGGATGTTGATATTTTATATTTAATTTCAACAATCGACACAGAAAAAAAAGAAATTATTTTAAAGAAGATTTTAGAATTCGATTTGGCTCACAAAGAAGCAAATATCGAACTTGCAAAAATTGAATTCGAGAAAAAAAATTATGATAAAGTTATTCCTTATTGTTTAAATATAGACGAGGATTGCGCTTTTGCTTGCTATTACCTTGCAAGAATTGAAGCAATAAGAAAAAATCACACAAGGGCAATTGAATTATATATTAAAGCAATTGAACTTGATGATGATGAAAACGATTTTTACACAGATTTAGCAAAATCATACATCGACATTTCTTGGCTTGATGAAGCAATTTTGTCTCTTAAAAAATCAATAAATATGTCTATTGTAAAAAATAACTTGCAAAATCTCGACGAAAAACATTTTCTTTCAGGTTGGACTTACATTAAGAAAAATGAATTATCAAAAGCGCTTTTGAGCTTAAATTCTATTAAAAAAGATTCTCATTTATATCCAAAAGCTCAAATCTTAATTCAAATTATCAATTTAAAAAATTCAAATATTTCTACTGCAATCTCAAAACTAGAAAATATTTCATTAAACGAAGAAGAAAATGGAATTTTGCTTGATACGCTTGCATTATGCTACAAAGAACTAAAACTATACAAAAAAGCAATTAACACATACAAAAAAGGTCTTGAGCTTTATCCTGAATCAATATATTACACTCTTGAATTGATTGATTTATTAATTGATGACAAAAATTACGATGAAGCACTTGAATTAATAAACGAATTTAGCAAAAAGAACAAAAATTGTGCTGCAATATATAATTCCCTTGCAAGGATATATTACCGTTTAAAAGACTTAAACAAAGCGCTAGAATCAATTGAACAATATTTAAAATTAGACAAAAACAATGCGGAATCATATTATTTCAAAGGTTTAATTTTAAACGATATGGAAAATTATGAAGAAGCAAAAAGCTCAATTTATTGCGCAATTAGAACAAATCCGCTTATTGCAAAATATTATTCTCAAATGGCAAGAAGCTACACTGGAATAAAAGAATATGAAAACGCTCTAACATACGCAAAAGAAGCAATTGAAATTGACCAAAAAGAAATAAATTACAAAAAACAAGCTTATGAAATTTCAATTTTAATCGGCAACGAAGAGCAAATTCAAAACTTCAAAAAACAACTTGAACGTAGCGAAAAGATATTGAAATTAAGAAAATAAACCAAAAAAATATAAAAAAAGGGAGGTTATCAAAACCCCCATTTCCCCATTAAAAAATTATTTATAATAAACCAAAAGTTTTCTAACTTTTATAATTACATTTTAAACTAATATTTATACTTATGCAAATTAAACAACCTATTATTATTTTACATGTGTAGCATTGGTCATTCATCGTATAAATAAAGGGTTTTAGGCACTTAAAAAAAGTTTACAATTATAATAAATTTTGTAAATTTTGGGCAATAATTTTTTAAAAGCATGCCAAATATTTTTTTTAAATTAAAATACTTCTATGGAATTTAATTCAATAAACAATTTCAATATAAACACCATTGCGCAACAAAAAGCTGGTTTAGTGCAAAATTCGCAAAATCAAAACCAAAACCAAGCTCCGCAGCCCCAAATTCAACAACAAGCGCAAACACAAACGCAATATATTAATCCTTCTTTAATGTATGATTTTCAAAGTGCAAAAATGGATAATGAAACAATATTGAAATATCTTCAAAATTTACTTAAATTGCCAAATTCCATTGAAAAATTTGTTAATCAACTAAGCTCAAAAAATATAGATGCAAAATTGGCTTCAGTTTTGGTTGAAAACATGATTAGTATAAAAGCATTAAACGAATTTTTAAACCAAAACTCAAGCGAAGCAATATCTAAATTAATGCAAACAATTTCTTTAACACTTAAATCAGGAAGTTCTGATATTAGCCAGCTTAAAGACATACTTTCAATTTTAACAACAATTCAAACAACAACAAGTCTAAATACAAACACAATCAAAGAACTTTTGCTTTTGTATATTCCCCTAAACGCACCGGTTTTCGATAAAATATCGCAAAGCGAAATTCAAGACGAAGAAGAAAAAGAAGCAATCAAAAATTCAAAATTAAGCATACTTTTTGAAACAATTAATTTTTCAAATTTATTAATAACAATAAACGAATCTGAAAACAATTTGTTTATCGATTTTTATGCACCAGAAACATTCCCAAAAGACGACTTTATAAGAATCACAAATGCACTTTCAAAGGAAGCAAATATTGTTTCTATTGTGGATTTTAAAATCAAACAACCAAGTAAAACAAAAAATGAAACACAAAATTTCAAAGTAACATCAGACAATTTCATTTCAAGCAACGCCTTGATTTTATCACATTTAATTATTAAAACTATTTTAAAAATAGACAGCGATTTTATTTAATTTTTTTCAAACTCGATAAGAAATTAAAATGTTCAATATCGCCTTCAACTTGCGTTAAGAAAACCTGAGTTTTTTCTTGTTCTACTTCAATTTGAGGCAATTGAGATAATTCAGAAGCATAATAATTTTCATCATTAGAATTTCCTTTAACTTTATTAGCTAAAGCATTTAGCGAGATATTTCTCAATATTCCAAACATTGATTTTTTGTCAGTTGAAAAACGAGTATAAATTCTAATTGAAGCGTCGTGTCTTTCTAGATCAAATTTTCCTTTAATCAAAGCGCTAAGCGATTTTGAATATGATTTAATATCAATTGGCGCTAAAACATTGTCTTTGATTTTAATATTTCCTGCAATCCTGTCAAATTTTCCCTCAGGAATTGAAATAATATCCATAATTGTCGCAGGACTAACCATAACAACAGGATTTCTAAACACCGAAGCAACTTTCATCAAATATTCAACCAAACCAATTTTGCCAATTGTTCCATTATTAATTGAAAATTTGATATCACCATTCATTTTTAAACTTCTATCGCCATTTAATTCAATCAAACCATTGGCTAGACCTGTAATTTCTTTGTCTAAATTAAACAAAGTTTTTGCCATTAAATTTGAATCAATTCCTTTGACTCCAAGACGAATATAATATTTTAATTTATTTAAATCACATTCGACTTTTAAAGTCGAAATCCCATGAGCAATATCAAATTTATTTGATTTGATTTTTAATATTCCATCCTCATTTAAAACCAAATCCGCATCAATATTTCCAAAGGTCAATTCTTTATAGTTGCCATTTTTTAATTTAAAATTGCAATCTTCAATTCTAATCAAATTCGTATCAAACATATAATCATCATCAACAACATCGTTTTCGCTTTCAACAACAATATCGTTAGCTTTATTTTGATTATTGAAAGACGCTAAAACCCTTTCAATATCAAGATTATCAATTTCAAGAGCCAAATTTTTAATAACAAATGGCGGTTTTAAACCATTTTTAATTTTGCCATTAAAATCAAAACCCGCTCTTTTAAATTTTCCAGAAGTTGTTAAAAATATCAAAGAATCATCAGCTTTAATTTTTGCTTCTTTTATAAACATTCTTTGCGTTGGAATCAAAGTTTTCTTAATTTCCATATCAGCATTTAAATATGGAATTTCATTTTTAAATGCAACATCAATTTTTCCTTTTATTGTGCCTTTTTTAAAGAGTTTTTGTCCCAAAAAAACATTCAAAAATTCACAAGGCATTTCTCTTCCAAAAGCAAAACCTGCATGACTAATTTTGCCTTCAAAATCCATCAAAGCTTTTGCTTGCAATATCGGTTGCAATTTAACTCCTCGAACAATATTCGAAGAAATATAATAATTAATATTTTTAATATCAATTTTATTTTCTTTAATTTGAAATTCGCCCAAAACCGCCCTGTCATAATTTGAAAGCGCTGATTTTTCTTTCGTTATTCCAAAATCAACCCCTTTGTCGATTTGCGCAAACCAAATTAAATCAATAATATTGTTTTTAGATTTATAAATAATTTTTGTTCTTGAAGGTTTTGAAACATAAAGCTCAGTTTTATTAATCAAAGGAGCAAGATATTTCACAAAAAATTCGTTTGTAATTTTTGATTCAACTTCAATATTTGAATCGAAGGTTTTATAATAATCTTTTATATCTCCATTAATTGAAATTTTATTTGTTTTTGTTTCGCCATAATAGCCCAAAAGATTATCAAATAATATTTTATCTTTGAATATTTTAATTTTTCCATTAGTAATTTTAATCGGAAGATTTGAAACATCTTTAATTTTAATTCCTGTTTGATTAACATTAATCAAACCAGACAAATCAAAATTATTCAAATCAATATCAAAAGAAACATTGCCTTTTGGAGAATTTAGAGGTGAAAGCATAATATCGCCATTAGGAATAATTAAATTTGAATTGATAATTTTAAAAATATCAGCAAGATAAAACTTTTTTGATTTAGCGTTTAACAAAATATTTTTATTATCAATTTGAGAATTCAAAACCAACTTCGAATCATTAATTGAAACATTAAAATCATTAATTTGAATTTTATCAGGCAAAATTGCAATTTCTTTTTCAGAATTTGCATTAATTTTAATTAAATTATTGTTATTTTTTGAAATTTTTAAATCAGATTTAAAAACAAAGAAATTTTCCCTTAATTCAACGTCTTTAATCAATGCGCTGAGTTTTGTTTTGCCTTGAACATAAGAAAAATTAATTTCTTTAAAATCGATTTTTGAATCTAAAAATTTGATTTTATAATCAAAAGATTTTGAATTATTTTTTTCTTGCTTAGGCAAAATCAAAAGCAATTCATCCGCTTTTATTAAGGCTTTTTCAAAGCATAACTTTTTTATAAAAATTTCTTTTTTCAAAATGTTTTTAAAATCAACCTCAAAGCCAAATTTTTCTATATCGAAGATTATTTTTTCTTTTTTTGATAAAGAAAGCTTATCAACATCAAAAGAAATTTGAGGCTTAATTGATGTTTTTAATTTTGGATTTTGAATTATTAATTCTAAATCAAATTGCTTTTTTGTAATGTTGCTAATCGATTTAAGAGCATAATTTGATTGTATAAAATTAGGCAAAATAACAAAATAAGCCAAAGCAACAAAAGCAAATATGGAAGCAAAAATTATTGAAAAAACAACAAAAATCGATTTAAAACTAGTTTTCATAAAAAAATTATATCACGATTATGTTATTATATTTTTATGAAAAACATTTTTATAATTTTTTCAATATTGCTTTTAAATATATTTCAAGCTTGCGCAAGCCAAGAGTTAATCCAAAGTTATGGAGAAAACAACAAATTTGGTTTAATAAAAAATGACCAAAAAATCACCCCTGCAATTTATAAAAAATTAATTCGCCTTGGAGATAATTCATGGTTATTTTTAAAAAATACAAAATATGGAATAATTTCAAACGAAGGCGAAATTCTAATAGAAGCAAAATATACAAACGCATATCGATTCAGCGGAGGAAAATTTGCACGCCTTGGCTCAAAAGGAAAATATGCTCTTTTTAACGAATTTGGACAAGCAATCACAACGCAAGAATATCAATCAATCGAAATATTATATGGAAAAATGTTTCTTGTTGAAAAAGATTATAAATTTGGCTTAATAAATTATGACGGGGACATCATCCTTGCTCCAATTGCAGATGATATTTATATGCCAAAACCAAATGTTTTAAAAATTCAATATGAAAATGTTTGGTATGAAATCGAACAAAAAAACAAAGAATCGATAGAACTTCCTTCAGATTTAGCAGATATTGACGAAAATAATGAAAATTTTAAAATTACACAACTTGCGCAAAAACCAATCGCATCAACAGGCTATGGCATAATTAGCGCAAGCGATTATTGCATTAAACTTTTTTCTTCAATTTCGCCATCTTATGAACAAACAATCGATGAATTAATTTTTAACAACGGAGCAGACAGCTTGAGCGCTCTGGTTAAATTTTCTTGGCTTTTTAAATTTCCTTATGTTTATACAAAAAATTATATAAATAATATTAAAACACCAAACAATGGTCCATTGTCTGATGTTAAAAACAATTTAAAAAACAAAATCAAAAACTAATCATTGCCTTGGACGGATTTTTTAACCCATTCACCAGCACGCTTGCCCTGAAAAATTCTTCCATCCATTCGAACACCGTAAGCAAAAGGCTTTTCGCCCTCGTTCATTCCATCAATATCCATACAAAATACTTTATAAACTGTGTTAGTGCCGATTTCTGTTTTTGAATATCCATCAAAAAGTCTTTTGTGGCAATTTCCATCCGACGTACAAACATCGATATTTCCATTGTAATTCATATTATAATCATGGTAATTAATTCCAAAAGGAGTATCAGGAGCAGTTTGATAATAAATTATATTATCAGAAGTTTTAATTTCATAAGGCAAATTTCTTTTTTCATATTCTTGACACATTAAATCCATAGCATTTTGATAATAAAGAAAATTATCTTCAGGTCGCCACAAATATAAATATGGCTGCAATCCCGAAACGGTTTCGCTTTGGCAATTTTTCTCTTTAACATTAACAATGTCTGCAAAAGTTTCGCAAAAAAATGTGTTATCGCCAGAATGATTTCCATCAATAATTGTTTTATCAGCTCTAAAACCAAAATCGCCATTAAAATAATATTTTTCAGAATTAATTAATTCCCTGACTGTTTCAGAAAAAGTTTTGTGCCCTTTTTTAAATTTCATAACATCATTATCAGGCATTGCATTTCGAACCGCAGGAAGCAAAATCGCAGTCAAGACACCAATAACAGAAAGAACAATCATAAGCTCCGCCAAAGTAAACGCAAATTTTTGTTTCATATTTATACTCCTTTGATTTTGAGTCCGCACACAAGGGGTATGGTTCCGTGCTTGCCGCCTGCTCAACGCAGCCGTCGGCGCACATCACACACCTTGTGCCTTAGACTTCGCAAAACTAAGTGCACACAAGTGCACTAAGCTTTGCTCGTCAAAGGAATTCTAATATATATATATATATTTCAAGTTGAATGTGGGAAATTAGAATGGATAGAGGAGGATTATTTTGCAACACCAATCTAATCAATCAACACGTTTTTGGAGCTTTTTGAATTTTTTTTCGAACTTGAATTTATAATATTGTAATCAAAGCTGAATTCTATTGGCAAGGTTCTTTTTATATATTCTTTGGGAAATTTTTCAAAAGGTTGGGATTTATATAATGTTTCAATGGCGTAATCTTGCGCAGCTTTGTTTCCAGTTGAACTTGTAATATTTATGCTTTCAATATAGCCATCTTTATTCAAAATAAAAAGAACAACAATTTTATATGATTTATGATATTTTTGCGGTTTCCAATTGCTTTTTATCTTTTTTTCTAAATTTGCCATATATTTTTGCCAATATTTTGGTATAGTACTGCCTTGCTCATAAGAAAAGCAAGGCAGTATATTTAAAAATAAAATTGTTATTAAAAAGATAGATATTTTTTTAAGCAATTTATGTTCCTTCAGACCAAGTGTTTAAATATCTTTTTTGTTCTTCTGTAAGCGTGTCGATTTCTATTCCCATAGAAACAAGTTTAATTTTTGCAATTTCTTCATCAACACTTCTTGGAAGAGTATACATTTTGTTTTCCAATTTTCCTTGGTTTTTAACAATGAATTCCATTCCAAGTGCTTGGTTTGCAAAAGACATATCCATTACACTTGCTGGATGTCCTTCTGCGCAAACTAAATTAACAAGACGACCTTGAGCTAAAACATAAATTGATTTACCATTGTCTAAAACCCATTCATCAAGCGTTGGTCGAATATTTTTATACTCAACAACGTGTTTTTTAAGCCCATTTATATCAACTTCGACATCAAAGTGACCTGCGTTTGCAACAAAAGCCCCTGATTTCATATTTAACATGTTTTCAACAGAAATAACATTTATATCTCCTGTGATAGATAGGAAAATATCACCAATTAATGAAGCTTGCGCAATTGGCATTACTCTAAAGCCATCCATTGCAGCTTCAAGCGCTTTCAATGGATCAACTTCTGTAACGATAACATTTGCGCCCATTCCACGAGCTTTAGTCGCAGCACCTCTTGAACACCAGCCATATCCGCAAACAACAAATGTTTTTCCCGCTAAAAGAATGTTTGTTGCTCTAATTATACCATCTAGTGCACTTTGACCTGTGCCATAGCGATTGTCAAACATGTGTTTTGTTAGGGAATTATTTACGCCCAATGCAGGGAATTCAAGTTTTCCTTCATTTTGCATTGCCTGAAGTCTAATTATTCCAGTTGTTGTTTCTTCACATGAACCGATAATATTTGGAATCAAATCTCTTTTTTTGCTATGGATTGTTGCAACCAAATCGCAACCATCATCAATAACAAGATTTGGTTTGTGATCTAAAACTGTTTCAATGTGTCTATGATAAGTTTCACTATCTTCGCCAGCTATTGCATAAACTGGAATTCCATAATATTTAACCAATGCTGCTGCAACATCGTCTTGAGTTGATAATGGATTTGAAGCAGCCAAAACAGCATCTGCGCCACCTTCTTTCAGCGCAATACAAAGCGCTGCTGTTTCTTTTGTAACATGAACAGAAGCAGTTAGTCTTAAGCCTTTGAATGGTTGTTCTTTTTTAAATCTTTCTCTTATTGAATTTAAAACAGGCATGTCTTTTTGCGCCCATTCAATGTTTTTCTTTCCTTGTTCAGCTAAAGCAATGTCCTTAACTTCGTAATTTAAAACTGTTTGCATGAAAATACTCCTTATTGGTAGTTAAATTTTAACATAAAATAATTTAATGATTTATATATTTGATTGTATTTTTAACACTTGTAACACTAATATTTTTGATATAAAATGAACTTGATTATGCTGACTAAAAAGAAGGAGTAAATTTATGTCAACAGTAGAACATTTTACTAATTCAGAGGAATTAAAGAAAATTATGTCTGCAGCTCGTGCAACAATTACTGCACCTTTCTTTGGCAACAATGTTGAAGAAGTTAAATCAGTAGCTGAAGCATACAAGCTTGCAAAAGATTCATCAGGAACAGTTGAATTAACAGGCATGCCAGTTTATGAACCTGAAAAATTAGGCTTACCAAAAGGAGCTAACCAATTATTATTCAATGACGGTACAGTTGTTGGAAGATGTGCAGCTGCAAGAAAAATCGTTGGCGAACCAGGTTGCGATATGGCTTATTTATTGCCAATCATTCGTGAAGCAGTTTATGCATCTCGTGATAAATTAATGTATAAAACAGAAGCAGTTGTTGGCTTAGACAATGACTTTATGATTAAAGCGCATTTATTAATCCCTGCTGGCTTTGAAAACGTTATGTATTCTTGGATGTTAAACTTCCAATACATCAACGAAGAATACGCTAAAATGTATAGCGAATCAAAATTATATAACGAAGGCGATATCTATGTGTTCTCTGATCCAGATTGGACACACCCAGACTTCCCATACGGCTTAACATTCTTTGATCCAGAACACAACTGCGCTTGTATTCTTGGTATGAGATACTTTGGCGAACACAAAAAAGGTACTTTAACTCTTGCTTGGGGTTCAGCTGCAAGAAATGGTTATGCATCATGCCATGGTGGTATGAAAAGATATAACCTTGAAAATGGTTCATTCCAAGTAGCAGTATTTGGTCTATCTGGTTCAGGTAAATCTACAATTACTCACGCTAAACACGGCGGAAAATATGATATCACAGTTCTTCACGATGATGCATTCATTATCAATGTTGAAGACAAATACACAATCGCTCTTGAACCTGCATATTTCGACAAAACTGCAGATTATCCAATCGGTTGTGAAGATAACAAATATATCTTAACTCAACAAAACAATGGCGTTATTGCGCTAGAAGACGGCAAACTAGTTTCTGTAACTGAAGATATCAGAAATGGCAACGGACGTGCTGTTAAATCTAAATTATGGTCTCCAAACAGAGTTGATAGAATCGACCAACCAATTAACGCAATTTTCTGGTTAATGAAAGACCCAACAATTCCTCCTGTATTAAAATTATCTGGAGCTGCTTTGGGTTCAGCTATGGGAGCTACATTAGCTACAAAACGTTCTTCTGCTGAAAGATTAGCTGCTGGCGTTGATCCTAATGCACTAGTTGTTGAACCATACGCTAACCCATTCCGTGTATATCCTCTTTCAGTTGATTACACAAGATTCAAACAATTAATTGAAGATGGCGTTGATTGCTATATCTTAAATACTGGCGAATTCATGGGTACAAAAGTTCAACCAAAACATACTCTTGGAATTATTGAAGCAATCGTTTCTGGCGAAGCTAAATTCCACAAATGGGAAAACTTCTCAGATATCGAAATTATGGACATCGAAGGATTTGATGCATCATTTGCTAACCAAGAATATGCGAAAGAATTCACTGCTCGTATGCAAGATAGAATCAACTTCGTTAAATCAAGAGAAACAGAAAAAGCAGGAATTGATAAACTTCCAGCTGACGCTTTAGAAGCTCTTGAAAACGTTGTTAAACAAACTCAATGCGTAAACGTATAAGTTTATAAGCAAATTAAATCCCCTAGGTTTTCCTAGGGGATTTTTATATTTTATTAATCTGACTTAAGAAAAATTCATCGTATAGCTTATATTTTTTCATTAAATCATTTATTTCCTTTTCTTCAACTTTATCATTTTTTAATATTGATAATACGCTAATTAATTTTCTTTTATTAATTTGATAAATTTGCTTTTTGTATTTAATTACAATCATTTTAACCTCCGTATTTTCAATATATCATAGAGGTTCGAAATGGTGATTCTCAGTATGCTTTAACGATAAAAACGTTTAAAAAAATAATTTTCTTGTTTTTATGGGAAAAATGAAAAAATATGGTTCGCCTATTTGGAGCATGGAGCAATTATTTTTTATTTAAAAATTTTACATTTCTTTATATAAAAAACCGCCCCTATAATGGAGCGGATTTTTTTATAAATTGGATGTTATTATATCATTTTTAAATCTTCAGCTAATGATTGAGCTTCGTCAGCAGTTGTGCCAACTTTTGAAGCAACATTTGTTGTTGTTTTTTTGAATGCAACTGCTACATCGTTTGCTTTTTTAGCAACCCAAGCACCAAAGTCTGAAGCTTTGCTTGCAATAAATGAGCCCATTTGTTTGTATCCAGCGCCGATTTTGTTTAATAATTTTGCATCTGGTTGAACTTTTTTACCCATAACGCCTGCTGCAATTGTTGTTGCTACTGCTGCTGTTGCAACTACTGCGCCAGTGATAGCTGCTGCTTTTTGAGCTTTTGTTAATGGTTTTTTAGCGTGTGGTTGATGACCAACATTGTTGATTTTTAGACTCATAATAACACCTTTATCTTTCTATTTTTTTATTTCTGATTATATAACAACACTGAATAATTTTTTTTGCGCGAATTAATTTATGAATTTATAATATCCTAAAAACAAATAAAAAACAACCAATTAACATTATTGTGATAAAATTTATTTATGAATAACGAATATAAAAATTTGCTAGACGAAGGCATTGGTTTAATCCATCAAGGAAAATTGAACCAAGCGATTGATCTCATTTCGAAATCTATTAATCTTAAAAACGATTGGGAAATTTCTTATTTTTATCGAGCAGTTGCCCATCAAGCAAACGAACAAATGCAAGAAGCAATTTTGGATTATACAAAAGCTATTAAGTTAAATCCTAAAATGGCTGATGCATATTATAATCGAGCAAAAATTTTGCTTGAAATGAAAAATTGCGATGTTAATTTAGACAAAATTATTGATGATTTAAACATTGCATTAAGTTTGGATGAAAATTTTATTGATGCCTTATTTGCAATGGCAGCAGCACAAAAAAAGAAGCAAAATTATCGCTCTTCTTTAGAATATATTGAACGATTATTATCAATCCAGCCCGATATGATTCATGCTCGAGCTTTTAAAAAATTATTGTTACAAAAATATATTGTTTAAGTTTACAAATAGCTTCACAAAGTGACAAAGCAAAATTTTTGCTATATCATGATTTTAATTGATACTAATCGGAGGAAAATTAATGGGATACGAAATTTTATATAAAAAAGAATTGTGTGCAAATCAATATGAAATTCGAGTTAAAGCACCGTTCATCACAAAAAACGCTAAAGCTGGACAATTTATCATCCTAAGAACAGATAAAAATTCAGAGCGTATTCCTTTGACTATCGCTGATTATGACAGACAAAACGAAATTTTAACAATCGTTTATATGGCAGTTGGTTATACTACTAAAAAGCTTGCTTCGCTTGATGTTGGTGATGAAATTGAAGACATCGTTGGACCATTGGGTGTTCCAACTCATATTAAAAATTATGGAACAGTTATCTGTGTTGCAGGCGGATATGGCGCTGCGCCTTGTTATTTAATTGCAAAAGCATTCAAAGAAGCAGGAAACAAAGTTCATATGGTAATGGGTGCAAGAACAAAAGATTTGATTTTCTGGGAAAACAAAATGAAAAATGCTTGCGAAGAGCTTCATATCACAACTGACGATGGTTCATTAGGAACAAAAGGCTTCACGACTCAAGTTGCAAAAGAAATTATTGATAGCGAAAAAGTTGATTATGTTATTGCGGTTGGTCCAATGCCTATGATGAGAGCAGTTGCCGAATTAACCCGTCCTTATGGAATTAAAACAGAAGCTTCAATGAATCCAATTATGGTTGATGGAACAGGCATGTGTGGAGCATGTCGAGTTACTGTTGGCGGCAAAGTTAAGTTTGCTTGCGTAGATGGACCTGATTTTGATGCTCATTTAATTGATTTTGATGAAGTTATTAATAGAACAAAAATATATAAACGAGAAGAAAAACATTGCGACGAAACAAAATGCAATTTAATTAAAAAAGGTATAGAATTAGAAAATACAAGAGTATAGAGGTAAGAATGAGCGAACCAATAAGCAGAAAAAAAATTCCTTTTTGCCCAATGTTGTCAGCAGGGACTGATGGAAATTTGCAAATTTGCTTGCAAGAAAAATGCGCTTGGTGGGTTGCAAGCACTAAAACTTGCGCAGCGTATGTAATCGCGCATAATAACGTTTTGGATATCAAACAAAAACAAGGAAAATAAAATGTCTAAAAAGCCAATGACGATTACTGAGAAGATTTTTGCGCTTCATGCTAATAAAGAATATGTTCAAGCAGGAGACTTAATTGAAGCAAAAATTGATATTGCATTGGCAAACGATATCACAGGTCCTATTGCAATTAATGAATTTAAAAAAACAGGTTTTAATAAAGTATTTGATAAAGCTCGAATTGCCTTGGTTCCTGATCATTTTGTTCCAAACAAAGATATTAAATCTGCCCTTCAAGCAAAACAGCTTAAAGAATTTGTCTGGGAGCAAGATTTAGAACATAAATTTGATGTTGGCACAATGGGAATTGAACATGCACTTTTACCCGAAAAAGGGATTGTCACAGCAGGCGATTTAATCATTGGAGCCGATTCACATACTTGCACTTATGGCGCATTAGGTGCTTTTTCAACAGGTGTTGGTTCAACAGATTTGGGTTGTGCTATGGCAACTGGAAACACTTGGTTTAAAGTTCCTTCAACAATCAAAGTTATTTTTAATGGCAAATTAAACAAATATGTTACAGCTAAAGATTTAATTTTGCATTTAATTGGCGACATCGGTGTTGATGGTGCATTATATAAGGCATTAGAATTTTCTGGCGATGCCATTAAAGAAATGGATATGGATGGCAGATTTACCATTTGCAATATGGCAATTGAAGCTGGCGCCAAAAATGGGATTATTGAGCCCGATGAAAAAACAATTGAATATCTTAAAAATCGCTCAATTAGAGAACCTTTAATCCTAAAAAGCGATATGGACGCAAAATATGAAAGAATTATTGAATATGATGTTTCAAAAATTGAGCCAATCGTTGCATATCCTCATTTGCCAGAAAACACTCGCTCAATTACTCAAGCAATCAAAGACAACATTAAAATAGACCAAGTAGTCATTGGAAGCTGCACAAATGGTCGCCTAGAAGACATTAAGGCAGCTGCTGAAATTTTCAAAGGGAAAAAAGTTCATCCCAAAGTTAGGGCAATTGTTTTTCCTGCAACTCAAGATATTATTTTAAAATCTATTGAGCTTGGCTATTATCAAACTTTAATTCAAGCAGGAGTTGCAATTTCAACTCCGACTTGCGGACCTTGTTTGGGTGGTCATTGCGGAATATTGGCAGATGGCGAAGTTTGTATTTCAACAACAAACCGAAATTTTGTTGGAAGAATGGGTCATATTGATTCAAAAATTTATTTAGCAAGCCCATACATTGCCGCAGCAAGCGCAATATTAGGAAGAATAGGAAGTCCTGAGGAATTATAATTTGAATAAATTTTTCTTGTCATTATTGGTTGGTGTGTTTTTAAATTTGTCAGTAAGCGCTGATGAAATAAATAAATATATTAAAAATCAAACGTTTGGCGTTGGTTCAACCGTTGCAGTTCATGTTTTAGATAATAACAACAATAAAGTTATTTACAAAAAAAATGAAAATAAATCCTTGAATCCTGCAAGCATTTTAAAAGTTTTAACTTTTGGTGCTTCTTATGATGTTTTAGGAGAGGATTATATCTTTGAAACAGGCTTATATCAAGATGAAGAAAAAAATATTTATATAAAACTCGGAGGAGATGTTTTACTTAATCAAGACAATTTGAATCTTCTTGTTGGAAATTTAAAAGACATTGATTTTAAAGAAATCTATATTGATGATTCAATTTTTGATAAAGAAAAATATCCAAATTCTTGGATTGACGAGGATAAATGGCCTAATCAAAGAATGATTTCTCCTTATATTATTGATGGAAATTTTGTTGATGTTGCAATAAATCGCTCTTCATTAGCCAAAAAGGTCGATATTATTCAAGAAAATGAATATAAAATTGCCTTCATTAATGAATTAAGCATTTCAGATGTTCATAATATTGAAATCAAAAGAAATTATGGCGATGATTCTTTAATTGTTAATTTAACTGGCACAGTTGCAAAAGACGATGTTCTTCATTTGCCTGTTTTAAAACCCGAAATCAATTTTAATATTAAATTAAACAAAGCTTTAGATAAAAATAAAATCATACATTCAAATATAATCGGCGTTAAAAAAGTTCCCAAAAATTCAAGAAAAATTGCCTCAGTTGGGCATACTATTCAAGAAATTTCGAAATTAATCTTGCATAATTCCGATAATTTTACTTCTGAAGTTGTTTTCAAGGTTGCCGCTTCAAAAAAGAACAACTATCTTAAAGAAGCAACACTTTCAGATGCAATTAAAATATTTGAAGAATTCTATGCTCCCTATTTATCTAAACACGACACAATTGCAGACGCCAGCGGAGTTTCAAGAGAAAACAAGCTTTGCTTAAAAACAATATCAAATATTTTGACTAAACTTTTTAAAAACGAAAATTATAAAAAACTTCTTCCTACGGCAAACCAAGGCACAATGAAAGAAAGGCTTATTTTCTTGCAAGATAATTTACGAGCAAAAACCGGCTCAATGCGAGAACTTTCTGCACTTACTGCAAATTTTAAAACAAGAAACAATACAGATATAATTTTTGTTAGCATTGTTCAAGATTCTCCAAAAAGAAAATCTCTTTTGAAAAACTACGAAAATGGCTTGATTGGTTTAATATATAAAAAATATTAATCTTTTAATTCGTTGATTTTAACAGTAATACTTTTAATTATTCCTAAAACCATTTTGGAAATTTCTTCTTTGTTGTCAACATTTGCTGTTTTAAAGCCAAAAAAATTAAAATATTTATAATTATTAGTAAATTTATTTTTTAAATTAGAAAGTTCTTGATAAATGCAAGAATCAAGATATCTTTTTTCATCGCAAAGATACATAAAAGTTTCACAAAGTTTAAGATAAGAATTCACAAGCTTTGAATTATTGAATTCTTTTTGAAATTTAATAATGTAGGAAATAAGGGTTTCGTATTTTTTCAAAAGTTTTTTTCTTTTTTCAGGATAATAATCGCTAAAATATTCTTTTGTTTTTTGATATCCTGTGTCAAACAGTTCTTGTTTTTTTTCTTTTGGAATCAAAAAATCAACAACAGAAACATCTTTTGTGTTTATTTTAATATAATCAAATTTATCTTTTTCTTTATACAAATCAACAATGTAATCCGTTGCAAAACCGCAAATTGCATTATAAACGCGGTTTAAATATTCAATCGAATTTTCGATTTTTTTGGGTGTTTCATTGTCTTCTAATCTAAATTCTAAAATTCTATCTTTTGAATTTTTTATTGTTTCGCTAACTCTCCAAAGAGGAGTTGATTTTAATAAATCTCCGTCAACAATTAAATTTCCGTTTAGTTCCATCGGAGTAAACAGCCCTGGCATCGAAACACTTGCTCTAACCGCTTGCGCAATTTCAAAATCAGGAGTTTTAATGTTTGAAAATTCATGAAATTTCAAATTTGTTAAATCAACAGAATAAATAACTAAATTATATTTTAAATCTCCAAATTTAACGGGAGGCATTTCTCCTTTTTTATAATTTTCGCCGTAGAATTTTTTTTCAATTTTTTCCCTTATCCACTCAAGAAAAATTTTGCCCTTTGAAAAAGCAAGTTCTTTTTTAATGTCCATATTTATATCAATAAACATTTCAAAACTCACATCAGAAAGCATTTTATAAATTTCTTGATAATCATAGCCAATGGATAACAACGAAGCAAAAACAGAACCAATTGAACTTCCAGCACAACCAGTTAAGCTAATATTGTATTCTTTCAATGCTTTAAAAGCACCACAATATGCTAAGCCTCTGATTCCGCCGCCGCCAAATATTGCAAAATATTCGTTTTTATCCATTTTTACTCCATAAATGAAGGTTTTTCGCCATCATGAAGATATGTTTCATCGTCTAGCGAATTTATTCTTTTGTTTTCGTTTTTATATTGTTCTGACATGTCAATAACATTTTTAAGCATTTCTCTATCATCGCCAACAAGCCCTTCAATAGCTTGGGAAGGAACTTTTGCGCCGATAGCGCTTTTCTTTTGATGAAGCTTTGCTTCTTTCAATATTTCTTGCATATCTTTTTTTGATAAGTTTTTAAGTTTATTTCTTAAAATAATAATTTCAACACGTCTATTTTTTGCTTTGTTTTGCACTGTGTCATTTTTTGCAATTGGAACAGTATCTGCCAAACCAACTGCTGAAAAGATTTTTGGATTAAAATCATGATTTTTAATCAAATAACGAATAACGCTTGACGCCCTTGCTGAAGAAAGTTCCCAATTTGAAGGAAATTTTGCCGTTTTAATTGCGTCTGAATCGCTATGACCTTCAACATCAATATAATGGATTGCAAAACGTTTTTTAATTATTCCAGCGAGCATATCTAAAACCAAATATGATTCTTTTGTTAAATCTGCTGTTCCTGCTGAATATTTAATCGCATGTTCATTCATTCGAATAATCAAGCCTCTATCGTCAATTTCGGCAGATAAACCTTCTTTTTTCAATCTTTCAACATCTTCTTTGATGTCTTCATAAGAAGATTGTTCATATTTTTGGCTCATATATTCGAGCATTAAAGGGTTTGTTGCCCCTGCTTGACCATCTAAAATTGAATCTTGACCAGACATAATTGATGTTTGATTATCAAAAATATTTTGGCTAAATGCTCTTCTAAGCGCTTCTTCGATTCCTTTAAAAGCATTAACGTCAGACTGTGCAAGCGCATACAAAACAACAAACGTTGCAAACAACAACGTCATAAAGTCAGCATAAGATACTAGCCAACGTTCAAGATTTTCGTGTTCTTCTGCGTGTTTTTTTCTTGCCATTAAGCGTTGTTTCCTTTTGATGGTTTTTTATCAACAATGTAGCATTCAAGTTTTCTTTCAATTAATGCTGGAGATTCACCTGCTTGAATTGACAAAATTCCTTCAATCATAAGTTCCATTAAAGTGAATATATGTGCATATTTTCTTTTTGCACGAGTAGAATACGGAATTGTGAACAAGTTCGCAACAACAAGACCATAGATTGTAGCAACGAACGCAACCGCAATACCAGCACCAAGTTTTGATGGGTCTGATAAATTCTGCATAACTTGGATAAGACCAAGTACAGCACCAATAATACCCAATGTTGGAGAATAACCACCGGCAGATTCAAGAACTTTTGCACCAGCGGCAATTTTTTCTTGAATTTGAGAAAGTTGCGTTTCCATCATGTCTTTTACCAATGTAGGATCAGCTCCATCGGCAACAGCTTCAAGACCAAGCTTTAACAATGGATGTGAAGCGTTTTTTGCTTCTTTTTCAAGAACAATAACGCCTTCTTTTCTTGCTTTTTGGGCATATCCAATGATTTCTTCAATCAATGTTTCAAATTTTGGTGGTTTTCCAAAATATACTACGCCAATACAATGCCCAGCGGTCTTAAAATCTTCAATTGGGAAACTTAAAAATACAGCACCAGCTGTACCACCCACAACGATGAATGCAGCGGTGATTTGCAATAATTGACCAATATTTCCGCCTTCAAGAGCTTGCCCTGCAAGAATGAAAGCCAAACCCATAACCGTACCGATAAATGCTGCTATATCCATATTGTATAAAACTCCTAATTTATTGTTTTATTATCCAAAAAAACAAGCAATTTGTTATCGTATGATTAAATGAATCTTTGATTAAAACATAAAAAAAAGGGGTTAAACATAGTTTAACCCACTTGTATTGCCATCACCAGTTAGATTCTTGTATACATCTACACTAAGCTCAACGCAATTGCTGGAGCTTGGTTAGCTTGAGCCAACAATGAAGTTGATACTTGTTGAAGAATTTGTTGTTGTGTGAAGTTTGAAGCTTCTGCCGCAATGTCAGCGTCAGTGATGATAGATTTTGCACTTGACAAGTTTTCATATTGAGTTGTCAATGTGTTAAGTGCTGAATCCATACGGTTACCAGCAGAACCAATAATTGATTTTCTGTTAGTAATGTCATTAATAGCTTCATCTAATGCTTTAATAGCTTTGTCAAATGCTGTATCGCCTTCAACTTCAGTAGGCGCAGTTTTACCATTTTTTCCATACTCAATTTGAGAAATTTTTGATAAATTAAAGCTACCTGCACCTGTTAAAGCAGAGAATTGAACTGATTTAAATAATGCACCTTCTGCTTTAATTGTGTTGTCAATACCAGCATCTGCGCCAACTTGGAAAGTTGCACCGTTAGTACCTAAATCTCCGCCGAATAATTTCAAAGAAGAATATTCAGCTGAATTGTTGATACGGTCTATTTCTGCCATACGTTCTGAAACTTCGTCTTGCATTGCTTTAATTTCTTCATTAGAATAAGTACCGTTTTTTGCTTGAAGAGTCAAGTCACGAATTCTTGAAACGTTGTCTTGAATTACATCAAGGTTACCTTCTGCTGTTGATAATAAAGCGTTAGCGTTTTGTACGTTTTTTTGAGCGATTTGATTACCGTTCAATTGTACTTGCATTTTTGCAGAAATTACTGTACCAGCTGCATCGTCTTTAGCTGAAAGAATTTTCAAACCAGAAGACATTCTTTGCATAGAATTTGATAAGTTAGTTGTTGAACTATTCAACATACTTTGGATTTTTAACGAATCCACATTCGTGTTGATAACTACTGCCATCTTAATACTCCTTTATTTACACTTAGCCACCTGTTGAATGGGGATTCAACTTTTTCCTTGTGACCTTCATCCTTATTACATTGTTACTATATAACTTTTTTCAATGATAAAGAATTAAAATAAAGAAGGTATTTTATTATACTAAAGTATGAGGTTTGAAAATATTTAAAAGGTCTTTATAATTTACACAAAACAAACAAAATTATTACAAGTAGTCACGCGGCATTTCACAACTTCTAAACACATGTCCGCAAGGATGTCTGCAAAAATCGCCACTAGCATCAGGGTCCCCCTCTTCTGAAAAAACCCAACCATTTCCAAGTCCATTACACCAATCGTCAAAACCACTACAAGGCGTCCAATAAGAATGTTCTGTGTTCTTTTTGTAGTTAGTCAACTAAGTCACACGTCACTGACGAGCCGACGTTAGTTCGACATTTTTCATGACGACATACTGGGTCACCTACAATACCCGAAACAGCACAAGACCGTAGAGCTTTGTATTCTTCCTCTGTATCAAAATAACAAGAATCAAGACCACATTTACTAGGATTTTTACAACTCATATACCCGCGCTCATACACCCATTTTCCAGGCAAAGTAGCACAAAATTCAGGAGTAACAAATTCTGATATTTTTTCGCAATTTTGTTGTTCGATAGCATAAGCTTCTTCGCAAGTAATGTCTTCTTTTTCCTCCTCGGCAGGCGTATTAACCGATTCAGGAGTACTTCCACTCCAAGTTAAAGCTCGAGCACCATAAGTTATTTTGCCATCGGCTCTTAATTTAAGACCGAAAGGAGCTTCGCCTTTACCTATGCCATCAATATCAAAGCAGATTGTTTTTTGAGAGTTTTCATTTGTGAAAGGTGCGTTTGATGAAAAGAAATATTCAACTCCATTTTTGGTTGTTATTTGAGCTTTGTTTGATGAATTAGCACAATCTTCGTCAGGATTTGATGTGTCTGTTGTTGAATTGGTGTTGTTACAGTTTGATGTTTTAAAGTTAAGAGTGTTTGCAAAAGCAGAACATACATTGATTGAAGTTGATGATGTTCCATTAATTTTTTTAGACATATC
>JAFQHZ010000015.1 GCA_017415185.1 Candidatus Gastranaerophilales bacterium
ATAACTCTACGAATCCCTAATAAAAGGCTTTGTTAAGCCATTTTACCAATGTTGTAAATAGTGCAGTAATTTATATAAATTCTTGCAAATTCTTATAAATCCTGCATTCATTGGCGTACGATTGGCGTAAATTTGGCGTATTATTTATTTGATGTAAAGCCGTGATATATTAAAATGATTGATATAAATAGAATATAAAATCCAAGAAAATTAATAACGCTAATTAATTATTGAAAAAATCTATTACAGCATTCTCCGTAAACTTTACCACTTCCACATGGACATATTTCATCGTTTTTAAGTTGTCCATATTTTTCAAGATGTATTTTTATTTTTTGTATAGCACGAATTTTCCCTTGATGTAACAAAAATTCACGATCGCATTCTTTGATATCTAACGGAGAATACTCCTTAAAACTAAAATCAATTAATTCATTTGAATTATCAAATTTTAGATTTAACATAACTCTGTTTTTATCAGAATTCCAAAGAATTGTCGATAAAACATATTCTTGCATATATTTATTTGTAAAAACATCAATGTTGGGTTGTTCAATAAATGCGGTATATCTCAAAGAATCTTCGTCGCTTCCGGCAGTATTAAATGCAATCATATATCCAAGTTCTTTTTGTCGATTTAAAATATACTCTATTTTTTTACAAAACTCGTCTTTTGCATCACTTGAAAAATTCAGTAAATAATTTGATGCCAAAACTTTATTATCAACTACATTATTATCTAAATAGTTGATAATTTTAGAAAATAACAATGGATGTTGTTGTTTTGGTTTTTTATGTTTTAAGTGTGGGTGATAAAGTGTAGAAAAGTATTCATCTAAATCTTCTCGATATCCTTGAAAAATTATTTTGGTATCACTAGGATAATCTTTTAATTGAAGACAATACATATTATGTTCAATATACATACCAAGATGGTCTAGTTCATCGTTTAATGCGAGTTTATCTTCCAATGTAGCTTGTCTTCGTTGTTTTAAAAAGTGTAAAAAAACTAATGGTGAGTCGAAGTATTCTCTATATACCATAAGATCATCAATTGAAATACTTATAGCATTACATTTTAATTGTAAAAAATTAAGCTTTTCTGCATGAGCAGCAAAATCGTTGATATTATCAACAGTAACGGAAATCATGAAAATATCATTTATATTATTCATGTCAATTTGTGTTTTAATACTAGTATTTTGATTATATATAACAGCCATAGGATTTGAAACCAAATAATCGTAAGTCCGCTTACATTGATGATCTGCTACCTCAATTAGATTTTTATAAGAAACAATGTGATTTTCGAAATCTTCTATAGGAGCAGTATATATGAAAGAACCTGCTTTTACTTCGACTATAATTAATACGTTTTCATAAACGATGATAATATCATTTTCAGCTAAATTTTTTAAAGATTTATTTTTAGGATAATAGTTGTCTCTATATATAGTGCATCCTGGAAGAATATTAGAAAAAACATCGGCTACCATACTTTCACTTGATTCTTTTTGATTATAATTCCAATTGTATTCCGGTGCTTCTCGTGATATTGCTTTTTGTATTGCTCGATAAAAATTATCTACAAAAGAATAATAGTCAAAGCAATAATAATCATTGTTGATTTTCAAAAATGGTCTTTTTTGTATGGGTAAATCAATAATTGGCCAACCGGAAAAGTCTCTATTGTTGTAAAAATCCGTACATTGATTAATTTCCCAAGATAGAATATTTACAAATTTTTCAGGCCAACCAGTAATATAAATGACATTATGCAACTTGGATCCTAAAAATTTTTCTACAAAAGAAGTTCCTGCATCTGGATTGCTTTCTCTAAACTTATTAAAGTCTGTTTCACCACATTCCAAAAAGGCATCTAATTTTTCTCCGAATTCCTCATAAATATCAAATTTCTCTTGAGAAAGAGCATACTGTAATTTTTTAATACCTTCTATTATTTGCACATATGAAATGTTAAAGAGTTTTAAAAAAATATCATTATGGTTTTTCAATAATTTTTCATAATATTCAACCTCAAATACTGGATAGCGTTTTCCTCTTACGGAATATAATAATTGTGACTCGAGAACATTCTCTATTATTTCTTTATCATATTTTGTATATAGTTGTTCAGCTAAAGCAAACCAACAATAATAAAAATCATCGATTTGTTTATATAGTTTCATTATGTTTTTTTGAATACGAAAATAATGAAAGCTAGGATCCTTTTTTGTTGTCTTATATTTTATTTTTGAAGAAGCAATGATGCTTTGTATATATTCAGTCATTCTTGAAATATATATTTTTTCTCTTGATGCCTGTATTTCAGATGAAATTCCAATATTACTCATCAAAAACATATCGGAAGAATACGTTAGTAATTGAATAGGATCGCACTTAGAAACTTGTTTTCTGATTGATCGAACCAATTTATCTATTTTTCTTTTAAGTTTTGGATATTTTCTTGAAAGCTTTTGGATAGTTCTTTTATGTTGTTTTTCGCTCATATTATTTTTTAACATAGTGTGTTTTCCAAAACGAGCAATTTCGATAAGACCATTGCTATAATAATCATCAGGTTGCATTTATATTAGACTCCTCTCTTGGCAATGAAAAATACTTAGTTAAACATTCCTCAGAGTTTGAAAATACATATTCATAAGAAGCCGCAATTAATTTTTGATTGAATAGTTCGACTTCAGATTCATTTAGCTCATATCGTTCAAAATTGTTTTTATCATTTACAGTTATCGCAATTTTGGGAGAGATGGGGTAATAAAATATTAAATCGCTAACTTCGTCGGTAAAAGATTGATAATCAGCTAGAATGTTTATTATAGGTTGATCACTAGCTAAAAAAGGTATGTTTGTGTGATTAAGAAGTAATGTTAAATGAGCGTTTTTGTTATACAACTTATCAGATAAAATACATTCAATATACCAAAATATATGGTGTGCCAAATTTTCAGGACAAATATTGTTTTTATTAATATTAAATTTGGACAAATTATTGTTTTCAAGAAGATTTGACAATCCTTTAGCAAGCCGAACTCTAGCTGCTTTTGTTCTGTAATGTTGTGAGCATAAATAATACAAAAAGGCAAGCCTAGAATTCTCAAAAAACACATCAGAGCAACTATATGGATTGTAATAAAAATCCAAATTGTTCATTTCTAAAAGATTTATCATTTTTATTAGTTCACTTTCGTCATCACAATAAAGTTCTTCAACCATATCGTTAATAGCTGACTTAGAAACTTCTATAATAGAATTAAGTAAATCTTCTACTTTGCGTGGAATGGGCCTATCTTTATATATTTTTGTTTTTATTATAGTTACAATACTATTAACTGTTTTTTGCCAAGACAGAGGTTTTTCATAAGTTTCCATTTGTCTACGCATTATTTCGATATTATTTGTTGGCTGCTTATTTAAGAACAACATAATGAATTTTTCTTCATCGATATTTAATTCTTTTATTTTATAAAAATCTCTTTCTTGAGCTATATTAATTGTATTTGTTCGAAAACATTTTTGTTTGTTCCTACAACACCATATTTGGTTGTTTTCGGACCAATTTTGCAAATATGCTTGGAAAACATAATGTTGTCGATGTTTAATAACATTTTTCAATATAATCGCCTCACATTTTTTATTATAACACATGTTATCATAGTAATCAAAAGCAGTAATATGAAAATCAAATCGATAATCATAAGATATTTTTAATAAATTGGAGTGTTGTTATAAAAAACCGAAGAACTATTACTTCCCCGGTTTTCTTTTTTAAAGCAATTCCATAGCGTTTCGAGCGTTTTCATACATTCCTTGCGTCACATGAGTATAGATATTTATTGTTGTCGAGATGTCTGAATGCCCCAAAATGGTTTGGATCATTTTTACATCGAGATTGGATTCATATAATCTGGTAGCAAACGTATGACGTAAATTGTGGCAGCTGAAGTTTGGTAAAAGATTTTTTGGATTGTCATATTTAAGAAACTGCTCGTCATTACAATCACGAATGATGCGCTTATATACTTTGTTTAAACTTCCAAAAGTATGAGGTTTGCCAAAGCGGTTCAAAAACACAAAATCGGTATATCCGTCTATTTCAGTTGAGCATGTAATACCGGCAAGTTCTTGAAAGTCTTTTTCTTCGAGCACGGCTTTTCTGACCTTGGTGCTCATTGGAATTATCCTTCTGCTTGCGGGAGTTTTGACATCATTTATTGAAAATTTACAGTGTTCGTTTTCTTTGTCATAATAAACAAGAGTGTGATTGATATTTATAGTATTATTCTCAAAATCTATATCGCACCAACGAAGCCCGGTTGCTTCACCTATTCGCATTCCGGTACCTAGTAATACCGCAGTTATCGGATACCACCTGGCATTTGGAGAGTTTTTCGAAAGAAAATTGAGCAACAAGTTTTCCTCGGATTTTGTAAGTGCCTGATGTTTTATTGCGTCCCATTGATGTGATCTTCTCAATTCACAAAGAGCGTTGTCTGAAGGATTACAATTAATAAAATTATCATCAACAGCAATTTGCAGAATTTGATGTAGAATAGTGTGGATAGATTCTATCGTACTTTCTTTTAGATGTCTTTCATCTGCCAGATAATTGAAAAATCTTTTTATATCGGATTTTTTTAAAGATACAACGCTTCGGGTGCCAATGCTATCTTCTATGTATTGTTCATACATATAACAATAGTTTGAAAAAGTGTTGTTGCGAATACCTCTTTTAAGATTTTTCCAGACGGAAAATACATCATTGAGAGTG
>JAFQHZ010000016.1 GCA_017415185.1 Candidatus Gastranaerophilales bacterium
ATTATTATTCCTTGGAACAGGAGAAAAATATCAAGTCTCCCCATCTTCATCAGGAACAATAACAGTAGATGGATGTGAAATGTCTAAATCCCTCCTTGGAATCATAACAGTAGACATCAACGGCGAAGAAGAACCCAACACCCCCTACAAAGACCAATTCAACTTCCCCATAAGCTCCAAGGGTATTGAATATGAAATGATGTGTCAGGAGGTGGAAAATGCACAAGAAGAATTATCAGATTGTGCTTTGGCTGCTCAACAGGCAGTAGTTGACCCGCCTGTATGTTCTGCATCTGATATAACAGCTTCTTTTTGTGCTTCACTTGGAAATGGCTGGGTTTTTTCGCCTGAAGGTCCCGATCCATGCGAAGGCGTTAGTGGTAGTTGTGGAGGTGTAATAAAATGTGCTTCTTGTGAAAATCCTTGCGGATTTTCTATTTCGTGTTGTGGAATTGACATTGTAGATTAATTCTTAAGAAATGTAACAAAACAACAAGGTTAGGCAATTTTTATCTGCATATATACTTTATATATATGTAAGACATATACCTCACCCCCTACATTTTAGTTTTAACACTATTCACACACTAACCTTTTTACACGAGAATTTAAAAGATTTTCAATACCTCCATTGCGGAGGTATTTTTTTATGCGTTATAATTGTTTTAAAAAAAGGAGAGAAAAATGTTTAATGTATTTGTTAAAAAACAAGGACAATATAGCCCTGATATGGTTGGCGAATTTTCTAATATCAACGATGCAGTGGCTTTAGCAACAAGCTTAAAAGAAAAAGACGAAACAATTAGCTATACAATCGAAGAAACTTCTGGTCATTTTGATAGCTATGGTGAACCTATTTCGACTGTTGTTAGAAGAGGATAGATTTGATTTTTTTCAACTAAAAATGCCATCGCTCAACGCAATAGCATTTTCTTAACGTTTCAACCCTGTTTTATTTTGCTCCTGTGGGTATCTCGCTTAAAATTTGCTATCGCTTCGCTGTCGCAAATTCGCTCGATTATCCTACGTCGCCTGACAACGGTTTCAACTAAAAACAGCAACGCTCGACGCATTGCTGTTTTTTTAACGTTTCAACCCTGTTTTTTATTTTACAATGTCTTTCATTGAAAGGCTGATTCTGTGTTCTTGTGGAGTGAATTTTTTGATTAATACATCAACTTCATCGCCAATATTGAACATTGCATTGATATTTACTTGACCATCAGCAATTTCTGAAGAAGAAAGTAAAGCTTCAACACCTGGGTAAATGTTGATGAAAGCACCAAAAGAAGTGATTTTGTTGATTGTTCCTTTGATTACATCGCCTTCTTTGAATTTGTCAACGATTTCTTCCCAAGGATTAGCGCCCATTCTTTTTAAAGATAAAGAAATGCGTTTTAAATCTTCATCAATTTTGATGATTTTAACTTCAATTTTTTGACCTAATTGAATAACATCGCTTGGGTGTTTAATTCTTTCCCAAGAAATTTCAGAAATTGGAAGAAGTCCATCGATTCCTTCGATATCAACAAATGCACCGAAATCAGCAATTCTAACAACTTCGCCAGTAACGATTTGATCAACTGCAAGTCTTGAAATGATTTCGTCTGCAACCATTTCTCTTTGTTGAGTATAAACTTGTCTTTGAGATAGGATAAGTTTGTTTCTTTTTGGATCTGCTTCAAGAATTTTAACTTCAATTTCTTGACCAACTTGCATTTCAGAAGGAGCACCAGTTCTTAATTGGCTTGATGGGATAAATCCTCTTAAACCTTCGATTTCAGCAATTAAACCGCCTTTAACAGAAGATAAAACTTTAGCCATGCAGTTTTCATTAGAATTTTTAATATCAGCAAGTTTTTGCCAAGCTTGAGCGCAAGAAACTTTTTTAAGAGAAAGAATAGCAACTTCGTCGTCTTCTTCGTCTTTAATGATGTAAAATTCTTTTTCGTCCCATAATTTGATGATTTCATCAACATTTTTGTCTGGGAAATTTGAAATTTCACGGTTTGGTAAGAAAGCTTCAGTTTTAGCGCCGATATCTACTAAATAGCCGTCTTTTTCTTTTTTTACAACAACGCCTTTTACAACGTCTGCAACATTGATTTTGTAAGTGTAAGAATTTAACAACAATTGTTCAAATTCTTGGTTTGACATAGTTTCTGTCATTTTTATGTTCCCTTTCTAATTTATATTTTCGAGTTCTTTAATTACTGCATTTATTATGTTGTCAGGAGTTGAAGCTCCTGCTGTTACACCGATATTTTGAGCTTGTTTAATTTCATTTTTATAATTTTGAAGCTCGTCTTGATGTTCAATATGAATTGTTTTTGTAATATCTTTCAAAATTGAAGCCAAATGGGTTGTGTTTGCGCTTTTTTTTGAACCTACAACAACCATTAAATCTGAAATGGCGCCTAGTTTTTTTGCTTCCTCTTGTCTTAGGGTTGTCGAAGGGCAAATTGTGTTTTGAATTTTTAATATTTTGCAAATTCCACAAAGATAATCAACAACTTGCATTAAATATTCTTTTGTTTGAGTTGTTTGAAGAACAACACCAACTTTGTTTGCTGATTTGATTCTTGATTCAATTGCTTTAAGTGCTTCAAGATTTTGCGCAACAAATACGTCATTAATGTCTTTTGCTTGGTTTTTTGCGTTTGAATAAATGGCGCTAACTTCAGGATGATCATATTTTCCAAGAATGATTACAAAATATCCATCAATAACCAATTCAACCGCTTTTTGTTGCACTTTTTTAACATCTAAGCAAGTTAAATCAACGATTTCGTATCCCTTGTTTTGAATTTCTTCGAATGTTTTGTCGCTTTCGCCATGACTTCTTATTATGCAAATACCTTCGCCTTTTTCTGGCAAAGTTGTTAAAGTTTTAATTTCAAGGCTTTCAAGCTCAGATGTTACATGGGAATTGTGAATTAATTCGCCCAAGACTGAAATTGCTTGAGTTGGATTTTCTTGTTTTAATTTTTTTGTAGTATCGACGGCTCTTTTAACGCCATAGCAAAAACCTGCGTTTTTGGCTAGTTTGATTGTCTTTTTAATGGTTTTTAACCAACTTTCTTAAGAAGTCAATATTGTTAAATATTGCTAAAAATATTTAATCATAAACATTTTTTTAGTACAATAGCAATATAAAAATTATGGAGTACTAATGGAATTAGCAGACAAAGATTCAAAAAATAATATTCTATTTTGGGCAAAACGTCTTTATCAAAGAGGGATGAGCCCTTCTGTTAGTGGTAATATTTCAGTTAAACATAAAGATGGAATTTTGATTAGCGCAAGCGGTACATGCATGAATGATATGGATGAAAACGACGTTGTTTTCATTGATTACGATGGAAATTTAAAAGAGGGAAATAAAAAACCTTCGAGCGAAAAAATCATGCATAGCGAAATTTATACTCGTCGTGACGATATAAATGCAATAATTCATTGCCATTGTCCTTTGATTACTGCTTTTGCGGTTGCAGGCTTGCCAATTAAAAAACCGATTTTGCCTGATTTTGCTCTTTATTGGGATGAAATTCCTCTAATTCCATATTATTGTCCTTCGAGTGCTGATTTAGCAGTTGCGGTTGGTGAGTGTTTTGAAAAAAACAATGTTGCGCTTTTGAAAAATCATGGCGTAGTTTTAGGCGATACGAGCTTACAAAATGCTTTCTATAAGCTCGATTTATTAAGAGCTTATGTTGAAATTTATTTTGGCGCTGAAGTTTTGGGTGGTGCAATGGCAATTCCTAAAAAAGGCGTGAGTGAAATTAAAAAATTGTATAGAAAATAGTTTAGGAGTTTATGATGTCAACTCGAGTTTTAAAGGCGCAAGACGAAAAAATTACCGATGAGATGGTTGAAGTTGCCAAAAGTGAAGGAATTTGCGAAAAATTTTTAAAAGATTCGATTGCAAAAGGTCATATTGTAATTTTAAAAAATAAAATAAGAAAAGATATCCCTCCTGTTGCGATTGGAAATGGTTTAAGAACGAAAGTTTGCGCTTCGATTTGTGTGAATTCTTGTGAAAATTCTTTATCTTGCGAATTGGACAAATTAAGAGTTGCGCAAGAAGCAGGCGTGGATTGCGTTTTTGACATTAGCGCAAGCTCATATATCAAAGAAGCCCGACAAGCTTTGCTTTTAAATTCAAAAGTTCCTCTTGGAACAAATCCATTTTTGGAGTTGGGATATAATGCATTAGCTGATGAATTTGGTTTGATTAATATTTCTACTAAAGCAATGCTTGATGTTGTCGAAAATCATTGTAAAGAAGGCGTTGATTTTGTTTCGCTTAATTGCGGATTAACAAAATCATTAGTTATGCAATTTTTGGCACAAGGTCGTTTGTCGAAAATTACATCGCAAGGTGCGCAAATTTTATTTGATTGGATTGAAAAAACAGAACTTGAAAATCCATATTATCGCTATTTTGATGAGCTTTTGGAGATTTTGAAAAAATATGATGTTACTCTTCATTTAGCTTCTGCGTTTAAAACCGGCAGCATTTCTGATTCTTTTGATTCTTTGCAAATTGCAGAATATGCAATTATCGGTGAATTGGCAAGAAGAGCTAATAAAGCAGGAGTTCAAGTTATGTCTGATGGTTTTGGACATGTTTCTATTAATAAAATTCCTTCGTTGGTGAATTTGATTAAAGAAATCACTCTTAAAGTGCCTTTGTTTGTTTCTTCTGCTTTTGCTTGCGATTGCGCTGTTGGACATGATAATATTTCTTCTTCAATAGCAAACTCAATTGCCGCAACAAATGGGGCAAATTTATTAAATGTTGTTTCTGGGGTTGATTATTTAAAACCAAGCTCGTCTGCTCAACTTCGAGAAGGGGTAATTAGCAGTAAAATTTCTGCTCATTGTGCTGATATTGCAAACAACAATTCCGATATTATTAAACAAAATTATAAGTTGTCTTTTGCAAGAACTAATGAAAATTGGAATAATATCGTTAAAAATAGTATCGATAAAACTGTTTTTGATGGGATTAAAGTAAACAACTTATAATATTTGACGAGGTTTTATACTTTTAATATAATTTAATTATGCAACCATTAATTTCAATTGAAAATGTAGAACAAATTATTGATGAAATTGTTTCAGATATTCCTTCTTGGAGAAAAGAAATGATTCATTATATTAAGGATGAAAATCCTGAGCTTAATACTGCCATTATTGAGCTTTCTCAAAAGACAGATCTTGACCCAAAGGCTCTTGCTACTGGCGCATATATGGCATACAAGTTGCTTGAAATTGAAGCAAAAAGCGAAGAAAACCTCGTTTCATTTGAAGAAGAATAAACTAGATTTGGAATAAGATATAAAATGACTCATTTAAGCGAAAATCAAATTAAGCAAGCTCAAAAACTGGTTTCAATGTCTAAAATGTCTCAAATTTTAGAAAATATTAGAGAAGTTATTGCTAAAGATAGAATGCAAAAACAGCCTTTAATTTTGCGCATAAATGAAGGTTTTATATTTAACATTGCAAGAAAAGCAATTGAAGACAAAAATTCTACATTTATTATGTCGATTGCAGGAGAAAGCGCTTCAGGCAAAACAACGCTTGTTCGAAATGCAGCCAAAGCATGCGTAAAATCCGACACTAGTAATGTCTATACTGTTGTTTGCTGTGATGATTATTATAAAGACGCTTCTCGTGAATTGACTGAAGCTGGAAGCTATGAAAAACTATTTGAATCAGGCTTTTCTTTTGATACTCCTGATGCGATTGATTTGGAGTTAATGCGTGAGCATTTGTTAAAATTAAAAGAAGGAAATGAAATTTATTCTCCTTTGTATAATTTTGTGACTTGCGAAAGCAAAAAAGACACTGTTCTTAAAAAGCCCGCAAAATTAATCTTGAACGAAGGCTTATACGTTTTACATGAAAAACTTCGTGATATAACAGATGTTAAAATCTATGTTTATACTCCTTTTGAAGTAATTAAAGATAGATGGTTTGCCCGTGCAACAAGTAGAGGTAAAACCGGTTTGGCTGCACAAATGCAATTTCATGATGTTAATCAAACAGCTTTTAGGCATATTCGTCCTTCGATGGATATAGCGGATGTTGTAATTAATGGTATGACAACTCAAGCTTACATTGAAGACATTGTTCAACAACTTATTGATGCGATAGTTTCAGTGACAAAAGATAAACATTTAACTTTATAAAAAATTCTTGACAAATATTCTTTATATATTAATATAGTAATTGCCCGATGGGGTGTCGCCAAGTGGTAAGGCACCTGGTTTTGGTCCAGGCATTCAGAGGTTCGAGTCCTTTCACCCCAGCCAATTAAAAGCTCTCTTGATGAGAGCTTTTTTTGTTGCAATTTTTTTTCTATTTAAATTTGAAATTCTAGGCAATTTTTTCTTGAATTTATACTTTATTATTTAAAGTGTGTAAAAGGAGATTTTATGGATATAATGCAACGAACTGGAATTTATCATAAAATGAAAAATGATGACCATGGGATTAGAAATATTCAAATGGCTGATTTTGGTTCAACGCTTCCTCGTTGGGATAGAGAAGGATTGCCAAGTCCGAGGTTTTCTCCAATTGAAGAAATTTTAATTGGCAAATATGGAACTTCTTATTATACAACTGAAACATATCTTCCAATGAGCTGGAAAAAGGCTGATGAGGTTGTTGCAGGAAGATATTGTTCAGATTCTATTTCAAGAATAATTAGAGAATCCAAGTCTCCTTTAACTGAAAGTGATATTATTTCAACAATTAATCGAGTGAATGGCGAATGCGATTTAAGAAGAACAACGGCAAAATCTTTGCCTAATTTAAGAACCGTTGAAGGAATTTTAACGCTTGATACTGCTTCGCCTCTAGAAAGTCTTGGCGGATTGAAAAAAGTTGGAAAAATTAACGTCGTTGCAAAAAATCTCAAAGAAATGGACGAATATTTAACAAGATTGGGTATTTTATCTGCTGATGGAAAAACAATTAATAAAGCGATTGATATTGTTGATGATATTTATCTGGTTATGAAAAATTATATTTAATTTATTTATAAAAAAAGAGCCCTTTTTAGGACTCTTTTTTCAGTTTAATATCCATACGTTGCAATTTTTTCGCTCATGCAATCATTGATTTGATGATTTGCTCCAAAAAGCCCTTGGTTGTTTACTGAACAAGAGGTGATATTATGTCCATAATTTCCTACTGTATATTTTTTCTTAGCGCTTGCTGTTCCATTTTGGCTAAAAGCTTTGTAATCAACAAGAATTGAATCAACAACGCCAGATTTAAAACCAAATACATGTTCTGCGCTTGTTAAGCCATTTCCTTCTTGTTTTAATTTGTGCGCGTATGTAGTAATATTTCCGTGGGTATCATGAAGATATTGGTCTCCGATTCTTGTTTCTTTGTCGGTTATATCTCTATAAAAGATGTTTGCCTTAATAAATTCTCCATTAGCAAATTCAAGAACTTTTGAAGCTGAAGTTGTGTGCGGAGAACCGCCTGAATAATAATTTAAATAGAATGTTTTAATATGTTTTGAATCAAATATATAATATTGATCTGCTGATACATCCGCATTTTTTGTTATTTCGTAATCTTTTGCATATTCAAACAAATTGCCGTCGCAATCATAAGTGTATAACTCTTCTGCGTCATATCCGCCTCTTAGTCTGTCTTTTTTTCCTATTGTTAAGCTAGTAAGTTGTCTTGAATCTCTATCAAAAACATATTCAGTAACTGCGCCTGAAAAATAGTTCATTTTTTCATATTTTACTTTGTCATCGCTTATTTTAACTCTTCTTAAAACTTCTCCTTCATCCTCATCGTCGTATTCTGTGATTGTTGTTCCATCCCAAGAGCGTTCTATTTCTCTTTTTGACCAATATTGACTGCGGTCTTTGTTTCTATATGTTTGAAAATCGTGTTTTATGGCGTCTTCAAGTAATGAAAAAGCCTCATCGTATATTACTTGCGATTCTTTGCTTAATGTTTGCGCTTTGACCTGAAGTTCTTGAGTTCTATGCTTCATTATATAGCCTTCTTGAATCAAATTTTTGCCATGCTCATATAATTTTGATCTTTTAGAAAGAAGCAATTTTCCTTGCGCTCTTAATTTATCCCATTCAGGAGAAAGTGCCCTGATTTCGTGTGGTTTAATTTTGGGACCAAGAATTATTCTGTCTCCGTCGATATCCCCAAAAGACGGGCTTGAATTAATTCTTTTAATTAAAATTGGACTAAGGTTTCGTGTTTTCGATAAATGATTGTTAATTGGCGCTATATTCATATTCTCTCTCCTTGTGTTAATTTATTAATGCGCCTAAATGAAAAATGTTGCTATTTGTTTAATTTTTCTTCATATACTATCAAAAAATATTTATTTTGGGTTTTAAATTTATACATTGTTTGATAGGTGTTTTGCATGAAAATTTTGAATATTTCAAATGTTTATTCTAATTCATTAAGTAAATATCAAAAAAATGTGTCTTTTTGTTCAAATAAGCGAGAAAAAATTCAACAACAACTTGAACAAGATGCAATTTTAATAAAACATGAAAAATATGCCGAACTTGCAAAAGATTGCGCCAATGATGGTGATATTGAATTTGTTAATGATTATTTAAGAGTTAAAACTTATAGCGATAACAATACAGGCTTTAGTGCAAGCATTTATGAAAGTTTAGACGAAAAAGAAGTTGTAATTTCTTTTAGATGCACAAGCAACCAAGCAGGCGTGAAATCAGATATTCAAATGGTTGAAAAGCAAATTCCTGACCAATTTTATGACGCCTATTTTTTATATCAAAAGATTAAACAAGAGTATCCTGATTTTGAAATTACCCTTGTAGGGCATTCTTTAGGTGGTTCTTTAGCTCAACTTGTTGCTTCAACTGATGAAAACGTTAAAGCGATTACATTTGATGGCTTTGGAACAAATGCAATTATTAATAAATTTGGTTTTGAAGATTATGATAATTGCACAAATTATACTACTAAAGATAGTATTGTAAGCTCCGTTACTTCTCATCCTGGACAAACTAAAACAATTTATGCTCACGAAATTAAGGAAAACAAGCATAAAATTTTTGCCCCAAAAACCAAAAAAATATTACACAAAAAACATAGTATTGATAATTATACAAGACTTTCTTGTGCAAAATTTGCCAACGAAACAGTTGAATCTATTAAAAGATTTGTTAATGAAATTCAGCTTGCTCCTTGTGCCGATATTGCATTAAAAATTATCCCTGGATTAAAACAAATTTTGCCTAATGTATTTTTTAGCGATAAACCAAAAGAAGAAACTCTAAAGGCTTAAAACATACCTTTTTTAGCAAAAAATATTGCTGCTAATATTGCGGCGATTAATGATATAACGCTTACGATTAAGAAGCCAAATTCGTTTTGAGCGAAAGGTACTGCAACATTCATTCCCCAAAAGCTTGAAAACATTGTTGGAATCGCAAAAATGATTGCAATAGAAGTTAAAAATTTCATCACAATATTTAAATTGTTTGAAATAATTGATGCAAAAGCGTCCATCATGTTTTCCAAGATGTTTCTGTGCATTTCAACCATTTCAAGCGCCTGTTTGTTTTCAATGATAACGTCTTCTAATAAATCAATATCGTCTTCGCTGAATTTTAAAAGAGTGTTTTGTTTGCTGCTTTGGCTAATTCTCATGATTTTTTGTAAAACCATGTAGTTATCTTTAAGCGCCGTTGTGAAATATACAAGTGATTTTTGCACTTCAAACAATTGGAAAAGTGCTTTGTTTTTCATTGTTTTTCTTAATTCTTCTTCTATTTCTTCAGATTGCTTTGTGATGTTGTTTAAATATCTCAAGTAGTATTTTGTTGAACGAAATAGAATATCTAGTAAGAATTTAGTCTTGTTTCTTGTATCAAAACTTGCTGCTGTATCTTTATTGAATGAAGAAATGATTTTGTTTTTCTTTGATGATACTGTAATGAAGCCTCTTTGGGTGAAAATTATACCCAAAGGCAATGTATCATAAGCGCCTTCATCCTCCATTATTGGAATATTTGTGATTATCAATAAGCAATCGTCTTCGAATTCTATACGAGAACGCTCGTCAACGTCTAATGAATTGCGCAAAAAGCTTTCATCCAAATTAAGAATTAATGATACTTTCTGAATTTCATCATAGCTTGGATTAATCAAATTAAACCAAGACCCGCTTTGGGCTTCGTTAATTCCAAGTTCTATCAGTTTATTATCAGTGGTTTTTAAAATTTCTATCATATCGCACCACGCAATTCTTAATGGGTTATATAAATATTAAACTATAAGTTTTTAAATATGTAAATACAAAAATAAACCTCTTTGAAAACAAAGAGGCAAGTTTAACACACACAAAACCAATAAGTAAAATTTTTATGCAAATGAAGGTCTTGGTTCTTTTGCTAATTTTTGAGCCAATGCATTTTTCTTCGCCATTTGTGCGGCAACAACTTTTCTTGCTGCTTCCTGCATTCTTTCTTTTTTAGATTTAACCGACTTCATTTTTGTATATTGAATATTCATCGATATTGCTTTTGAGCAAATATCACGAAGCGCATTTTGAATTCTAAAGGCTTCCATATGTGCATTAGCGTAGTCGTTCATAACACCCATCATTTTGTTTGGGTCAATCATTGAGTTTTGAATAACTGCATTATCAACTTTTAAGCTTTGATATTTTTTAACTAATGCTTTATCCAATTTATCTTGTGCGCCAACAGCCATAAGTATATAATCCTTAAATATCTCTCGTATTTAAATAAAGTTTTTTTTCTTTTAAAAATTGTCTTTTTTGTTATAATTTTGTTTACAAAAGTTAATATTTTATTAAAAAAGCCAAAAATACTATAAAATATAAATATTATTCAAGTAAGGAGAAAAAGTTGGACGAGAAAAAAGTTGTTTCATTTGGCAAAAAACAAACAAAACAACAAAACGAAATAAAACAAGAGGTTGAATATTGCAGCTTTTGCAAAAGACCTAATACTCAAGTCCCAAAGATGGTAAAAGGACCCGGGGTTAATATTTGTTCTGAATGCACTTTGATTGCCGTTCAATATTTAATATTACAAGATGGTATGATGAGTGCTGAAGCGCAAAGAATTTTAGATTTGTTATGGGGTGTAAATCGAAAATAATGTCTGCTAATTCGCAAAAACTTCAGCAAAGAGCTGCTTTAATAGCTATTTTAAATAAATATAGAAATGTAAATAAAATTGATAATTCTGAATTAGAAATCGATATTAAAACTGTTTGCGAGTTTGAAGACAAAGAATTTGTTTTCAAAACTCTTTTGGCTGAAATTATCTCTTCTAATGGAATTTATGCAGATATTTGTTCTATCATTGCTTTTGAATCAATTGACAATGATGTTTTTCAAAATGTTGCAATCAAATTTCTTCAAGATAAAAAAGTTGAAGATAATAAAAAATTCATAATCATGTCCTTGATGAGACAAAAAGGGCTAGATTTTAATTATAGAGACATTTCTAATTATGTTGATAATCCTGAAGAACTTGCGCACAGTGGCGTTGAGAACTTTTTAAATAATGCATTAGTTGACCCTGAAGTTCAAATAGATTTATTGGACTTTTTTATCAATATTCCTGAAGAAGAAAAAATATATTTTCTTGATAATTTAAAAAATGAGTTTTCAGGCGATGATTTGGCAAACGCTTTTTCAATTTTGGCTCAGCTTAACCTTGAAGGTGCTGAATTTGAAATTGTTTTTGAAACATTAATTGAATTAAATTCGCCATATTCATTATCGGGTTTGGAGTTTATTTTAAACAATAATAAGCTTGATACTAAAACGAAAGCCAAATTAAAAAGAGTTATCAAAAAAATAAAAACTGAAAATCCAAAATTTGTTAATGGATTTCTTACAAAAGATAGCAAAGTGTATAAGTGTTTTATTAGCTTTATTGATGGAAAATCTAATTTTTCTTTAGTATTTTCAAGAAAAAGAAAAGACGAAACCATTGATGCGCTGTTTTTCACGATAAATATTACCCAAGGAATAACTTCTTGCATGGGTTTTTGTTCAATTCTTGAGGACAATTTTGCGACAATAATTAAAAGGCTATTTAGTGATTCAATGCCTGTTAATATTGCTCCTGTGGCGCTTAAGGGCTTGTATTCTCATTATTTATCTAAAACTGATGAAAATAATTACGAATTACCTTATGAATTTATTGTTTGGAAAAACATGCTTAACGACGTTAGAGATTTAAACTATGATATTTCTGAATTCTTAAATTCAAAATTAGAGGTGACAAAGCTAACAGAAGCTAAAGTTAAAAAAATCATCAATGCTGTTGTAATGGAAACCTGGTTTTATTCTAGTGGCGAAAATAAATTTGTTGATGAAATCATCGAACAAATCGAAAAAAAACATTGTTTAGATTTAGAAAAAATTAATTCAATTGTTTCTGATTCAATTGATAAGAATTTTCTTAATAATAAAGAATTTATGGCAGAACTTCAAAGCAAACTTTTATTACAAAGTTATGTTTCTTCCTTGGCAAAATTAAAATTAACTTCTGCTTGCGCATATAGCTTATGCTTTAAAAGCGTATATACAAAAATGCTTATTACTTCAATGATTGATAAAAGCATATATTGCGCTTTGAATGATAAAATTTGCGAGCTTGATGATGATAATATGTTTAAAAAAGGTTCGAAAACAAAATTCAAAAAAGCTGAGCTTGAAACTTTAATGGCGCAAATTGAGGCAAAATGGAACTAAAAAAACGAATTGTTGCACTTGATATTGGAACAAAACGAATTGGCGTTGCAACATGTGATGCACTTTGGATGGGTGCTAATCCTTTAAAAACAATTAATCGAAATTCTGACAAATCGGCTCTTGAAGAAATTAAAAATATATGCAAAGAATATGGCACAGACACAATTTTGATTGGTGTTCCTTATAATATGGATGGTTCGTTGGGTTTTCAAGCAAAAAATTGTTTAAAATTTATTGAACCATTGAGAAGTGAATATGTTATTTTAGAACAAGACGAAAGATTGTCTTCTTCGGAAGCTGAAAACATTTTGAAAAACCAAGGAAAAAAATATACAAAAAACAAAGCCTTGGTTGATTCAATGGCAGCTTGTGTTATATTAAATGAATACTTAGAAAATAATAGATAGGAAAAAGTTATGCAAGAAAATGCTCCTGAAATTATCACAGTTATTGGTGAACAAGGCGAAGAGGTTACAATGAAACTTCAAGAAATCGTTAATGTTGAAGGTCAAGATTACGCTCTTTTGTCTGTTGTTGAAGAAGGCGAATTGCCTAGCGATGAGCAGGATGATGAAATTATCATTATGAAAATGAACAAAACCGATGATGATTGCACTTTTGAAGTCATTGAGGATGACGAAGAATTTAATATGGTTGCAAACGCAATTACTGACGGTGACGAATTTGAAGAAGAATAAAATTTTAAAAAGGGGCTAAATTTAGCCCCTTTGAATTAATTCTTCTACTTTTTGTTTTTGTTTTAATATTTTAGCTCTTTTGTTTCGATAGAGCATATCGCAAAAAGCTTCAAGACGAGTTATAAACCCGGCTTCTCCCGTATGTTCGTCTATTGTTAAATTTAAAAGTGGCTTGCTGAAATTTTTTGCTTTTCTTCTTATATCTTCAAGCATTAGGCTGTCTGGTCCACAGCCAAAGGCTGTTAAAGTGATAACGCCATCAATTTTGTCATCCTGAAGATAATGACCTGCGCATCCTGTCATTTCGTATTGGTTTGCCCAATATAGCGATGAGCCTAGTGATTGCATTCCGCCTTTTAATTGTTCAAGTGTCAATTGAAATGCACTATAAACTTGAACATCCATATCTTCAAGCTTTTTAAAGATATCCATGCAAGTTCTTTTGTCGTAAATGTTGTAACCGTGTCCAATTAGAGCAACTTTGATTTGTTTTTCTTCTTTTTTTGGAGGAATAACAATTTTTCCTTCACGAGCGTATTTTAGTGCTTCTTCAAAGCTTAGACCGCTTTGAACCATGATATTAAAATTATTTTGAACAACAAAGCCTGCTTTTTGAGCTTTTTTAACTGTGTCATAGTCTTTGATATCAAAATATTGCGCAGTTTCTAATAAAAAGTCTATAAGATTTTTGTCTTTTTCTGATTTGTCTAGCGTTGCTTCAATGAGATTAAAATCTCCTTTTACAACGTTTCTTATTAAATCGGGAAGTCCTCTAATTTTAGAACAGTTATATATTTTTGGAGCAATGGATTGAATTGAAGGAACAAAAATGTTTTTTATGCCTTTATTTAATAAATTTAAAACGTGTCCAACAAAAACTTTGACAGGCAAACAAGTCTCTGTTACAACAAGGCTTGCACCATCAGAAATTGTTTTTTTGGTTGTATTGTCTGATAAAACTACTTCTATTCCTAAATCATTAAAAAAGCCATACCAAAAAGGGAAATAGGTATAATATAACATTGCTTTAGGAATTCCGATTTTCTTTTCTAATTTCATAAAATAATCCATTTGTTCTGCTTTTTAATAATACACTAAACATAATTTCTATATAATGTTTTGTGAAATTTTGTTGTAATTATGACAATTTTTCTTCTTAATTTGTTTTAAAATATTATAAGGAATTTAGGGAAAATTATGTCTTTACAAAATATAAATCCGTATTATATCCAGCAAAAGCCTAATTATGGATTTGTGAGCGTGCCGCAAGTTCAGCAATTTGTTTATCCTCAAGGATATAATCCTTATCAAGCTAGTTTTTATAATCAAAACATTAATTTTCCTTATTTGCCATTTTTCCAAACTCAACAAAAAGACTATTTAAAACTTGGCGAAATTGTTTCTCCTAATGGTGAAATTACTCATTTATATCGACTTTCAAATGGTCATGAAGTTGCAATTATGCGAAGAAAAGACGAACAAAGTATCGTTAAAACTTTTGTTGATGCAGGTTCAATGAATGAAGTTGATGAAAAAAGAGGCGTTTCTCATGTTAATGAACATGGTTTATTTAAAGGCTCTACAAAATTAAAAGACGGTGATGTTTTTAAATTAACTGGGCAAATGGGTGCATATACAAATGCTTCAACTGATTATGCTCAAATTAATTATTATATTAGCGCTCCTTATATGGGCGAAGAAGAATTAAAGAAAACAATCGATATCCAAGCAGATATGATATACAACCCAACTTTTGATGTTGAGGCGATGGAATCAGAAAAAGGTCCTATTTGTTCTGAAATTTCTATGATAAATGACGACCCTGCAACACGAGCTTTTGACAAAGTTATTAGAAATTTATTCCAAATTCAATCAAATAGTGAAAACTTGGTTGCAGGTTCAATTGAAACCGTTCAAGCGCTTACAAAGCAAGATATGCATAATTATCATCAAACATATTATGCTCCTGAAAACTTGCACACTGTAATTATCGCAGACGAATCAATTCCATTAGAAACAATTATTTCTCACGCAGCAAAGTCTTTTAAGCCTGCGTATGAACATAATCAAAAAATTGCCCCAAGAAAAGAAGTTTTAAATCCTCTTCAAGTAGCAAAACGTGAAGATGTTCGAAGTTCAAAAACCAATTCAACTAATGTCTTTTTGGCTTTTGCGGGTCCAAAACCAACAGAGTCAAAAGATGTGATTATTGAGAAAATGATTAGCTATTATATTTCTCAATGTTCTACTTCGGATTTGAAGAAAAATCTTCAAGACATCGATGCAACGTATAGTTGTGCTGTTCAAAAAGTTGGCTTAAGGGAAAATGACCCTTATGCTTTAGTTAGCCTTATTGAAACAAGTCCAAACGATGAGCAAAAAGCTCTTGATTATTTTTATGACGCAATCAAAAAGCTTCAAACACAAGCCTTGAGCGATGATGATATGGTTGCTATTAAAAATAATTTAAATAAAAATTTAGAATTTATGATGAGCGATTCTGAAACAATTTGCGACACAATAGGAGATTGCATGAGGGATAATTCTCTTGATTTCTTTGCTGATTTTAGAAAAATCGCTTCTTCTATTACCAAAGAAGACATAATGAATTTTGCTCGAAAATATTACGATTTAAATAAAGTTTCAATTGTTGTTGTTCATCCGACAAGCGTTAGTGAATCAGATATTCAAAGAAATTATCAAACTTCAAAATATTCGCTTCATAATGTTCAAAAAGCTAAAAATATTTCATTTACTGGTATTAAAAATATTAATACCGATAATGTTAAAGAATATCAATTGTCTAATAATACTCATTTGGTTTTAAATAAAACAAATTCAAATCTATGCTTTTTTAATTGGAGTGTAAACACTCCTCCTGTTAAACCAAAGAATCCAAACATTCCTGCGGTTTTAAGGTATATGTTTAACAAAGGCTCAGAATATCAAAACCAAAGCGAACTTGAAAGATATAAAGAGCTAAACGGAATTGATTTGGATGTTTTTGTTAATGGAAGAAGTATTGAAGTTTCAGCAAATTGCATGCCTGAAAATTCAACAAAAACGCTTGCTCTTATTAATGAAGTGATGTATCATCCAAAATTAACTGAAAATGATTTTGAAGCAGCTAAAAAATATGTTAAATCGATGCTTTTAGCTAGTCAAAAAGACGCTTCTTCTAATTTATTAGATAGGTTATATCCTGGCTATTTCCCAACGCATGAAAGAATGCTTCAAGAAATCGATAACCTTCGATTATCTGATGTTAAAGAGTTTTATAATGAGCTTTTGAAAAATGCTTCTTCTGCTTTTGTTGCAACTCTGCCTTTAGATAAACATCCAAATTTAGCAAATGAAGTTATTTCTCATCAAAATATGCCAAATATCATATTTAAGGAAAATATCCGAAAATTGACTCCAATTTTTGAAGCAAATCCAGAGCCTAATGTAATCTATGATATCGATGATTTAAATCAAGCGCAAATTTATCAAACTTATAAATTTCCAATGTCGGGAAATATCGAAGACGAAGCAAAATTTGAACTTTTGCATACAATTTTAGGCGGAAGTTCTAATGCTCGATTGTTTTCCGACTTAAGAGAAAAACAAAATTTAGCTTATGCGGTTTCTTCAAATATTCAATCATTTGAAAATACGGGTATTTTGACTCTTCAAATTCAAACTACAACTGACAACAAAGAAGCTGGAGTTCAAAGCTTTGATAACGTTCAAAAATCGCTAGATGGCTTCAAAAAACATGTTGATATGCTTTGTTATGAATTGGTTTCTGACGAAGAATTGGCTAGTGCAAAAATGAGATTAAAACAAAAAATCGTTGGTCAGTGTCAAAATCCTTTAAGTGAAACAGATTTATTAGCCATGAATGTGCTTGAGCCTTATGGTATTAAACGTATTGATAAATATGTTGAAGCTATTGATAAAATTACCAAAAAAGATATTCAAGACGCTGCAAAATTTGTGTTTTCATATAATCCAACAACTTCAATATTGGCAAGTGCTGACACGATTAATTCTCAAATGCCATATTTGCAAACATTAGGACGAGTTGATTTGGCTAATAGCCTCTAGTTTAATGTTTTATATTGTTTTTTGATTTATTTTTGCGTTATGAAAAATAACTGCGTAAATAAATTATTAAAAGCTTTTAATTTTGATATTAAGCTTCAAAAAAACAATAATTTTGATGATAAAATTTATCAGGCATTGGGTTGTTCTAAAAAATGGATTGGTAACATTTTGCCGTTCGAAATTTTAGGAATTAGCCTTAAAGAATCTGTGGATTTAATTTCGACACTGTGTGAAGCTAACGTTTTTTATGATTTTTTTCCGAATATTATATTAACTCCTAATTATGGTGATAATTGGGGAAGATTAGCAAATTATATTGAAATAAATAATCGCTCGATTGCAAATATGAACCAAAATCGAACATGTTGCGGCATTGTTAATTCTATTAAATTATTGCCCGCAATTCCTCCGAGCGCAAAATCTTTTGCTAATTGCATAATTTTATCTCAAATTTTTCCAAATATTTTTGGCGATGGTTATAACAAAGCACCAGACGTTGAAAATTCTTTATATGGTATAAAGCTTAATTGTGGATATAGTGAAAATATTATCGATTTTTCTATCGAAAAAAATATTTCTCAATATGACCAATTAAAAGCATTTAACGATTTAGCACATTTTAGAGGTATAAAAACTGGTTTTCGAACAGTAATTTCAGCCGATCAAATAAAAATTTTTATAAATAATCAAGAGCAGAATTTTAATTGGGAAAATAATGAACATTTACAAATTTATATTGATGAACATGTGAAGCTTGTTAAGCTTGGTTTTGAAGCAATTTTTGTAGATAGCGCAAAGCATATTGGTGGATATGATATGACAAATTATACTGGAGTCGGAGCCTTGCCTTCTTATAATACTGCTCAATATATTTTTCATGAAATTCGAAGTCGCTCTGGTTGTTTATCGGTTGCAATTGTTGGTGAAAAAACTAATGACGATTTTGTTCGATATGAAAATTTAGGAATGAGTGCAGGGACTGATTTTATTTTTGGCGATGATATCGAACAAGTTCGATTTTTATCAGAAAAAATGAAATACAATCGACAATATGCTCCAGGGGTTACTGTTGAAAATGATAATTATGAAGGCGGAATAACTTATGAACAACGATTAAATAGAATTCAATCTGCTTTGAATGGTTACAATTTAGCAAGTGACAAGCTGCCGAGTTTTATGCAAATGAATGATTTATTTGCTTTAAGATATGATACCAATACTCATCATATTATGATGAGTAATCCAACTTATTCTTCGGATGATTCTTCTTTGAGTCATATTAAAAATTTGTTTACAAAGGAAGATGGAAGAGATTACAACCATAAAGTTTGCGAACTTTTTGCGCAGGCGCTTTGTAGATAATAAGGAGAAAATATGAACATTTTAAAAGAAAAAGGAATCCCTTTAGAAAAACAAGTCAAAAGCTGGCATGATATTGTGAAGCGTCCATATAATAGGGATTTTGTTGATAACTATACAAGAACTCGTCAGATTTTAATGAATGGAATAGAAGTTGAAGCTTGGAGCTTTAAGCATTCTTGGGTTCGAAAATTTGACGATTTGGAATTGAAAAAAATGCTTGTATCGATTCGTCGTGTAGAAGATATGCAACAAACTACAATGAATTGGCTGACGCCTTATAAACAAAGCGTATTAGATACGACATTAGGATATGAACAAGTTGCTGTTGATTTGACTGCTTGGCTTGCTCAAAATGAACCTGATTCTTATGTTAAAGAAACATTTAATTTTGGTTTATTAGAGGATTTTGATCATTTATATCGTTATTGTCAATTTGCAAATTTATTAGAAGAAACAAACCCTAATGAAATATTACACAATAACACAGATATTTTATTAGCTCGACCCACTCAATATCATCATAATTGTAATGCTATTCGATTAAGAAAGCCTTATAATAAAGAGCAAACTTCGATTAAGACAAAAATAAACATTTTGACGCTTATTTGCGCAGAACAACAAACCCATAATTTTTATGCTGAGCATGGGTTTATGTATGGGAATACCGATTTAAAACGTCTTTATGCCGAAATTTGCGACGTCGAAGAAGAACATGTGACAATGTATGAGTCTTTGGTTGATTCAAATGAAAGCTGGTTTGAAAAATGGCTTTTACACGAATTTTGCGAAGCTTGTTGTTATTATAATTGTTATAAGGATGAAACAGACTTAAGAATTAAACAAATTTTTGAAGAGATGTTTATGATGGAAGTTGAGCATACTAAAATTGCGGCAAACATTTTTGAAAAAAATGAAAAACGAGATGCAAGCGAAATTATCGGAATAGAGCTTCTTGAACCTTGTCATTTTGAATCTCAAAAAGATTATGTTGAAAAAATAATCAAAAAAGAAACAAATAAAAGGCTTGATAAAGAAGGTAAATTTAATATTGTTGAAAATCTTGAAGATAATTGGGCAAGTTACGCTATTCAAAAAGCGACGAATGAAAAAGGCGCTCCATCTGAGCAAGCAATTAATTTAGCAATAAATTCTTATTCTCGTGATATTGCTTGTGCTGAGGATGATTTATTAAATTCTCAAAATGAATTATTGCAAAAAAGCCTTGAAAAATATCAAGCACCAAACACGATTTCGCCTCAAATTTATAAGGATTTTGAAAAAATCGATTCGAAAATTTATCTATATTAATTTTAATAGTCAGGTTTATTCCTGACTATTTTTTTTATATAATAAGAAAAAAATGGAGGAGTCTATGACAACAAGAATAGCAATTTTAGGATATGGCAATTTGGGTCGTGGAGTTGAGCTTGCAATTAAGAAAAATTCCGACATGGAGCTTGTTGCAATTTTTACAAGAAGAGAGCCTTCAGCTCTTAAAATTAATTCAAATGCAAAAGTTGTGAAAGTTGACGAGATTGAATCTTGGAAAGACAAAATTGATGTTTTGATTATTTGTGGCGGAAGTGCTACTGATTTACCAGTTCAAACTCCAAAATATGCAAAAATGTTTAACGTTATAGATAGTTTTGATACGCATGCAAAAATTCCTGAACATTTTAAAAATGTTGATGAATCTGCTCTTGCTTTTAATAAAACCGCTATTATTTCAGTGGGTTGGGATCCTGGCATGTTTTCTTTAAATAGACTTTATGCTAATGCAATTTTGCCTGATGGCAAAGATTATACATTCTGGGGTAAAGGAGTCAGTCAAGGACACAGTGACGCCATTCGAAGAATTGAAGGGGTAAAAGATGCGAAACAATATACAATTCCAATTGAAGAGGCTCTTCAAGCTGTTCGTGATGGGAAAAATCCTGAGCTTTCAACAAGACAAAAACACAAAAGAGAATGTTTTGTTGTTTTAAAAGAAGGCGCTGATTCTTTAAAAATCGAGCAAGAAATTAAATCAATGCCAAATTATTTTATAGATTACGACACAACTGTTCATTTTATTTCTCAAGAAGAATTGAATGAAAAGCATTCTGGTATTCCACATGGTGGTTTTGTTTTAAGATGTGGTGAAACATCGAATAATACTAAACATCTTATCGAATATAGCTTAAAGCTTGATTCAAATCCTGAATTTACATCAAGCGTTTTGGTTGCTTATGCAAGAGCAGCGCACAAATTGAATTTAGAAGGCCAATATGGTTGCAAAACTGTTTTTGATATTGCTCCGGCTTATTTAAGCGCTAAGACAAATGAAGAATTAAGAGCTTCAATGCTATAAAAAATAATTGACCGTCTATTATTGTTGTAGTTTAATTAATACAATATGCTTTTGAACGGTTTATAAGCAGGAATAACATGGATTTAATAGATAAAATAAATAAATTAAAAAAAGAAAAAAATGCGATTATTTTAACGCATTGTTATCAAAATGTCGAAATTGATGAAGTATCTGATTATGTTGGCGATTCTTTGTTTTTAAGCGAAAAAGCTGCAATGACAGACGCTGATATAATTCTTTTTGCTGGGGTATATTTTATGGCGCAAAGCGCAAAATTATTATCGCCCAACAAAAAGGTTTTGCTTCCTGAAATTAATTCTGGCTGCATGATGGCGGATATGATTAATGTTGATAATTTAAAATCTTTCAAAGAACGCTATCCAAATATTCCTGTTGTTTGTTATATTAATTCAACTGCTGAAGTTAAAGCGTTGTGCGATGTTTGCTGTACTTCATCAAATGCTATTGAAGTTGTTAAAAATTTAAATTCAGACAAAGTGTTGTTTGTTCCTGATAATTTTTTGGGAAAATATGTTCAACAGCAGCTTCCTGAAATTGAGATAATAACATTTAATGGTTTTTGTCCAATTCATCAAAGAATTAGGCTTGAAGAAGTTGAAGCTGCAAGAAAAAACTATCCAAATGCTTTGATTTTAGCTCATCCTGAGTGCAATCAAGAAGTTGCAAAAAATTCCGATTTTATTGGCTCAACTAAAGAAATCATGGAATATGTTATTAGTTCTGATGCTCGACAATTCGTTATTGCAACGGAAAAAGGTGTTGTAGATAGATTGAATCGTGATTCTAAAAAATTCAACTGGGGTAAAGAATTTATTTTGATTAATGAAAATATAATTTGTCCTGATATGAAAAAAAATACTCTTGAAGGCATATATAATACTCTTTTAAATGAATCAAATGAGATTACAATTGATGATGAAGTTGCAAAAAATGCTGTTAAATGCATCGATAAAATGTTTGAAATTACAAGAGCTTATGATCTTAAAAAGGTGATTTGCCCTTTGTGTTCTCATGAAATGAAAAAAGTTTTTGTCGATGAAATTAATGCAAATATTGATGTTTGCGAAGAATGCGGCGGCGTGTTTTTTGATTATGGCGAATTTGAACATATAGAATTTGCACTTGAAAACAATACAAAATGCATTGATGAAATTGATTCATGCGAAGCAAAAACACCATATAAAAATGTTTTTGTTGATAATTTGACTTGCCCTTCTTGTCAATCAAAAATGGTTAAAATTGAAAAAAGAGGGACTACAATTTTAGAATGCGAAGCTTGTTTGTCAAAAATTTCGGTTTTACCTCAAATAAAAGAATATCGCCAAAAGTATATTGATGATGAAGTGTTTATTAATTCCGTTGTGAATGATTCTGAAATCATTGATGCACTAGATTTATTATTTGGATAAAAATTAAAAAACCCGCTTAAAGCGGGTTTTGTTATATTACGCCTTGCGCCATCATTGCATTTGCGACTTTTTTAAAGCCTGCGATATTTGCTGCGGCGACATAATTGATTCCAAGGTTGAATTCTTGAGAAGTATTGTAACAAGCTGCAAAAATGTTTGTCATAATTTGATTTAATTTTGAATCAACTTCTTCAAAAGACCAAGAATATCTCATTGAATTTTGACTCATTTCAAGTGCACTTGTTGCAACACCTCCTGCGTTTGCTGCTTTTGCAGGAGCAAGAAGAACATTGTTTTCGATTAAATAATCAATAGCTTCAATTGTTGTTGGCATATTTGCACCTTCGCCGACTGCAATTGTGCCATTTTGTACTAAAATTTTAGCTGTTTCAATATTGATATCGTTTTGTGTTGCACAAGGAAGAACAACATCGGCTTTAATTGTATAAACTTTTGGGGTTTCTCCCTTTATATTTTCAAGATATTTTGCAGATGGATATTTTGCTTGATATTCTTTGATTCTAAGTCTTTCAACTTCTTTAATTCTTTTGATTTCATTTAAATCAATGCCGTTTTCATCATAAATGCAACCATTGGAATCTGACATTGCAACAACTTTTGCGCCTTGTTCAAATGCTTTTTGAGCTGCATATATTGCAACGTTTCCTGAACCAGAAATTGTGACTGTTTTTCCTTCTAGGGTCATATTGTTTGCTTTTAGCATTTCTCTCATAAAATATATTAAGCCAAAGCCTGTTGCTTCTTTTCTTGCGAGGCTTCCGCCGTAATCTAAGCCTTTTCCGGTTAAAACGCCTGCTTCATATACGTTTTTAATTCTTCTATATTGACCAAATAAATAACCAACTTCACGAGCGCCAACGCCGATATCTCCTGCTGGAACATCAAGGTCATGACCGATGTGTCGTTGTAATTCATTCATGAAACTTTGGCAAAAATGCATTATTTCATTGTCTGATTTGCCTTTTGGGTCAAAATCGGAGCCGCCCTTGCCGCCGCCGATTGGAAGTCCTGTTAGGCTGTTTTTAAATGTTTGTTCAAATGCTAAAAATTTCATAATGCTTTGATTTACGGATGGATGAAATCTTAAGCCTCCTTTGAATGGTCCGATTGCACCATTAAATTGCACCCTATAACCTCTATTAACTTGAACATTTCCTTTATCGTCTATCCAAGGCACTCTAAAAGTTATGATTCTTTCTGGTTCAACCATTCTTTCTAAAAGCGCCATTTTTTCGTGGTCTTTTGTAATGACAGGCGCAATGCTTTTAATTACTTCTTTGACTGCTTGAACAAATTCTGGTTCGTTGGCATTTTTGCTGCAAACTTCTTCTAAAACTTTTTCAATGTAGTTATTCATTTGCTTCGACTCCTATTTTTTTATGAAAAAATTATATCACTATGACCTTGACTGCGCAATTTCTTTATAAATTTTTTATATCTTGACAAAGGGATAAAATTTGATATTATGTTACTATAAATAGAAACAAGTTAGATATGAGACAAATTTATAAAATAATAAGCAAAATCAAAACAAATGCCGATATTGAAAAGTTTTTTAGCGAAATTTTCACCGAAAACGAGCTTGAAATTTTATCAAAACGATGGCGTATTTTGGAATTATTATCAAAAGGAGTCACTCAAAGAGAAATTGCAAATGAACTTAACGTTAGTTTGTGTAAAGTGACTCGAGGGGCTAAAATTTTAAAAGATAAAAATGCTATTACAACAAGATTTTTAAATAAAGGGATTGAAAATGATTAATAATATTTTGCCTGATAAAAATGGTTTTTTTGGAAATTATGGCGGTCAATTTATTGAAGAAGACCTTAAAAATGAATTAAATAAAATTGAAAAAAGTTTTTTGGAAATCATTCAAGACGAATCTTTTTTGCAAGAGCTTGATTATTTAATGAAAAACTTTGTTGGGCGCCCAAGTCCAATTTATTTTGCTAAAAATCTATCTGAAAAATATGGTAACAAAATTTATTTTAAACGTGAAGATTTGAACCATACAGGGGCGCATAAAATCAATCATTGCCTTGGTCAAGCTTTGTTGGCTAAAAAAATGGGTAAAACAAAAGTGATTGGCGAAACTGGCGCAGGACAACACGGGCTTGCTCTTGCCACTGCAAGCGCTTTATTAGGGCTTGAATGTGATATTTACATGGGCGAAGTTGACATTGAAAAAGCAAAAACAAATGTCGATAAAATGAGATTATTGGGTGCAAATATAAAACCCGTTTCTTTTGGTACAAAAAGCTTAAAAGAAGCAGTTGATGCTGCTCTTGGTGCTTACAAAAAAGAATTTAAAAATGCAATTTATGCCATTGGTTCAATTGTTGGACCACATCCATTTCCTATGATGGTAGAATTTTTCCAGTCAAGAATTGGTATTGAAGCAAATTCGCAAATGAAAGAGCAATATGGTTCTTTGCCCGATTATGTTGTTGCTTGTGTTGGTGGTGGTTCAAATGCAATTGGTATATTTAATGGCTTTTTGAATGAACAAAATGTTCAGCTTGTCGGTGTTGAGCCATTAGGCAAGGGCGAAAAAATTGGTCAAAACGCTGCTAGTATAGCTTTTGGAAAAGATGGAATCATTCATGGCTTCAAATGCAAGGTTTTGCAAAATGAAAAAGGCGAAATCCAAGACGCATATAGTGTTGCTTGCGGTCTTGATTATCCAGGAATTGGACCAAAACACTGTTATTTGAATGAAAACAAACTTGCAAAATATGAAATAATTGGCGATTTAGAAGCGATTGATGCTTTTTATGAATTATCAAAAACAGAAGGAATTATTCCTGCTCTTGAAAGTTCTCATGCGATTGCTTATGCGCTTAAACTTTCTAAAACAATAAAAGATAAAAAAATCCTCGTAAATCTTTCTGGAAGAGGAGATAAAGATATTAATTTCATTATGGAAAATTATCCAAAAAAATAATTTTGCATTCAAAATTCCCTCGTAATAAAATTTTTATGAGGGAATTTTTATGCTTATAGATGTTTTAAATGAAAAAAAATGTTTCAAATTGGTCTGCGGAGCCGGGAATGAAGATGTTGAAGAAGTTGAAAAACTTGTTTATATTTATTCTTTAGCTGGCGCTAATTTTTTTGATGTTTGTGCAAATTTGGATGTTTTAAAAGCTGCAAAAAGAGGCTTGAAGCGTGCAGGAATCGAAAAAGACCGATATCTTTGCGTTAGTGTTGGAATTGATGGCGATCCGCATATTACTAAAGCGCAAATTGATAGTGATTTATGTATAAAATGTCAAATTTGTCAAAAAAATTGCCCTCATCAAGCAATTTCTACTGATATTGAAATAAATGAAGCTCGTTGCATTGGTTGCGGAATTTGCAAGGGAAAATGTCCAAATAATGCAATAAAAATGAAAACAAAAACTCAAGATTTTGATGAAATTTTGCCTCCTTTGATTTCTTGCGGAATTGATTGTGTTGAATTTCATGCTATTTCAAAAAACGAGGACGATGTTATCAATAAATGGCAAAAAATCCTTTTTTTTTATGATGGAATGACCTGTATTTCGGTTGATAGATCAACATCGGGAGATAAAGATTTAATTGAATTAGTTTCAAAAATGGTTGATATGAAAAAACCATATTCTACTATAATTCAAGCCGATGGTGTTGCTATGAGCGGAAATAGCGATGAATTTGGTACAACTTTGCAAGCTGTTGCAACTGCACAGATGTTTCAAAATTCAAAAATTAAAGCTTATATTATGATGTCAGGCGGCACAAATTCAAAATCTATTGAATTGGCTAAAATGTGCAAAATTGAGCCGCATTGTTTGGCTGTTGGTTCTTACGCAAGAAAAATTGTTAAAGATTATCTTGATGACGAATCTTGTTTTGAAAATGCGCTTGAAAAAGCTCATGCGCTTGTTGGAACGATTTTGAATGATTAATTTAAAAACAAATAATTGGAAAATTGAAAATATTGAAACCATTCTTTTTGACAAGGATGGAACTTTGATTGATTTGCATTATTTTTGGGGGAAAATGACTGAATTAAGAGCTTGTGCTGTAATTAAAAAATATGGGCTTTGCGAGTCTTTTTTTTCTGAATTATGTTATTTTTTGGGTTATGATTTAAATTCAAAAAGAATGATACCTGATGGAATTACTGCGCTTTATTCTCGTTCTAAAATTATCGAAATTTTTTGCGAAAAGCTTTTAATGCTAAACATAAATACTACTCAAAAAGAAATTGAAGCTCTTTTTGATGAGGTTTCAAACGAATTTTATAAAGACATTTTAAAATATACAAAACCAATTCCAGATGCTATTGAATTTGTTAAAAAAATATTTTCTCTTGGAATAAAAATGGGAATTGTGACTTCTGATTCGATTGTTTCAACCAATTTGACAATAGAGCAGTTCAAATGGGAAAAATATTTTGATGTTGTAATTGGTAGAGAATCGCATTTTGATACAAAAGAAAGCGGCAAACCAACAATTTTGGCGCTTGAAAAATTGGGCGCAAACCCAAAAACAACCCTTATGATTGGCGATGCGCCAATGGATTTTATAAGCGCAAAAAACGCAGGAATTGAGCAAGTCGTTTTGGTTTCTTCTGGTCAAATTGAAGCAAATGAGCTTTTGAAAACTTCAAAATATGTTTGCAATTCGTTAAGTAAAATTATTTGCTATTAAGAAAATCTTTAATGTAGTTATAATATTCGTTATTTTTGAATTTCGAGGCTTGTTCGAGCAAATTTTCTTTTGAAATGAAACCCATTCTGTATGCAATTTCTTCAAGACAAGCGATTTTAATTCCTTGATTTTCTTCGATTGTTTGAACATATTGTCCTGCTTGAAGAAGGGATTTATGCGTTCCTGTGTCAAGCCAAGCAAAGCCCCTTCCAAAAAGTTCAACGTTTAATTTTTCTTTTTCTAGATAAATTTTGTTTAAATCAGTTATTTCCAATTCGCCACGAGCTGACGGTTTCAAGCTTTTTGCATATTCGACAACTGAATTATCGTAGAAATATAAGCCTGTAACTGCGTAATTTGATTTTGGTTTTGCTGGTTTTTCTTCGATTGAAATTACTTTTCCATTTTCGCTAAATTCAACAACACCGAATCTTTGAGGGTCTCTAACCGCATAGCCAAAAACAGTTGCTTCTTTTGAAGCTTGCGCTTTTTCAACTGCTTTTTTAAGCATTGATGAAAATCCTTGTCCGTAGAAAATGTTATCTCCTAAAACCAATGCAACGCTATCGTTTTGGATAAATTCTTCGCCCAAAATGAATGCTTGCGCTAGACCATCAGGACTTGATTGGACTTTATATTGGAAATTTACTCCAAATTGAGAGCCGTCGCCCAATAATTTTTCAAAATTAGGCAAATCTTGTGGGGTTGAAATGATTAGAATATCTTTAATTCCTGCAAGCATTAAAACCGAAATTGGATAATAAACCATTGGTTTGTCATAAATTGGCAAAAGTTGTTTTGAAACAACTGTTGTGCTTGGATAAAGCCTTGTGCCTGAGCCTCCTGCAAGAACTATGCCTTTCATTTAATATTCCTTTCTAAGCTTTAAATAATCGCCAAGCGCTTCTTTCCAATCTCTTGTGATTCCTTCGTTTTCCATAACGCTATAACTTGGGCGTTTTGCTGGTCTTGGGAAGTCTTCAGTTTTGCATGGTTTTAAATTAACATTTAATTTTTTTTGATTGAAAATTTCTTTTGCAAAGCCGTACCAAGTTGTTTTTCCTGAACCACAAACGTGATAAATGCCATAAGGCTTATTTAAAAGTTTTAAAATTCCTTGTATTAATTCAATTGTCCAAGTTGGACAACCTTTTTGGTCGTCAACAACTGTGATTGGTTTTATTGGTTCTTTTGGGCTTTCATCGCCTCTTAAGAGGTTGATGTCAGCTAAAGCAATCATTGTTTCAACAAAATTTTTCCCGTGGATTCCATAAAGCCAAGAGGTTCTTGCGATATAATGTTTTTCGCAATGTTTTTGAACTTCTAATTCACCTTGGTATTTGGTTAAGCCATAGTTATTAATTGGGTTTGGTTTATCTGTTGGTAAATATGGTTCTTTTTTTGTGCCATCAAAAACGTAATCTGTTGAAATATAAACCATTGTGGCATTGATATTTTGAGCAGCAATTGCAACATTTCTTGAACCGTCAACGTTGATTTTTGTTGCCGTTTCAAGGTCTTCTTCTGCTTTGTCAACATTTGTGTATGCTGCGCAATGAATAATCAAATTTGGACGAATTTTTTCAATTGCTTCTTTTGTTTGTTCGAAATTTGTTATATCCATTGTGTCGCAATCTGTTTGAATGACAAAAACACCCAATTCTTCTAAATATGGGCATAAATCTTTCCCTAACATTCCGTTTGCGCCAGTCACCAAAACTTTCATTTAAACTAAGCTCGCTTTCTTTTCTTCGATTGATTTAATCCAGTTTTGGTTGTTTAAATACCAATCAATTGTAAGTTTGATTCCCTCTTCAAAGGTTATTGAGGGTTTCCATCCTAATTCAGATGTTATTTTGTCATTTGAAATTGCATATCTTCTATCATGACCTAATCTATCTTCAACATATTTAATTGAAGACTCGTCTTTTCCCATTGCATTTAAGATTAAATGTGTAATTTCAAGGTTTGTTTTTTCGTTGTGTCCGCCAATATTATAAACTTCCCCAACTTTACCCTTATGAAGCACGATATCAATCGCTTCGCAATGGTCATAAACATATAACCAGTCTCGAACGTTTAATCCATCGCCATATACTGGAACTTTTTCGCCTTTTAAAAGTTGCGAAATAAAGAATGGGATTAATTTTTCAGGATATTGATATGGTCCATAGTTGTTTGAGCAGCGAGTGTTTAAGGTTGGCATTTTGTATGTTTCAAAATAAGCTCTAACTAGCATATCAGCGCTTGCTTTTGAAGCTGAATATGGGCTGTTTGGGGCAAGTGGAGTTGTTTCGTAAAAATAACCAGTCTTGCCTAAAGTTCCATAAACTTCATCGGTTGAAACTTGCAAAAATCTATCAACTCCCAGCTCTTTTGAAACTTGAAGAAGGTTCAAAGTTCCTTGAACGTTTGTTTCAACAAAAATTTCAGGATGTTTAATTGAATTGTCAACGTGAGATTCGGCTGCAAAATTAACCACGCAATCAACTTCGGATATTAATTCTTGTGCTAATTTTCTATCGCAAATGTTGCCTTTAACAAATGTATGATTTGGATTATTCTTTAAATCGTCAAGATTTTCCAAATTTCCGCAATAAGTTAGCGCATCTAAATTGATAATTTTATAATCAGGATGTTTTTTTAAAACATGTCTTACAAAACAGCTTCCTATAAAACCAGCTCCGCCTGTAACCAATAATTTCATTATTTCAGCTCCTCTAAATCAATTTCGTTTAATTTTGGTTGAATTTTGTCTTTATCAGATAAAATTGGCTCAAAATCGATTTCCCAGTTTATATTTATATCTTTATCATTCCATAAAATCCCTCTGTCTGCAAGGGGGTTGTATTCTCCTGTGGCTTTGTATAGAAGCTCTGCTTCTGATGATAAAACAACAAAACCATGGGCAAAGCCTTCCGGAATAAAAAGCATTTGCTTGTTATCTTCGCTTAATTCAACTTTAACATATTTTCCAAAAGTTTTTGAATTTGGACGAATGTCAACCGCTATATCGTAAATTTTTCCTTTTGAACAACGAACGAGTTTTGCTTGACCATAGGGTTTTGCTTGATAATGAAGCCCTCGAAGAACATGTGCGCTAGATTTTGAATGATTATCTTGATTGAATTCAACCCTTATTCCGTTTTCAAAAAATTCTGATTTTTTATATGATTCCATAAAAAACCCACGATTATCCCCAAAAACTTTTGGTTTAATCAAAATTACATCTTCAATTTCTTGTTTTATAAATTCAAATGGCATTATTACTTTCCTCTTCTCTTTATCTAAACAGGCAATATGATTTGCCAAATAGGCTTGTTTTATTTCTTTGAAATTAATTTAACTATACCTTTTAAAAGACCTACAGATATATAGTGTATTTTTAAAAAAGGCATTAAATATATCAGATTTGGATGAGTTAATTTAAATTTTTTATATTTAAAACAGTATTTTTCTATTGAAGAAGTTTTGTTTTTTGTGATGTAGCTATCATGCATTCTCCAATTTGTTAACTTTTCATCAATAAAGTAAAAGCTTGTTTTTTGAGCAATTTGAATCCAAATATAGTAATCCAAAAATGCTTTAATTGGAGAATTGAAATCTATGCCTTCAAGCAATTCTTTTTTAAGAGCCACGCAAGAAAATGTTGGAACCAAGTTGTGTTTTTTAAATATTTTAAGTTGTTTGTGTGGATAAGGATTATTTTTTAAGTATTCTTTTATGGCTTTAAAATAATCATCGTAAATCGATATTCTTTCTGGATTTCCAAATAAATTTACGTCATTGAAAACGAATTTCACTTCTTTGTTGTTATTTATTGTTTCTAGTTTTTTTCTAGATAATTAGAAGCTAATGTGTCATCTGATTCTAGAAAAACTATCCAATCGTTATTGGCATTTTTTATGCCAAGCTTAATTGTTTCGATTAAGCCTTTGTTTTTATGGTTTTCATGTGTAAGAAGTTTAATTCTTGAGTCTTTTTTGCAATATTCTTGAATGACTTCAACAGAATTATCTTTTGAACCATCATCAATGATTATCATTTCCCAATTAGAATATGTTTGATTGATGACACTTTCTATTGTTTCTTTGATGTAATCTTCATAGTTATAGCTTGCAGTTATTATTGAAAAATGCATTTTACCTCTTTCTTTTTTTAATTTTAAACGTTAATCCAAGAAATCTAAATTTAAAACAATCCCAATGTTCTTCAAAAGAAAATAGTCTATCTTTTATTGTTGTAATTGCTTTTCTGTATATTTTTGCGTCTGATTTACAAATTGGTTTTAATTTTGGATTTGACGAAGAAAGGCTTCCAATATGGAAAATTTGCTGTCCGTTTATGCGATAATTTTTCTTTTTCTTTCTCCAGCATTGGTTAATTAACCAAGCATCTCCGTATACATTTTTTATTTCGTTTGGAATTGGTACATAGTTGTTTTTAAAGAAAAACATTGCAACACCAAAATATTTGTCCATATATTTAATTTCTTCCAGGGTAATTTTATTTTGAGCTGGTTGTTTTTTAAAATCTGAACAAACGGTCATAAAATCTGTTGAATTAAAGCCAATAATTCCCATTTCTGGTGTCATTTTTGAAATAACGCTTGAACAGAAATTTTCGCATACCGCAATGTCATCATTAAAAAGAGCCACTATATCAAACTTTGCCTCTTTTACCCCGAGATTCCAACTTGGATTAACAAAAAGGTTTTCTTTTGGTGTTATTACTCTAACTTTTTGGCTTATATATTCAAAACCCTTAAGGGAGTTGTCAATGATAATTATTTCACCAACTGATTTATCAGTATCAAGTGAATCGATTAGGTTGTATAGTACTTCTTTGTTTTTTTGAAGTGTTGGGATTATTACTGTAATCATTTATACCTTGCTAAATAGTCTTTTTCTTATGTCTCTAAATGTGTATTTTACTAGTTTTTTAGGAACTTTATTTTGATATTGTAAAAATTCTTTCGGCGGTTTTTTAAATCTCCAAGGTTTACCTGGAGCACCTGCAAAATGAAGCATAATTGTGTTTTCTTTTTCTTTTTGCAAAGTTTCATCGCTATAAACGTGTTTCAAAAATGAATATTCATAGCCTTTTGTAAAGTCATCATGATAATAAATGCTTTGAAAAACGCCATAGCGATAAGGAAGTTCTTTTATTTTTTCACAAGTTAAATTCAACAAGTCAACATCAAAGAATTTTAAGCGAGTTTTGAATTTTTCAATGTTTTGATAAATTCTTTCAACAAAATTTGTTTCTCGCATTTTTTTTGTGTTGAAAACAATGAATGACGATATGAAAGTTAAATCGTGTTTATTTTCTGGGAAATATTTATGGCTAATCATTTTCTCGTTATTGATTTCCATTGCAACAGCGCAACAGTCATAATCACCCAAATCATCGTTATAAACTTCTTCTAAGTCGCCTAATATGATGGCGTCTGTGTCAAAATAAATCACCTTATCATATTGGGGAAGTAATTCTGGCGCAAGAAGTCTATAATAAACAATTTCTGTCCAAGAACCACCTTTGTTTATTGGGGCCGTGGCGAATCTTTCTTTTGAAATATATTGAAAAGTTAATTTGTGTCGAGTGTTTTCAACAATTTTTTGATATTCTTTGATGCTTTTTTCGTCAATATCGGGATGATAAACATATATGTCGTATTCTGTTGTTTCTTTTGCATTGTCGATTAAGCTTTGAATCGCAACTGCGCCAGCCAGAATTATTCTTTTGTCAAATGTTAAAATTACTGGAATTTTTGTCAAATCTTTCACCTTTTTAGTTATTTTCTAATAATTCATACAGATATGTGTCTTTTTTATTATATCCTTCTGGAATTGTTTTGTATGTGAGTTTGTGAATTGCTGTTGCATTTAATATCTTATTAAAATCACATTCATTTATTTTATCAAATTTTTTATCTTGAATAGCGCAAATGTTGTTTGTATAAATGCAAGGCATTTCATTCCATAAATCTTTTAATAATTCGCTTTCGTTTAATAAAATCGTTGTCAAATGTTCAAACAAAAAGTAATTAACAACAAAATCATTTTCGCTCCAATAATTTTCAAGCGATTTTTTAATCATATTTAACCATAAATTATTTGCGTTTGCTTTAATAAAATAGCAAGACATGCAATTTCCCATCGGGTCTATTTCACTGTTTTTTTGGTAAACAAAAAAGTTTGAATCAAGAATTTCTTGAGGAAGTTTTGAAGTTGAATACATTGTTGCATCAATCCAAATTCCGCCATATTTTGATAAAAGATTCAATCTTAAAATATCACTAAAATGGGCAGTTGAAATCTTTTTGTTTTTTAAAAGCCAATAAAACCTTTGAGGAAGTTCAATATAATCCTTGATTGTTTCAAAGGATAAAACATTAATTTGATAATCAGGATAATGCCTTTTTGTTGATTCAAGACATTTTTTGATTATTTCAGGAGCGTTTTTTTCTCCTTGATGCCAATATTGCCAAATTATCTTTGCCTCTTTTTCCTCTAATTTCTTATATGTTTCAATTTCATCAAGAGCTTTAAGAGCATATTTTTTAATGTTTAATTTTGCCCATTTTGCTTTTAATAATGATCTTTTTTCTCTGTCAAATATGAAAACTTCAAAAAATATTTTTGCAATTGAATTTGTTAATTGTCTAATTTTGCTCATTATTGCTCCAATAATTTTTTGAAATTATCCAGTGAATCTTGATAAAAAGCGTTTGCGGTTTCTTTTAATTTTTCTTGCAAAGTTTTATATTCCTCTTTGCTCATTTTAATGCCTTTTTCCATTGCAAGGCAATATTCTTCATTTTTGCTGTAAATAATTGAATTTGATTTGTTGAATCTGTTTAATGGGGCGTATTTTTCATTGATTAAACAAGGTTTTAAAAAGCCATATATAAGTTGAAAATTGCCACTTGTTCCTGTTGTGATGTAGCGATTATGTCTTTCGTTGTCGCTGTCGTAAGCTGTAATCATGAAATCCGCTTTTTCAATTTCTTCATACATTTTATTGAAAGGTAATCTCCCTTTCATATCGAAATATTTTTGAATTTCTTTTGGAATATCTTTAATTTTTCCTTTTCCTACAACGGTTATTTTAAAATTTGTGATTCCTTTTTTGTGTAGTTCTAATGCTGCATTGATGATTGTTCCGTTGTTTTTCTTTCTTGGGCGTATAATTCCTACGGTTAAAAAATTGATTATTTCATCGTTTTTTGGTGTGATTTTAACTTCGCCAAAATAATGCGGATTAATTGCAATGGATTTTGCTCCTTTGTAGTCCATTTCTCTTAATGTGATAATTTTTTCATTCCATAAATTTGCGTCAACTGCCGCTTTAATGTCGTGTTCAACTAGGAACAATTTTTCTTTATCGAGTGTTTGATTGAATGTGTCATAACAATCGTCGTATCCAATTCCATTGTGAATTTTGCCAACTGTTGTGACTAAAATTCCTTTAATTTGTGATAAATCAGCCTTTTTGAAAAATTTTCTTGTATCTTTTGTTTTGATTTTATTTAAAGTTACATTAGGAAGGTTGAATTTTTCAAATAATCCTTCTTTGATTCTGTCGGGGTCAACTAAAACTGAAACATGATAACCTAAATCATGAAGATATTTAACAAAACCAGGAACAACTTCGCTATGCGATACACTGCAAGCTTCCCAAACTATGAAAGTGTTATCTTTTATGATTGGCGTTTTTTGTTTTTTAAAAAAATCAAATAGACCCATAAACCCTCTATTGTAAATAATTTTCAAGCATTTTTCTTTCAGATTCTTCAATTTCGATGTAGTTTGAGTGTCTTGGATAAGAATCTTTTGGAATTTTCATATAGTCACCAAATTCTCTTTTTAAAACGCTATCGATATTGTTTGGTGCATATAGTTCAATATTTTCAAAAGGAATTTTTTTTAATGGGAAAATATCTTCCCAATCAAAAACTTTGTTTTTGTGAGCATGTGGAAAATCGATTCCCATAAATATTGCAGGAGTTTGCGAAGCTTGCTCTTTGTTTTCTAGGATAAATTCTTTTGTTAGTTTTTGAAAATCTGTTCTAATTTCTTCAATTGTATTGAATTTTTTGCTTCTTTTTCTTATTGATTCAATTTTTTGAGAAAGCGCATTCTTTTCTTCAGAATTTAAATTGTTATGATAAGAATCATAAGGAAAAATGTCTAAGCAAAGGTTTATTGAGCCTTTATGACATAATTTTATAAAACATTTATTTTTTTTGTTGTTTTCAAAATGTATTTCTAAATTTGGATAATTTTCAAAACCGTTTAAAAATTTTTCAATTAATTTTTCGTAATCTTCTCTTGGCATCGAAACATCGGCGTCATCATCCCAAGGGATAAAGCCTTTATGTCTTATTGCGCCAATTAAAGTGCCGAAATCTATCCAATATTTTAAGTCGTTTTCTTCGCAAATTTTATCAAAAGTTTTCAAAAAGCCGCAATATGCATCTTGAATTAATCTTAAATTTCCTGTTGATTTAGGAATTTTTGTAGCGCAATCAAAAGATTGATAATACTTTGCGATTTTTTTTCGTTCTTTTAAGATTTGCGATTTTAAAAAGTTTATCTTAATTCCAAATAATCTAAATGAGATGTGGCTTGCGGTTGTGTGTTCAAGCTTAAAGATAAAAGAAAACGGATTTTTCATATATTACTTCCTCTTGAAAATAGTATAACTTGCGGATTTATTTTATGCAAAAAATATGGCTTTCTTTGTTTAAATTTGTTAAAATAATTCAAAATTAGACTTAGAGGCAATTTTGCGAAATTTTTTTAAAAAGATTAAATTCAATATATTCCTTTGCTTGTTTAAATTGAAGTTTTTTATTTCAAAGCGTTTTAAAGACCCTTGCATTATTTGTTTTGATTGTCTTTATGATAAAAACCAAGAAGCTCTTGATGCTTTTTTTCTTTTTGAAGAGTTACAAAAAAAGAATATTAATTCAAAATATATTGCTTTAAAAAAATGCGCTTCTTTTGAGATTTTAAAAGATAAAAAAGATGTTTTTTTTGTGAATAATCGTTTTGATTTTTTCTTTAAATATGCAAATTTAATTAAAAATTCTAGTCATATTTTTACGAGTTTTGGGTTGTTTTGTGGACTTGATGAGGTTTTAAAAGCGCTTAAAAATATAGAATATGTTTTTATTGAACATGGTGTAACTTTTCTTGATACTTGGCTTAAAGATATCTATTCTTTTAATAAATTTGATAAAATTCTTATTCCAACAAAATTTACTCATAAATTGTATAAAAAAAATTCACGATTCAGTGAAGAAAAAATGATTTTTGCTGGATTATCAAGATGGAATAATTTTGATATTCAATTTCAAAAACAAATTTTCGTGTTTTTTACTTGGCGAAAAAGTTTTTTAAATAATAAAGAGTTTCTTGCTGATTATTTTAAATCAATTTCTATTTTTTTAGAAAAATTATGTAATATTGTTCCATCCGAAATTAAAATTACTTTTGCATGGCACCATGAAGCTCTAAGAAGGGCTGATATTTTGCCTTCTTTACCTAAGAGAATCATAACTTTAAAACCAAATGAGATATATAGCGCAATTCAAAAATCAAGTCTTTTGGTGAGTGATTTTTCAAGTGTATTTTGGGATTTTATTTATCAAAAAAAGCCCGTTGTTTTTAATCGCTTTGATTTTTATAAAAATGATTTAGAAGAGATTGATAAAAAAATATTTTCTGAAGTTATGAATTTGGATTCAGTTTTTTCTAATTGCTTTTATGATGATAAAAAAGCATTGGATAAAATTTTGTATTATATAAAAAATGATTTTAAATGCGATATAAATTATGATTTTGATGAATTCTTTTGGGACGAAAATCTCGTAAATGTGCTAAATTTTTAGCTGTTCCAAGAGGGCGACTTTTGAGGTCGCATCCCCAAGCCCGCACAAAAAAAACTCTCGAATTGAGAGTTAATTTTTAAATATGGGGCGGGTGATGGGGTTCGAACCCACGAATATCGGAACCACAATCCGAGGCCTTAACCACTTGGCGACACCCGCCATAAAGTCTGCTAGACAATTATAAAATAAACAAAAATTATTTTCAACAAATTGGATTAAAATTTGTAAGTTCTTCTAAAAATTACATCAAAAATGTGAGATTTTGTTTGAAATGTGTTAATTTGAAAGGGTAAATTTCGGACAATTCAAATTTGTATCACTTGAATCGGGTTTGCTCCTGAGGGCGCAAGCGCCCACGTTGCCCATCTAAGGACTTCGTGCTTTGCGATTGCTCATCGCAACCGCATGTGCACTTCGCACAGCTCGCCCTCATCAGCACTCGCTAAGCCAAGTCTGGCTAAGCTCGTTCGATTCGGGTTGAGAAACGAGGCTGACGAGATTAGGATAGGATAATTATGCGTCATTGTAACAGTGTTTTTAGCGCTCAAGATATATGGTATTTGCTTGACTCTGAGGAATGTAATAAAAGAAAACTTTTTATTGCCAATTGCCCAATTTGCAACAAAGAAATGGTTTTGTATTCTTATTCAAATCCTAAAGGTGAGTTTTTTGAAAAATATTATTATTCTAACGGCGCAAGAAAAATTAAAGAACGTTTAAAAAAAGATGTTGTTTCAACCATGTTGGGCTTTAAAACTAAATATAAAATGCCATCGGGGTTTGTTTATGGACTAAATAAGGAAATAAAACGAAATGGAAAAATCATCGCCCAAATGCAATATGCATGTGATTTTTGGGGCAACAAGATTTTAGTTAAAAAAATCGAAAATGGATAATGAAATAAATAAAAAAATTTCATGTGACATTAAAAATAATAAAAATAATCAATTTGATTATACGCTTTTTGATGCATTGATTGAGCTTGATGAGTTAAAAAAAATTGCGCTAAATTGTTTTGATAAAAATGGAAATCCTAATTTGTCGATTGCTCTTAAAGCTGTTGAATCTAAAGCGAAATTGGCTGGTTTATACAATAAGACTGACAAAAATTTAATTTCTTATGTTCAAATGAATGACATAAGACTTGATGGAGAACAATTAAAATTAAATATAGGTGAAAATTTTTTAAATGAAGGCGATTCTTCCTGAAATTCTAAATGTTCCTCCTAAAATGCTTCCTTTTATATTCGAGTTTAATAAATATAACTACTTTCTTTTAGAAGGCGGAAGGGCTTCTGGAAAAACGCAAAGCGTTGCAAGATTTTTGCTTTATATTGCCCAAAAAAGAAATGTTCGAATTTGTTGCGGAAGAGAAATTCAAAATTCAATTAATGAATCAGTAAAAACCGTTTTTGTTGATTTAATTGAAAAATTTAATCTACCTTTTTGTATTAAAAAAGATAATCTTACTCATCAAATTTCAGGTTCAAAAATTTTTTTCAAAGGATTTCGAGAACAAGGTTCTGTCAATATAAAAGGTTTAGAAGGAATTGATATTTTATGGATTGACGAAGCTCAATCAATTACAAAAACAACTCTTGATATCATTGTTCCAACGATAAGGAAGAAAAATTCTGCAATAATTTTCACAATGAATCGCTATACTCGATTTGATGCGGTTTATAATTTTTGCGCAAAGCGTGATGATTGCTTGCATATTAATATAAATTATTTCGATAATCCTTTTGTTGATAAGAAGATTTTAAACGAGGCAAATGTTTGCAAAAATGCAAATTTAAACGATTATAATCATATTTGGTTGGGTTTTCCCTTGAGTAATAATAATGAATTTTTGTTATCATCGTCCATGATTGATAATGCCATAAATCTTGAATTTGAAATTGATTCAAGCTATTTTTCTAATTCGATAATGAGTGTTGATTTGTCTGCAAGTGGTGCTGATTTGTGCGTTGCAAAGCTTTTTGTTCAGCAAAACCATAATATTTGGCTTGAAAAATTCACAAATAGCTGGTCTGAATCAGATACCGATATCACCAAAGGAAAAATCATAAGCCTATATTCGCAATGGAATCCAAAAATATTGATAATTGACGCTGATGGCTTAGGATATCCAATTTGGATAAGTATTCAAAAAGCAATTAGAAACGCCATTGGCTTTCGAGGCGCACATAAGCCATTGTCAAAATATGCTATTAATGCTCGTGCAGATGGATATTTAGCACTTCGTGATTATATTGAAAAAGGGTATCTAAAATTAACTGATAAAAACGCAATTCGTCAACTTGAATATATCAAAAAAATATATAAACCAAATGGTTTAATTGGAATTCAAGACAAAAAAGAAATGCGAAAAATTCACAATGAAAGCCCCGATTTTGCTGATTGTGTGATGATGGCTTTATATGCAATTAATTATTGTTCAAGTGCTTTTGTTTCGTCTTTTGATGCTTATAGTTGCGTTGTTGACAGTGATTTTGAAATATTTGATTAATTGAAAGGAGAAAAAAATGTGTTTTGCAAAAAGTTCACCTGTTGTTGTTGAACCCCAAGAACCTGTTGTTAGGCATGAAGCTAATGCTTCTTTAACGAAAAATTCTAAAGATATTAATTCTGCTTCTGCTTTTAAAGACAATATTAAAACTTCGCCTCTTGGTTTGGATGATTTAACAAACAAAACAAAAAAGACATTGTTAGGAGAATAAAATGACTTTTTATAATGTTGATTATTTTCAAAAAAGAACCAAAGAAATGGAAGATGTTTTTAATGTTATTAAGCCAGATTTGCAAGAGCTTGCTGATTATTTTCTTCCCCGAAGCGTTCAATTTATTTCGAAGAATGTTCGAAAACCAATTGTTAAAAACAAGAAAATTTTGGATTCAACTCCTTTGATTGCTCTTCGTAATTTTTCTTCTGGAATGATGTCTGGTGCAACAAGTCCTACTAATCGTTGGTTTAAAACCGTTTTTTCAAATATTGATTTAGCAAACGATTATTATTTAAAAAATTGGTGTGCTAAACAAGAAGAATTAACAAGACGAATTTTGTATAGTTCAAATTTTTATCAATGTTTGCCAGAAGTTTATAAGCAACTCGGAGTTTTTGGTTTTTGTGCATTGGGAATTGAGCCTGATTTTGAAAATGTCGTTAATTTCAGGGTTTTGCCTTTGGGTTCATATTTTTATGCACGAAATTCAAAAGGAAAAATTGACACTTTTTGTCGAAAATATATGGAAACCGCAAAAAATATTGTTGAAAAATTTGGCAATTCTGTTCCAAAAGAAATAGTTGAAATTTCTAAAGAAAATCCACTAAAGCAATATGAATTAATTCATTTTGTTGAAAAAAATAAATATTACAAAGAAAAACATCTTTCTTCTAAATTTGCAAAATATATTTCTGCTGTTATTTTGTCTGGAAAAAACGAATTTTTATCAGTTAAGGGTTTTAATAAATTTCCTTATATTGTTTTTGAGTCTTCTAATCCTTCTGAATCCGATTATCCTCATGATTGCCCTGGGGTGAATGCGCTTGCCGATGTTAAACAATTGATGACAATGGTTAAAGAATATGCTAAGGCTGTTAAAAAAATTGTTTGTCCAACATATAAGGGTCCTGCAAGTTTGAAAAATAAAAAATTGGCAGATGTTCCTGGAGCTTATATCGAAGAGGATGAAAATGGTCGTGGAATTAGCCCAGTTTATGAAGTTAATCCTCGTGTTCTTGAATTAAAGCAAGAAAAAGACGAGCTAAAACAGGCAATCAAAGAGCATTTTTATAATGATTTATTTGCAATGATTTTAAATACAGCTGAGCGTGGCAGAACTGCAACCGAAGTCAATGAGTTAAAAGAAGAAAAAATGGTTTTATTGTCGCCACTTTTAGAGCAAATTCACTGCGCTCTTCGAGAAATATTAAAATGGATTTATGACGAACAAATTAAAGTCGGAATAATTGAACCTTTAAAACCTCAATATCGAAATTGCAGATTTCAAATTGAATTTGTTTCTAGTCTTGCGCAAGCGCAAAAAGTTTCCAATATTTCTAGCATGGAAAGATTTACAACTTTTGTTTCAAATATCGCTAATGCAATTGATCCTGTTTTAAAATCAAAACTTAATGGCGAAAAGATAATTGAAGATTATGCTGCTTTTGCAAATATTAGCCCAACTCAGATTGTTCCTTCTGATGAAATTGAAAAATTAAGAAATGAGATTAAAAATTCTCAAAATCAACAAATCCAAATGAATGCACTTAAAGAAGGTAGTCAAATAATTCAAAATATGGGCGGAGTTGATTCTTATGGAAGTGATTTGTTGGCAAGATTTGGGGTGATTTAATGCAAGATAACATTATAAAAAGCATTCAATATGTTGAATTAATTAACAATATCACATCAATTTTAAATGATTTATTATATTCGCCCGAACATGGATATACTAATTTATCAGGAAAAGATGCTGTTTTAAATTATGACGTTGTTGTTGAAAAATTTGATAATGAAATATTGAAATTAACTAAAAAAGTTAATTTTTCTGATGTTGATAATATTATAAAAATTCACAAACAAAAATTGCTTTCATATATTCAAGAGCATTATGACAAGCAAAAAATTGTTTGGGCGCATGATGTTTTTGAAGATAGCATTGAAAATTTAATATTTGAATTAATTTTAAATAAAGATAATTTTCAAGAAATATTCTGTAAAATTTCAGACCTTGTTGATTGGTTTTGTAGTGCAATTAAGGCTGATAAAAGTCATCGTAGTTTAATTATGGCGAAATGCGACGAAAGATTAAAAGAGGCCTTAAAAACTGACGATTTTGAATATTTAAATCAAAATTTTAAAGAAATCAGGACAAAACCAAGTGATTTTCTTGAAGTTTGGTATGAAATATTGAATAGTGAGAAATTTTCTTTAAATTTGAATGACCTTAAAGACAGATTTTCAATTAATGATATTGATTATTTCAAAAAAATTAAAGCAAAAATCGAACTAAATCAAAAAACAGCAATTCTTGATGAAATGAATCTTATTTCTAGCGCAATTAATATTATGAAAATTAGCGATAAAGAAGAGCAATATCGTTTTATTTTGCAAGTTAGAGAAGATTTTTCAAATTTAAATAAACAAAATTTACAACCAAAAGAAGAAGAAAAAATCGCATTAATTAAAAGGAGAATGCAATTATTTCAAGATAAAAACAAGCTTAGCAAGAAATATTTTGAACAATTAATTACTTCTTAGAATATGTAATTTTGCAATATTGTGGATTTGCTAGATATTTTTGAAAAACTTCGCCATTATTGGTTAGCTTTGCTTCAAAAATTTTATTTTTCGATATTTGTTTTTCAAACATTTTTGTAAATCTAGTCATTGAATCAACTATGAAATCTTGCTGATTTTGTTCAAATTCGCAAGTTAGCATTTGATAGTCTTTATTTTGATAGATTTTTTCTCTGTATATGCATTTATTGGTTTTTGTTTTATTTAGCGTGATTAAAACGTCAAAAGCTTCTCCGTTATGAAAAAGAGTGCTTTTTTCGCTGAAATCTTCGCAAGTTTTAATTGATTTTATAAAAGTTGTTTGAGCCGTGGTTTTAATGGCAAAAACTGTAAATGTCGAAACCAACAAAGCTAACAAAAATATTTTTTTCATACTCAACTCCTCTTTAAAAGAATTATAACACATAGAAAGGTTAAAAATGCAAGAAGAATTAAACAATACTTTAAAACTTAGTGACAAAACTACACAAAATTTTTTTGGAAAACCTGATAAATATGATTATTCCAAATTTTCATCCTCTGATGAATTTGATTGGGATGAAGAATTGATGAACAAATTAACTCCCCTAGCGCAAAAACTCAATCTTTCGCAAGAATCTCTAGAAATGCTTTTAGAGCTTGCGCTTGAAATGTCGAGAAAACAAAAAGCTCAATATGAAAAAGACGAAGAAACTAAGCACCATGAAAATGTGCTCAATTATAACAAAATGTTTAGTGAAGATTTGGAGCTTTCAAAGTGTAATTCTTCTCAAATTAGAGAATTTATGAGCTTGGCAAACAGTGCTTATAGTGAATTTACTAGCCCTAAATTAAAAGAAACTTTAGAAAAAACAGGACTTGTATATCATCCTGAAATGATAAAAATGTTTCATAAAATCGGGGTTTTGGCTCAAGAGGATAATTTATCCCACTGTGGTGCGCCTGCTTTTGAAGAATTAACACCTGCTCAAATTTTGTACGGTACTAATAAATAAAGGAGAAAAAAATGGCAATTATTGGAAACACTTATATTACTTTAAAAGATAAACTTGCTCAAACAGAAAACGGAAAAGCGGCAACCGCCATTGTTGATTTATTGGCGCAGTCTAACGTTTTAATTGAAGATGCTGTTGTTAGAGAATGCAACGAAGGTTCTACCCATAAAACAACGGTTAGAAATGGTTTGCCTGAAGTTGAATTTAGAAAATTTTATCAAGGCGTAAATTGTTCAAAAGGCGAATACACTCAAATTACCGATACGACTGGAATGTTGGAAGTTTATTCGCAAGTTGATAAATCATTAGCTGATTTAGAAGGTGATACCCAACAATTCAGAATGAATGAAGCTCAAGCGTTTTTAGAATCAATGAACAATACTGTTCAAGAAAATATTTTCTATGGTTCAAAAGCAACAAATCCTGCTGGCTTTGATGGTTTAGCGCCAAGATATAATAAAATTTCTGATGATAAAAATTCAATTGGTTATAGAGTATTAGATGCTGGCGGCACAGGCAAAAATAATACTTCAATTTGGTTTATCACTTGGGGAGATTTGCATACCCATCTTTTATATCCAAAAGGTTCTACTGCTGGTTTGGTTCATACTGATAAAGGCGCTCAAACTGCAACAGATTCAAATGGCAATATGTATGAAGTTTATCGTGACCATTTTAAATGGGATATTGGAATGACCGTTCGTGATTTTCGCTCAACCTGTCGTATTGCTAATATCGACGTTGACAAATTGGATAGCGAAGAAGCACCAGATTTAATTAAATTAATGGTTCAGGCTTATCATAGAGTGAATCGTTACTCTAAAACTGGAAAAACTGTTATTTATTGCAATGACACAATTCAAACTTATCTTCATTTCCAAGCAATGAATAAAACAAATGTGAAGCTTGCTGTTGAAGATTTTGCTGGAAAACCATTGGTTTCATTCTTAGGCATTCCAATCAAATGTGCTGATCAAATTAAAAATGATGAAAAAGTTGTTGTATAGGGAAAGGCGGAAAAATGTTATTAGATAATGAAAATTTATTTTGCGAAAATCAAGAAATTACTTCAGGCACTTTATATTCTCAAAATATAATAAATTTTGGAAAAAATGATGTTTCATTTGCGCCCGTTTTGGTGCAAGCTGTTAGCGATTTTTCAGGCTTAACTAGTTTAAGCGTTTCTTTTGAAACATCGCAAGATGCTAGTTTTAGCGAACCTGTTGAGCTTGCTAAATCGACTTTATATCTTTCTCAACTAAAATCTGGTTCAACTTTTCCAATAACATTCCTTCCAAAAGGAAACAAGGGATTTATGAGATTGAAATTTGTTGTTGAAGGTAGTGAAACAACTGGCAAAATCACTTCTGGCGTTGTTGCTGGAAATGGTATTTCTCATCATGAGATGTAATTTCTGCTTGTATTTATGTGGGCATTTTTGCCCACTTTTTTTAAAATGAAAGGAGAATTGTAGCCAATGTGTACCCCAAATGCTGTAATGTCTGCTATGCCTGTTAATATTTTTTCAAATATTTCAAAAGGCGTTGGAATGCTTGCAAGCGGTCTCGATACGGTTTCGCAATTTCAGACAAATAAGGCAAATAATAAATATAGAACGCAAGTTGCACTTAATAATGCCAAGATTGCTCAGCAAGAAGCTTTGCGCCAAAACCAATTAGGTATTGAAAAATCAAGACTTGATAAAATTACTTCCATGCAAGAATTAAATAAGATTAAAGCAAAAAATTCTGCTTCTAATTTAGATATGATGTCTTTAACTAACGAATTATCTTATATTGATTCAAAAAATTTTACTGACGCTTCAAGTCAGTTAATTAAAAATGAATATAGCGCAAAAGCAAATAGCTATTATAGAAATGCAAATCAATATTTAGCTCAGGCAAGCGAATACCAAAAACAATATAATCAATCATTGTTTGATTACTCCTTAAATGCTTTAGGCAGATTCAACCAAGTTGCTTTTGATTGGTATGAAAATGGGGAGGGAAAATAATATGGCGATTTCAAAAGCTCAAATTTTTAATATAGCACTCAATATTCTTGGTGTGTCGACTCCTCTTGAAAATCCTAATTCGACTGATAATCGTGCAATTTTATTAAATAATTATTATGAACTTGCAAGAGATTATGTTTTAAAAGATTTTGATTGGAATTTTGCTTCAACATTTAAAGAACTTTCACTTTCGCAAATTGCGCTTGAAAATACTGGATATGAATATTGTTATGATTATCCTAATGATTGCATTTGCGCTCGTGATATTTTTCAAAAAGGTTCTTTTGTTCAGCAAAAATTTTCAATTTCTTCTTTGGCGGATGGCTCTATTGTTATTTTAACAAATACCCAAGGTGCAATTTTAAGATATACAAAACGTGTTGAAAAAGAAATTTTCTTTTCTTGCGAATTTTCTATGGCTTTAGCGCATTATTTGGCTTCTTTGACTGCTGGAGTTATTGTTGGAAGCGTTCAAAAAGGCGAATCTGCTTGGGAAAAATATAATAAAATTTTAAGCCATGCAAAAGTCTTGAATGCTTATGAATCTGGCGAAAATATTTATGATGACAATACATATTTGAATGCAAGGAGCTAAAATGAGTATAAGAGTTAGTCAAAATTCTTTTTCTAAGGGAATTCTTTCTCCTTCGCTCCAAGGAAGAGTTGATTTGGAACAATATTCTCTTGGATTGAAAAATTTGCAAAATGGCATTGTTTTGCAAGAAGGGTGTGTTGTTAATCGAAGTGGTTTGGAATTTATCGGCGAAGTAAAATTTTCCGATAAAAAAACTCGTTTGATACCTTTTGTGTTTGATATTGATGAAAACTATATCCTTGAGCTTGGGGATAAATATATTCGTTTCATTAAAAATGGAAAATATATTTTAAATGACGATGGTTTAGTTTATGAAATTTCCACTCCTTTTGATGAACAGGATTTGTTTTTGATTGATTACGTTCAACAGGCTGATGTAATAACTTTTGTTCATCGAAATTACCCTCCAAGCGAATTATCAAGGCTTTCGCATAATAAATGGGAATTTAGCGACGTAATTTTTCAAGCTTCAATTAATCCTCCTCAAAAACCAAGTGCAATATATACTGGTTCAACTTCTTCAAACACAACAACGTATAGCTATGTAGTTTGTGCAGTTGATAAAAATACGAATGAAGAAAGCCCAAGAAGTGCTAGCGTTGAAGTTTTGGGACATCTTGAAGCTTATTGGACTAGTTCAGAATTTATTACATTAAATTGGAATAGCGTTGAAAATGCTGTTGAATATAATGTTTATCGGGCAGTTAATGGCGTTTATGGATATATCGGTACTACAACAAGTAATTCTTTTGTTGATAATAATATTGAGCCCGATTTATCAAGCTGTGCGCCAATATATTCTAATCCGTTTGAAAAAGAAAACCCTTCTTGTGTTTGTTATTTTCAACAAAGAAAAGTTTTTGCTTCTTCAAGCGCTTCTCCTCAAACTTTTTGGGCTACGCAAAGCGGAACAAATAAAAATTTTAATATTTCAAGACCATTAAATGCGACTGATTCAATAACAATGTCTGTTTATGATAATGTTGCAAATGTTATTCGGCATTTAATTCCTTTTGACGATTTAATCGTTATGACAAGTAATGCTGAATGGGCTGTTAATGGGTCTGATGGGGTGTTTAGTGCAATGCCATCTCCTGTTTCAAATTTGCAATCATATTATGGTTCTTCAAAAGTTAAACCTGCGATTTCTGGCTCGATGGTCCTTTTTGTTCAATCCGGAGGAAATATAGTTCGAGATTTGGGCTATAATTATCTTTCTGATTCTTATGATGGCGAAGAGTTGACCCTGCTTTGTTCGCATCTTTTTGAAGGCAAACAAATTGTTGATATGGCTTATTCAAAAGAACCATATCGAATTTTGTGGTGCGTTATGAATGATGGAACAATTAATGCACTAACTTATAATCCTAAACAAAAAATTTGCGCATGGCATACCCATAATACCTTGGGTTCTTTTGAATCGGTTACAACAGTTAGGGAAAACAATGAAGATATTGCTTATTTTGTTGTAAAAAGAGAAATTGATGGCAAAATTGTTCGATATATTGAAAGATTTAAAACAAGAATAGTTAATTCTTTAAGTGATGGATTCTTTTTGGATTGTGCATTGAAATTTGAATTTGATGAAGCAGTTGATTCAATTTCAAATTTAAATCATTTAAAAAACACAAAAGTAAATGCGCTTTTGGACTTTGGTGTTGTTGAAGATTTGCTTGTTGATTCAAATGGAGTTGTTAAACTTCCTTATTTTGCAAAAAAGATTTTAATTGGACTTCCTTATGAATTTATTTTTGAAACCCTTAATTTAGAAGCGCAAGGAACTCTTGGGGTTAATAAATTAATTAACAAGGTTGAGGTTAAAATTCATAATTCAAGAGAAGACTTTTTCATTAAAAACGACAATGGAACTTTAAGTCAAAATTCAAGAAGCCATTTGAGCGTTAATAATCCTAGTATGCTTTTTGACAAAAATGTTGAATTCTGTCCTTTGTCTAGTCCTTCAAGCGAAGAAAGCGTCACAATTGTTCAAAAGTTTCCTCTTCCAATTAATATTCTTTCAATTGCGACAACGATTTCTCTTCAGGAAGTTGAACAACAATGAAAGAAGCTAAACTAACAAAAGAATTTCTTGATTTGTTTATTAAAAATTTAAGATTCGAAGATAAACAAGAATTAAATGAACTATACAAGGATAATTCTTTTGAAGAATTTTATGAAATTTGTTTGAATGAAGAATTTCAAACTTATTTTTTAACAACAAATGATGATAAACCTTTGGCTTTAGGAGGCGCTTTTAGAATTGATGAAAAAAGCGCTAGAATTTGGCTTTTGGTCACAAACGAATTTAAAAACAATAAAATTTCTTTGTTTAAATATGTCAAAAATAAAATTAATTTTTTTAAAAATGAATATGAAATTTTATACAACTATATTTTTGAGTCTAATTTTGATTCTTTAGTTTGGCTTAAAAGCCTTGGTTTTAAGGTTTTGGATTTAAAAATTCCTAATTACAAAATGTTTTATTATAAGAAAGGAGTTTAGATGATTTATGATGTTTTGCCTGTAAATAATTATCAAGGCAATGATTCATCTACTATATTTGATTTTGATTTTTATATTGATGATTCTTCTCAATTAAAAGTTTTTTTGTATGATGAAAATGGATTGAAATATCAACTTGAAAACGAAGTTGATTATTTAATCGATGGAATAAAAAATAAAAATGGCGGTTCGATTAATTTTCCGATTGAAGGTTCAAAATATTCAAAATTAAAATCTGATCAAAAAATTTCTCTTGAGCTTGATATTCCTGTTTCTCAAGAAACTCAATATAATAATAGTTCGCTTTTGAATTTAGAAACATTAGAATATTCTTTTGATTATTTAACCAGACTTGTTCAAATTTTAAAAAGAAAAATCGATTTGTGTGTAAAAGTTGATGAGTGTTCCAATAATACTCCACAAGAGCTTATTGATATGATTAACGATGCGAATTTAAACGCTAATCTTCAAGCTCAAGCGGCTCTTGAATCTAAAAATATTGCAAAAAATGCCGCAACTTTAGCAAACGATTGTCTCAATCTTGCAAAAGAATATTCTAACGATGTTCAAAATATTAAAGAAGAACTTTCTCAAAGCGGAATGTATAAATTTAATCTTTTTGATACAAAAATTTCCGATTCTTTTTTGACTGGCGCTCAATCGAAAGGTTGGGCTTTGCAAGGAACTTATGTAACTAAAGCCCTATATCCTGATTTTTATAATGTTTGTTTAGAACAAAAAAATAGCTCAACTCAAACTCAGATAACTTTTGATAATTCAATTATTACAATGTTTGTTCATGATAATGGGCATCAATTTTTTGAAATTAAAGATAAAAGTGTAATTGATTCTTTATATAACACTTATGGAATTGCGGATTTCTACGGAATTGATGAAGAAAGCGAAAGAATTTTTTTGCCAAGAAATAAATGGTTTGCGATTAAAAACCCTTCTTCGAGTGTTCCTGTTGTTGGTAATGGTTTAAATGTTGGTTTTAAAGTTGGCGACGCTGCTTTTGGCTTAGGAAAAAGTGCTGTTGGAGCAGGCGTTGGAACGTTGATTGGTGTTGCAACGGAATTGTATGGCGGAGCTGAAGGTCAAGATTTACATGGGGCAATAAATAAAACCGAATATTTGCAAGGTTTAGGATTAACAAGTGATTCATCAAAATCAGGAATTATTGCAAAAACATCAAATGTTATTCAACCTGATACTAATAAATATTTATATTATTGTGTTGGAAACACAATTGTTGATGATTCAAAAATTAATGCTGGCGCTTTAGTGTCTCAAATGGAATTAAAAGCAAATTCTTCGTTGGATAATATTAATTCTTCTGCCATGGCTTTAATTTGCAATTCAATTATGTCCTCTGGAAAATATATTGATTTTGAAATTGGAGCAAATGCAACAAATTATTATGCTCCTGCGTGCGGATATTTTGCTTTAAATTTACAAGGAACAGGTATTAGAATTTCAAACAGCAAGGGATTGCTTTCAGGTGTAAATTCTGCTCTTCAAACATTTATTCCTTGTGCTAAAGGTGAATTTGTTACTTTAAGATATGACACAATAACTGTCCCAACAACATTTAGATTTTATTACATGAATGGAACAGAAAGCGAGGCAAATTAATGTTTTTAGGTTACCAAGAAGGAAAAATTAAGTTTTATACCCCTTTGCCATTAGATAAAAATATTTATAAACTCGATGAAATTGTTGAAACTGATGATGAATATGTTTTAGATGGTGAAGAATATGTTTTAAAGGATTCAGCCTATTTTGAAAAACAAGCTCAAAAAGAGCGTGAAATAATTGCAAATCTTTTTTTAACAAGAGCGGATGTTGAGCGAGGAATTTATAAAGCAAAGGGTATGGATTTTGATGATGTTTTGGAATTTATTTGTGCTAATCCACCTGCCGAATTAGACATTAAAGCGCTAAAAATTGAACTAAAAGCAAATCATTTTTATCGTGGAAATCCTTATGTATCAGCAATTGGAGCTTTGCTTGGGTTTAGCGAAGAACAGTTAAATTTGTTTTTTGAGGATGCAAATTATGAGCATTTGTTGGTATGATGATGAAGAAATTTTGATTGAATTTGGCGATAAACCAAATCTTAATATTCGCTATATTTCGCCTTTTATGAGCGAAAGTGAAATCAAGGAAATAAACAAAAAACCTTTTGTAAATAACCAAGAGCTTTTTGTTCTTTTGCAAGATAAAATTTTAGTTGAAGAATATAATTTTACAATACCAAATGGTTATATTTGGGATGGGGCAACCATTCCAAGAGTGTTTTGGCGATTAATTGGTCCAAAAACAGACCAGCGTTTTTTGATTCCTTCTTTAATTCATGATGTGCTTTGCGAAAATAAAGACTACATTAATAACGACAGATATTTTTCAACGATTGTATTTGAAAGACTTTTGTATGTTTCAAAAGTTAATCCATTTAGCCGTTGGATGATAAAACATAGCGTAGATAATTTTCAAAAATTTTGTGGGTGGTGATGGTCGAAAATAATATTTTATTCTTATATTCTCTTGTTGCAATTGCAGGAATAATCGGAGCTTTTAAAAGCGTTGATTGGTTGATTTCAACAAAATATAGAACCAAAGACGAATGCGAAAAATGTCGAAAAACAATATTTGACGCAATCAATAAAGATAGAGATTTATTGGTCAGGCTCGATGCAAAAATGGATTTGGTTTTGGAAAATATGAAAGAAAGTAAAAATGTTAAATTTTAGCTTAAGTGAATTGATTTTTTCAAATACTGCAATTAAGCATAATATCTCAAACATGCCTGATGTTCAAAGTCTTGATAACTTATTGAAATTGGTTTTTTATTGTTTGCAGCCAATAAGAAATTTAATCAACATGCCAATGATAATTACTTCTGGGTATAGAAGCTTAAAATTAAACTCTCTTGTTGGCGGAAAAACAAATTCTTTGCATTTGTTTGGTTGTGCTGCTGATTTTAAAGTTAAATCTTTAAAACCTAGTCAAATTATCGAAATAATCAAAGCCTCCGATGTTGAATTTGACCAATTAATCAATGAATATGATAAATGGGTTCATGTTTCTTATTTGCACAAGAAAAATCGTAAACAAGTTTTGTTTATAAAATAAAGCTCTGCATTTTGCAGAGCTTTTTTGTAGTTAGTTAGTAGGAGTTAATTTTGGTTTTATGCACATAGATAATTAATATATCTTGTATCAAAGCTTCCTTTTGTACCCATATCGTATAAAACTGTTTTGGCACAAATATCACTTAAAGCTTTTTTATATGGTCTATCTTCTTTTAATGCACAATAAACGTCTGAGATTGTGAGCGCTTGGTTTTCATGATTTCTTTTCACATTTTTATTGTAATCATGATGCTCATAAGCTAGTTGCGCAACTTTTTCATTTAAATCAGTTGTTTTTAAAATTTCATAGCTTAATTGGTTATGAAGTTCAATTGTTTCACGTTCTCGTGCAGACAATTTTCCTCTTTTGTTTAAAATTTCGCTAGGAATAAAGCCTTTTCCAATGTCATGCAATAATGCTGCTTGAGTTAAATATAAATACGACATTTCGCTTTCTTTATGTCCCATTTTTGTATAAACTCTTTGAGCTGTTTTTGCAGTTGGAATTAAGTGCGACATAATGATTGAATTAACGTTTTCGTAATTAAATTCAGCTTTTAGTCCGTTTTCTTTTAAAATTCTTGCAATGTTTGGGTTTTTTGCCAAAGCGTTGTTGATTGTCTCTTCGTTTACATATTTTCTTATGAAACGAACAGGTTGAGTTAGTGCAAGATTGCTTTCGCTGATATTAACATCGGTAACATATTTTTTGTCGGGTGCTTGAACGAAAGTGTCTTGCGCTAAATTATATTTGCTTAACGCTTGAGAATTAAACCCTTTTCCTAAAAACGGAGTTGAACTTCCTTTTTTTGAAACCGTATTGTTATTTTGTAGTACACCACTAAGGCGTTCTAAAAATCCCATATTCACCCACTAAATACTTAACACACTTTTCTTATGTTTATAAAAAGTTTTTTTCTTTTAATGTATTGCGTGTTTTTATATACGATTTTAATAATTGTTTACAATTATTTCTTTTCTTCTTGAATGCCAATAAATCCGTCTTTTCCGGTAATTTTCTTTGTGATGAAATATGCAACTTTTGGAATCAATATTCCAAGTCCAAGGAAGCTTGCAATTGTGCCTATGCCAAAGAAAACACTGTTTTTAATATTGGTTTTTTTGGCTATTTTTGCAACTTGTTCAAAGTTAATATTTTCTCCATCAAATATTTCTTTGAAACTGCCTAAATGTTCCAAAAAGCCTCTAACGGACTTATCTATGTTTTTAAGTTCTTCGTCTTTTACGAAACGATTAATTTTTCCATATTTTTTATGTGTTGCTTGTTTGTATATTTCATCAGCAACTTCGCTTCCAAACAATTCTCTTAAATCAAACTTTTGCGATTTGTCTTTTGCAATATTAATTGCGTTTTTTAGTGTGTCATTGTCCTGTTTTGTTAAATATTCAGATACAATTGCATTAACGTCAGGAGTTCCAACATGTTTTCTTAATTGATTTTCAACCACGCCAGTACAAAAATTATAGAAAAATATTGCTGCTGTATCCATAATTCCAATTTCTAATGCTTCATATTTGTTTCTTGCAGTTGCACATCTTCCTATTATCATTGGAACATCTGTTGAAATCAGTCTAACTGTGTTGTTTGAATTTAGTCCATAAGTAAATGCGTCGGCTATATCTTGAATATTGTTTATTCCATGATTTCCTTTGAATGATATATTTTTATTTTTTTTGGTTTGGTTTTTGAATTCTTCAAGACTTATATGTTTTTGTGTTGAAAGTTGCGATTTTATGCTTTCTTCTTTTTTAAGTTTTTTTGCTGTAATTGCTTGATTTAATTTTGGTAGCGCTACGCCCATTAAAAAACAATTTATAAGCCAAGCACTGATTGAAATTGCTTGTTTTGCTCCTTTGATGTTTTTGATTGTTTTTTCAACATCTTTAATTTTAAATTTGTTAGCATATTTTTCAAGTTCACTAACGTCTAAATTTTTTGGATTTAAGCCTGTTGCAAGATATTCAACAGAATCTCTTATTGCGTCTCTTCCATCTTTTGCTTTTGAATAATCTATATTCATGGGTAATTTCAAAAGCTTTTCACAACCCAAATTACCTAAAAAATTGAAAAATGGTATGCCAAAAAGCCAAACAGCAGCAGACATCACTTCTTTTCTTAGTTTTTCGGCTCCTTCAATTACTCCGCCTCTTTTGTAACCGCTATAAGCACGACCCAAATCGGCAGGCACTTCGATTAATAAAGTTCCTGTTTGTGCATTTGGATTTTTAAGATGGTTTAATCCTTTTGCTAGATTTGAATATTGTATTGGGCTGTTTATAGACAAAATTTTACCTTGCATGCAATAAAGTACTTTTATACAAAACATGTCAAGATAAAAAATTGCTTTTAATTTTCTTGTGCGTTTTTATAATTTGCCATCGTTGCAACTTGTTCGCACCAAAGTTTTAAAATTTCTTCTTCTGGAAGTTCGTATGAAATTGGTTTACCGATTTTAATTGAAACATCTTTTTTCTTGAAAGGCTTCCAATTGTATTCTTCAAAGCCTGTTATTCCCATTGGAACGATATCAACTTTGTTTGTTTTTGCAAAATATATGAATCCGCCATTGATATTTTCAATGGTGCGATTTTTTCTTATTCCTCCTTGTGGAAAAATGCAAAGGTCATATTTTGCTTTGAAAACCTCTTTTACTGATTTAATTGTTGAAAGACCAACTTTTTCTCGATTTAGAGCAAAAGCGCCAAGTCTATAAATATTTTTTGCAACATACCTTTGCGCAAATGTTTCGGTTTTGAATAACTCTTGTTTTGCAATATAAGCTAGTTTTCTTCCATACGCCATATTTACAAAGAAAACGTCAAGATAGGAAATATGGTTTGGCGCAAGAATATAGTTTTTGCCTTTTTCGGGTTTGAATTCGTTTTCGATTTTAATATTGTAAAAAGGAAATTCGATAAAAGGTTTTAATAAAATAAAAATTGTATAGTATTGATATAATCTGGTTAAAAAATTGAAATCCTCTGCTTTTTTTTGGTAAAAATTAATATTTTTCAGATTCATTTTTCTTTCCTTCTATTAATTCCATGACTTTTTTGCTCCAGAGAGATATCATTTCTTCAACATTTTGAGTATATTTTATTGGCTCTCCGATTTTGATTGTTATATTGCTTCTGAAAAGTTTTCTTTTTTCTTTGGAAGCCCCGCTAATTCCAACAGGAATAATGTCGCATTTTAATGTTTTTGCAAAACTTGCAAAACCTTTATTAATATTGTCCATGTTGTCGTCTCTTTCCCTTGTTCCTTGAGGAAAGATTCCCAACAACCAATTTGTTTGCTTGATTGAATGAGCTGTTTTAATCGTTGAAGGAGACAGTTTTTGTCTATTAACCGCAAAAGCGCCTAATAAATCAAGAAATAAGCGCATGATTTTCTTTTCAAACAGTTCAACTTTTGCCATAAAAGCAACTGGTCGATTAACTGCGCAAGCGACTAAAAATGGGTCAATTGCGCTTACATGGTTAGAGGCAACTATGCAAAAACCTTTTTTTGGAATATTGCATCTTCCTTCAATTTTTAACCCAAAAGCAATTTTATAATATAGCCCATACACCATATTACAAGTTAGCCATTGGAAAAAAGTTCTGAATAGGTTGTATTCTTTTGCGTTTCTTTTTTGATAATCTCGTGTCATTTTTTACCTTAATTTAATATTATGTTAAAATTATATCAGATTATTTAACTTGTGATATAATTTGTTACAAAAAGGAGAATAACATGAAAAAGTTTTTATTAGCTGGCGCTACTTTGTTGATGATGTTTGGCTGTGCAAACGCTGAAGTAATTGGAATTGTTGATTTTGATAAAATTGTTGATAACTATACAAAAGTTAAAGTTGTTTCAAATGAAATCTCTGATAAATATGCTGAAATTCAAAGATACACTCTTGACAAAGAAAGAGAATATAAAAAACTTTCTACTCCATTAGAAAGAAAAAATTTCGAAGAAGCAACTGCTCGTGAATTATCAAAAAAACAAGAAGCTTATTTAAAATTAAAAGAAAAGAAAGAAGCAGAAATTGATTTAGCTATTAAAAATGCAATTAAACAAGTTGCAATTAATTCAAAAGTTACAACTGTTGTTGAAAAATCTGTTGTATTTTTTGGCGGTGTAGATTTAACAGACAAAGTTGTTAAACAATTAAATAATCCTGCTTCAAAATAAATTTAAAAAAAGTGCTTTACATAATATTTTTTTTAATATATTATACTAAAGTAACTTTTCGGAGGATTGCCGGAGTGGTTGATCGGAGCGGTCTTGAAAACCGTCGGGCATGCGAGTGTCCCCTGGGTTCGAATCCCAGATCCTCCTCCATTTAAAAAACGACTCAATGAGTCGTTTTTTTGTTATCTAGTCCCTGTTATTTTTTCAAATCCAACATCTCTAACCATTTTATCTAGTGTTTTGTCGTAAACAAACCACTCCCTTGTTGCTGTATCCATTATATGTTTACCATATTGATGATTTTTGTCTAGTTGCATTGCAATGATTGCATTTGGATAGATTCTTGAGCGAGTTGCATAAATTGGATAATTTCTTGTGCTATTTGGATTTGCGGGATTAAAATTAAGCCAAATATCATCATAAGGCGTCATATCTTTTGCAAGATATTGATTTTTGCCTCTATTTCCTTCATAAAGTCCAAATCTATATAGTTTATTTGGTCCTTTGTCTGCACTCCATTTAATGTTATCTGATAACATGTTATATATTTCACTTCGAATTTCATATTCGTCCATGTTCAAAAACAAATCGCTATATTTTCCAGAGCAGAATTCATATCTGTAAAATATTCTTCCGCTGTTTCCCATCATTCTATCGCCTTGAATTGCTGTATTTGGTTTTGTTAAGCCATTTTGTCTAATAATATAATCAATTGCTTTTGCAATTCTTTCCATTTCTTCATTTGAGGATGGATAAATTGTGATTGTTTTGCCTGCTTGATCGCCTTTCATTTGCTCATGGATTGAGTTTTTTGAACCGAGGCATTTATGCTTAACATTGCTTTCTCTTAGAAATGGCAATATAACATTAGCAATGTCTTGATATTCTTTAACGTTTTGTGCGCAAATATGCATTTTCCAAGGACCTTGGATATCTTTTCCTCTTGAATCAAATTGGCACCATTCTCCAGTGACGATATAGCCATATTTTTGCAATTTTTGTGCAAAGTTTGTTTCTGTTGTATAAAATTTTATTTTAGGCAATTGAAATTTATCCAGAGGATTTGGTCTTTTTTCATATCTTCCTGTGAAATTAATTTGTGCTTTTTTTGTTTTTTCTTCGGTTTGAGCGATAAAATATGGAATATCTTCTCTTTTTAGTTCGTAATCGGTTCCATTTTCATCATTTGGGTTTGAGCCAACAATTTCAAAACCGCATTTGTTTGTATAAAAATCTTGTGCTTCGGGCTGTCCGTCGTTTATGAATAAACATTCTCTTTTTGTGTCTATAACTTTTTTTGCAAGCATCGCAAGCATGTTTTGCCCTGCGTATTTATAATTTTTGTCTTTGTGCGATTCTAAATGTTTAACTATTATTTCTTCGTGGTTTTCTTGTGTGTCGCAAATGCAAATTGTTTTACCTTTTTGGTTTTCAATTGAATAAATTCTAGCATGCTTATGAAAAGGCCTGCTTGGGTGTGCCTTATTCCAAGCATTTCCATAAATATTATATCCATATTCCCATTCGCCATTTTGCGCAATAGCCATTATGCTTCTAATATCACTTCTGTCTTTGCAATCGTATTCATATATTGTTGCTGTTTCTTGTGATTTTTTTTGAGTGTCATAAATTTGACATTTTGCTATGGCGATTTTTGCCTGAAATGATATAGAATTCATACTAGCCTCTTAAATCAATAATATTGCCTTGGGTTTTGTTTTCTGTTTTTGAAATTAAATCTTCCATGCCTTTTGCGTCAAGCTCAAGTTGCGGAGTTCCGATTATTCTTTTAAAACCGCATTTTTCTTCATAGAATTTCATTGCGCTTTCAACTGGGTCTGAAATTATTAATGATGTTTTACCTTCTTTTAGCCCTTCTTTTGCTATTGTTGCAAGCAAATTTGAACCAGTATATTTATATTTGTTTCTTTGTTTTGTTTCAAATAGCTGTACGTCTGCGCAATCGTCATATTTATCAAATTCAATCATTCCAATTGGAATTTGATCTTCATTTTCAATTGAATAAAATCTTGAATTTGTAAAAATGCCCGGATAATAAAATTTCATTTCTGCATCTTCTGCAATTTCTCTTTGATATTTCCATTTTCCTGGAGCATTTCTAAAATAATCTACATCAAAGCTGTCTTTGCAGTCATGTTCAAAAACCGTTGCGCTATCAAATTCTTTTGTTTTTTTATTGTATATTTGGCATGTTGCAACTGGAAGTTTTGCGCCAAAAGAAATATTGTTCATTTTCATAAATTTCTTAAACCGATAAAGCCCAATAATTGCGCATTTTTATTAATATATAAACTTTTGTAAATGTTTTAATAATAATGTTGAATTAATTTTTTTATGTAATACGATAATTAATGCAAAGAGCAATTCGCTCACTCACCACATTATCAGTTTCAAATAAAACATTTGACAAAAAATATTGACGTGATAGTGTAGTAAATGCGGCTAAAATGATTAGTCTGCAAGCAGGAAAGGAAAAAGATTTAGAATACTTTAACCTGCAAACAGAAGTGTAAATCTTGCACATTGAAAACA
>JAFQHZ010000001.1 GCA_017415185.1 Candidatus Gastranaerophilales bacterium
CTTCTCCTTTGGTTCAGACTGGAATAAAACACAACAACTATTCAAAAAATACTTATCAACAACAAGACAACCCTACGACTCTTCAATTCAAATGGGTTCATTTTCAACTTCAGTCCAAGATTCTCCAACAGCAAACTCTCAAACCCCACCCTTCCACCTTAAAGACGGAGCATTATTATTCCTTGGAACAGGAGAAAAATATCAAGTCTCCCCATCTGCATCAGGAACAATAACAGTAGATGGATGTGAAATGTCTAAATCCCTCCTTGGAATCATAACAGTAGATATTAACGGCGAAGATGAACCTAACACCCCCTACAAAGATCAATTCAACTTCCCCATAAGCTCCAAGGGAATTGAGTATGAAATGATGTGTCAGGAAGCGCAAGTTGCGCAAGAGGAATTATCTGATTGTGCTTTAGCTCAACAACAAGCAGCTAATTTTAGCTTATCTGTCTGTGGTGGTAGTCCAGATATATCGTCTGAATATTGTGAATCTTTGGGGAATGCGTGGACGTATAAACCTAGCTTGTGCGAATGTGATGGCGATGGGGTGCATACTTTGGAAGAATGCAGTTATACTGAAAATACAGGTAAAACGTGTGGCGGAACGATAGAATATCCTTATTGCGCAAACCCTTGTGGATATAAAATTGATTGTAGCGCTGTATGGGAATAAAAAAGCCCCTTTCGGGGCTTTTATTAAACTAATTTTTCTAATCTTTTAACAATTTCTTCTTTTCCTAAGATTTGAATTGTTGCAACCATGTCTGCTCCTCTTGTTCTTCCTGTTAGAGCGGAGCGGATTGCCCACATTGTTTCTTTTGGTTTAAAGCCATTGTTTTCTTTGAAAAATGTTCTTAAATCTCCTAATTTGTCGTGGATTTCGTCGTGGTTGTCAAAATCCCAAGTTTTTACTTCTTCTAAAAATTTTGGTAGCACAGCTTTTGAAGCATCGCCTTCTAATACTTCTTTTACTTCGTCATAAATTGGAGCTTCAAAGAAATATTGTGTGTCGTTTTCCAAATCAGACAACAAAGTAATTGGCTCTCTTGTAACTTCGATTATTCTTTCCAATTTTTCTCTTGAATATTTTGCTGTGTCGTATTTTGCTAAAAACGGAAGAGCTAAATCTGTTAATTTTGCGATATCCATTTTTTTGATATATTGACCATTCATCCAGTTTAATTTTTCATATTCAAAAATTGAATTAGAACTTGAAACTTCGTTAATCCTAAAATCTGCGGCAATTTCATCAACGTTTTTGATTTCTTGAGCATCAGATGGAGCCCAGCCTAATAAAGCAACGAAATTCAATAATGCTTCTGTTAAATAGCCTTGTTTGATGAAGTCTGAAACTGCTGTTGCACCATGGCGTTTAGATAATTTGCTTCTATCAGGAGCTAATATCATTCCTAAATGTCCAAATTGAGGAACGGTTGCGCCTAGTGCTTCATAAATTAAAATTTGTTTTGGAGTGTTTGAAATATGGTCTTCGCCTCTGATAACGTGTGTGATTTTCATTAGCATATCATCAACAACAACTGCAAAATTATATGTTGGCGTTCCGTTTGATTTCATAATTGCAAAGTCGCCAATTAATGATGTGTCAAATTTTAATTCGCCTTTAACTAAGTCATTGAAAATTAATTCTTTATAATCAACTTTGAAACGAATTGATGGAACAATTCCTTTTGCTTTAAGTTCAGCTTTTTCTTCAGCTGTTAAATTCATACATTTTCTTGAATATTTGTATGGAATTTTTTTAGCTTCCGCTTCTTCGTGTTCTTTGTCTAAATCTTCGTTAGAGCAAAAACATTCGTATGCATAGCCTTTATCGATTAACATTTGAGCAAATTTTGGATAAATATCAAATCTTTCAGATTGTTTATATGGACCATATTCGCCACCAACGTCTGGACCTTCGTCCCAATTTAAGCCAAGAGCTTTTAAACTATCGAAAATGTTTTGTTTAAATGCTTCAGAGCTTCTGTCTAAATCAGTATCTTCAATTCTTAAAACGTATTCGCCGCCCATTTTTTTGGCAAATAAAAAGTTAAATAAAGCGGTTCTTGCTGTTCCTATGTGTAAATTCCCTGATGGAGAGGGAGCAATTCTTACTCTTACTTTTTCTGACATCTTAAAATCCTCTTAAAATATTGTTTTTGATATCTTAATAATACATCAAAAAAATTTTGTGTTATTATTTTTCTATGGAAAATAAAAAATTAAAAATAGGGATTATCGGTCTTGGGACTGTTGGATGTGGGGTTGTTAAAGTTTTAGAAAAATTTAACGACATTGAAATTGTTAGCGCATCTGTAAAAAATTTAAACAAAAAAAGAGATGTTGAAGTTCAAAATTTGACTTCTGATTCAATGGAAATTGCAACTAATTCAAATATTGATGTTGTTGTTGAAGTTGCTGGTGGTTGTGGAATTTTAGAAGTTTTGAAAACTGCAATCAAAAACAAAAAACATATTGTCACTGCAAACAAAGAATTATTGGCACGCCATGGCGCTGAATTGTTTGATTTAGCTCGTGAAAATGGAGTTGTAATTTTATACGAAGCAGCAGTTGCTGGAGGAATTCCTTTGATTCTCCCAATTAAAACAAGTTTAGCGGCAAACGATTTTAAATCTGTGGCGGGGATTTTAAACGGCACAACAAACTATATTTTAACAAAGATGGAAGAAGAAAATCTTTCTTATGGCGAATGCTTAGCTAAAGCCCAAGCGCTTGGATATGCCGAAACCGACCCAACAGGCGACGTTGAAGGGTTTGATGCAATGTATAAAATTGCGATTTTAGCTAACATTGTTTTTGGTAAAAGAATTGATGTTAATCAAATTTATCGTGAAGGTATAACAAAAATTACCGCTCAAGATATCAAAATTGCCGATGAATTGGGTTACAAAATCAAGCTTATTGCTCAAGCAAAAAAAGCAGACAATGGAATTGATGTTCGAGTTCATCCAATGTTGGTTTCAAAAACAAATCCAATTTCTGATATTAAAAATGCAACAAATGCCGTTTTATTGGATGGTTTTCCTGTTGATAAGGTGATGTTTGTTGGTCCTGGAGCTGGGCAATTCCCAACAGCAAGCTCTGTTGTAGGGGATATTTTATCTCTTAAGGCTGAATTTGATAAGGGAGAAAATATTCTTCCGATGACAGTTTGTCATCATAGTGAATATGCTAATCAAATTGACGTTAATGAAACAAAAAATTGCTATTATCTTTCAATTGTTGCTAAAAATGTTAAAGGCGTAATTGGTGCAATTGGTTGTGCTTGCGCAGAATTTAATGTTAATATTTCTTGTGTTATTCAAAAAGGCGATAATGGCGACGGAAGTGCTACTATTATTGTGATTACCGAAGAAACACTTGAAAAAGATATGAATCAAATGATTCAAAAATTGCAAAATGAAAACAATATCCAAATTACAAACAAAATAAGGGTTTTATAGTATGAGATACTTAGGATTAATTGAAAAATATAGAAAATTTTTGCCTGTGAGCGAAAAAACTCCTGTAATTTCGCTTTGTGAGGGAAATACTCCTTTAATTAAAGCTGATAATTTAGCTGAAGCTATTGGTTTAAACGCTGAAATATATTTAAAATATGAAGGTTTAAACCCAACAGGAAGCTTTAAAGATAGAGGTATGACAATGGCTGTTACAAAGGCTGTTGAAGAAGGTTCAAAGGCAATTATTTGTGCTTCAACTGGCAATACTTCTGCTGCTGCAGCTGCTTATGCTGCTAAGGCTAAAATTAAATGCTATGTACTAATTCCAGATGGTCATATTGCAATGGGTAAGCTTTCTCAGGCTATGATGTATGGAGCAAAAGTTATTGCAATTCAGGGAAACTTTGATGAAGCGCTTGATGCTGTTCGTGAAATTGCCTCTAAATATCCAATTACACTTGTAAATTCGGTTAATCCATATAGAATCGAAGGGCAAAAAACAGGTTCTTTTGAAATTGTTGACGCTTTAGGCGATGCTCCCGATTATCATTTTATCCCTGTTGGAAACGCAGGAAATATTACTGCATATTGGAAAGGGTATAAAGAATATAAAGAAGCTGGAAATTCAACAAAACTTCCTGTGATGATGGGAATTCAGGCTGCTGGGGCGGCACCTATTGTTTTAGGACATAAGGTTGATAATCCTGAAACAATAGCAACAGCAATTCGAATCGGTAATCCTGCTAGTTGGAAATATGCTGAGGCTGCAAGAGACGAATCAAACGGTGTAATTGATTGTGTAACTGACGAAGAAATTTTAGAAGCTTATCGATTGCTTGCAAGAACTGAAGGCGTGTTTGCTGAACCTGGTTCAATTGCTTCAATTGCAGGGCTAATTAAGCTTAAAGACAAAGTTAAGCCTAATTCAAAAGTTGTTTGCATATTAACTGGAAACGGCTTAAAAGACCCAACAACAGCAATTGAACACTCAAATGCGATTGTTCATCATACATCTGCAAAAATCGAAGATATTATAAAAGTAATTAATGAATAGGTAAAAATATGTTAGAAAAAGAATATTATCCTCAGCAAATTGAAAAAAAATGGTTTGATATTTGGGAAGAAACAAAGCCTTACAAGGTTGACGAAAATAGTGATAAGCCAAAATATTTTGCGCTTTCTATGTTTCCATATCCTTCTGGAAAGCTTCATATGGGACATGTTCGAAATTATACAATAACCGATGTTATTGCTCGTTTTAAAACAGCACAAGGTTTTAGCGTTCTACATCCGATGGGTTGGGATAGTTTTGGTTTGCCTGCTGAAAATGCTGCAATTCAAAAAGGAGCAAACCCAAAAACTTGGACATTGGAAAATATAGATTATATGACAAAACAACTTAAAATGCTTGGTTTGTCTGTTGACTGGGATAGAGAAGTTACCACTTGTTTACCTGATTATTATAAATGGACTCAATGGTTATTTTTGCAATTATACAAAAAAGGTTTGGCTTATAAGAAAAATGCGCCAGTAAATTGGTGTGAAAAATGCGCAACGGTTTTAGCAAATGAACAAGTAATTGATGGAAAATGTTGGAGATGTGATTCAGAAGTTACCAAGAAAAATCTTTCTCAATGGTTCTTTAAAATTACGCAATATTCTGAACAATTGCTTGCTGACCTTGATAAATTAACAGGTTGGGGCGATAACGTTAAAACTATGCAAGAAAACTGGATTGGAAAATCAACTGGTGCAATTTTAAAATTTAAAGTTAAAGAGCTTGAAGATGTTGAAATTCCAGTTTACACAACTCGTGCAGACACTGTTTATGGGGTTACATATCTTGTTGTTGCTCCTGAATATAAAGACATTGAAAAATTAACAACACCGGAAAATTTAAAAGCTGTTCAAGAATATCGTGAAAATGCTAAAAAAATGAGCGAAATTGAACGTCTTTCAACAGATAGAGTTAAAACCGGCGTTCCTTTAGGGACTCATATTATAAACCCATTCACTGGGCGAGTTTGCCCAATTTGGGTTGCTGACTATGCTCTTGTTGATTATGGAACTGGTGCTGTTATGGCTGTTCCATATCATGATGAAAGAGATTTTGCGTTTGCAAAAAAATATAATCTTCCGATGATTCAAGTTATCACTGGCGAAGATTTTAAAGAAGGCGAATGTTATATCGAAAAAGGAACTTTAATCAATTCAAAACAATTTGATGGAATAGACGCCGTTTCTGCTCGTGATAAAATTACGGAATTTGCTAAACAAGAAGGTTTTGGTGAATTTAAAACCCAATATCGTTTAAGAGATTGGTTAATTTCTCGTCAAAGATATTGGGGCGCGCCAATTCCGATTGTATATTGTGAAAAATGCGGCGAAGTTGCTGTTAGCGAGGAATCTCTTCCAGTATTATTGCCTGAAGATGTTGATTTCTCGGTTAAAGGCAAATCTCCAATTGAAACAAGTGCAACATTCAAAGAAACAACTTGTCCAAAATGCGGTGGCAGAGCAACAAGAGACACAGACACAATGGATACATTTGTTTGCTCAAGTTGGTACTATTTAAGATATGCTGACGCTAAAAATGCTGATAAATGCTTTGATAGAGATTTGGTTAATAAATGGTTGCCTGTTGATCAATATGTTGGCGGAATTGAGCATGCAATTTTGCACTTATTATATTCTCGCTTCTTTACAAAAGCGCTTCGTGACTGCAATTTGTTAGATTTTGACGAGCCTTTTGCAAATCTTTTAACACAAGGTATGGTTTTAAAAGATGGTTCAAAAATGTCTAAATCTAAAGGGAACACTGTTGATCCTGATGAAATTTATGCAAATTATGGCGCTGATACTGCCCGTTTATTTATTTTATCTGATTCTCCACCTGCTCGTGATTTTGATTGGACTGACGCAGGCGTTGAAGGATGCTATAAATTCATTTCAAGAGTATATCGTCTATATTCGAAATTCCAAGAAAAAATCAAACTTGATTATGATTTTGATATTAAAAATCTTTCTAAAAAAGACGACGATTTTGTTCGTGAAGTTCATATAGCTATTAAAAAGATTACAAAAGATATTGAAAACGAATTTCAATTTAATACTGTAATTTCAAGTTATAGAGAGCTTACAAACTCAATTTACGAATATATAAAGGCAGAATCAGAAATTAATTATGACGTTTTAAGCTTTGGTCTTTTAACTTTATTAAAATTAATCTCTCCTGTTTGCGTATTTATGAGTGAAGAAATCTATTCTTCATTAGGCGCTACAAAATCAATTCACCAAGAACCTTGGTGTCAATTTGATGAAAATTTAGCCAAAACTAGTGCTATAACTTTAATTGTTCAAGTTAATGGAAAATTAAGAGACAAGCTTGAAGTTCCTCAAGGACTGGATAATTCTGAACTTGAAAAATTAGCGCTTGCTGCGCCAAAAGCAAAAGAATTTATTGGCGATAAGCAAGTTGTAAAGGTCATTGTTGTTCCAAATAAGCTTGTTAATATCGTTGTTAAATAAAACACAAAAACAATATTCAAAAAGCGCAAAATTTGCGCTTTTTGTGTTTTAAATGTATATCAAACAGGAGAGAAAATGAGAATACAAGCGCTAACTTCATTTAAAAATATTAGCAGGATAAACAATAATAAAACTAATTCAATCTTAACTAAACCTCAATATGATTCGTTTAGTTTTTCTGGCAAAGTTTTATCTTATGAAGAAATGAAGCCATTGAAGTTGCAAGCGTATCAAATTCAACAAGATTCAATTCAATATCAAAATGAAGCGCTTGAAATTAAAGACGATGCTTATTTTACCTTATCAAAAGCAAAAGAAGAATATATTCAAGCTCTTAAATATTGCAATTCTTTCAAGAAAAACCCTTCAAAATTAAATTTAACACTTCCAAATGGCAATGTTTTGGAATATAAATTTGAATTAAAAAATGGTAATTTTACTCTTGAAATCGAAGAAAAAAACGACGAAGATGCAATTGTTAAAACAATAAGCGCTGTTAATTTTGCTCCTGTTAAAGTTGCAAATTATAATCAAGATGGTGTTGATTTATTTGAATATAGTGGAAACAATGTTGTTGCAATTAAAAATTTAAGCGCAGACGGCGCTTCATTAGGACAATATGATTCAATTTATTCGTATCGAAGCGGAAAATTATACAGCGCTTTATTTGGCGGCAATTTGGCTACTTTCTTAGAACCAAGTGAAAAAATGATTGTATATTTCGATGACAAACCAACAATTTATTCTCTTGGAAACATTGTTAATCCAAAAGGAAACAGATGTAGCGCTGATGAAAGATATGTTTTTATTGGCAATTCTTTGTCTAATTATTACTATCATTTTTGCGGAAGTGACCAAGGCGAAATGCTTTGGGATGAAAGCTTTCATTTTGAAAAAGGAAAATTTATTGGCTCAATTAATAATGGTGAACAAAAAGCTAAAAATGAAGACATAATCAGCAACGACGCTGTATATTTAAATGATGATAATCAATTTGTTCGAACAACAAAACTTCATGCTCGTGTGAGCGATTTTGGTTTGCCTGTTTTTGTCGATTGTGAAAATTAAAGTAAATGTTTTTTAATTATTTCGCTAACATAAACAAATGAGTCTTTAATTCCAATATTTTCGCCTGTATTTTCTTTTTTGAACATTAAATATGGAACTTGTTCTCTTGTGTGATCTGTTCCTTTGTGTGTTGGGTCGCAGCCGTGGTCTGCTGTGATAATTAAAATGTCTTCGTTTGTCATTGAATTGATGAATTTTGGAATATAAGAATCAATTTCTTCAATTGCTTTTTTGTAGCCAAAAGAATCTCTTCGATGACCATAAAGCATATCTGTATCAACAAGATTTGTAAAAATTAAATCAGCATCGCTGTTTTTAATTGCTTCAAGGGTTTTATTCAAGCCATCTGTATTGCCTTTGGTTAAAATTTTCTCATCAACTCCAGAACCCACAAAAATATCGTAAATTTTGCCTATTCCAAGGGTTTTTTTGCCTTGTTTTTGTAAAATATTTAATAAAGTATCACTCGGAGGTTCAACCGAATAATCATGACGAAGTCCTCCGATTCTCGTTGGTTTTCCGTTGATGATTTGATAAGGTCTAGCGATAACTCTTGAAATGCCATAATTATATTCATCCAAAATTTCTCTTGCGATTTTGCACCATTCATAAAGTGTTTCAACTGGAATCAAGTCTATATCAAGAGCAATTTGAAAAACACTATCTGCTGAAGTATAAACTATTGGAAATTTTGTTTCTTGGTGTAATGTATTTAATTCTTCGATGATTGCAGTTCCTGAAGCGGGTTTGTTTCCAAGAATTCCTCCGCAATTTGTTCTTTTGATGAATTCATTTATTAATTTATCATCAAATTTTAAATATGTTTTAAATGGGTTTTCTAAAACTAAGCCCATCAATTCCCAGTGTCCTGTTGTGGTGTCTTTTCCTTTTGATTTCATTTTTAATATGCCAAAATCAGCGCTTGGTGTTGTTGTTTTTTTAACGCCTTCAATATCAATAATATTTCCTAAGCCCATTTTTTCAAAATTTGGCACATTCAAGCCTCCAGTAGCTTTTGCAAGGTTTGCTATTGTATTACAAGACAAATCGTCATTGTATTCATTCGCGTCTTTTAATGCTCCGCAACCCATTGAATCAACAACTACAACAATTGCTCTTTTTTTCATAATTACACCATTATTTCTACATCTTTATCAAGATAATCTAAGTGCCATTTTTGTATAGCTTCGCCAGGATATAATAAGCCAATTCCAGGAGGATAAGGCATTATTGTTTTGTTTGAAATTTTAAGAAGTGAATTTTCTTTATTAACATACATATATTCACGATTAAACGTGTCCACTGGTTGAATTTTTGTTAGTGGAAAAGGTTGAAAATCTGTTTTAACAAATTCATAAGATGGGTTTGTAATAACCTTTTTTAAGCCATTTTTTAATTTTTCAAGCTTTGATTTTGTTGTTCCAATTCCTGTTAAATATAAACAAGAAATTGCATTATTCATTTCATCTTCAATATTAAATTCGTCAAACATAATTTCCGATAAATCGTATCCTGAAATTCCTTCTTTTCTTGCAAGAATTTTTGTTTGATCATGGTTTTCGCTTACATAAAATTGAACGCCAAAACGATTTAAGTCTTTTTTTAGCTTGTCTATTTCGCAAAATAACCCATTAATTTCTTTATTGCCATCTTCTGAATTTAAGAAATTAATGCAGTGTTCGATATTTGACAATAAAGGATATGAAGGAGAAGATGTTTGAAAGATATTAATTGCCCTTTGAAATGTTTCAATATCAATGTTTTGGATATTATTTCCAATGTTTAATAATGCGCATTGGTTAAGTGCGCCTGCGGTTTTATGCAAAGAATTAATTGAAACATCAGCTCCTTGCTCCATTGCTGATTTAGGCAAGTTTGAAGAAAAATTGTTCAATGTTCCATGGGCTTCATCCACAATTAAATAAATATTAAATTTTTTGCAAAGTTTTGCAATTTTTTCAATATCTGAGTTTATTCCTTCATAAGTTGGCGATGTCATAATGAAAGCTTTGTATTGATTAAGATTGAAAGTTGATTCTAATTTTTCGCAATCAATATGAGTATATATTCCCCAATTTTCGTCTGTTTCAGGAATAAACCAATCAACAATTCCTGCAGTCAAAATTAATCCATTAAAAACTGATTTATGACAATTTCTTGCGACTAAAACTTTATCCCCTGGATTAATTAAGGCTTTCATAGCACTCAAAATTGCCGTTGTTGCGCCTTGAGTAATGAAAAAAGTTTGCTTAGCGTTCATTATTTCGGACGCTTTTGCTTGAGCATAAAAAATTGAACTTTTAGGATTAGACAAATTATCAAATCCATTTACTTCAGAATAGTCAATGTTATACATATTGCTTATGCTTGTGTTAAACATTGGTTTTTGCGAATGTGATGGTGTTGTGAATAATATTTTATCTGTTTTTTTGCTTAATAATTTGATTATGCTCATAGGTTTATATTAAAATAACATCTATGGATAAACAAGATAGAATAATAAAATTACGCAAAACAATTGAGTTAAACGCATATAAATATTATGTTGAAGATAATCCAATCTTGCAAGATTGGGAATATGACGAGCTTTTCAGGGAATTAAAAGAACTTGAAGAGCAAAATCCGCATTTAATTACTCCAGATAGCCCAACTCAAAGGGTTGGAGGAATTAGCGAAAAATTTAACCAAGTTCCACATAAAAACAGGCTTTATAGTCTTGATAACTCAAATAACGCGCAAGAGCTTAAGGCTTGGTATAATCGAGTTTTAAAAGATGTTGGTGAACTTGACAATGCTCAATTGGGACTTTTTCAAAATAATATTGGAGATATTGAACTCGTTTGCGAACTTAAAATCGATGGTTTAGCTGTTAGCTTGACTTATGAAAAAGGAATTTTTGTTCAAGGTTTGACTCGTGGAGATGGGGTTATTGGTGAAGATATTACAAACAACCTCAAAACAATTAAAGCAATTCCTTTGAAACTTTTTGAAGAAGTTGATGTTGAAGTTAGGGGCGAAATTTACATGCCTATTAGTTCTTTTGAAAAACTAAACGAAAGACAAATTGCAAACAATCAAAAGACTTTTGCAAACCCAAGAAATGCTGCTTCTGGCTCAATTAGACAGCTTGACCCGTCAATCACTGCGAGTCGTGATTTGTCTATTTTTATTTATGGAGCAATTTTTGACAAATCAGCAAAAATTTTATCTCATAGCGATGCAATGGATAAATGCCGTGCTTTAGGTTTTAAAATGAATAATTACAAAAAATGTAAAAATATAACAGAAGTTATTCAATATTGTGCTGATATGTTTGATTATCGAAAAACTCTTGATTATGCGACGGATGGGGTTGTTATTAAAGTTAATTCTTATGCTAAACAAAACGAGCTTGGATTTACTTCTCGTGCACCAAAATGGGCAACAGCATTCAAATTTCCTCCTGAAGAAGTTTGGTCTGAACTTTTAGATGTTGAATTTAGCGTTGGAAGAACTGGAATCGTTACTCCTGTTGCGATTTTGAAGCCCGTTAATCTTTCAGGAAGTGTTGTTTCAAGAGCCTCGATGTATAATTTTGACGAAATTCAAAGGCTTGATATTTCCCTTGGGGATGAGGTTTTGATTAAAAAAGCTGCTGAAATTATACCAAAAGTTTGTAAAGCAAGAAAGACGGACAATTCAAAACCATTGGTTTTGCCGAGCAAATGTCCATTTTGCAAGACGGATTTAATTGAAATTGAAAATGAAGTTGGAATTTATTGCCCAAACAAAGAATCTTGCCCTGCTCAAATTAAAGGAAGATTGGAATATTTTGTTTCAAAACAGGCGATGGATATTGATGGTTTTGGCGATAGTATTATAGAAAAATTAATTGAAAAAGACTATGTATATCGTGCAAGCGATATTTACAAATTAACTTATGAACAATTGCTTACAATTGATTTAATTAAAGACAAATCCGCAAATAACATTTTAAATGCGATAGAAAATTCAAAAGATGTTACTTTTTCAAAATTTTTGAATGCTCTTGGAATCCGATTTGTTGGCAAAGAATCAAGTGATATTTTGGCGCAAAACTTTTCTGATATTGAAAAATTAAAAGTTGCAACTTATGATGAATTATCTTCCCTTGAGGGAATCGGCGACAAAATGGCGCAAAGTATTGTTGAATATTTTAAAAATTTAGCTAATATTGAAATGATTGACGAAATGATTCGTCTAGGGGTTAAAATCACAAATAAATATTCAAATGCTGAAGTTTTGAGGCTTAAAGGGCAAAGTTTTGTTATTACTGGAACACTTGAAACTTTATCTCGAGACGTTGCCCAAGCAAAATTAAAAGAATTAGGCGCTAAAACGCCTTCTAGCGTTTCAAAAAATACAACTTATGTTGTAATAGGACAAAATCCTGGTTCCAAAGCAACAAAAGCCAGGGAGCTTGGAATTAAAATTTTAAATGAAAATGAATTATTGGAAATTATTAATGGAGGTTAATATGCTAAAAAGATTTGCTGTTACTTTTTTAATGTGTGGAATGATGTTTGCGCCTGTAATTGCAGCAGATTGTCAAGAATCTATTATTACAACTGATGCAACAATCAATCGTGAAATTGCGCCAGATACAGCAAAAATTACATTTATGGTTGAAAATTCAGGATTAAATTTGGCCGCTATTAAAGAAAAAAATGACAAAATTGTTAATGATGCAATGGCTGCAATTAAAGCCCAATTAGCAACTAACGAATCCATTAAAACAATTGCTTTTAATGTTCGAAATATTTATTCTTACAAGGATAAAGTTCGTGTATTTCAAAAATACGCTGTGTCTAATGGGTTTGAAGTTAAGTTAAAAGATTTAGATAAAGTTTCAAATATAATTAATCTAGCTATGGGTAATGGCGTTAAAAATATTGAAGGCGTAAATTTTTACATTGAAGATTCAGAATCTGTTTGTAACAATATGATGGCAGAAGCAATTAAAATGGGTAAAAATCGAATTCAACACTTATCAAATGCAGCAGGAACTTCTCTTGATAAAGCAAAAAGCATTAACCCATATTGTTCTTTGAATTCTTCTAACACTCGCTCTCATGTAAACAAGGTTTATGCTAATGCAATGGTTGATTCTGTTGCTGCAGATGCACCTGCAATGGAAACATTTGAACCTGGAAAAATAAACGTTAGAGCTTCTGTTAATATGGTTTATTATTTAAAATAAAGTTTGTTAAGGGCTTGCGTTTTAATTTGCAAATGATATTATATAAATATCGGCACTGGATGGAGTAACCTTTGAGGTTTTATGATTTTCGTGCTTTTTATATTGTATTAGGTCATTTAGGAAACTTGTGAAGTACACATTTAATAATAAATTTCTTAAGGATAATTCTAAACCTGGTTCTTATAGAAGAGGATATGAAACTTTTCAAAAGGACATGGTAACAGAGCTTAAGTTTAATGAAAATATCGTCAGAGCAAAAGTAAAGGGCAATTTTAAATCTCATTATGAAACTGGGATTAAATTTACAAAAGCTGGCGTTAAGCCAACTTGCAATTGTCCTTTAGAAGAGCCTTGGTGTAAACATGCTATTGCTCTTGGTTTTGCAACTTTGAAAAATCATTTTTTTGAAGAATTTCTTTATGAAAAAATGAACATTGAGCCTGAATTAACCGATGAAGATTTGCCAATGTTCGAAAATCCTCAAGGCGATTTTATTTTCCATTTCAATCCAAAACGTCGCCAAAATTTCTTTTCAATTTTGGTTATGAATCGCCATACAAAAAAAGTTATTCGTGATTTGGAAGCTGTTTTTAAACAAATCATTGCTCGACAAAAAGAGGAAGAAAATTTTGAATTAAACAACGCTCAAAAGCTCGAAGTTGTTATGTTTAAAATGCTTTTGAGTCAATCAAGGTTGGATAAAAAATCTGGCTGGTATGATGTTCAAATCAACAAATTTGATGAGTTTTTCAAAATGCTTTCTAAACAAGAAGACGTTATTGACGCTAAAACTCACAAAAAAATCAAATTTTCTGATTCAATTTGGAATCTTTGTTTAGATGTTAATGTTTCTTATGTTGGAAATGTTTTATTAAGTTTATATTGGAAACGAAACGATATTGATGAAATTTATCCTTTTGAGGATGTGAGATATTTTTCTCGTCAATTGAAATGGGGACGATACAAAGACATTATTTTCCCTGTGGATGCATCAGTAAGTGTTGTTCCTCAAAACCTTACTAAAACAAGCTTTTCGGATATAAAAGACGCCGATGGTGGCAAATTTGTTTATGAGGACTTGCCTAAAATTAAAGAAGCAATGACAGTTAATATGTCTGAAGAAATGGAAAAGCTCACATTTGAAAAACGTCCGCCAAAGTGTGTTGTTGAGCTTGGAGTTGATTATGATCAAAGCTTAAAAGCTTCTTTAGAATTTGAATATGACGGCGTGAGAGTTCCTTATCAAAAGCAATTTAAAAGCCCTTATGTTACAATTAAGGATCCTAAAAAAGATTTACTTTATTGGGTAAAAAGGGATATGCAGCTTGAACAAGCAGCTTATCAAATGCTTCTTGCTTGCAGATTTGCGCCCGTTCAATCAAACAACTTGGCGCTTGATAAAGAATATGCTATTGATTTTTATAATTACTATATTTCAAAAGCAGGCGATGGCTGGCAATTTATTGAAAAAGACGATTTATCTTTCTATAAATTAAATAAAAAAGGCTTAAAATTAATTGCAGACATAGACTTTAGCGAAGATGGCACAGATATTTTTGAAATTCAACTTAAGGGTCTTGCTGATGATAGAGAAGTTGATTTTGAAAAGGTTATTGATTTAACTTATGAGGGTGCAAAATATTACAATGTTCCTTCAGGAGGACAAGTTTCCATCCCTACCGATGATGTTTTGTCTTTGTTGAAATCTTTCAATACTTATGATGTTTACAAAAACAATGATGAAAAATATATCGTAAAAACATATCGTGCTGGGGTTGTGTCTGAAATGGAAAAAATGGGCATAACTTTAAAAATGAGCCGTAGTTTTTCTAAATTTTGGAAAGAAATTTCCACCTTTTCAACAATGGATACAACCACTCTTCCGAAAGCTTCAAAAGCCGAATTAAGAGAATATCAATTGAAAGGTTATTCTTGGCTTTGGTTTTTGTATAAATATGGCTTAAATGGCGTTCTAGCAGACGATATGGGGCTTGGAAAAACCGTTCAAACTTTAACTTTATTACAAAAAGCAAAAGAAAAAGATGGTAAAGAGCCAAGTTTGGTTGTTTGCCCTACTTCTGTTGTTTTTAACTGGGAAAAAGAAATTGAAAAATTTGCGCCAAACCTTAAGTTTTTAACATTGGCTGGCGTTGATAGAAAAAGTAATTTTGATAAAATTCAAGATTATGATGTTGTTATCACAAGCTATGCTTTAATTAGAAGAGATATTGAAGAACTCAAGGAACAAAAATTCAGATATATCATTCTTGATGAATCTCAAAATATTAAAAACTCTTCTTCTCAAACAGCTCGTGCTTGTAAAACACTGAATGCTGGTCATAGATTGGCTCTTTCAGGTACGCCAATTGAAAATAAACTTGAAGAATTGTGGTCTGTTTTTGATTTTCTTATGCCTGGATTTTTGTTTGATGCAAAAGAATTTAATAATAGATTTGTTGTTCCAATTGTTGATGGTGAGGATACAGAGGTTCAAAAGCGCTTAAAATCACAAATTTTCCCATTTATTCTTCGCCGTATGAAAAGAGACGTTGCAAAAGATTTGCCTGATAAAATCGAATCAGTTGCATATTGTGAACTCACATCTGACCAAAAAGACTTGTATTTGCAAGTTCTTGATTCAACTAAAGAAGAATTATTTAAATCAATCGAGACAGTTGGTCTTGAAAAATCTAGAATGTCGATTTTCTCTGCGCTGTTGCGCTTAAGACAAATTTGTTGTCATCCAAGATTGTATGATAAAGAAGGTCAACTTGGTATCAATGAATCAGGTAAATTTGAACAATTGCAAAATATGCTAGAACAAGTTATTGCAGAAAAGCATAGAGTATTATTGTTCTCTCAATTTGTTGGAATGCTTGATATCATTAAAGCTTGGCTTGATTCTAAAGGTATTAAAAATGAATATCTATCGGGTAAAACAAAAGATAGACAAGCCGTTGTTGAACGATTCAATAATGACCCAACAATTCCAATTTTCCTTGTTTCACTTAAGGCTGGCGGAACTGGCTTGAATCTTACTGGCGCAGATTATGTTATCCACTATGACCCATGGTGGAACCCTGCGGTTGAAGACCAAGCAACAGATAGGGCTTATCGTATCGGTCAAACTAAAAAAGTCTTTGTTTATAGACTTATTACCAAAGGGACTGTTGAAGAAAAAATTCAAGCTCTTAAATCAAAGAAACGCTCGCTTGTTGATAGCGTAATTTCAATTGATAGAAATATCGTTAAATCGCTTACATATCAAGACATCAAGGATATTTTCTCAATTTAACATTCTTTAATATTTAACCAAAATTTGGCAATTATTTTTTTCAGGAGTTATTACACTATTGTAGAAATAATGGTGGATTTTATGCATATTACAACTCCAAGTATTGTTAAATTTATACAACCCGTTAAAGAAGGAATTAAAATCGATGATATTGATAAAGTATTTACAAAATACGATGGCTATTTGGAATTTCCAAACGGCAAAAAAGCATCTAATATGTTAGATGCTTTCATAGCTGCAACAGGCGCAAATGTAATTGATTATAAAGCTTAGACTTCGGTTTGTGCCAATTTTTCCATTTTTAATTTTTGGTCATATTCGATAAGCATTCCAATAAGCTTATCTAATTCACCTTCAATAACTTCTCTTACATCGAGATTTTGACCGATTCTATGGTCTGTTAATCTGCCTTGAGGGAAGTTGTATGTTCTAATTCGCTCCGACCTATCTCCAGTTCCAACTTGAGAACGTCTAAGGTCTGTTACTTCTTGCATTTGCTTTTGAACTTCCATATCGTAAAGCTTAGCTTTTAAGATTTGCAATGCTCTTTCTTTGTTTTGAAGCTGAGAACGCTCTTCTGTGCAGAAAATCATTATTCCAGTAGGTTTATGAAAAACACGAGCAGCAGTTTCAACTTTGTTTACGTTTTGACCGCCAGCGCCTCCTGAACGAGCTGTTGTGATTTCGATATCGTTCATATTAAGCTCAATTTCAACATCATCAACTTCGGGCATAACTGCAACTGTGGCAGTTGATGTATGAACTCTTCCTTGTGATTCCGTTTGAGGAACTCTTTGAACCCTGTGAACTCCTGATTCATATTTAAGCTGTGAATAAATATTATCTCCGCCTTTAACAGAAATAACAACTTCTGATACGCCTCCTGCTTCACATTCATTAATTGAAAGAATTTTTGTTTGCCAACCTTTATTTGCAGCATATCTTAAATACATTCTCATTAAGTCGCCTGCAAAAATGTTTGCTTCGTCTCCACCTGCAGAACCCCTGATTTCAAGCATAATATCTTTATCATCCATTGGGTCACGAGGTAATAAAAGAACTTTTAATCTGTGTTCGTATTCTTCGATTTTTGATTGCGATTCTGCTATTTCAGTATTAAGAAATTCTTTCATAGAAGCATCTTTTTCAACATAAAGCATTTCTTTGGAATCTTTAATTGTTTCCATTGCTTCTTTATATTTGTAATAAATTTCAACGGTTTCTTCCATTGTCTTTCTTTGTTTTGAAAGATCACGGAATTTTTCATAATCTTGAATAACATTAGGATCAGACAAAGCTACGCCTAATTCTTGATATTTTTTTTCGATTTGTTCTACTTTTTCAAATATTGAATTATCCATTTTTGGTTGGTTTCCTTCCGCAAGAGTTGTCTTCATCGCAATATCCTAATCTTTCGCATTTTGGAACTAAATGCTCAGCAAGCCAAGGCTCTTCTTTAATTACCAGTGCGCACATTTTGGCAACTGCCATTCTGATTTCTAACTGTGCTCTTGTGCAGAGCCTTAAATTTGCAAGGTGAATTAATTCTCTTAAATTTAAGCTTGTCACAATTGAGCTTGCAGTTGCGTTTGGTAAAATTGAACGAGCATCTTCTTTTTTAATGCCCGCATCAACAAATTCGGCATATAGTTTTGAAGTCGCTTCCATGTGTTTAATAAATTTTTCTTCTAATTCTGGGTTTTTTTCAATTGCAACTGGCATAACAAAATCGAAATCTGCTTCTTTGACATATCTTTGAGACTTTTGAGAGAAGCTCATGTGTCTATGTCGAACAAGTTGGTGTGTTGCTGCTCTTGAAATATTGTTTATTGCGAAAGTCAATTGAATGTGTTCAATTGTTGAATAATGACCAGAAGAAATAATTCGCTTAATTAGTGCTAATTTTTTTTCTTTGTCATCAGTAATGTTTTTAAAGATTTCAACCGCTCCGTCAGCACTATAACAAGTTCTGCAAGCAGTATAAATAACATCAAGCAAATTGCTTGGCATTGCAATTAAGCTTACTTCTAAATTTTTCTTTGGCATATCGACCCCCGCTAATTCCCATAAATAAACTTTTGGCTGGTAATTAGCCAGCCAAAAGTGATTTTGTTTTTGCAACTATTTTTGATAACGTTTTTTGAATCTTTCAACTCTACCTTCTGAGTCAAGGATTTTTTGGTTTCCAGTGTAGAATGGATGACAAGCGTTACAGATTTCAACAGTGATGTTTTCTTCAACTGAACCTGTTTCGATTTCATTACCACATACACATTTTATAGTTGTTTTTTGGTAATCTGGGTGAATATCTTTTTTCATTTGTTTTCCCTTTAATGATAATGACTTATATTACTATTTTATATGGTGAAAAAAATATTTCAAGACAAGATTACTTAAAACTTTATATTAATTTATTCTTCTGGTTCTGGATCGTCATCGTCGTCGTCTGGGTCGGCTCCATCTGCATCATTTGTTTCTAATTCTTCCCATTTTTTTCTATCAGCCGCCATTTCTTCTTCGCTCCATTGTGCGACTTCTTTTTCTTTTTGGGCTATTTCTTCAAATTTTGCACTAATAGCTTCACCTTTTCTTTTTGCTTGAGCATTTGTAGCGTCAACGATTGATTTTGCCATATCTTCGCTAAAGCCCCAAGCATTCCAAGCTTTTCCAAGCTCTGTATCTAATTCTTCATTTTTAAGTGTAAAGATGTTGATTTTTTCACTTGAATCGTGTACCTGCTCTATTTCACTTATATCTTGCGCAAATCTTCCTTTGCCTTCGACTTCGTCTGTGAATTCATAATTTTCATCAAGCCAATCATTGCTATCAAGAGTTTGATAACCTTTCATATCTTGTCCATTCATTGTTGCGCTGAATGTGCCAAGAAGAGTGTTTCCTTCGCCAAGGTCTTGATTTGTGCTTTGGTATGAATTCAAATTGATTCCATCTGAAGCATTTGTGAACACATCGCTTGCTTTAACGATTTCTTGAGTGCCATCTTTGTTTGTTTTAATAACTTTAACATTTCCTGCATCCATTTCGGCTGCTGTTACTTTGCCATCATTATCAGTATCAAGAGCTTTCATTTCAGAAAAACCATCTTTGGCTCCAAGAAATTCGTTTTCATTTGTAATATCTTCGTTGTTATCAGTATCAACAAAGAAATCATATCTTGCATTATCGTTTGAAAAACCAATTGGGTCAGTACAGCTTGCCTGAGAATCTTCTGCGCCATTTTCGGCTGCTTCTTCAACTAATTCATCAAGTTCGCCTTTAACTTCTTGCGCTTTTTCACCAAGAGCTTTATTGTCATCATTCAATGTTCCTAAATCAGAAACATATCCTTTTAATAAGCTCATTTTATGATTTGCATCGACTAATTGACATACAACATCTGATAATTGTCTGCCTGATTTTGTTTCAAGCCCTTTTAAGTCGCCTGCAATTCCGCTTTGAAATTCTTCATAAGTCATTTCGCCATTCGAATTTGTATATGCGCTTAGGCGGTTTTGAACTGCTTGCTGGGCTTTTTGTTTATGTTCTTCTTGAATGTCTTTGCTTTCTTCGATTGCTTTTTTGATTTGTTCTTCAACTTCTTCTTGCAATGCTTCGATTGTTACTTCTAAAACCTGCATTTCATGGTTATTTGAAAGAATTTGATTATTTAATGAAGCAAGTTCGGCTTTTTTTGCCTTAATTTCTTCTGAGTCTTCGCCTGTTGCAGCAACTAAATGAGAAGAAAATCTTGAATAGATTTTTTGCGCTTCTTCGCCATGACCATAAGGACGAGTATAGGTTCCATCTGTGCCTGTTGGAGCAATACCAACAGATGGGAAAGCTTGAGAGATAATACTTAAAATTTGTGCTTTTGTAAAGCCTTCGTTGGCTAGAATTTTAATAATTCCATCATCCATAGCAGAATTAAGCGCTTGCAATTCTGGGTTTGATGCAGAATATGGGTCGCTTCCGCCAGAAAAAGCTGTTTTGTTATATTTTGCTTTGATTTCTTCAGCACGAGCAGTAACATCGCCATCGCCTTTTTTGCTTTTGCCTGCACCTTGCGTGTCTTTAGTTGAGTTGTTTTTAATTAAAGATGTATCAATTCCATCTTCCTCTAAAGATTTTAATTCGTCTAAAGTAAAGCCTCCGCTTGAAGCTTCTTCAATGCTTTGAATTTGTTCTTCAGTTAATCCTTTGTAAAGATCTGCAATTTTAACATTGCCATTTAAGTTGTAAACAGTCGTCATTCCGGCCTTCTCCAAGATAGATATACGTCACCACGACATCTATATCGGCATTATTTTGCTGCAACTTTAATTATTGTAAAATTTCTTAACATTTAAATTTAAATTATGAAATTTTTTTATTGTATAATTATTTTTATGAAAAAACTTGAACATATTAGAAACTTTAGCATAATAGCCCACATTGACCACGGCAAATCAACATTAGCGGATAGATTGCTTGAGGCAACAGATACAATTTCAAAGCGTGAAATGCAAGACCAATTGCTTGATACAATGGATATAGAACGTGAACGTGGCATTACCATTAAGCTAAACGCTGCAAAAATGAATTACAAAGCGAAAGACGGCAAGGATTATATTTTAAATTTAATCGATACTCCTGGTCACGTTGATTTTTCTTATGAAGTTTCTCGTTCTCTTGCAGCTTGCGAGGGTGCATTGCTTATTGTTGACGCTACACAAGGCGTTGAAGCTCAGACATTAGCAAATGTTTATCTTGCTATGGAACAAAATTTGGAAATTATTCCAATTATAAATAAAATCGACCTTCCTTCAGCAGATGTTGAAAGAGTTAAAAAAGAAATTGAAGACGTTTTAGGAATTGATGCTAGCATGGCAATTCCTGTGAGCGCTAAAACAGGACAAGGAATCGAAGATGTTCTTGAGGCAATTGTTCAATATGTTCCTGCTCCTGATGATACATCCGAAAAACCATTAAGAGCGTTAGTTTTCGATAGTGCTTATGATGCTTATCTTGGAACAATTTGTTTCTTTAAAGTTGTCGATGGCTCAATTAAATTGGGCGATAAAATCAAATTTATGGCAACTGGAAGAGAATTTGAAGTTATCGAACTTGGCTTTTTAAATCCAAGCCGCAACCAAGTTCCGCTGCTAAATACCGGCGAAGTTGGATATTTTGCGGGCTCAATTAAAGAAATAACTCGTTTTGTTGGCGATACTATTACTCTAGTTAATAATCCTGCGCCTGAACCTCTTGAGGGTTACAAAGAAGCAAAACCAATGGTTTTTTCAGGGTTATATCCGGTAAACAACGAAGATTATCACGAATTAAAAGAAGCTCTTGAAAAATTAAAACTTTCTGATAGCTCTATAACTTATGAACCTGAAACATCAAATGCGCTTGGTTTTGGATTCCGTTGCGGATTTTTGGGCATGTTGCACATGGAAATTGCTCAAGAGCGCTTGGAGCGTGAATATGACCTTTCTTTGATTACAACTGCTCCTTCTGTAATTTATAGGGTTTATAAAACCGACGGTTCAATGGTTGAAATTGATAACCCTGCGGAACTTCCTGCTCCTCAATATAGAGATTATATTGAAGAACCTTATGTTAAAGTTAATGTTTTTACTCCTAACGATTATGTTGGAACTTTAATGGAATTATGCCAAGATAAGCGTGGAATTTTTATAAATATGCATTATATTGATGATATTCGTGTTAATTTAGAATATCACGTTCCATTGTCTGAAGTTATTACTGATTTTTACGACCAATTAAAATCTCGTTCAAAGGGTTACGCTTCTTTGGATTACGAATTCCATGATTATAAAAAATCAGATCTTGTAAAAATGGATATTTTGCTTGCGGGCGAAGTTGTTGACGCTTTGTCTGTGATTTGTCATAAGGATTCTGCTTATGGCATTGGGCAAAAATTAACCAATAAATTAAGAGAAATTATTCCTCGTCAAATGTTTGAAGTTGCTATCCAAGCAGCAATTGGCGGAAGAGTTATTGCAAGAACAAACATCAAAGCTTTAAGAAAATCGGTTCTTGATAAGTGTTATGGCGGTGACATTTCTCGTAAACGCAAGCTTTTGGAAAAACAAAAACGTGGTAAAAAGCGCATGAAAGCAGTTGGAAGGGTTGAAATTCCTCAAGAGGCTTTCATGGCAGTATTATCATTGAATGAAGAATAAATTATAAATTATTTAATCGGTTCAATGCATAATAAATTCCGCAAACTGTTGCAGCAGCAATAGAGATTTCTTTGCTATTTATGTTTTGCAAATGAGAATGAATATTTTTTGCAGGAGTTAAATATCTTTCTGTGATGATTCCGCCATCATCAACTGGTTTTTGCTTGATATCGTATTCATCCACAATTGCAGTAACATAGGAAAGGGTTTCTGATGACAACCCTGCGCTTGTTGAACAATTTTCAAGCTCAATAAAAAGCTTGTTTGCAACTAGCCCCGTTTCTTCTAGTAGTTCTTTTTTAGCGCAATCAAGCATTTTTTCGTTTTTGTCATTGTCGCCAATTAGTCCTGCTGCGGATTCAAGGCAAAATTTTGCTTTGTTTTCAGCGCTTATTGGTGGTCTTATTGTTTTAAAAAGTAAAAAATTATATTCGTTGTCTTTTTTAACTAATGTCGTAATGACAACAGCGCTATCGTGGTTATTTGTGTCATTTGTTCTTCGAACATAGTACCAATCTTTGTTTGATGGTGATTTTGCTGATTTGAATTCTAAAAATTTTGTTGAAGAAATTATTGTCATAAAATTTCCTTATCTACTTCTATAATTTTTATGTCTTTTAGCGAGCTTATTTTAGCTTTTATTGAGGGATTAATATCTGAATCAAGACAAACATAGTCAAATTTGTTTTCAAGCGCTTCAAGAGCATTTTCAAAGCTTGAAATATAAGAACAAAATATTTTATCGTCGTGGATAATTTTTTGTGCTTGATTAATTGTCACATCTTGACTAGAAAGACAAACTCCATCTGCTTCAACAACTTGTGCTATATCGACTCTTGAATTTATAATTAATAATGAATCATAAATTGAGCACAATTGTCTGATTTTTTGTGCGGTTTCGATGTTTTGTTTATCGGTTGCGTTTTTAATATAAAAATGAACTATTTTTATGCCATTATTAAGCGCTAAAGCGACTTTGTTCAATATTTTGTCTTGAGAAAATTCATCGATTTTTGATATATCAATTGCTTTTGATTTATTTTTAAGCAAAATTTCTTTTATATTCATAATTACCCAATTGACTATATATTAAAGATTATAGCTAATTTTTAACTAATTTAATAGTCTTATTTTTATGGATGAATATAGAGTTGAATTAATCAAAAAAGCGCAAAAAGGCGACAAAATTGCGCTTGATAAGCTAATTAAAAATGAGCAAGGAACAATTAAAACCATGCTTTATTATTTAAATAAAAATTCTAATGATGTTGTTGATTTAGCACAAGAAATATTATTAAAAATTTCAAAAAATATTAAACAATTAAAAAGCCCCTTAGCTTTTAAAACTTGGGTTAATCAAATTGTTATAAATGCGTATTATGATAATTTAAGAAAAAAGAAAAAAGACAATCAAATAATTACAATTAACACTAGTGACGCTAAATTGTTTGAAATTGCAGACAACGCCTCAAATCCACAAGATTCCCTATTGAATGATGAATTAGATAAAGTTATTAAAAAATCAATTAATAACTTACCATCTCAATATAAAATCCCTATTGCACTAAGAGAAATTCAAGGCTTATCTTATGACGAAATTTCAAACATAACGAATTCGACAATTGGAACAGTAAAATCAAGAATTGCAAGGGCGAGAGCAAAAATTAAAAGTGATATTTTAAAGTATTCAAGGGCATAATGGTTAATTATATTGAAGAAATAAGTAAAGAATATGATGGCATAAGTTCAATTTCTTGGATAGCGCAAAACGTAACATTTGAATATTTCAAGAAAAACTCAAATGTCGATTATTATATATTTTATTTAATTTCAAAATCTATTCAAAAAACAAAAAGAATTTTGTCTAATCGACATTAATTCCGTTTTCTTTAAGGGTCTTGATAAAATCTTGCGCAACTTTTTGTTGAACTTCCTGAGGAACAACTCTTAAAAGCTCAACTGTTTTAGAAATAACAGGGTCCTTATCATACCAACGAGAACCGCCATTAATTGGTTTAACCATGTGATAATATTTATCAATGGCTTCTTTTGAAACTTTCTTTTCAAGATTGCTAAGGAAAATTTCTGCTTGTTCTCTTAGTTCAACTTGATAATCTTTTAAAATGTTGATAACTTTTAAAAGCATCGGATCATGGTCATACCATCTTTTAAACTCTTGCGTCATTAGTAGCTCCTAATTTTAAATCGTTTTCACATATTCTTTGAGCGTCAATATTTAAGCCTCTAAGTTTTTCGACAAAATTTTCATAACCTCTATCAATATGACCCAAAGAACCAATTTCGGTTTCGCCTCTTGCTGCAACCGCAGCAGTCACAAGGGCTGCCCCAGCTCTTAAATCTGTTGAAGAAACGCTTGTTCCAACCATATAATCAACGCCTTTTATTATTGCATGCTTTTTATTAACAATAATATTTGCGCCCATTTTCCATAGTTCGTTTACATGCATAAATCGATTTTCATATAAGCTTTCCGTTACAACAGAAATTCCGTCTGCGCAGCATAATAATGCCATGGCAAGCGCTTGAAGATCAGTTGGAAAACCTGGATATGGTTGCGTTATAAAATTCATTGGTTTTAGGCGTTTGTTGTTTGAAACTTCCATCGTGTTTGGGTCAATTAGCTTAATATTTGCGCCCATTTCGAGAAGTTTTCCAGTAAACAAGGTTAAATGATTAGGGAAAATATTTTTAATTATTCCGCTTCCTCTTGAAGCGATGATAATACTCATATATGTTCCAGCTTCAATTCTGTCTGGAAGAGTTGTGTATTCGCAACCTCTCAATTCAGACTGTTTTACGCCTGTAATTGTGATTTGGCTTGTACCTGCGCCAACTATATTTGCCCCCATTGATTTTAAGAAATTTGCTAAATCAACAATTTCGGGCTCTTGTGCTGCATTTTGAATTATAGTTACGCCATTGGCTGTAACTGCCGCCATCATAACGTTTTCAGTTGCGCCAACAGATGGAATATCAAAACAAACAATTGAGCCATTAAGCTGACTAGCTTTTGCAACAACATAACCGTCGTCAATTTTGCATTCGCAACTAAGAGCTTCAAGCCCTTTGATATGAAAATTAACTCTTCTTTCGCCAATTTTACAACCACCAGGAAGGGCGACAATTGCTTCTTTTTGTCTTCCAACAAGCGAGCCTAAAACGCAAAAACTTGCCCTCATTTTGGAAACAAATTCTTTTGAAGCAGTACAACCTGTTATATTTGTTGAATCGATTTCAATTTTTTTAAGTGTTTTGTCATATTTTGTTTTAGCGCCAAGTTCTGCTAGAACTTCAAGCATAATATCAACATCTGAAAGATTTGGGACATTATATATTACGCAAGTATCAGAACACAAAAGAGAAGCCGCCATAAGCTTCAAAACAGAATTCTTTGCTCCACTTATAGTAACTTCGCCTTTGGTTGGGGTTTGCCCCTTTATAATTAATTTTTCGCTCACAATATCTACCTTTTCTAACTGATTTTATTATAAATTTCAATGTATTGAAAGTTTATAGGCAAAAAATAAAATTTTTGTAGGATATTATTTGCTATTTTTGTCGTCAACAACTTTTGCATCGATAACTTTTGCATCAATTATGTTGTTGTCTTGATTTTTTTCTTTTTCTTTATTTGCTTCTTCTATTTCTAATTGTTTATTGATAACAATTGTTTGGAATATTTGGAAAACATTACTTGTAACTAAATATAGCAATGCACCAGCTGGAATTGGAATAAATATGAAAGTCATACCAATCATTACAGGCATAATTTTACCCATAGATTTTTGAATTGCTGCTTGTTGAGGGTCTTGGTTTTTGTTTTGAGTTGTAGCCATCATAATTTTTTGAGATAGCCAAATTGTTAAAATAAACAATGCAACTAAGAAAATAACATCGTAATGCATAGCGTTTTCTGCTGCAACAGTTGGAATTGAAGCAACGAGGATATCGCCCATTCTTTTGAATTCAATGTTTTCGGTTTCCTTAGTTAAAATATTCATAACTGAAACTTCGGCTTTTGTAACTTTATTTAACTGTGCAAAATTAAGATTTAAGTTATCAAGAGCCATTTTGAGTTCAACTGGTGAACCATCGATGATTTCGCCTTGAACTTCAATTGCTTTATTTGGTTTTTGAATTTTGATTGTTTCAGGTTTATCGGTGTCTAAATAAACAATTGCGGATTTTCCGCTTTGGAATTGTGCGTTTTTAGTTATAGAAAATTGACCATCAAGAGATATTCCTGCTGTTGATCTAATTGTTGAATCCAGTCTTTTAATGAAAAGGAAATTTGAATCTCCAGCCATTTGAATAAATTGTGGACTCATTAATGCGCTATAAAGCATAATGAAAACAGGAATTTGAATTAACATTGGCAAACAACCAGCAGTTGGGTTGAAGTTGTTTTCTTTATAAAATTCCATCATTTTTTGTTGCATTAATTGAGGATTGTTCTTATATTTCTCCTGAATCATTTTCATTTTAGGAGTAAGATTTTGCATGTTTTTCATTGAACGTTGTTGTGAAACATTCAAATGCCATAAACAAATTCTCATTAATATTGTAAAAACAATAATTGCCATGCCGTATGAGCCAACAAAGCTCTTTAAAACGTCCAAAAATTGTATGGTTAATGCTACGAAATCCATTATTATCTCCTCAAAAATTAAATAGTCTTAAAAATATATGTTTATTTTACTATGAACATGATAAAATTTGCTATATGGAAAACAATTTTGATACAATTTGCGCAATAATAACCCCGCTTGCAACTGGAGCCGTTGGAATAATAAGGATTTCGGGCGATAAATCTTTTAATATTGCTCAAGAAATATTTGATAAGAAAATCAAACCTAAAATGATAAATTATGGGCATATTATCGATGGAAATGACGTTATAGACGAAGTTATCATACTTCCTTTTGTTGCTCCGCATAGCTATACAGGCGATGATGTCATTGAAATTCAAACCCATGGAAGCCCAATTGTCTTAAATTCTGTTTTAGAGTTGATTTTATCAAAAGGTGCAAGGCTTGCTTTAAGAGGGGAATTTACTAAGCGTGCTTTTTTAAACCATAGAATTGACTTATCTCAAGCAGAAGCAATTTTAGATATTATTCAGTCAAAAAGCGCAAAATCGGCTCAAAATGCTTTATCTAATTTGGGCGGATATTTAAAAAACAAAACTAACGAAATTAAAAATAATTTAATTGAAATTTATTCAAAAGTTATTGCTTCAGTCGATTTTCCTGAAGATGTTGCTGAAGTTGATACAAATTATATCGTTTCGAAATGTAGTGATAATATTCTTCAATTGGAAGAAATTTTAAATAACTCTAGAAGTCACGATTTTATTAGGGATGGACTAAATGCTTGTTTAATCGGAAAACCTAATGTTGGCAAAAGTTCGCTTTTTAATGCACTTTTAAATTACACTCGTGCAATTGTTACTCCAATTGAAGGTACAACTCGTGACACAATTAAAGAAGCAATCAATTTAAATGGATATTTAATCAATTTTATTGATACAGCAGGAATTCGAGACAAAGAAAAAGCAGATTTAGTTGAACAAATTGGAATTGATAATTCGCTTGAAGCAATTGAAAATAGCGAAATTGTATTATTTTTGTTTGAAAATTCTTTGTCTGAAATCGAAGAAGAATTGATTGAAAGAGCAAAAAATAAACAAATATTGTTTATCAAAACAAAATGTGATATAAATTCAACTTCTGTCGATAATTCGCTTGAAATTAGCTCAAAAACAGGCTTTGGAATTGACAAATTAAAAGAAAAAATAACCGAAATTATTAAAAATTTAATTCCGCAAGATTCTAATTACACAACAAACAAGCGCCAGCAAACCTGTCTTTTGAGAGCGAAAGAGTCGCTTTATAATGTTATTAAAACTTCTGAATTTAATTCTGATGCTGATTTGTTTGCAATGGATTTAAAACAATCAATTCTTGCGCTTGATGAAATCACTGGCGAAGTCTTAACTGATACAATTTTAGACAATATATTTGACAATTTTTGTATTGGCAAATAAGCCTATTTTATTGGTAAATATATAATTCTATATCTTGTATATTCGCCATCTGCGCTGTAAATAACTTTGTTTATTCTGCCTTTTTCATCCATTAATTCATCAAGTGGTTTTTCTTTGGAAATACAAGAAAGTCCATGAATTGCTGGCATTAAGATATCGTTAGCTTTAACTCCTGGGTTACAAATTGTTTTCAGCGGATTTTTTGTACTTCCATCTAATAAATAGTTTTTAACTCGAGAATCATTGAATATTTTAACAATATCCATTTGCAATGGCGTTGGTTCTTTGCTATCAGATTTTAAACAATAAACCTGCTCGCAATCAACAAAACGTTTGATTTGCTCTTTTTCTTGGGGCTTGTCTTTTTTTGGAATTTCAAAGATTTCTTCGTGTCTGAAAAATGAATTGAAAACAACAAAAAGTTGACCTTCTTTGTTTGTTCCGCTAACCATAAAAAGGTCTTGCGTTGGGTCTATTCCGTGGAATTTGCAAAGGTTTTTTATGCTTTGAGGAATTTTTGCGTTTATCTCGTCTTTTTGTGCTTCCCAAAGGGCGATGTCGGTTCTTTTGTCGTCTTGAGTATAGCCAAGAACTTTCATCATTGCTTTTCTGCTGATTTTGTCTGGAACGATTGTCGTTTGAATTGGTTTTGGTTCGGTTTTTTGCCAATTATCGCTTTCTGGAAGCAATTCATTTAAATCTATTTGTTTAAAGCTTCCTTTGAATGTTGTTATATTTGGTTTTAAAGTTACTTGCATCGTTTTTTCCTTATATCTTTTTTATATTTAACCAATATTTTTTCTCGCCATCAACGCTAAAAATGACAGGGTCTAATTTTTTAGCATTGGCACAATATTTTGCCCAAGTAGGATTTTGAATTCCTCTTGCAACTTTATTAATTGAATTAATAATATCTCCTTTATAGGTTTCTTCATTTATTTCTTTAAACGGGTTATTATAGCTGCCTTTTTTAAGAAGGTTTCTTGATTCACTGTCGTAAAATATTTTATATGCTGCTTTTTGAGTTGGAGTTAATTCTTCGTTTGGTGAAACAAGAACAAATAATTGCATACTTTCTATATCATTTGAATCAGTAGAATAAGAATTAAAAACAACAACTGGATGATTGTTTTGATTTTCGTAGCTTATAATAAACAAAGCTTCTAATGGATCAATATTACACATTTTTGAATAAAATTTTATATAATCTGAATCGCCATTTTTAGGGCTATAATCTGCATTGGGATTCATTGAATAAAATTCGACATCTGTTCTATCAGCTTGTTTTTTTGAGATACCAAGTTTTTGAATAAGTTTATCAAATTGACCTTTTCTTGTATGAGCATTGTATGAGCTTTTAAAAGACACTTGATTATAACTTGGGGTATTATTTATCATTTTATTATTTTGAAGCCCTTTAAAAGGCATTTTGGACGTTTTCAAATTCAAATTTACTTGCATTATTATTCCTTAATCGTTTTGCAAGTATAAAAAACGCCTAAATTAATTTTCTTGCTATATGATTAGCGACAGCTTCACCCATGGACATGCAACTTTTTTGAACTCTAAGTGCGCTATGGGCTTCAAAATCTGCTCCAAGAATTTTTCCAATCATATAAAGATTGTCATAATTTGCGCTCATCAAGGATTCAATTGGTAATTCATAAATAGAAGTTTTTTGTAAAACGGAAGAATTTTTGTTTGCGCTATGAATATCAATTGAATAATTTGCCCTTAAAACTGGCGTATCAAAGGTTTTTGAAGATATTAAATCTTCTTTAGTAAACACATATTTTGATTTAATTCGATTTTCTTCTCGAATCCCTGTTTGAGTCGCAATATTTGTTATTATTGAATCTTGAAAGCCTGGGAAATATTTTTTAACAAAGTTATATATTCTCCAAATCGCTTTTTTTGCTGATATTAGCTCTTTTGAAGCCATATATGGGTTATTTTGATAATTATCGATACGAGGGCAATTGAAAGCTACTTGGTTTTTTGCACCCGCAATTGAAAAAATTTGGAAATAAGAGCGGTCTTTTTCGTTTAAAATTCCTTCATTAACGCCTTTTTGAAGGTATTTATCGAGTGCCCAATAACAAGATGTGTCCCAAGTCGATGCAGTTGTGAAATGCAATTCGTTGTTAGTATCTCTATCGTTTCGATAGGTATTGGTAATATTCTCGTCTTTATCAATTTCGGTTATAAAATTACAAAATTCCTCAATATTAACATTTCCAAGAATAAAACGAAGAGAGTTTTGCTGTTTTTTGTTTTCTGAAGGCAAAATATCGCAATTTGCCAAAATTGAAAATTCAGCAGAACCTGTTGCATCAATAAAATACATCGCCTCGATTGGTATTGATAATATATTTGATTTTAAAATTACTGAATTGATTTTGTTTTCATTATAAGATATTGATTCAACAGTTGTTTCAAAAAGAATATCCAAATTATTAAACTCAAGAACTTCCTCAAGAACAATTTTTAAAACTTCAGGATTAAGCCATCCATCGTTTTTGTCGGAATATGTTATTTGCGCATTAAATTTTTTTGCTGTATCGATTAATTTTTTATAAAAACCACAATTCAAATCTTCAACCGAAGATTTCATGATTGGAACAACTAATCCCCCCGTCATCAACCCGCCAAGAAAATTGTTTTTTTCAATTAGTAAAGTTTTTAATCCAAGTTTGGCGCAATTATATGCGCAAGCACATCCAGAAGTGCCTCCGCCAACAATTAAAACGTCGTATTTTGATAGTTTATCCATATTCTTATTATAGGCCATGCTTTGCTATTTGCAAAAGTGTTCTATTATATATCCTTTTAAACTCCTTTGCATGCAATTCGATTGGTATTGATAATGTATATTATGTACGAAGGGGGATTAAATTTCAAAAATGATAAATTATACCTCCCAAAATCAATTTTAAATGATATTTCAAGTTTAAATTGCTATAATAATAGCTTTTATTTTTAAAATTTTTCCAATGAAAAGGAAATTGAATGTTGATATTTTAAATCATAAATAAAAGGAGAAATTTATGCAAAATAATATAATTGAAAATCAAAATGAACATATTGTTAGGCTAATATTAATTGATGACCATAAACTTTTTCGCTGTGGGATAAAATCATTGTTTGAAAATTCAAAAGGAGTTTGCGTTGTGGCTGAAGCTTCCAATGGCAAAGACGGAATCGCAAAAATTCTTGCGCAAAATCCTGATGTTGTTTTGCTTGACTTGGAATTGGGCGACATTAACGGATTAGATTTGATTGAAAGAGTGATTTCTCAAAAGCCAAACGTTAAATTTGCAATTTTAACTTCGCATGTTAATGAGCATGTTATTAATAAAGCGATGAAAATGGGAATTTATGGATATATTTTAAAAGATATTAACTCAGAATTGCTTGATATGATTGTAAAATCGGTCTCAAAAGGAGCAATGTGGATTGATAGGAAAGTTGTTCAAATTTTAAGAGAATTAAACCCAAATGTCGTTCCAAATGCGCAAATTTCGCGCTCAAATTTTAAATCGACCCATGCAAACCTGACAGCAAGGGAATACGAGGTCCTTAAACTTGTTGTTGATGGTAAATCTAACCTTCAAATTGCAAATGAGTTAAATATTTCAGAACATACATCAAAAGCCCACGTTTGCAATATCATTCAAAAGCTTGTTGTTGATGATAGAACACAAGCAGCGGTGAAAGCAATTCGTGAAGGAATTGTTTAAATATTATCAATACCAATCGAAACGATTATAACTAGAATATTATAGATACCTATCGACTAGATATAAAACAAAGGAGGAAAAATGAAAAACAAAAATTATACATTTAATTCTTCAAAAGCAAAAGAATTTTTTCTTGAAAAGATTTCTTTTGAAATTTCTCCACGAGAACTTGAAGAATCTATTAAAAACAACATAGAAGACATTAATATTGTCGATGTTAGATGTTACGATGATTATATTGATGGACACATTCCTTTTGCAATTCATGTGCCCCTAGATAGCCTTGAAGAGCACCTTGTAATGTTTGATAAAGACAAGGTCAATATTGTTTATAGCTATTGTCCTTATTGTAAAAAGGCTTATAAAGCAGCCCTACAAATCGCAGAGCGCAATTTCCCTGTTATGGTTCTTTGTGGTGGATATAAAATTTGGAACGAAATCGGCTTTGATACAATAAAAACAAGCAAATCGGAGTAATCTACTATAAAAGCAGTATTTAAATATTTTAAAAAATCTGTATAATATAATCAATGTTGTTTATACAAGCATAAAAAAAAGCCCCTAAATAGGGCCTTAAGATTTACTAACGATACAAGACTCATTATATAACCGTCTTTGAAGTAATATCAAATTCGGTTTTCTTTTTGCCTAAAATTCGTATCAATTATTTCAGGCGCATTTATTATCTTATCGAAAAAATATTTATTTGCAACTATATTGATACAGTTCTTAATATTTTATCTAAAAGCCTTATTTTATGCTCTCAATGGCGCAAAATTGAAGGAAACTGCCAATTAAGTTTTCATTCCAAACTTTAACATCAACCGGAACTGTTAAAATGCTTGGTGCAAAATTCCAAATATATTTTATTCCTGCTTCAATTATTTCATCAGCAACGCTTTGCGCAACTTTGTTTGGAAGAGTCAAGATGGCAATATTAACGCCTGTTTGAGCAATTTTTTCTTTAATTGTTGATAAATGATATATTTCTTTATTATCAAATTTTTGTCCGATTATATCGGGGTTAATATCAAATAATCCTTTAATTTCTAGCCCAAATTCGCTAAATTTTGAGTATTTCGATAAAGCAATTCCTAAATTTCCTGCGCCAATAACAAAGGCTTTTTTTGTACTTTTATAATCTAAAACAACTTCAATTGCTTCTTTTAGCTCATAAACTAAATATCCAACTTTGCATTTTCCTTTGCATTCAATGCTTTTTAAATCTTTTCGAACTTGCGTTTCGTCAATTTTTAAAAAACTGGAAATTTGCGAAGAAGTAATGTTTTCGATATTTTTTTTTGAATATTCTCTTAAAATTGTGTGGTATTGCACAAGCCTGTTTATGGTTCTTTGAGATAATTCATGCTTCATAATACTACTCCATTAAAAAAGAGGGCTACAATCGCTTGTAACCCTCTTGAATTAAATTAATTATACATTACCATTGAATGCGTCAATGTAAAGTTGTTTCATATCTTCCATGATAGGATAAACTGGGTTTGCACCAGTACATTGGTCGTCAAACGCTAGTTCAACCATTTCGTCTAATTTAGCGTAGAAGTCTTCTTCTGAAACGCCAAAGTCTTTGATTGAGTTTGGAAGTTCGATTTCTTTCATTAAAGCATCAACTGCATTTAATAATAATTGCATTTTTTCTTCATTAGAAGTTCCGCCCAATTTTAATTCGTCCGCAATTTGAGCATATCTTTCAACTGCGCATGGGAATTTGTATTGAGGGAAAGTTGCTTGTTTTTTAGGACAATCAGTTGCGTTATATTTCATAACTTGTCTGATTAATAATGCGTTAGCAACACCGTGTGGAATGTGGAACATTGCACCAAGTTTGTGAGCCATTGAGTGGCATAATCCTAAGAATGAGTTTGCAAATGCCATTGCAGCAATTGTTGCAGCATAGTGCATTTTTTCTCTTGCGATAGGATCGTTAGCGCCTTCTTTGTATGAACGAGGCAAGTATTTGAATACTAATTTAATTGCTTCTAAAGCATTTGAATTAGTGAAGTTTGTTGCCATACAAGATACATAAGCTTCAATAGCATGAACTAAAGCATCAATACCAGAAGCGCTTGTTAAACCTTTTGGCATACCATCAACAAAGTTAGGGTCAACAATAGCCATATTAGGAGTTAGCGCATAATCAGCAATTGCATATTTAACGCCTGATTTATCGTCTGTAATGATTGAGAATGGAGTAACTTCAGAACCAGTACCAGAAGTTGTTGGAATTGCAACCATAAGAGCTTTTTTACCAAGTTCAGGAAGTTGACAAATTCTTTTTCTGATATCCATGAATCTCATAGCGATATCTTCGAATACTGTGTCTGGTTGTTCATATCTTAACCATAAAATTTTAGCTGCGTCCATTGGAGAACCACCACCAAGAGCAATAATAACGTCTGGTTCAAATGGTTTCATAATTGCATAAGCTTCATCAATTGTTGATAAAGTTGGATCTGGTTTAACATCGAAGAATACTTCATGATCAATACCGATTTCGTCTAAAACTTTAGTAATTTGCTCACATGCGCCTGAGTTGAATAAGAATCTATCAGTTACGATGAAAGCTTTTTTTCTACCTTGTAATTCGCGTAAAGCTAAATCTGTCGCACCACGTTTGAAGTAAACTTTTTGTGGAACTTTAAACCAAAGCATGTTTTCTCTCCTTTCAGCAACTCTCTTATAGTTTAATAAGTCTCTAACACCAACGTTTCCTGATACTGAGTTTTTACCCCAAGAACCGCAACCAAGTGTTAAAGAAGGTTCCATTCTGAAGTTGTATAAATCACCGATACCGCCTTGAGAAGATGGTTGGTTGATTAATACACGACATGCAGGCATTTTTTGAGCATAAGCATCAATTCTGTCTTTTTTGCGTTCATCAGTATATAAAACAGCTGTGTGACCAGCGCCACCTCTAGAAACAAGATAATAAGCTTTTTCAGTTGCATCTTCAAAAGATTCAGCTTTATACATTGTTAAAATTGGTGATAATTTTTCTCTTGAGAATGGATCTTCCCATTTAACTTCTGCTCTTTCAGCCAAAAGAACTTTAGCATTTACAGGAGTATCGAAACCTGCTAATTTAGCGATTTCGTGAGCTGGTTGACCAACGATTTGTGGATGAGCTGTTCCACGAGCAGGATCGATGAATGGAAGATCGATTAATTTTTGTTGTTCTGCTTCATTAACTAAATAAGCGCCACGGTATGCAAATTCTTTTTTAACTTCTTCATAAACGCTATCAACAATGATAACTGATTGTTCAGAAGCACAAATCATACCATTATCAAATGTTTTTGACATTAAAATTGAAGAAACTGCCATTTTAATATCAGCTGTTTCATCAATAACAACTGCTGTGTTACCAGGACCAACACCTAATGCAGGGTTGCCTGAAGAATATGCAGCAGTAACCATTCCAGGGCCACCAGTTGCTAAAATGCAAGAGATTTTTTTGTGTTTCATTAATTGACCAGATAATTCCATACCTAATTTTGGATTAGCTGCTTCAGCTTCAGGGTCCATATCAATCCAGCCAATAATATTTTTAGGTGCACCAGCTTTAACTGCAGCTTCTAAAACGATTCTTGCAGCTTCAATTGTGCATTTTTTAGCTCTTGGGTGAGGTGAGAATACGATACCGTTTCTTGTTTTTAAAGCAATTAATGATTTGAAAATTGCTGTTGAAGTTGGGTTTGTAGTTGGAATAACACCAGCTAAAACACCCAAAGGTTCAGCTACAATTTTAACGCCATTTGCTTTGTCATTATCAACAACACCGCAAGTTTTAGTGTTTTTGTGTTTGTTGTAAATGTATTCTGCTGCGTAGTGGTTTTTGATAATTTTATCTTCCACAACGCCCATTCCTGTTTCTTTTCTTGCCATTTTTGCAAGAGGAATACGAGCTTTGTCTGCTGCTGTTGCTGCTGCTTTGAAGATTTTGTCTACTTGTTCTTGAGAAAATGTAGCAAATTCTTTTTGAGCTTCAACTACTCTGTCAATAAGAGCATCTAACTGTTCAGCAGAGTCAATCAATTTGATTTCTTCAGTTGCTGTCATTTTTGTATATCTCCTTTTCGTGATAAAAATCTCTATTTAAATTTTACTATATAATAAAGAATTGTCAATCAAACACTTAATAGAGATTTTGAATTTGAATCATTTTAATTATTAACATAAATCAGGCCAACAACAACTTACTGAATAGCCACATGGATGATGACATGAAGGACATGAGACAACACCAGAGCCACAACTGCCATCAGGACGAGTGTTGCTGCATACTCCACCTGGGTCAAAGGTCCATCCACTTCCCAATGAAGAACAATAATCAGCAGTTATATCTCCTCCATTACATGGAGTTTGCCCTGATTCAATCATACATGCGTAATTGTTTCTAAGTTGCGCTACAGAGTTACAATCATAACTAGCTAACTCATTTTCCTGACACATCATTTCATACTCAATCCCCTTGGAGCTTATGGGGAAGTTGAATTGGTCTTTGTAGGGGGTGTTGGGTTCTTCTTCGCCATTGATGTCTACTGTTATGATTCCAAGGAGGGATTTAGACATTTCACAACCA
>JAFQHZ010000017.1 GCA_017415185.1 Candidatus Gastranaerophilales bacterium
ACTGCTGCAGCACTCAGGGCTTCTGAAATTGGAGCGCAAGCTATGTTGATGGCAAAAAATGGTGTAGATGGTGTATATGATGATGATCCAAAAACTAACCCAAATGCTAAAAAATATGATAAAATAACTTATGACGATATTATCGTAAACGGGCTTAAAGTAATGGATTTAACATCTTGCGCTTTATGCAAACAAAACTCAATTCCAATAACTGTTTTTGATTTTAATTTGGAAAATAGCTTGGTTAAAATTTTAAATAATGAACATGTTGGAACAATCGTAGAATAATAATTTAGGAGAAATAATATGTCAGTTGAAGAAATTAAAAAGCAAGCAGAAGAAAAAATGGAAAAATGCATTAACCAATTGCATAAAGACCTTTCAACAGTTAGAACAGGTCGTGCTAATCCATTAATTTTAGACAAAGTTGTTGTTGATTATTATGGAGCGCCAACTGGTTTAAGACAATTAGCGCAAGTATCTGTTGCAGAAGGCACAACGCTTGTTATTACTCCATTTGATAAAACAATCATCAAAGATATTGAAAAAGCAATTGTTAAAGCAGAAATCGGAATCACACCAAACTCTGATGGCATGGTTATTCGTCTTTCTTTCCCTCCTCTAACTCAAGATAGACGTAAAGAATTGGCTAAAGAAGTTAAAGCGATGGGCGAAGACGCTAAAGTTGCAATTAGAAACGTAAGACGTGATGCAACAGATGCTGTTAAAAAGCTTGAAAAATCAGAAAATTTACCAGAAGACGCTGTTAAAGACGGTCAAGATCAAGTTCAAAAAGTAACAGATAAATATACAAAAATTGTTGATGAAACTGTGAACGCTAAAGAAAAAGAAGTAATGGAGATATAAAATTGTCTAATTCGATGGAAGAAGAAGTGGTAGTTAAAAAGAACAAAACTCTTCGAGTAATAACTGGGCTTATAATTTCCATTATTGCTTTAGGAGCAATAATTCTTGGTTCAATTCCACTTTATATTATGATGGGTGTCATTATAATTCTTTGTTCAAAAGAATTTGTGAAAATCCTTAATCATAAAGGTTTTTATCCAAGTTTTACAGTTATGCTTTTCGCAAACATTGCTTTTTTAACCCTTACCTTCTTCCATAGATTTGACCTTGTTCCTTCAATGCTTACTGTTGCGATAATGGCTTCATTTTTGTCTGTTTTATTTAAAGGCAGGCAGCCTTATATTGTTAATGTTGCAACAACAATGCTAGGAACTTTATATACCGCATGGCTACCTTGTCATATTCTTTTGATTAGACAAATTGGACAAAATAGAGTTGGGGCTTTCCAATTTTCGCCCTCTGAAGGCTTATGGCTATTGCTTTTTGTATTTTTAGCGGTTGCAATAACTGATATTGGCGCATATTATTTTGGCGTTAATTTTGGAAAACACAAACTTGCAGAAGTAGTCAGTCCTAAAAAAACAGTTGAAGGCGCAATTGGGGGCGGAATTTGCGCAATTGTAATTTCGGCTTTGGGCGTTCTTTATGCTGATTTGAGTCTATGCCAAGCGCTGATTGGCGGTTTAATAGTAACTTTATCAGCTCAATTAGGCGATTTATCAGAATCATTAATAAAACGTGATGCTGGAGTAAAAGATTCAAGCAATATTCTTCCAGGACATGGCGGAATGCTTGACAGGTTTGATGGATATTTGTTTGCGATTCCTGTTGCATATTATTATTTTATGCATTTTACTCATGGAAAAAATGTTTTAATTGAATTTGTTGAATACCTTGGAAAGGTTATCCATGTCTATTTCTAAGGAAAGAAAAAAACAATTACGCAAATTTCAAAAAAAATATAGTCTCAGATTTAAAGACCTTGAGCTTTTGAATCAAGCTTTTGTTCATACTTCTTATACAAATGAAAATGCGCTTGATGAAAAGTTATCTTATGAAAAGCTAGAGTTTTATGGAGACGCTGTTTTAAAGCTTTCAATCAGCGATTTTTTGTATAACCATTTTGTTGATTATTCTGAAGGCGAATTAACAAAATTAAGAGCAGAGCTTGTTTCTGACAAAAATATTTTTGAATATGCGAAAATATTGGGCTTTGAAGAATTAATTCTTTTGGGAAGAAATGAAAAAAAACAAGGCGGAGCAAAGAAAGAGTCAATTCTTGCATGTGCTTTTGAAGCGCTATTGGGTGCAATTTTCATAAATTATGGAAACAAGGGCTATAAAAAAGTTAAAGCATTTCTTGAGCAGAATTTTATGGATGACATTTTATCAATTGATAAAAAAATAAAATTTTTAAATCCGAAAGCAATTTTGCAAGAATATACTCAAGGAATTAACCATAAGTTGCCTGAATATGTTTTAGTGGATGAAGTTGGAAAGGCGCACAATAAAGAGTTTTTTGTTGAAGTGAAATTCAATGATGAAGTTATTGGAAAAGGTTGCGCAAAAAGCATTAAAAAAGCACAAAGCGAGGCTGCATTTGATGCGCTTAAAAATTTAAATTTAATTGAGGAATAAAAATGGAAACAATTATTTCACCATCTATTTTATCTGCTGATTTTGCAAATTTAGAGGCCGATATCAAAAGGGTTGAGCCTTATGTTCCTTGGCTTCATATTGATGTTATGGATGGGCATTTCGTTCCGAATATTTCAATTGGCGTTCCTGTGGTAAAATCAATTAGAAAAATCACAAATCTTTTTTTAGATACCCATTTGATGATTGAAAATCCAATTAAATATGTTGATGCATTTGTTGATGCCGGAAGTGACTTAATTACATTTCATTTTGAAGCAACTTTGGATAAAACCATTGAAACAATTGAAAAGATTAAGTCTCGTGGGGTTAAGGTTGGTCTTTCTATAAAACCAAAAACTCAAGTGGAAGAAATTAAAGAGTATATTTCTCTTGTTGACATGATTCTTGTAATGACGGTTGAGCCTGGTTTTGGCGGACAAAAATTCATGGAAGATTGCGCTAAAAAAATTGAACAAATTAAAAAAATAAACAATAAAGTTTTGGTTCAAGTTGATGGTGGAATTAATGACAAAACCGCAATTATTTGCAAAAATTTTGGGGTTGATTCGCTTGTTGCAGGAAATTATATTTATAGCGCACAAGACATCAAAAAGGCAATAGAAAGTATTAAATAATGCCTGATAATATCACAGTTAGAAAAAAATTTACGCTAAAAAAGAGAACATCGGCGACAAATTATAAAATTGATTATGAAAACGAATTGAATTCTGCTCAATTGGAAGCCGTTAAAACTCATGATGGAGCGATTTTGGTTATTGCAGGAGCAGGAAGTGGAAAAACCAAAACTTTGACATACAGATGTGCAAGATTGATTGAAGACGGGGTTAATCCAGAAAATATCTTGCTTCTGACTTTTACTAAAAAAGCAAGCAAAGAAATGCTTACAAGAGCAAGTTTAATCTTGGATGAAAGATGTGATAAAGTTGCAGGAGGAACATTTCACAGCTTTGCAAACTTAATTCTTCGAAAATATAGTGCGCTTTTGGGATTAAAAAATAATTTTACAATTATGGATAGCGCCGATGCGCAAGATGTTGTTGCGCATATTACAAATACTCTTTTTTTAAAAAAAGAAAAAAGATTTCCTAAAAAATCAACAATACTTGAAATTTATTCAAAATCTGTTAATAAAGAGACTCCTGTTAAGGAAATAATTGAAAAAGAATTTTGGAATTTTAAAGATGTTGAAGATAAAATCATTGAAATTCATAAAGGATATGTTAATTATAAACGTGAAAATTCGATTTTGGATTATGATGATTTGCTTCTATATTTGAAATTTTTATTGAATGACCATGAAAACATTAGAAAAAAACTTTCTAATCAATATAAATACATTATGGTTGACGAATTTCAAGACACAAACACTCTTCAAGCAGATATTATCAAGCTTCTTGCGTCTGAGCATAATAATGTTATGGCAGTTGGGGATGATTCTCAAAGCATTTATGCTTTTCGAGGCGCAAACTATAAAAATATTTTAGAATTTCCAAAATTATTTAATGATGTGAAAGTTATTAAACTAGAGCAAAATTATAGAAGCAGTCAAAATATTTTAAATTTAACAAATAAAATTATTTCAAGCGCTACGCAAGGATACAAGAAAGAACTGTTTTCAGATATTCAAAACCCAATTAAACCAGCTTTAATTAGGGCGATAAATTCTCAAATGGAAGCAGAATTTATATGTCAACAAGTTTTGGAATTATTGGATGAAGATATTGAACTTGGCGATATTTGCGTTTTGGCTAGAAATGCTCGAATGAGCTATAATCTTGAAATTGAACTAGCTAAATACAATATTCCTTTTCAAAAATTTGGCGGTCCAAAATTTATGGAAGCGGCACATATTAAGGACATTATTGCTCATTTAAGAGTTATTTTAAATCCTAATGATACAATTAGCTTGAATCGAATTTTAATGCTCTTAAAAGGCATTGGAGCTAAGGCAACGGCTCAAATTATTCCATACATGCAACAAAAAAATTATAATCAAAAGCTATTGCCTTCAAAATATTCAACTTCATTGTCACCATTATTTAAATTGTTGGTTAAAAACGACGAAAGTAATTGGTCGCTTCAAGATTTGGTGGATGAAATAATTAAATATTATAAGCCAATTTTGAAAGATAAATATGACGATTGGCAAAAGCGCGAAAAAGATCTTGAACATTTTCAATATCTTTCAACTCAATATAAAAAACTCGACAATTTTTTATCCGATTTAGCTCTAGAACCTCCCGAAGCAAGTGTTGAAGGGATGTATAAGAATAATGTTAAGGATGATTGTTTAACAATTTCAACAATTCATAGCGCAAAAGGTCTTGAATGGGATAGTGTTTTTATTATCGGCGCAGTAGATGGACGCTTCCCTTCAGCATATTCCTTTAATTCGATTGATGAAATGGAAGAAGAATTAAGGCTTATGTATGTTGCAACAACTCGTGCTAAATCAAGATTATTTATAAGCTACCCTGTTGATATGTATGATTATGCAACGCAAATGGTTTTAACAAAACCTTCAAGATTTTTGGATAATTTGGACGAAGAACTTTTAGAGCCTTGGGATATTGAACAAGAAGATTGATATTAAAAATGCCATTCTGGATTCAGAATGGCATTTTTAATGTTTATTTTTAATTAAAAGTTTTCAGATATTAAGAATGATTTGTGTTCAACTTGGTCAGCGTCCATTAAACCACGGTTTAATTGAGTATATTTTGCGTCTCTTGAGTTGAATTTTCTTTTTAAGAATTCATAAGAAACTTTTGGATCGCATTGTTCGCCACAAGTGAATAAATCTACTGCGGCATAGCCAAATTCAGGCCAAGTATGAATAGCTAAATGACTTTCAGAAATAATTACAACCCCAGAAACACCGTGTGGAGCAAATAAATGAAAACATTTATTAACAATTGTAGCGCCACATTCAAGAGCTGCGTCTAACATATATTTTTCTACTAAAGCTGGGTTATTTAAAACATTAGGGTCACAATCAAAAAATTCTGCTAAAATGTGACGTCCTAGGTATCCTTGTTGTTGTGTTTCGGTAGTTACTTCTTGTATTCCGATAGGTGTCATTACTGCCAATTCATATTCCCCCTTATGGTAAACTATTACTTTTTTGTTGCAAAAACAAATATACACTATATCAAAAAAACATGCAATATCAGTTTTTGACTATTTTTACATAAAATTTTAACATTTTTTAATATGTATTTCGAACACTAATTACAATCGTAGTTTTAGCTATTTTCCTTGACTATGTTTTGTTAATAAATTTATAATAATTTTATGAAAAAAATTACAACAATTGGTTTAGTTGCTCCATCGGGTGTTTTAAAAAATTTAAATGAAATCAACAAAAAGATTTCTATTTTAGAAAAGAAATTTGTTGTCAAAAAGTTTTATGATGAAAATATTTCAAATGGATATTTGTCAGATATGGATGAATATAGAGCGAAATATTTTGAGTCTGCTTTTTTGGATGAAGAAGTGGATTTGGTTTTGTCTGTTCGAGGAGGATATGGTGCAATAAGAATAGTTGATAAAATTAATTATGATTTAATTAAAAATTCGGATAAATATTATGCAGGAAGCTCCGATGCAACAATTTTATTGGCGGCATTAAATAAAAAAACAAATATTAAATGTTTCCATAGTTTAATGATGACAAATGGTTTTGTGGAAAATTTGAGTCGAAATATTGAAATAATTGAAAATGATATTTTTGAGTTAATTTTGAAACCAATCAAAAAAGGACAAGCACAAGGAATTCTTTGGGGCGGTAATTTATCAAGCATTGTGTCGATGTTTTCTGGCGAGCAATATCTTCCTGATAATGAAATTGTTTTATTTTTGGAAGATTTAAATGAACCCATTTATAAAATTGATAAAATGCTTTATGAAATTTATCGAAATTTTGCTTTGAAAAGTAAAATTAAAGGAATAATTTTTGGCGATTTTTATTTGAAAGATTCTGAAATTATGCCAATTTTAGAAGAATACAGCGAAAAATTCAACATTCCAACTTGGTTAAATAAAGATATTACTCACAAAACAAACAACGTAACTTTGCCTTTTGGGAAATTTGTGAATTTATAGTAAAATTATTCTTAAAGGGGATTATAGACAAATGGCGGAAGATAAAAAAACGTTAATTTTGATAGATGGTCATGCGCTTGCTTTTAGAATGTTTTTTGCGCTTGAGCGTACAAATATGCAAACAACGGACCATATTCCAACTTGGGCTGTTTGGGGCTTTTTTAAAGCTATATTTGATCTTCTTGCTGATAAAAAATTAAATATAAAACCAAATTCAATCGCTGTTGCGTTTGATGTTTCTAAAGCAACTTTTCGTCTTGAAAAATTCCCTGAATATAAAGCAAATCGTTTAACAATGCCTGATAGTTTAAGAACGCAATTGGCATTGATTCAAGAAGGATTGCGTGCGTTTGATATTCCAATTTATACCTATGAAGGCTATGAAGGTGACGATGTTATTGGAACAATTGCAAAACAGGCTCGTCTTAATGGTCATAAAACATATATTTTAACAGGGGATAGAGATAGCTTCCAGCTTGTTGATGACGAGGGCTTAACGACAATTTTAATTCCATCAAAAGGCGAAATTGTAAAATATAATAAACAAGAAGTTTTTGAAAAAATGGAGGTTTATCCTTCTCAAATTGTTGATTATAAAGCATTATGCGGAGATACTTCTGACAATATTCCAGGCATTCGAGGAATTGGTCCGAAAAGCGCTAGTTCATTATTGGCAGAATTTAAAACTCTTGATGGCGTTTATGAAAATATTGAAACCATTACAAAAAAAGCTTTAAAAGAAAAATTAATTAATGGCAAAGAAGATGCTTATTTATCTCAATATTTAGCTAAAATTGTGGATGATGTTGATATCAAATTTGATTTTGAAGGCGCTTGTTTAAATATTCCAAACAAAGAAACAGCAGTTGCGTTTTTGCAAAAAATGCAATTTTATTCTTTTGTAAAAAACATTGATAACTTATTAGCGCCGTTTAATAGTGAAATGGCTTGCGAAAATATCGTTTCTTTTGCCCCAATTGCCGAAGGAGAACAACTTGGGCTTTTTGCAACAATTCAAGAAAAAGAAGCAAAACATATTGAATTAAAAGACAAAAGCCAATTGTCTAGTCTTAAAAATGGCGATAAGATTGGTTTTTTGTTGGATTTTATAGACAACGAATTTTGCTATATTGCATTTAGCGATTGGGTGGTTAAAGCTTCAACACTAGAAGTAAAGGAATTAATTGAAAATCCTGAAATTAAAAAAGTTACTTATGATGTTAAAAATATCGAAATGGATATTAAAGGCGTTGTTTCAGATGTTCAATTGTCAAGCTATATCAAAGATTCTTCAAGAAAACATGATTTAATTATTCAAATTAATGAATGTCTTGAAATTATGCCAAACGAGCAAGATTATGGCGCATTGTGTTCTTATTTGTTGGATTTGGATGATTATTATAATAAAAATCTGTCCGAAAAAGAATTGAAGCTTTTGAACGAAGTTGAATTGCCTTTGGCTTTTGTTTTAAAAGATATGGAACATAAAGGCGTTAAACTTGATGTTGATTATCTTAAAACATTGGGTGAAGAGATTGATTCAAAAGTCAAAAATTATGAAAAACTAATTTATGACGAAGCAGGTTGCATTTTTAATATTAATTCTCCAAAACAAGTGGCAGAAGTTTTGTTTGAAAAAATGGAAATCAAGCCAAAGAAAAAAGGAAAATCTGGAAATTATTCAACAAACGCAAAAATTTTGGATGAATTGGCGCTTGAATATGCAATTGCAGCGAATATTTTAGAGCATCGTCAATTGATGAAATTAAAAACAACATATATTGACGCTCTTCCAAAATTAGTTAAAACAGATGGGAAAATTCATACTCATTTTAATCAAATTGTGACGGCGACTGGTCGCTTGTCTTCTTCTGAACCAAATTTGCAAAATATTCCAATTAAAACAGAATTTTCTTCAAGAATTAGAGCAGGCTTTATTCCTGAAAACGAAAACAATATTATTTTAAGTGCTGATTATTCGCAAGTTGAACTTCGTCTTTTGGCGCATTATTCTGGCGATGAAGGGCTAATCGAAGCTTTTTGTTCTGATGTTGATGTTCATAAAGTTACTGCAAGCAAAATTTTCAACGTTCCAATGGAATCAGTTACAAAAGAAATGAGAAGAAAAGCAAAAACAGTTAATTTTGGAATAATTTATGGGCAAACAAGATATGGGCTTGCAACAACTCTTGGAATCGAGCCTTATGAAGCGCAAGATTTAATTAACAAATATTTTGCAACTTATCCAAAAATTTCTCAATATATTAATGAGACCCTAGAATGTGCTCAAACAAATGGTTGGGTTGAAACATTGTATGGAAGAAAAAGATACTTAGGAGCAGAGCTTAATTCAAGAAACGCAAATATAAGAGAATTTGCTGCTCGTGCTGCAATTAATGCGCCATTGCAAGGAAGTAGCGCTGATATTATTAAAATGGCGATGGTTGATTTGCACGAAAAATTGAAAGATTATAAATCGAAAATGATTCTTCAAATCCACGATGAATTGGTTTTGGAGGTTTATAATGATGAGCTTGAAATAATTAAACCAATGGTTATTTCTTCGATGGAGTTAAATCAGCCCTTGAAAGTGCCTTTGAAGGTTGATGTTGGATATGGCAAAACTTGGATGGAGAAATAATATGAAAAAAATATTTCTTTCTATATGTTTGCTTTCAACAATGGCTTTTGCAGGAATTTTTGAAGATAGTTTTAAAATTTTTTCAAATGATGCAGATGTTGTTTTTATGAGTGCGCTAAATGCAATTAATTCAAGCAATCAATATGAAATTGCAGAAATGCAAACAAAAAACGGATATATTTTATTTTTGTATGGTTCAAGATATTATCTTTTGACGGTTACAAGACGCTATCAAAATCAGTCTGAAGTTAAAATAATGCCTCAAAATAGCGATTTTTCACAAGGCAATGTTGTGGCGAAAGAAATTTTTGCTTTGATTGATTCTCAATTAAAAAATAAGCCCATGGAGCAAATTAAATAAATGACTCCAAAATATGCTCAAGTATTGGTTGATATTAATAAATTGGGAACAAAAACATTCAGCTATTTGATTCCTGAATCTTTGAAAGACGATATTAAAGTTGGCGTTGCAGTTGCTATTCCTTTTGGGAATCGAAAAGAGCCTCTTAAGGCTTATGTTGTTGGCTTTTCGAATTATCTTGAAGCCGGAATTAAAGCAAAAGAAATAACCGAAATTTTGGATAGCGAGCCATTATTTTCTCTTGAATATCTTCAGCTTTTAGAATGGGTCGCAAGTTATTATTTTTGCGATATTCAAACGGTTTTGAATACGGCTTTACCTCAAAAGTTTTTTGAAAAAAACGTTAAAAAATATAGAACTCCAAAAATTAAATCAAAATTGTTTGATGTTGAAAAAATTAGCTTAGATAAAGAATTATCACCGCTTCAACAAAAAGTATTGGATGAAATCAGGCATGTTGATTCTAAAACATCGCTTTTATATGGGATAACAGGGTCTGGCAAAACTGAAATATATTTCAAATTAATCGAAGACACAATAAAAAAAGGCAAAAACGTTATCTTTTTAGCACCGGAAATTGCCCTTGTTTCACAATTGACCATGCGAACAATTGAACATTTTGGCTCTGAAGTTGTAGCTATTTGGCATAGCTCAATAACAGAAGCTGAAAAATATGAAACTTGGAAAAAACTAAGAAGTAATGAAATCAAGATTCTTTTTGGAGCTAGAAGCGCTGTTTTTGCGCCAATTAAGGATTTAGGCTTAATTATAATTGATGAAGAACATGATTCAAGTTATAAGCAAACAATGCCAAATCCAAGATATAATGCAAAAGATGTTGCCAAAAAGCTTTGTGAACTTTACGGTGCAAAATTGGTTTTGGGTTCTGCAACGCCATCAATTGAAAGTTATTATGAAGCGATTAATACAAATTCTTTGTTTAAATTAAAAGAAAGATTCAACAATGCAAAGCTTCCAAAAGTTGTTTTGATTGATATGAAAGTTGAACGTGCTGAAAGAAATTATACTTTGTTTTCAAAAACTCTTCAAAAAAATGTCAAAGAAACGATTGAAAGAGGCGAACAAGTTATCTTTTTGATTAATCGTCGTGGTTTTTCAAGCTATACGCAATGCATGGAATGCGGAGAAGTTGTAAATTGTAAAAAATGTGCAATTCCGATGATTTATCATTCTCAAACAAATTCATACAAATGTCATTATTGTAATTCGACTGTTGTTGAACCTAAATGCGAAAAATGCGGTTCAAGCGCACTTGAACATTTTGGTGTAGGTTCTCAAAAGGTTGAAACTGTGGCTCGTGCTTTTTTCCCTGATTATCGAATTGAAAGGCTTGATTCAGATAGTTTGACCAAGAAAAATGAGCATATTGAAATTTTAAAACGTTTTCAAAACAAAGAAATTGATATTTTAATCGGAACTCAAATGATAGCAAAGGGCTTGGATAATAAAAATGTTACTTTGGTTGGGGTAATTAATGCGGATTTGAGCTTTAATTTACCTGATTATAGGAGTTCAGAGCGTGGCTTTTCGATATTGACACAAGTTGCAGGACGCTCAGGCCGTGGGGAAAACGAAGGAAAGGTTATTTTTCAAACGTATAATTCAAATAATCTTTATCTTCAAAATGCTCAGGAACAAAATTTTGAAAATTTTTATGAAAACGAAATTGAACTTCGTGAAATGCTCGATTATCCGCCTTTTTCTAAAATGATTAGAATAGTTTTATCTTCAAAAAATGAATACAGAGCTGAAAAATCAGCGTTAGAAATTGAATTGGCATTATCTGATTATATTAAAAAGCTATCTTTGGATGAAACTCTTTTGGTTCTTGGTCCTACACCTTGCGTGATTAATAAAATCAAAGACGAATATCGTTTTAATATAATTGTTAAAAATAAATTGGGAGAAAATGGACATAAAACAATTTTGAGGTTTTTAAGGTCGATAAAATTACCGTCTGATATTAAAATGATTGTAGATATAGATCCTGCGGATATATTATAATGCTCATAAATGCGCCATCAATTACAAATAGAACTAAAATTTTAGAAGAAGAATATTTTAAGCTACTTCAAAATGGTGTGGAAGCTGAAAAAATTTTGGTTTTGGTTCAAAATTCGTGCAAGAAAAAAGAATTTATTAATAATTTAAAAACCCGCTTTCCTTTAGGTTCAATTGGAAATATTAAGGTTTATAGTTTTTCCGGGTTAATTTATAACTATATCTTGGAAAATTGGGCAATAATTGAAAATTCAATTAAAAATGGTAAAAGAAAAATCATTCCTAATATGTGTGGACTTGAAGTTTCACAAAAAATATTAAAAGATTCAATATTAGAGGTTGATTTTAGCGGTTACAATTCTAAAACAAGCTTGCTACATCAGCTTTTTAGAAGAAATTCTTTGATTAATTTTAATAATTTATCAAGAGAGGAAGTAGAAAAAAGGACTCAAATTTTAGAAGAGAGTTATTCTATTGAAGCGCAGCTCGCCCTTGATAAATATAAGCTTAAATCGATTGAATTAAGGGCTTTTGATTATGTTCGTCAGGTTAATTTGTTTGAGTTTTTATATAAAAAATTAGAAAACAAATTTGAATATGTATTTTTAGACGATGGCGATGAAATAACGCCTGCGCTTTTTGCATATTTAGAACATATTAAACCCTCAGTTAAAGAATTTTTCATCGGCTATGATTTGCTAGGCTCTTCTCGTTTAGGATATTTAGGCGCTATTAATATCGATTTTGAAAAGTTCTTAAATATTAAAGCTCATTCGCCTTTTGAAGATAATTTAAAAACGATTAATGCAAAAAAAATTCTTGAAAATGTTAGGAAAGATATTGAAATTGAATTTGATGATATTGCTTCAAAATCGTTTTTAAAGAGAAACGAAATGATTGAAGATGTTTTATTGCAGATTAAAACATTGATAAACAATGGCATAAAACCAAGTGAAATTGCCATAATAACGCCGAATTCTGATGATTTTTTAAAAACTGCGCTTGAGAAATCGGGCTTTAATTTTAATTTTTTAACTAAAAACGAAAAGCTGAATCAAAACAAGCTGATTGGCTATATTTTGGAGCTTTTGAAAATCATAAACGACAAAAATAACCAAGATGTTTCGCCTTACGTTTTAAAGGGAATATTTATCGAGCTTTTAAATTTAGAAAAAAAAGAAACAATTAAAATAATCCAAGAATACAAGCTCGAGCGAGATTTTAAAAATATCAATATTTTTGATATGGCAAAGAATAAGGATATTCCTGCGTTTCAAAGGCTCGTTGAAATATATGAAAAAATTCGTTTTGAAAAATTATCAACTCAACTTTTTGAAATAGTGACAAAATTTGTTGAATTAAAACTGGAAATTTCAAAAGATATTATTAAAATTAATCAGCTTTTGAAACAAATTTATGATTTTGAAGAAGTTTTTGAAAATGTTTCAAATATGGAACTTCTGATTCAGCTTGAAAATACGATTATTTCCGAGAATCCCTTGTCGGATGACGAAATGGACGAAAATTCGATTGTTGTTTCAACTGCGCAAAAAATAATCGATTATTCTTACAAAACAAAATACCAAATTTTATTAGACGTTAATTCAGAAAACTGGCTAAAACAAGATATAGGACCGCTATATAATGCTTGGGTAATGCAAAAAAGCTGGAATAAAGAAACTTTTGAACTTGAAGACAATATTAATTTAACAAAAGATAGAACCGCAAGAATTCTTTATAAACTTTATCTTTTAGGCGAAAATATTACGCTGTATAAAAGCGTTTATGACAGTTTAGGGCAAGAAAACCTTGGTGGAATAGATAAATATTTTAAAAATAAAGTTGAAATTATTCCAACATTGCAAAATCCAATCACTCCAAGACCCGATCAACAGGCGGTTTTAGATTATAAAGGCGGTTTGATGTCTGTTAGCGCAACAGCAGGCTCAGGCAAAACAACAATTATGCTTTTGCTTGTGGATAAAATATTAAATGGCGAAATATTAGATGGAATTGAATCAAAAAATATTTTTGTTTTAACTTTTATGGAGTCTGCCGCTCGTAATTTCAGAGAAAGAATCAAGGCAAAATATCCAGATTTAAACGAGCTTCCTAATATTTCAACAATCCACGGGCTTGCGCTTAGGATTATAAAAGACAACAATAATTATTCAAGAGTTGGACTTGATTATGATTTTGAAATTGTTGATGAAATTAAACGTAGCGCAATTTTAAACGAAATATTATACGTTTTGGGTGTTGGTCCTGATAAGGCGGATTTGTACGATAGTGCAATTTCTGCTTATAAAAATGAATTAGCGCAAGATTCAAATTATATTTGCGAAAATCGTTTATTTTTAAGCGTTTATCAGGCTTATCAAAAAAAATTAAAAGAACAAAATTTGATTGATTATGATGACCTTTTGCTTTTGAGCTTGCAACTTTTAAGGCAAAACAAGGATATTTTGGAATATTATCAAGATATTGTTAAAATTATAATTGAAGACGAAGCGCAAGATTCTAGCTATACGCAACAAAGCCTTATTATGCTTTTGGGCGGAAAATATAAAAACATTATTCGTTGCGGAGATATTAACCAAGCAATTACTTCGACTTTTTCAAATTCTGATGTTAAAGGGTTTAGGGAATTTATCAAAAATTCAACAAATGTTGAAATGGATAGATGTCAAAGATGTGCAACAGGGGTTTTGGACTGTGCTAATGGGCTTGTTGATTATGCGATGGAAAATAAAATTGAAGCATTTTCTTCTTTGATTATGAAGCCTGTTGAAGGGAAAAATATTGTTGATGGCAATGCTGTTACAAGCGTTGTTTTTGAAGCAGAACAAGAAGAAAGTTTAGCAATAATTAACGAAATAAAAAATATATTTAAAAAAGAACCAAATGCAACAATAGCTGTGCTTTTAAGGAGTAATTTTGCAATTAATAAATGGGCAAAATTATTGGAAGAAAATTCTATTAAAACTTATAAAAATTCAGATAGCTTGATTAACAATCCAATTTATCGAATTGCTTTATTAATAATGGAATTTATTGCTAATCCTTTTGAAACAAAAATTGTAAAAGAAATTGCAAGGGAACTTTTTGAGCTTGGTTATTATGATTTTAGCGCAGTTAAATACGCTAATAGTCTTAATGAGCCTATATTTTTAAGGGATGATTTTGAAGAACAATTTTATTGGGATATGAATTATTTTTTGTTTAAAAATCATTATTCTATTTATGATTTGGTTTGGGAAATTGGAGAGTTTTATTTTTCAAGACACCCTCAAAAAGACAATATATCTTTAGTTGCGACAATTGCGATAAAAGTTTTCAATACTCAAAAAACTTTTGAAAATACCGTTTTAAGGCTTCGAGAAATTCAATTTAAAACCAATTTTTCCAATATAAAATTTTTCAGCAATGACGATTCTTCACAAAAGCAATCAAAAGTTCAAATAATGACCCTTCACAAATCAAAAGGCGATGAGTTTGATTATGTTTTCATCCCTGAATTAACGCAAGACAATTTGTGTTTGGATGTTAATCAGTATAAATTGAAAGAAAATTCCAAATTTGTTCAAAAGGTTAAAAAACAACCAAAAACTGATATTGAATTAAAAACCGATATCGTAGAAGAAAATTATAGATTGGCTTATGTTGGAATTACTAGAGCGAAAAAGAAATTGCAACTGTCGAGTGCAAAAAGTTATAAATTCTTTGCTAGAGTTCAACAAAAAGAAATTAGCGAAATTTTTAAGGGGGTGAAATAATGACAATTGACACATTTAGTGCACATTCTTTAAAAATTTTAGATAAAAGCATTGAAGAATTTAAAAACAAATTTATATATAATCTTTCTTTGTTTAAAAAAGACCCCCGTGCAACTTTAGGGCAAAAATTTCATGCTTTAATTTGTTATTATATCAATAATTTTGATGTCTCAAAACTTGTTGAAGATTTAAATGAACAAGAACAAATTATTTGGAAAAATCTTGAAAATATATTGCAAGAAAAGAAAAAAGGCTTTGTTAAAACTGAATATCCTTTTTTGATTAAGAACGAATTAAAAGGAAAAAATTATTATTTAACAGGGCGCTATGATGCAATTTATCGGGAAAATAATCAATACATAATCTATGATTGGAAAACTTTGAATCTTCCTAAAAATCCTAAAGAGGATTTGCAAAGCATAGTTTATTTATATTGCGCAAGTAAGATTTTCAAAACGCAAAATATTAAAATGAGATATTTATCAATTGAAAAATTGGATTTCGTTGATGTTGAATTTGAAAGTTGTGAAAAATATAAAAATAAAATTGATTCAATTATTTTAAAATTAAAAGATTGCGACTAAAATTTTCTTTTAATGGCAGTTCGTAAGGAATAATTTCAAAATCGGCTTTTTTGTATTTTTTCTTGAAGTTTTCAATTTCTTCTTCTAATAATTTTGCTTTATAAATTAAAAAATTGCCGTTTTTTGTTAGATGTTTTTTGGATAATTCCCAAACATCAATCATTTTTCCAACAGCTCTTGAAACAATTAAATCAACATTCAAGGCTTCAACTTCTTCAATTCTTGAATAACAAATTTCAAGATTATCGAGATTTAGCTTTTCTTTGATTTCTTTTATAAAATTAATTTTTTTAATTCTTGAATCGTTAGCAATAATTTTGATTTCTGGAAAACAAATTGCTAAAATTACGCTTGGAAATCCGCCTCCGCAACCAACATCAAGGATTTTTTTATGATTTAAAAATTTGTCCCATTTTGTAATTGCAAGCGAATCAAAGACATGTTTTTCAAACAAAACCTCAACATCTCCTTTGCTCATAAGGTTTGTATGGGAGTTGTATTCGATGAAATATTTTTCCCAAAGTGACAATTTTTTTATTGTTTCGTCATTTGGGAAAAAATTTAATTTTTCATTTAAAATTTTGGTTTTAGTTTTCATATTTTTGCGCAATTAAACTGAATGCAATATCATCCAATCTTATTTTAATATCTTTGATTCGTGATTCAACTCTTAAAATATTCTCATTATCTTGTACTTTTTTCAAGATAGTTTTTGCATTAAAGAAATTAACCAAAGCTTTTTCGTCTTCTCCTTTGTCATAGAAAAATTCGCCCATTTCAAAGTGGACAAGCGCTTCTTTGAAAACGTCTTCCATTTTTTTTGCGCTATCAAGGGCTTGTTTGTAATAGCCAATTGCGCTTGTTTCGTCGAGACGAGAATAAATTTTTGCTAATTCTTTTTGAGAAAAATACATATTTTCCCAATCGTCAATTTCGCTGTCGTAAATTAATGCTAATTTTAAATAGTCAGAAGCGTCTTTGTATCTTCCTTGTTCATTATAAATTAAAGCAAGGTTTGTTAGCGAAACTGAATAATATTTGTTTTCGTGACGTTCTGAGCTTGTGACGTAATTTTTTTGATAATTTAAAATAGCGTTTTCATAATCTTGATGTTCGTCATATAAAATCGCAAGTTTGTAATAGCTTTTGCAGACAAGGGCTTTGTCTTTTCCTAAAGATAAATCAAGAGCATTTTTATAACATTTGATTGCTTCTTGTGGATTAGAATTTGCTTCTTCGATTTCTCCAAGTTCAATTGAAGCTTTTGCGATATAGCTTTTTGGATATGTTGGATTTTCGATGATTTTTTTGAGTTTTTCTTTTGCTTCGTCGATTTTGTATGTTCCTTTTTCTAATAAAGCAATTAAAAATTCGATTTCGCAAATTCTTGAATCATTGGCTTCTTTTGCAAGCTCAAGCGCTTTTTGATAATATTCCATAGCTAAAGCACTTCGATTAAGTGCTTCGTTATTTTTTGCAATAAGAATTAGAATTTCAATTTGAAATTCGTTTTCAAAATCTGCTTCTTGAGCTCGTTTAAGCTCGCTCAGAGCGTCGTGATATTGAAATTTTTTAACGTAATCTCTTGAAGAATTGATTAAATCAATGATGAATCTTTTGTTTTTTTCTCTTTCTTCTTTGTTTTGTCTCAGTTGAGTTTTGTCGAATTCTTCAATTTTGCTTTGTTCTTTGATTAAGAAATTTTTTCTTTCTTTGATTTTGTTTAATTTTTCGCTTAGTTTTGTTTTTTGAATTGTTTTTTCGTCATTCCAAGCAGAAGTTGCAATTCCAAGATAAGAGAATTTTTGCCCTTTTTCGTTCGCATTGATTGAAGGCGTTTTGATTTTGAAATATTCAATTTCTTTTCTGATGGATTCTCTTGAAAGCCTTAAAAGCCTGTCTTTGGGGCTTTTTGTTAATTCGTTTTCATAAATTTCAACAAGATTTTTATAATATGTCACTTTTTCTTGAATTGAAAAAGATTTTGTAATGTATTGTCTAAAATAATCTTTAACATAGTATTCATTTTTAAAACGATTTACAAGAAAATTTTTAACTAAATATTCAATATATGAAACATTTCCAAGCTTATATCTATCAAGGAAATCGATATTGACTGGGTGTGAAATTGCAGACAAAATTTTTAATAAATTTTTATAAATTGCAGGAACCAAAGAAACAAATTTGTTTACTAAAAATTCTTCATAAGGAACATAGGTGCTTATATTTTTTCTTTCAAATTCATTGATTAAGTCTGCAATGGTTGTGTTTGTCGTTGTGCAATATTTAACGCTCATTTTAAGATAAAGCTCAAGACCTTCTGTTATTTCATAAAATTTTTCTTTAACATCAATGCTCATTGGCTCTGTTAAAATTGAAAGTTTGGATTTAAAATCGTCTTTTTCAATTCCGCCAATTTCAAGATTTTTTGTTCTTATTTTTTTAAATCTGAAAAGATTTTTTTCGTTATTTCTTGCAACAATAATGATTTTAACATTTGGATAGCTTGCAAGGTGTGATAGGAAATCGACTATTTCAACGTTTGCATTTACTTTTTCAAAATTTTCAACAAGAATAATGCAATTTGAATCAATCGTGTTGAAATAATGGCTTACTTTTTCTTTGAAGTTATCTGTTGCAAATTTTTTAAGAGAAATTTTTTGCAAAATTGAAAAATTTCTTAACGCATCGTAAAAGTTCAAAAGGAAATCGTCAATAACTGTGTTTTCAAAACAAAAATGCTGGAAAACTAGGTTATTTTCCTCTAATTCAGGAATCATTTTTTCAATTGTTTCGCTTTTTGCGCTTCCTCTTGGACCGCTCATGAAGAGTAGGTCGAAAGAAGATATGGCAAAATTTCTTATTTCGTTTATAATGGAATTATTAAATTGAAAAAAGCCTTGGGTCATAATAATATTCTACAAAATTTTAGGTATTGTTTGCAACAGGTAAATATTCGTTAATGGTGTTGAAGTTAATAATTTTTATTGCCTCAAAATCAGAATAGGTGTATATTTTACGTTATTAATTATTGTTAAGAATATTTTCTAAAAAAGGCAAAATTTCAAATTTAGTGTTGTTTATATAATTGTGTTTATTTGTTTGGGGTCACTATGCAGAAAGTAACAAGTCCAAGTGTTGAAAACCTTCCAAAAATAGGATACCTCGTTAATAATGAGGAAAAGAAGGAAAAGTTTTATAAAAATGAATCACACATTCCGCAACAAACTCTTTTAACTGGAATTAAAGCAGACGCACACAAGCTTTATAATGATGTTTTCACATATTTTCCAAAAGGTTTTGCAGGTTCAAAAAACAGTGATTTTTATGAATATTTATCATTAGGAATGGTTCCTAATTTAATCGGTAGCGCAATGCTTATTGCTCTATATGGTTTAACAAACAGCAAATATAGCAAAATTGATGCTAAATTTGCTGATTTTGGCGCAAAACAAGTTGGAGCAGGAGTTGTTCTTTATGCTGCTGGAAAATGGGCTTATCAAAGATTAGCTAGAGCTGGAATTAAGGCTTCAACTGGCGTTGATTTGGAAATGCGCTATACAAAAAAAGTAAATGAATTGCCTGAAGTAGGGCAAGAAAAAGGACTTGTTAGAACACAATATCCTGGTGTTTATGATTCAGTTCAATTCTATCGTTCTGATTTATTGACAAAAGACGCTGAATTAAACTACGGAAATGCATATTATCACGATGACAAAATAACACAAAAAGCTGGCTTCAAAAATAAACTTCACGCACCAAACCAAACTGCGAGTGACAAAATAAGAAAAGTTAAAGCAAGAACCACTGCGCTAGAAAATATTGGCAAATATATTGTTGCTGGAACTGGCGTTGCTTATGGTTTCCAAAAAGCTTTTGGCGATATAAACTTCAAAAATCCTTCAACTTTTGTAAGGTCAACCGCCAAAGCTTTAAAAGACGGCGCTGTTCAATTGTGGAAGGGTGCTGAAAAATTTGATTCAACAAAATCTTTGGGCAAAGTTTTAAATTTTGGCTCAAAACATTTAGGAAAAGCGATGATTATTGCTTCCGGAGCGGCTACACTTTTGACTTGGTTGATTCCTACAATTGGATTTAAACATAATTCAAATACAATTAAAACCAAAGTTGATACAAACAAAGAATACGAGGTGTGCTAATGACTTATGTAAGCCCACTTTTACAAAATAGACTGAATATGAATACAACTAAAGGACAAACTGCTCCTAATAATCGTCATGAAAAAGTTTATTTAGATTTACAAAAAAGAGCTCATGAAGCAAAGCCAAATGAAGCTAAAGCAAAAATGGTTAAAGAAGGAATTCTTGGAAATCCAATTAGCGCAACTGTTGATACTATTAAAGACGGTGCTAATTTCTTCAAAGCCGTTGTTAAAGGCGACATGGGTGATAATAATCTTGGTCGAATTAATGATTTAGGTTTAAAAATTGGTGCTGGATTAATTGCAACATTTTTAGCACTTCATTCAAAAACTAAAACAGAATCAATTATGAGATTTATTGGTGGCGGAACATTTATCGCTGCAATGTCTTTATGGCCAAAATTATTCATTAATCTTCCTGCAAGATTGGTTCATGGCTTTAGAATTGATAGAAAATATATTTCTGCTCAAGGTGACAAAAAAGACTTCTTCTTGGATAACCAATTCCTTGTTTGGGACGCTTATCCTGAAGAACAATTAAGAAAAGATGCTTCAAAAGCAGGAATTGATTATGATTCTGAAAACGGCAAAGAAAAAATTCAAAGAAAAATGCAAAAAACAGCATTGCAAAACAGAACTCTTTGGATGGCAACTGCTGGTTTTGCAACACCTTTGATGACCGCTATGATTGGCAATTTTGTTGAGCCTGAAGTTGAAAAAGCGGTTATTAAACATGGCGTTAAGAAAACAAAAACAATCGTAGAAGGCGGTTTGGCTGAATATATTAAAAATGCGAAAGCAAATGTTCAAAATGCTGATGCTATTGGCAAAATGGCTAAAACAACCGAAGTATTAGACGATGAATTCTTTGTTCAATTGGCTGATTTATTGTCTCCTGTTGATTTCTTAGATAAATTTAAAAACGCTGATGATTCTAAAGTGTTAAAAGAAATCAAAATAGATGGCGTAGCAGAAGAATTAAAAGCGATTTATTCTAAATTAGCAACATGTGATGAAACAAGCTTAAGAAGACAATTGCAAACTGCTCAAAAAGCTTCTATTTCTAAAAAAATGCTGAGTGCTGATGATATAAATGCGATTGTTGCTGAATTAAATGGTGATTTTAGACCTGAAAAAATTGCTTCAGTTCTTCAAACTAAAAAAGTTGCTCCTGAAAGCATTAAAAAGGTTCTTGCAAATACCAAAGTTAATAATGCTAATTTCTTTGAATTTATTGAAAATTATAATAAAGGTCCTGTTGCTCAATTAAGAGCAAGATTAAGAACTTTTGCCGACGTTGTTAATCCAATTGTAGGTTCAAAATCTGAATCTGCTTCAACATTGGAATACGGCAAAACAATGAAGAAAATGTTTAAAGGACTTGGCTTCAAAACAGCTGATTTAAAACGAATTAAAGATTCTGACGATTTGGGCGCAATAAAAATCTTATCAGACGCAATTTCAAAAGCTGTTGCAGGAAAATCTGATGCTGAATATAAAGCATTCCTTGAATCAATTACAATGGGACAAATGGATGACGATATACTTGCTATTATCGAAACATTGCAAGCTGAAGACACTTTAAAAACAATTTCAATTGATAGCGAACTTATCAAAATTGGAAAAGACGCAACTGAGCAAGAAATTGATATTAAAGGCTTGAATAAAGCTCTTCTTGGTGGCGGTGGTCAAGGCGTTCGTGGAATTCTTTCAGATGTTATTGAAGCGAAGAAAATTGACTTAGACGCTGTTAGATTAAGAACAGTTCTTAGCGCAAATTTTGAAAGAAGATTGGCAGCAGGCGAATTTGGTACATTGAGCGATAAACAATTAGCAGCAGCAAGAAGAATGGTTTACGATGGAAATCTTTCTACAATGAAAAATATTGCTTATGCTGATAATCAAGGCGAAGCTAAACGTTTAGCAAAAATGATATTCAAAAAAGAAGCGTTTAGCGATTGCGAAAAAGAGCTTGTTTCTTCAATGAAAATTTTCACAGATGCATTTGAAAACGAAGAAACAAAAGAAGTTTTATCAGGCTTTGAAAACTATATTAGAAAAATTGGTTTAATTTTCGAAAAAGGCGAATCACAAAGCCGTGTTAAACAAATTATGGACTACACTGGTTGTTCTTCGCTTGTTGATAATATGAGAACTTTTGCAAGAAAATTAAATAACAATAAATCTTGGATGAAAGTTTTTGCTCCAATGGCAATTGTATTGGTTGCGGTGACTTTATTAGTTCAACCATTCTTTGGAAAAATCGACAAAGAATTTCCGCAAGAAGGAAAAAACGGAGGTGCTAAATAATGAGTAATATTCAGGCAATAAGTCCAATCTTATTAAAAAAAGCACAAATTCAACAACCAACAACAAATTCTGCGCCAAAAGCACAAGAACAAGTGCAAAGCCAAAGCGTTGTTGCTTTTTCTCCGCTTTTAGCACAAACTCTTTTAGCTCAAAATAAGCAAATTTTAGCTCCGAAAGCAACTGTTGCTGTGGAAACTTCTGAAGCCCATAAGAGCGTTGCGGGTTATAAGAATGATTTAAAAGATATGCTAACTCACAACAGAGCAAATATCATTGCAGTTATTCCAAGAATTATGAATTCTCAAGATAAAGATGGCAACGAATTAATTCAAGGCGATGAAAAAGTTGGAACATTTGTTAATGCGGTTGAGCGCTTAGACGAATTTTCAAATCTTGGCTTCAATACGCAACATGTTTTGCCAATTCATCCTCCTGGAAAAACTCATGCTATGGGTACAGCAGGCTCTTTATATGCTCCAGCTTTGTTTGTTGAACAAGATGGAACTTTAGCAATTGATCCAGAGCTTGTTGATGAAAATCCTCCGGCAGCTGCTAGAAAAAGAATTGAAGAAATTTATGAAAAAAGAGCAGGCAAAAAGCTTACAAAAATGGACAAAAATGATGTAAATGTTCGTTTTGCGCAATTTGCTTATTATATCGAAGAATGTCACAAACGTGGTCAAAAGGTTATGTTAGACTTGCCTTCTTGCGCTTCTGTTGATTTTGCAAAAGCACATCCTGAAATGATGGCGTTTGGTTCTGATGGTAAAGAAAAAACACCTCAAGGGTGGCAAGACATTAGAATGTTCCAAGTTTTTGCTAATGAGCAAACTCGTGAATTAAACAAGCCAGTTCTTGATATGCATAGACAATATGTTGATGCTTGTATTGAACTTGGAATTGATGGCATTAGAGCAGACGTTGGCAGAGCAAAACCTGTTGAATTTTGGAATGTAATTATTAATTATTCTAGAGAACGTGACCCTCAATTTGGTTGGTTGGCTGAAACATACACCCACGAGGACGCTTCTCCTCAATTGAATATGCCTTACGATAGACCTCAAGAACTTCTTGAAGTTGGTTTTGATTCGTACTATGGACAATATCATATTTATTCTGATTGGTTAAAAGCTCAAGATTTATATGATTATGTTAAAGAAAATATTATGATGGGCAACGAAATTGGAAAACCAAAATCGTTAATTGGTTCTTTTGCAACTCACGATGACCGCTCGCCAATGCTTTATGGTGGTGCGCCTTGGGTAATGTTTACAACAACTCTTCAATCAATGTTGCCTCAAGTTAATCCATATATGACAGATGGCGTTCAAACAGGCGATTATTATATTTTCCCTTATGACCATGCGCAAGTGAAAGATACATTAACTGATAATCATGAATGCACAGTTCATACAGGAAGAATGGATATTTTCAACAATTCAAGAAAGCCTGGCGGACAATTCCCAGAAATTTCAAGCGTTGTTAAATCTGCTTTTGCTTTAAGAAACAATAAATATAACGAAGTTGCAGCAGGTAAAACAAAGCTTCAAATGACAAATGCACAAGATGTTATTACAAAAGGTTCATTTATAATTCTACCAACAAACAATCCTGAAATCGTTGCGTTTGCAAGACACAAAGATGGCAAAACATTATTGTTTATTGGAAACAGAAATGTGAACCAAAAAATCGGCGGAAAGGTTGAAATTCCTGGATTAAAACCTGAACAAAGATTTAATAATTTAATGCCAAGTTATGGCGAGGAATGCAAATTCCAAAATAACAAAAATGGCACGGTAACTGTTGAATTGGGTGCAAGCAGAGCTTGTGTGTTTGAAATTGACAATACTCAAATTCAAGAATTATCAAATCCTGAAAATGTTCTTCAACAACTTCATCTGTAAAAGTTAAAAAAGAGCAAAAATAGGGAAAAATAATAATATAAAAGGAAGAGCTATGGATTTATCTATCAATAATATCAACTTGAATAAAAAAAATATTGCGTTTAAGGGCATGGAAGGTGCGTTTAGCGCAAAATCTGTTCCAGTGTTTAAATTTTACGCTCCTGCGCATAATAAAGACGAAAAAGTTGCGTTAGAAATTGCTGTTTTATATAAAAATAATGAAACAGCTCAATATAATGCTCCTGATAAGTATGATATTGAAGAATTTGAATTTCAAAATGATGTTTTAGAAATCCCTCAAAGCGACGTGAGAGAGCTTTCTTCCGGTTTTGCATATAGATATAAAATTACAAATACAAAAACAAACGAAACAAGATATCAAATTGACCCATTTAGATCAATTGATGTTGATGAAAATGGCAAAATGAACGTTATTGAGCAAGGAAGAAGTTATGGAATTTCTCCTAAAGCTGGAACAATGCGCCATAGTTTCCTTGATAGCGATGTAAGATTTGATGAAGCAACAGGAAAAAGAGCTGCCCTAAATAAAGAATTCGCAAGAAACCACTTTAATAAACTTGGCGGAAGCATTAAAGGTTTGAATTGGTTATTAACTAAAACCGATGAACTAGACCCATATAGATACTTCATGACAACGCCTGATATCGGTGCAGACAAAGTTTCAAGCCATAGATATTGGCCTGCAAACCAATACCAATGTTCTGACCTTGATGTGTTTAAAGAATTCAATTTTGAATTGTTTCAAAGAGGCAAAGGCTATGTTGCAGACGGTGCTTTCACTTCGCAAGGTATTCAATCTCCGCTAGTGCAACATGTATTAAAATGGGGCGAAAAATCGCCATTTTATGAAATGTTAAAAATTGATGGCAAAATTACTCTTGGAATTTTACCTGATATTGATGAACACGGTGATATCGACCCTTATGAACATATTGGTGTTCGTTTGGTTAATCCTAAAGGCGAAGGATATGATAAAAATAAACCAACTTACATCCAATTTTATGATGATAGATTATTAAAACCTGCCTCACAAATTGATGGAAAACTTCATTTTGATTATGATAATTCTCCAAAAGATATTTATGAAATAACATCACATCAAGATTCAGTTCAACCTTATGCTTTTGAAATTGACCCTAATGACAAGAAAATAAAAGCTTTTGGTGGCAGAAGGGCGATTTTGTTGAGCGAAATTTCAAAAAAACAAGGCGGAGTTGAAGATTTTCTTTCGTTCTCTAATTTCAATATTGGCAGCAAAAACAAAGTTGCAGGGGTAACTTGTTGGGATGGTAATGTTGATATTATTAAAATGAATCTTTCAAATCCAAGCAATGCTCCTGAAAACAGAGCTGGGTTCTTTGCTGCTCGTGAATATTTGTTTGGCGTTGCTTCATATTGGACCGAAACTGTTCAATCGCATTTAATTTTGCAAACAGCTAAACTTGCAGGAAACAAAAAAGAAATTGAAAAAATTGCAACTGCAAATGAAATTTCGCAAGATCAATTGAAAGCTGTTCTTGATTCAGTTGATGATGGAAGTTTTGAATCTCCAGTTTTATCTAAAAATTATTCAACTTCTGATTTAGTTGAAGCTTTTCCTTTGCAAACTCTTGAAACAAGCGACGAGCTTAGTGCAATTTTTGCTCAACCTCAATTTGCAAAAGAATTCTTCAAACCTGAAATTGTAGATAAAATTTCAACTATTTTTGATAAAACAATCTCAAATATTATTGCTTCTGATAATTTAACGGATGATTATAAAGCTTATGTTGAAAAGGTTTATAAAAATGAAATTTTAACATATATTTATGTTTCAGCACTAAAACCTGAAGCAATTAAAGAAGATGGAACAATTGACAAAGCAAAACTTAAAGAAGTTACTTTGAAATCTTTGGAAACATTCTCTTCTTTATCTCCTGAAGAAGAAAGAAAACAAGTCATTGGAAAAATCAAAAAAGGTTTAAGCCAAGTTAATTTGTCTTCTTTTGAAAAGAGAGCAAAAAAAGAACTAAAATCAATTTCTCTTGAAGATTTCAAAAAGGCAGAGGCACTTGTTCTTCAAGGAAAAGGTGGTTTGAATTGGCGTTTTGACGCTGCAAAAGACATTGGCGATTTAGACGCAGTTAGAAACCAAACAAAAACATTTGACCAAGTTTGGAATGGAGACGCTAGAACTCCTGGGGTTCAAAAATTCTGGACCGATTTTGTTTCAAGGATTAAAGAATACAATCCTTCTGCATATATTATTAACGAAGTAACATCACTTGGCGATTTTTGTGATGATAAAAATGACAATTCAATGTTGAACTTCGATAGACAGCTGTATAATGCTTGGGTTGCTAAAGGAAAACCAAATTCTTACGAAGATAAACCAATTTATGCAAAACAAGTGCAATTCTTAAATGAAACAAGCTCAACAACAACTTCTGAATATTCAAAAGGCTTCAATTCGTTCTCTATGTTTGCAGGGGTTAATCCTGAAAAATCTTATGGCATATTAGAATATGATGACGCAAGAATCAAATCTGGCGATTTGAGCGAATTGAAAGGTCACATGGAAAGATTAATGCAGTTCAATCAACCAAATTCTGCAATTTATTCTCACATGTTTGTTTCAAACCACGATAAACCTTCTGTGTTGCATACAATGCCATTAAATATGTCTTTGTATATGGGTAAAAACCTATCAGATCCTGAAACATTAAAACAAGTTTTTGATAGTTTTGATACTCAAGATAAAGGAATTTTGAAATTTTTATTGGGCGAAAAGCACAATATGACTGGCGTTAGCGAAAAAGCTCTTGCAGTTGCAATGGCAATGACTAAGGCCATAAGAAAGCTTCCTAGTGACAAATTTGATAATGATTCTAAAAAGAAAATGCTTTTAGAACTTAAAAATCTTGTTTATGGTAAAGCAAATGAAAATTCTGCTCCAAGCTTTAAACGTTCAGAAGCTTTTGGTGTTAAACCTTTTGAAATCACAATTAAAGATTTAATTGAAAAAGCGAAAATTGTAGAATTGCCTGAAAATCCATCTGAAAAAGATATTGAAAAATATAATGAACAAGTATTAGATAAAACAAGAGAATTTCATCATACAATGATGAAAGATTCAATGGGCTTCTATGAATCACTTTGGGAAGTTATGAACGCTTGCGTTGGTACTCCAACATTGTTTGGTGGTAATGAATTTGTTCAAACAGGTTATGAAACTCCATCTAAAAACGTATATCTTGGAATTAGAAACGAAGTGTTGCATGATCTTAAAGAAGATTCAAGATATAGCAATTATTATGATAGAATGCATAAAATTTCAAATATGTATCGACTTCCAGGCTTGAGCGTTTTAAGAGATGGTACGCCAATTTCGCTAAAACTTACTTCTGATAGAATTGCCTATGATACAACTTTCGAAAATGAACATATGGAAGAATTCTATCAAGCTGCTGAGGCTCGTGGTGTTCATCGTGGCGCTATGCAATATTATGTTAAACAAATTAAAAATAGCGGAAAAAAATATGGCTTAAAACCTGATGCGTACAAAATTAATAACGACCATAATAATCATGCGAATTATGAAAAGGTTAAAGATTTATTGCCTGCGGCTGTTGATGAGGCAAAAACTAAAAATGCTGAGTTAAGAAAAGCTGACCAGTTCAATGAAATATGGCCAATTTATCGTAAAAATGCAAAAGGCGAAGAAGCGGTTAGCATCATAACAAATATTGGTTTGCCTCGTGGTGTAGCTTCTTGGGAAGGTCCTGCAAAAGAAACTTCAAGAGAAGTGCCAAGTATTTTGATTGTTGATGACAACAATAGATGTCCTTTTGAAGATGGTACTCAGCTTGTTAAAGTTGATTATGAAAATAACAAAGAAGCTGGCTATATTGTTCAAGATGGCAAAATTGTTAAAATGGACAAATCGAATATAGAATTGAAAGATACAGTATCTGTATTTATTCCAAAAAAATAATAAAAAGCCCCAAAAAAGGGGCTTTTAAATTATTTTAACTTTAAAATCTTCTTTTAATGATTCAATAACATGCGGATTAATAAGTGCATGTGGACAATTTGTAATATTTAAATCAACTTGTTGATTTAAAAGCATAAGCAATAAATTTAAATTTATTAAATTGCATTGTGCAAGAAAAATTGTTATCTTAATATTTTTTTCTTTTAATTTGGAGATTGAATCAAGCAAAATATCTCCTTCAAGAGGGGAGCTCAGAGTGATGACTTTTTTGTCGTTGTAGTCGCTGATTTCTTGTTCTGAATCTAATAAACCTGAAATAACAATAATTTCTTCAACATTTGCTTCTTCTATAAATTTTTCAATTTTTTTCCTATTATAGTTAATTTTAATGCTTGTTGATTCTTTTGCTTCTTTGCATTTTTCAAGCCCTAAAGCACATTCGATTACAGGCATGTAATTTTGATTTTTTATGTCTGAGACTTTTGAAAAAGAAATTAATTTGTTTGAAAAAATTTCTCCTCGATATAAGCTATCAATTTTTTGGATAAAATTTTGAGTAATTAAAATTGCGCCATCGAATCTTGAAAAGTCATATTCTGCGCTGTCGCTGCCAAAATGTCCTTTTAAATATTTGTTTTTCTTAAAATATGGATAAAAATGCGCTAAAAACAAAGAGCCATGCGTATAAACATTTATTGTTTCTTTAATGTCGCAATTTTCAATTGTTTTTAATAGTTTTTCAAGCTCGTCTAAATCGTCGCCTGAGGCTAAAATGCAATGTCCGTTTAAAAGGGAAGATTTTGTTGAAGCGTTTTCTTTTGCGCCATATCTTTTTTGATATATTTCAGAAAGTTTTATTGCAATTTTGAGTGAAAAATCTGAAAATTCATAAATTCTTCGAATAATTTTTTCGTTTCTGATTGAATATGAATTTGTTAAAGCGAAAAATCTTAAAATTTCAAAATTAAAATCGTCATATTTTTCTTCAAGCTTTTTAATTTTTGTGACTTCTATTGCGCAAAGGCGTGAAAAAAGCGTTATTAATTCATAAAGTCGAAGTTTTGTTTTGTCTGTGTTTTTTTGGATATTTATAAAATTATTTTGCGCATATTCAATTAATTCTGAAATTGTTTGTTTTTCTTGAAATTCAAACGAATTTTTTATAAGCTCGCAAGGAAGGGAATTTTTTTCGCAATAATCGATATATTTTTCCTTTACTCTTTTTTTGTTGAGATATAAATTTTTAACAAAATCAAGATAGTTGTTTTGATTGTAGCTCGTGTTAATAAGGAAAATTGAAAGCCCGTCAAGCGCAATATTGCTCGCTTCTTGGTCTTTTATTTTAAATTCTTTTAATTTGACAAGATAGGAAGAAATTTCTCTAATTTCATTTAGAATTATTTGATATAAAGCGTTTACGCTTGGATGTATTGAACAAGCGCCCATCAGGGTGCAGGAATTTTTTTCTGCTATATTTTTAAAAAAATCATACATAATGAAAGTTTAGTTTATTTTTTTGAAAAAATAATTGCCGATGAGAATAATATTTCTACTATATTTGTAGGATTAATTTGAAAAAAAATAAAAAAGGGGGCATAATGTAACTATATAAAGATTTACTACGATTTGGGGATATATTTTGCTAAGAAGCTACGGAAATAGTTTTAAAGAGGAATTTTTTGAATGCCAAACTAATGGCGTAATTTCGGATTCAATTGTGCAAAATTGGACTTTGCAAGCGTATGAATGTTATAAATTGAATTCAAAATGTGAAAATTGTCCAATAACAAAAGCAAAATACTCTTTTAAATGTCAAATGAAACATATAGTTGAAATTTTGCTTAAAACAAAAGGGCTTCCAAACGAAAAAGAAATTCTTGGAAATGCGCTCGTGCCTGTTGAAAACGATATTGTGGCATAAAAATATTAAGTGTACTTCTTGCCATTAATCGATATTTGTTATATTATAGCCTTATGAGAACATTTGCTGAAACAAAAACCCATGAGGTCACAGTCGACGTTGTAATTTTAACAATTCACGACAATAAATTAAAAGTTTTATTAATTAAGCGTGCTAATGAACCTTTCAGGGGCAAATGGTCTATTCCTGGTGGATTTATTAGATTGTCTGAAAATATTGACGATGCGGCGCTTCGTGTCTTAAAAGAAAAGACAACCGTTTCAAATATTTATCTTGAACAATTATACACATTTGGCGACCCTCTTCGTTATCCAAATGCTCGTGTAATCACTTGTGCATATTTTGCTCTTTTAAGAGCAGAAGATATTAAACTTGATGTTAAAGGCGCAGAAGGTGTTTCTGATATTCAATGGCACGAGGTTGAAAATCTTCCTCCTTTGGCGTTTGACCACAAAGAAATCATTGAATATTCCCTTAAAAGAACTCGTGAAAGATTGGAATTATGCCCAATTGCTTTCCAATTATTGCCTAAAAAATTCACTTTGACAGAGCTTCAAAAATCTTATGAATTAATTTTGAAAAAGACTTTAGACAAGCGTAATTTCAGAAAGAAAATGCTTTCTTCAAATATATTGGTCGAAACAAATGAATATACAAAATCTGTTTCTAAACGTCCAGCAGCGCTATATTCGTTCGACAATATCACGTTGAATTCTAAACGTGGGCATTTCTTTTCATAACGAGAATCTAAAAAATCCAAAAAATGACGATTTTTTGAGATTTTTTAAATTCGAGCCAAGGTGTGTGAAAACAAGGGCGGGCGCGAGATAGCGCGCGACCTTTGTTTGAAACCGTACCCCATGTAAAGTTACTAATAAATAATTATTTAACTAACGTTTTTGCAAAATCAATTGTTTGTTGGCTAACCTCTCCTGAAGCAAGTTGCGCTAGTGCTTCAAGACGTCTGTTTTCGTCTAAGATTTCGATTTTGATATTTGTATCGTTTTCGTGCGTTTTGGTTATCCAAATAAAATTGTCTGCTTTAGCACAAATTATTGGTTGATGAGTTATGCAAATAATTTGTGATAATTTTGCAAGTTCAAGCATCGACAAAGCAACAGAATTTGATGTTATTCCTGAAATTCCTGTGTCGATTTCATCAAAAACAACCGTTTGAACTTTATCAACAAGCGCAAAAATTGTTTTAAGCGCAAGCATTACCCTTGAAATTTCGCCACCTGAAGCAACTTTAGACAAAGGCGCAAGATTTTGATTTTTGTTTGTTGAAATCATAAATTCAACATTATCTATGCCAAGCTCATTTTTTGAAATTTGCTTAATGGAAATTTCAAATTGAGCTTCTTTTAGTTCAAGATTTTTTAATTTTTCAACAATTAAATTAGACAATTCAAGTGAATATTTTTTTCTATATTCGCTTATGCTTTCGCTTAGAATTTCTAAAGCTGACAAAAGAGTGTTATAGTTTTCTTCTAAGGCTTCAATGTTGTTGTCTGAGCCTGTTAATTCTTCTAATTTTGTTGCGATTTTTTCTCTTTCTTCGTCTAAATTTGCGCCATATTTTCTTTTTAATTTTTGAATTAATGAAATTCTTTCGTTTAATTCATCCAGCCTCATAGGGTTTAATTCAAGTCCTGATGAATAATCTCGAAGGAAATTTGCGCTTTCTTTTAAATTTTCAAAAGCATCATAAAGTGAAGAATTAACTTCTGACAAATTTTTGTCTAATTCAGCTAAGCTTGAAATAGTATATTTTATTTTGCCTAATGCTTCAACAATGCTTTGATTGTCGCCATAAAGAGCGTAATAAGAGGAATATGCGCCTTCTTTTAGTTCTTGAACATTTGAAAGAATATCAAGTTCTTCTTTTAATTCTTCTTCCTCATTTTCTTTAATTGCAGCATCATCAAGCTCGCGCAATTGAAATTGCAGAAATTCAATTTCTCTTTCGTTATTTTGAAGATTTTCTTTTAATGCGTTTAATTTTTTTTCAATGTTTTTAAAATCAAAATAGTTTTCTTTATAATTTTTTAGAAGTTCATTAAATTCAGGGCTTTTTTTGATGATATAGTTGTCTAAAAGAAAAATATGGCTTTTTGGTTGAATATATGAATATGTTTGATGTTGAGAATGTATATCAACCAATGTTTCTCTTATTTCTTTTATTTCATCAATTGAAGAAAGCATTCCGTTTAGTCTAAATTTGGATTGGTTTGCAATTTCTCTTGAAATTACTGTTTCGATTCCGTCGTTTTCAAAAACCGCTTCAATATAACAAGGCAAATCTTTATTCAAAACGACTTCTTTGCTGATTTTTGCTCCTAAAACGCTATCAAGAGCTTTTATGATAATACTTTTACCTGCTCCGGTCTCTCCGCATAACACATTGAAGCCATTTGAAAAATTCAGTGTTGCTTCTTTTAAGAGTATAAAATTTTTAATTGTTAGCGTTTTTAACATAGTTATTTTCTTGGCGATAAAGACCAGTGCAATTTTTCTTTTAAGATGTCATAAAATTTGTCTTTTTGGTGGCTCAGCGCTAAAAGTTTTGCGCTGAATTCGCTTTTTTCGATTGTAATTTCATTATCAATGATTAAATCAACTTGTCCATCAAACGAAACGTTTAATTTTTCGTCTGCGTTTTTGATTGTAATTTTTTCTGTTGTTGGAATAACAATAGGACGCATATTGAGAGTATGCGGGCAAATTGGAATTATTAAAAAACAATCCAATAAAGGAGAAACAACTGGACCTCCTGCGGATAATGAATAGGCGGTTGAGCCTGTTGGAGTTGAAATTATTAAACCGTCTGCAACATAAGAACAAAGCTTTTTGTCGTTAATATATAGCTCCATTGTTGAGCTTCTTGCGCAATTTACACCTTTTATAACAACATCATTTAGTGCGGTTTTTCCTTGCGCTTTTAGCATTAAGCGGTTTTCGATAGTAAAATCGTTATTTGTTAATTTATTAATTACGTTATCGATTTCATCGGGACGAGCTTGGGTAAGATAGCCCAATCTGCCAACGTTAAAGCCTAAAATGGGAATTGAGTGTGGCGCATAAAACCTTGAAGCTTTTAAAAATGTGCCGTCTCCTCCAATTACGATTGCCAAATCTATATTTTTTTGCATATCTGCTGCGCAGAAAAGAGTTGAGTTTTCAAGCTTTTCTTGAAGTTTTTTTGCAAGAGAAGTTGATTCTTCGACATCGCAATTGTAAATTATTCCAATTTTTTTAAAATTTTCCTGCATGCCTTTATTTTAGCGCAAAAAAATATTTTTTAGGAGTTTTGTAAATATATAGCTATTTATGTATTTTTGTGGTAAAAAAGGTGTATGAGATTAGAAAATGTTGTTAGGTTCACCAGCGGTAACATGGGTCGAAATGTTGCTTTTGGTCGCGCACCTAAAAAGGGTTATGAAGAAAAAGAATACACGCATGCAATTCAAGATGCGTTGGATTATTTGGGAGTGCAAAATCGTGCTTTAATCATTCAAGGCACAAGTTTTCCTGCTCGACAAGGGGAGTATGATATCGAAACAGGAACTCCTTTTAATGCAGACGAATTGGTTGAATTTGCAAAATTGCATGGCTTTAATGCAATTCAATTAGGTCCAAATGGAAAATTAAACAAAGGCGATACTTCTCCATATACATCGTCTGTTTTTGAAAAAAATCCATTGTTTATCGATTTTAACAAATTAATGACGCCTAATTATGCTTCAATTTTGTCTGAAAAAGATTTAGCATCTGTTGCTAAAAAAACAAAAGCAAATAGCAAAAATTACGACAGAACTGATTTTAAAGATGCGCAAAAAAACACAGATAAATTAATTGATATTGCCTATGCTAATTTCCGTTCTAAAGTTCAACAAGGAGACAGAAGCGCAATTGCTTTAGCTCAAGAGTTTGATAATTTTGAAAATAGAAATAGCATTTGGATTGACCATTATGCAGTATTAAATGTTTTATCTGAAAAACATGGAACTGATTATTATCCAAATTGGCCACAAGCAGACCAAGAATTAATCCAAGACGTTAAAAAAGGCGATAGACTTGCTGTTGATAGATATATTCAAATTCAACGTGATAATGCGGATAAAATCGAAAAATACAAATTCTCGCAATTCATAATCGACAAGCAAACAAAAGCAGATAGAATGGCAAGAGGCGGCTTTGCATATATTTCAGATTTGGAAGTTGGCACAAGTTCGCTAGACGAAATTGTTTTTAAAGACGTATTTTTGCAAGGTTACAAAATTGGTTGTCCTAATGGCGGACCTTTGGATTCTCCGCAGCTTTGGGGTATGGCTGTTTTAGACCCTAATAAATTATTTAATCCTGATGGTTCTTTAGGTCCTGCCGGTGAATTTTTGAAAGCAAAATTAGTAAACGGCATGGCAGGTGCTCAAGGCGTTAGAGTTGATCATGCTATTGGGCTTGTAAATCCTTATATATACAAAGAAAATAGTGTTCATAAAATTAAGAAAAATGGCGTTGAAATTCCAGATGTTTCAAAACTTCAAGCTGGTCGCATGAATAATATTGGCTTAGATAAAAATCAAAGTTTTGAAAGAATTTTGTCCGATATTGTTTTGCCTACGATGAAAGAAATGGGCGTAAATCCAAAAGAAGTTATTTGGGAAGATTTAGGAAAAGACGAAACAGGGACATTCAACCGAGTTTTCAGACAAAGACTTGGCTTGCCTGGCATTTCTTGCACAACTTGGACAAAAGGGGTTGATGCTCAAAGAAAAAGAGATAATTGGGCGTATGTTGGCTGTCATGATAACAAACCTGGTAGAAAGTTAATTGAAGATGGCGATGTTGACAGAAGCAAAGGCTGGAGACCTGCTTGGGAGCCAAATTATCTTGCTGAAGCTTTAAGACCTGACCCTTGGAAAGAAGCGGAAAGACAAGCATTAAGACAAAAAATTGAATCAAGCCCAAAAGAAAGATGGAAAGCAAAAGTTGCTGAGTTGTTTAATTCTACAAAACACATCCAAATTTCTTTCATGGACTTCTTTGGAATCAATAAAACATATAACACTCCAGGAACGACAGGGGGCGATAATTGGACTTTAAGATTGAATCCTAATTTTAAAGACACATATTATAAATCACTGGAAAATGACGAATGGGCAATAAGCATGCCAGAAGTATTGGCTACTGCGGTTCAAGCGAAATTTGATGAAGAAGTTTCAAGAAACGGCAAGCCATATTGGGAAACAAAAGCACAAATTGACCCGCTTCTTGGTCGTTTGAACCATTGGAGTCACGTTTTAAGAGAAAAAGAGAGCAAATAAGCTCTCTTTTTTTATTTATTTTCTTTGTCAAATTTTGAATAAACAACAAAAGAAGGCGGTTTGATTACCGTTCTTAAAATTAATTCGTTTTTCTTGTTAAATGTTGTAAGGACAATCATTTGAGCGTTATCGTCATAGCTTACGCAAGTGCAGCCTTTGCATTCGCTTTCGAAAGTGTATGCTGGAGCTTTTTTGTCATAAGGATTTTTTGCTATTTGGTTTAATTTTTCTGAAACTTTTTTTGCAACAGTGGAAGCTTTTTCGTTTTTGTTTTTGGCAAATTCTTCCAATACTCTTGCGGTATAAATAGCGTTGTCGGATTTAATTTTTGCAGCTTTTAAAACATCTTGTTTTGTTATAAAATGTGGCGAATAATAGATTCCTATTGCAATGAATAAAAGCGATAGGACGATTATTTCAATTAATGTTATTTTTTTAATTTTGCAAAAATCAATATTTCCTAATTTCATATTTACCTTTCAACAATTAAGAATGATTTAACTCTTCTTTGATATTTTCCAAGAGAACCGATTGAAATATTTTTGTAATTAACCGCTGTGGATAAACCGCCATCGAAAGCCATAGATTTTTTAACTTTTAGTGTTTCTTCCATATAGTTTTTCATTTCGTAAGCGTCAACTTTGTGGTCTTTTGTGAATAAAACAATATAAAGATATTTGCCCTTTAATCCGATTGCGGTTCTTTCTCTTCTTTTTAAAATATCTACACTTTGAGATTTTATAACATCATTTTCTTTTATTACAAACCCCTCTTGAACTAAGTCCATTGTAGGCAAAAGCATTGGACCTGCTTGAAGAGCATGTTTTATTTTGTAACCTTTTTTAATTGGGTCATTGTGCATTGCAATATCGAATTTTAATTTGTGTCTTTTGTTTTCAAGAATTCTCAATTCGGCACGAGAAAGAACGTTTTCGTGTCTTTTTTGTTTTTTTAATTCTTTCATTAGTTTCACATTGTCTTCAACATCTGCAACCATTTCATTATCAATGGTTACATAAGAAACGCTTTTTCCGTTTTTAACATCAAAAAAACCGCCATTTACAACGAAATCAAAACAATTATCATCATACACAACTTGAGGAGTTGTGAGTTTTTTTGTCATATATGGTTTTATTTTTTTGCCATATTTTTTTGTGTTGATTTTAAAAACGTGAATTCCTGCTGTATCGTTAATTACTTCAAATTTTTCTTTTGCTTGCAAGGGCAAAAAGCTTAATAACACAGACAATATTAAAAAAAGAATTCTTTTTTTCATTATAAATCCTTTACTTTCTTAATGATAAAAATTGAAATAATAAATAAAATTATTGGGAAACTTGCTGCAATAAATGGAGGCAAAACTCCTTTTTGCGCTAATAAATCAAAAAACGGCAATGTGATATAATATCCAAAAATCATACCAACTGCAATTGTAAAGCCAATAAGTCTTTGCGAGCGAGGAGGGGCGAAACCAAGTAAACATCCAATTATTGCAAATAATATACAAGTTAGTGGATGAAGATATCTTTGGTATAATTTTGCTTTGAAATATCTATATTCGTCTGAAAAATTCGCTCTTTTAAGGAGTTTTGTGTAGCTTTTGATTTGATGATTTGTGAAAACTCGCTCTTTTCTTGTGTTGTTGAGCATTAAATCAAAAACTTCTTGAGCCTGTTTGCCTTGGGTTAAAATTGGATAATTTTTTTGGTGTAAAACTTTTTTATATATTCCATCATCGTCAATTTCATAAATTAATGCGTCTTCTAAAACCCAAGCGTTATCTGTTTTTTTGGCAAGTGGAGCAAACACAATGCTTTTAAACATTGTAGCATCGCTGTATTTTTCTTGCGAAAAGTTCATTACGGTTATGTTATAAATTTCTTTTGGGGTAAAGTTTGATACAATTATGTTTTGTTTTGGAGTTTTATCAGGGTTTTCAACAATATAAACAAAATGGCTTCCGCCCCCTCTTGATTCTCCAAGCTTTTGGCTTGCACTTGGCACAAGTTTATCGTTTACCATATAACAAAAGAAAGACAAAACCACTCCAAGAACAATAACAGGCGCCATGATTCTATTAAAAGAAAGTCCTATTCCTCTTAAAATTGAAAGTTCAGAATTTTTAGATAATCTATCAAATGTGAAAATTGAGCCTAATAAAATTCCGACAGGAATGGCTTTTGCTAATACTTTTGGGATTTCAAGAATTAAAACTTTAAGCCCGTATATTGGAGTATATGTGTCTCTTAGAATTTTTTTGATAATTTTGAACAATGTTTCAGGAGCAATCCAAACAATGATAAAAAGAACTAAACAAACCAATGTTGCGCCCAAAACTTGCGACAAAACAAATTTATCCAAAAGAGTTATTTTGGGGTCAAATTTGAAATTTTTAATTTTAGAAATAGCGTTTTGCATTATAATACGAAATCTTTTCCTAAATAAAATTCTTTAGCAACAGGGTCAACTGCAACATCTGTGCTTTTTCCTGAAATTTTAATGCGACCATCAAAAATGACATTTGCTCTGTCTGTGATTGACAAAGTTGCTTTTGGGTTGTGATCGGTGATTAGAATTCCAATATTTTTTTCTTTTGCAAGCTTGTGAATGTTGTCTTTGATTTCGCCAATTGCGATAGGGTCAATCCCTGTGAATGGTTCATCAAGAAGAATGAAAGAAGGAGTTGCAGCTAATGCTCTTGCAATTTCTACTCTTCTTCTTTCTCCTCCAGAAAGAGCAACAGAAGGCGCTGTTCTTAATTTTGCAACGCCAAATTCGGTTAATAAATTTTCTAGTAAGTCTTTTTTTTCTTGTTCATTTAATTTTTCATTCATTTCAAGAACAAGTTTTAAATTATCTTCAACATTTAATTTTCTGAAAATCGATGTTTCTTGAGGAAGATAGCCAATTCCGAGTTTGGCTCTTTCGTTCATTGGAAGAGTGGTAACATCGATGATATTTCCATTATCTTCTTCAATTAAAACTTGACCTTTGTTTGCTTTAACAAGCCCAACAACCATATAAAAAGTTGTGGTTTTTCCTGCGCCATTTGGTCCTAAAAGACCAACAACTTCGCCTTTATTAACGTCAAAAGAAACATCATTAACAACCGAGCGGTCGCCATATATTTTAACAAGATTTTTAGCTATAATTCTCATAAGTTCTCTCTTTTTTATGATTATAATACAAAAACGGATTATTTTTGGACTTTAATTAAAAAATCGTTTCCTTTTAAAATGAAATATTTTGAATTATTTTCAATTATTGTATATGGTTTTAAATTTGCGGTTTTTTCGTTGTTTTCTAAAAATTTATAATTTGGAATTTTGACATATCTTCGAGCAATTTTTACATAAGCATCCGCCCAAGGGTGAAGTGCTCTTAAATGGCGATAAACTTCTTCTTTTGTTTTTGTTAAATTGACAATCACTTCTTTTTGGGAAATTTGAGGTTCATAGCTTGCAAATTCTTCATTTTGCTTGATTGGTTGGATTTGGTTTTTATCATACAAGTTTAAAAAATCTTTAACCATACCTCTTGCAAGGCGAGTTGTCTTGTCTTTCAAGCTTTTTCCTGTTTCGTTTTCATCGATAGTTATTGCTTCTTGAAGGATTATGTCCCCTTTGTCAAATTTTTCGTTCATAAAATGAATCGTCAAGCCTGTGAGTTTTTGGTCCAAATAAATTGACCAAAAATATGGATTTGCTCCTCGATTTTTGGGTAAAAGCGCTGGATGGAAATTTATGCAGGGAAGATGTCTTAAAATATTATGACCAAATTTTTCTGCCCAAGAGCCGCATATTATCATATCAGGCTTTAGTTTTTCCATTTCTTCAAAAAATTTTTCGCTATTAACGCTATTGCCTTTAATATCGTATAGGTTTTTTGTTTTTATTATTGTGTAATCTTTGCTTGGGTTGAAAATATCTTTAAAAAATAATTCAAAATTTGAATATTTAAGTCTGTCGTTTCGAAAAACGCCCAAAATTTCGTGGTTTGTTTCCTTTATTCCTTCGATTAAGGAATAAAGCATTTGCCCATATCCTACTAAAACAACTTTTGCCATAAAAATATTATACAATGAATTGATTTTCTTGTGATATTGCATTATAGTTTAAGTGTAGATGGGTTCGTAGCTCAGTTGGTAGAGCAGGAGACTCTTAATCTCTTGGTCGTGGGTTCGAGTCCCACCGGGCCTAAACTTTATAAGCAGGGTATCTTAACCCTGTTTTTTTATGCCCATGGTGGGAACGACCTCAAGGGTCGCCCTCTCCTCGAAAGACATTTAGTCTTTCTCGTCGGCAGAGTCACCGGGCCTAAAACTTAACGTAAAAAATCCCTAGAAAATTTGTTTTTTCTTGGGATTTTTAAGTGTGCCTTAGGATGTTAGAGCGTGACGCTCAAGCATTGAGCTTTAGCGGACAGCTCGTAACTGGACTTTATAGATAGGGTATCTTAACCCTGTTTTTTTATGCCCATGGTGGGAGCGACCTCAACCTCTTAAAGAAAATGTAAACTTTTGTAAATAAAACTTTTGATTTCGAGCAAGATTTTCAAGAAAAAAAACTTGATTATTATAACAGTTTAATTTAGGGGATAGGAAAATATGGAAGCAAATTTTGGAGGAGTATATTCATTACATAGCAGTCCTTATATTGGGCGAAGCAATCCAATGCCAACGAGGCAAACTTATGTCGCTCCTAATGTTGCTTATAATGATGCAGAAAAAATTGCCAATAGCCTAGTTGCTCTTGCAAATTATACACTTGCTTCTGTTAATCCTAGGGATGTGCAACAAAATCCAACTTATGGCGAAACGGATACCGAAATTACAAGCGAGTTGTCTCGTTTGCAAAAACATCCTAAATTAACTACTTTTGAAGGCTTAAAAAGAAATTCTAAATATGCGATAACTGTTAATAATTCTGGAAGATTGATGGTTGATGGAAATCTTTATGATGGAGTTATTAAAACAATTGGAAAAGACGAAACAAAATATGTTGAATATAAACTTGGAAATCCTGTAACGATTGTGTCTCAATATCTTGATAGTGAAACAGGTGAAATTAGCGACAAAATGGTCATGAAATTAACAAAATATGAATACTGTAAAATGTCGCCTTATGTTACAAAAACAGAAAAAAGTTTAATTTTTGAAGAAAATTGGGACAATCCAGGAAGTGAATCATATTTGGCTGTTCCGCCAGAAGTTCAAGCGCATGCTGGAATCACGCAAAAAGATAATTTAATTAAAAATTTTAGTTAAAAAAAGACCCCTTTAAGGGGTCTTTTAATTATTCTTCTGAGCGTTTTGCAAAACATTCTTTGCAAAAAACTTCTTTGCCTTCAATTGGTTTGAATGGAACTTTTGTTGCAGCGCCACATGCGGAGCAAGTTGCGTCATAAAGTTTTCTTTTTGATTTGTGTTTTCTTGCTTTTCTGCAATCAGGGCAACGTTTTGGCACATTAACCAAGCCTTTTTGAGCGTAAAATTCTTGTTCTCCTGCGCTGAATACGAATTCCTTTCCGCAATCTTCACATACTAAATTTTGATCTTCGTACATTTTTTGGTCTCCTTTTTTGTTTGTACTTATCAGACCGTAAGCGCACAAAATTTTTAAAAATAAGAATTCAACACGCAAATAGTTTGATTATGCTTATTTTATAATTTTTTTGCCCTAATTGCAATCTATTTCTTTAAAATTTCATAAATGGAATCTATTAGCGATGGCGTTGAAAGGATAAGCATTGTTTCGTTTTTTTCTAATTCCCAATAGCAACACTGTATCGCATTTTTAATTGAGCCTTCCATGATAATTAAAGAAGGATTAACATTGGCATATTTAAGCCTTAGTGCCATATCATCAAAACGATTTCCTGTAACATAAATTTTATTTTCAAAATATGAAACAGAATTAAAATTTGCATCCCAAATCCAACTTGTGTCAATGCCGTCTTGCGTTTCGTCGTTTAAACAAAAGACGATTTTGGTGTTTTTTGTTGCATATAATTCACGCAAGGCAAGTGATAAAGAAGTTGGATTTTTAATTGTTTTGATTTTAATTTGTTTATTTTTATAGGTTAAAATATCTTCTCTGCCTTTCAAAAGCTTATAATCTTCAAAAGCGTTTGTTATGACTTTTCTTTCTATTCCAAGATTAATCGCAATAGCAATAGCGCCAAGCGCATTATATGCGCCTTCAATTCCGCCAAAAGGCAATTTGAATACCATTTTGTTGTCGTTATAATAAGCAGTTAAAAAACAATAATCTGCAAAAATTTTAACATCGGCACTTAAATCTAATTGCGGTCTTTTGAAACCGCAAGCACAGTTATATTGTCCAATATGGGAATAATGCCTTTTTTTGTAATCCAACATACAACCGCAATTGGGACATCTTAAAATGTCATTTTTTTGTGATAATTCAACTAAACTTTCGCCAAATTCGACATTATTAAAGCCATAATAAAATTTGCTTCTTTTTTTGTTTAAAATTGTGTCGTTTTTGATTTCGTCAATCTTGTTAAACATTGGCTCGTCCGCATTGATTATCAAGTTAAGTTTTGAATTAAGCGCAATTGCGTTTTGGATTCTTTCTTTTTTTTCTTCAAGGGTGATGAAATCTTTTTGGTCGAGCAACAAATTTCCAAGCAAAAGATAATCAAATTTCATTGAATTAAAATATTGGTCTAGTTCAAATTCCCCTAATGCCATTGTGTAGTAATCTTTTTCGCATTCGGAAGCAAAAATGTCTAATCCGTGAGCCAAATCAAGAATAATTGAAGTTAAAGGAGGATATTTTTTCGAGCTTTTTGAAATATTTGAAATATAAGAATTGTCATTGCTTAATAAAATTTGGTTTATAATGCTTGTTGTTAATGTTTTTCCGTTTGTTTGACAGATTGCAATTTTCCCTAATCTTGCATAGCTTTGAAGTTTTGACAAAATTTGCGGCAAATTATTGTCAACAATTGAATCCAAATTAAATCTGTTTTCAAGATTTAATTTTTCAAGCATTTTATAAAGTCGTCCTGACCAGAGTATTGATGTTTTAAAATCCATTTTTATCCTTAAAAATAATACAAGTTAGGTATAGAATTTCGATTTTACATATATTATAATACATCAATGAATGTTTTTATTTCCACATTGGCGATATTTTTGTTAATATTTTGTGAAATTTTCCTCACAATATTTTGTATTAAAAAATTGAAAGAAATAGATGCTAAAGTTGATCAAATACATATAAAAATGCTTGAAGGTGCAAAAAAAGCGTTTGAAATTAATGATGAAATTCGAAAAACCATAAAAAAAATAAACAAAATTGTTAAACTATTAGCCAACGAAAGATTACATCAAATTAAAAGAATAATTATGATGATAGTGGATACTATACAAATAATTATTCTTCTTAGAAGCCTTGATTTAACAAAAGGCGCTAAGAAAATAGATTATAATATGCTTAAAAAGCTTGCTTTTGCAAAAATTATTCAACAAGCATTGAAAAAATTTCTCGATTTTGCGCATAATTTGTGTGCAATTTAATGTAACATATTTTTAATTTTTGCTCTTTATTTTTTTAAAAATGATAGAATTAATTTATGAAATCATTTTTTCAAGACGAGTTTATAAATTCAAAAGTTTTGTCACGTTTAGCAAAAGAAATTAGACGTGAACAGCTTGACTGCGCAATTTCGGAGCTTGGTTATTTGAACGAACTGCAAAGTCATATTATTTCAAAATGTGATTTGACGCCATCACAAAATCAGGAATTGGAATTTATCAAAAAAGTAAACAATGCAAAACGAAAAAATATACAAGCATAGGCTAAAATTAACTAAAAATAAAGAATTATGTTTTATTTCGCACCTTGATTGGCAAAATTTGGTGTTAAAAGTTTTTAGACGTTGCGAGCTTAATTTGGTTTTGTCGCAAGGTTTTAATAAAATGCCAAAAGTTTCATATTCTCCCGCTTTGCCGATTTTTTTGGAGTCTGATTGTGAATTGGTTAATTTTCAAACTTATGAACCATTATCTTCTAATTTTATTGAAGAATTTGAAAAATATTCTCCAAATGGATTGAGAGTTGTTGAATTAAAAGAAATTGATGAAAATACGCAAGAGCCTAAATCTTTGGAAAATTTTATCCAATGGGCGGGTTATATTGCAATTTGCGATTTTGAAAAAAATCATGTTTACAACATTGAAAAAATAAGGTATATTATAGAAAAGTGTTTGTCTTCGGATGAAATTTTAATCACGAAGAAAACTAAAAAAGGTATAGAAAAAACAATTAACTATCGAAATTCCCTGAAAACATTTGAAATTAAGGATGATGGTGTCTTAAGCTTTGTGTTAAAGGCAGGACAAAATGAGCAAATCCCGTCCCTTCGTGCGGATGAATTTCTCAAAACAATATTTGGTGAAAGTAATATTTTCAAAATAAAAAGGGTAAAATTTTTCGATACCGACTTGAGAGTTATTTAAGTTTAAAGGAATTTTACTATGACAAAGAAAATTATCATTTCTGAAAAAGATAATATCGCAGCGGTTTTAGAAGACAACAAGGTTTGCGAATTTTTCGTTTCAAAAGGAGATGTTTTATTAGGCGATGTTTATTTGTCTCGTGTGGATAACGTTCTTCCTTCAATTGAAGCAGCGTTTGTTGATGTGGGAATGAGCGATAAAATGGGCTTTATTCATACCGATGATATTATGGGCAAAGGAACTTTAAAAGAAAAAGTTAAACCAAACCAAAAATTAATCGTTCAAGTTGTTAAAGAACCAACAGGACACAAAGGTCCAAGAGTGACAACTGCTTTATCTTTGCCTGGAAGATTTTTGGTTTTATTGCCTGATGAAAAAGGTGTAAATGTTTCTAAGAAAATCACTTCTCAAAAAGAAAGAGCAAGATTAAAATCAATCGTTAGTCTTTTGAAGCCTGTTGGCGTAGGCGTGATTGTAAGGACAGAAGCAGAAGGACAATCTGACGCTGAAATTCAAGAAGATTTAGAAATTTTATTAGAAAAATGGAATTCAATTGTTAATGCTGCCGATAGCGCAAATCCTCCAACTTTATTATATCGTGACCAAGATTTGTTATATCGAGTAATTCGTGAAGCATGTGATAGCGAAGTTGAAGAAATCGTTGTTGATACTGCTTTTGCGCTTCATAGAACAACGCAACTTTTGCAACATTGGAACATGCAAGTTAGAGTTTCAATGCATAAAGGAAACGACCCATTATTAGTTTCAACAGGCGTTAATAAAGAAATTGAAAAGGCTCTTAATACAAGAGTTAATCTTCCATTAGGCGGATATTTATTTATTCAACAAACAGAAGCATTGACAGTGGTTGATGTAAACTCTGGTAAATTTACATCTTCATCAAATCAAGCTGAAACAATATTAAAGACAAATATGCAAGCAGCGGATGAAATTGCTCGTCAATTGAAACTAAGAAATATTGGTGGGATGGTAATAGTTGATTTTATCGATATGGCTTCTCGTATGGATAAATTGGCATTATTGGAACATTTTGAATTGACTCTTGAAAAAGACAAAGCAAAGCCTCAAATTGGTCAATTGTCTGATTTGGGATTAGTTGAATTGACTCGTCATCGTCAAGGTCAAAGTTTGTCTGAAATTTTCACAAAAAAATGTGATAAATGTAACGGACAAGGTTTCATTATAGACGATTTAAAATTTGCAACAGCGACTGCTGTTGGCGAAAATAGGGCAAAATTAAACAAAATTAAAGGTCCATTTGGTTCAAACTTTAATTCATCAGAGCAAGCGCCAAATCAAAACAATAAAAATCACAAATTTGATAAAAATAATAGACGTGACAAAAATAAAAATCGTCATCAAAACAAAGAATTCACTCAAGAACAACAAAATGAAGAAATGAATTTAGAACAACAAAATCAACAAGTTCAAATTCAAGAGCAAGAAGTTTTGACTCCAACAAAAGTGAATGAATTGATTGATGATTTAATCAAAGACGTTGTAATCGACGGGGCTATTGAGGCTGTTGAAGAAAGAAAAGAAGAAGTTAAAGAAGAAACTAAAGAAGAAGTAAAATTGGAAGAAAAAGAGGAAAAACCTGCTAAAAAACTTTCAAGAAAAGCTAAGAAAACCAAGAAAAAAGAAGAAAATGAACCTTTAGCTTCTCAAACTTCAGAAGAAGAAAAACAAACTGAAGAACCGAAAGAAGAAAAACCAAAAAGAAGGACAAGAAAAACAAGTGCTAAAAAAACTTCCTAAAATCCTTTATATAGTTTGCATAATATCTTTTTTAAGCTTGAATCCAAGCGCTTTGGCGGACAAAAATGCTGCTGCTTTGAAAAATGTGACAGCAGAACAAATGAATTTTGTTCAGCAAGACGTTAAGGTTAATGATTTAGATATTGAGCCTATAAACACTCAAGCAGTCAAAAAAGACGTTATTCCAGACACACAAAAGGAAGGCAAAAAAGTTGCAGCATATTTTTTAAGAGCAATGCTCGGTGTGCTTTTTTGTTCAATAATTTTATATTTGATTTTGGTATTTGTTAAAAAATATTATAGCAGTGCTTTTGTGAATCCAGAAGAAGAGGAATATTTTGAAGCGTTTGATTTGACAACACCAAACAACAAACAAGACGCACTTAAGACTTTTTTAAACAGAACAAAATAATTATTGTAATAAATTCATCATTTCTATAAATTCGGGGAATGATGAATTTATGCAATTAAAACCATCAATTGTCATTTCTTTTTTATTTATTAAAGATAAAACATAATAACTCATAGCCAATCTATGGTCTAGATGGGTTTTAAGGGTTGCATTTGAATTGATTTTGTTTTTTCCTGTAATTTCAAAGCCATCTTCAAATTCTTCTATTTTGATTCCAAGCTCTTTAAAGGATTCTGTGACTGTTTTTATTCTGTCTGATTCTTTATTTCTTAAATCTTGCGCATCTTTTATTATTGATTTGCCGTTTGCTTGGGTTGCCAAAACTGCCAAAATTGGAATTTCATCAATTAAACGAGGAATTATATCGCCAGAAATTTCAAAAGGTTTGATGTTTTCGCTGTATGTTACTTTGATGTCGGCAACTTTTTCATTGCAAATTGTTCTTTGGTTTAATAATTCAAAATTGATTTGTGCTTGTTCAAAAACGTCAATTATGCCTGTTCTTGTTGGATTTATTCCAACATTTTTAATGACAATTGAAGAATTTGGAACAATTGCCGCTGCAACCATAAAAAATGCTGCGCTTGAAATATCGCCTACTATTTCAAGGTTTTTTGGAGTTAATTTCGAAGGGATAATTTCGCTATAAAAGCCATTTTCGTCTTTTCCTGTTGAAATTTGGGCTTCTAAATATTCAAGCATAATTTCTGAATGATTTCGAGACAAATTTGGTTCATAAATTTTTGTTTTGCCATTTGCGCCTAATCCTGCTAATAACAAACAGCTTTTAACTTGGGCTGAGGCAATTTGAGAATAATATGTTATTCCTTTGAGCTTATTTCCTTCAATTTTAAGTGGTAATTTGTTGTTGTTTGATTCGATTTTTGCGCCCATTTGGCTTAATGGCTCAATAACACGCTTCATTGGGCGTTTAGATAAACTTTCGTCGCCTTTTAATTCGATATTAAAGTCTTGCCAAGCAAAAAAACCAGATAAAAGTCTTGTTGTGGTGCCTGAATTGCCGCAATATAGCGATTCTTTGGGAGAAAAGAAACCATTTGTTGAGTCAAGAATTAAATCTCTTTTTGAAATGAATTGGTGTTTTACGCCTAGTTTTTCAAAAATTTTAAGAGTATTTAGGCAATCTTCGCCTAAAGAAAGGTTCTTGATTTCAATTTTTCCTTTCGTTAATGCGCCAAAGATTATCGCTCTATGAGATATAGATTTATCGGGTGGAATAGTGATTTCACCCGATAAACCGTTGATATTTTGTTTTGTTTTTAAATTATCCATTAGCTAATTCTTTAACAAAGTTTGGAACAGCAAAAACTGCGCTGTGAAGTTCTCTATTGTATATTTTACAAGTTTTTTGAATTGCTGCCGCTCTTTGTTCGTCGATTTTAGTGTAATCTCTTGGAATTTCAACATCGTCAGAGCAAAAGCCCCAAGACCAATATCCGCCAGGATATGTTGGCATTGGACCGCAATATGGAGCAACATTTTTAAATACTCTTCTTAACATTTGATATGTTTTTTGCATGTTTTCGCTTTGTGCAAAGGGTCCTTCTGTTTGAGGAACAACAATTCCGCCTTTTTTAAGAGCACGCTTAACGTTGTTATAAAAATTATCATTAAACAAGCCTTCCCCAGGACCTATTGGGTCTGTTGAATCAGATAAAACAACATCATATTCGTTTTCTTTTCCTTTGATGAATTCAACAGCGTCTTGGATTAAAACGTTTACTCGAGGGTCGTCTAAAGCACAAGAAATTGTTGGTTGATATTTTTTACATCCTTCAACAACATCTCCATCAATTTCAACCATATCAACCCTTTTAACTGATGGATGTTTGAGAATTTCTCTAACAGTTCCGCCATCTCCTCCGCCAATAACTAAAACGGTTTGTGGGTTTGGATGTGTCAACATTGGAATATGAACAATCATTTCATGATAGAAAAATTCGTCTCTTTCTGTTGTCATCATTAAGCCATCAAGAGTCATGACATTTCCAAAAGCACGAGAATGAAAGAAGTCTATTTGTTGATAAGGTGATTTTATAGAAAACAAATCTTTATCTTTTTCAATTGCAATCCCAAAGCCCTCAGGCGTAATTTCATGGTAAAGATTCTCAGGCATTATTTTTTCCTTTATTTAACTTAAAACTTTGATTTAATTATACAAAAAAATTAGCTATTTTGTTATAATAATTTCTAATGAAAAGTAAAAATAAAATCATGGATTCATTTGAAGAATTTATTGCCTTGCCATTGTCTATTTTAAAAAATAGAATTATTCAAATTACAGGCTTTAAATCTGATTTTATTGAGTCAAAATCAATCAATGTTGAGCTTGATGATAACACAGTTAGAATAAATTGCATTAATAGCGAAAGCGCTTATAATCTTTTAAGCAGCGTGATATATAAACGTGAACAACGAAGAAAAGCTCTTTTAGAACAAAGATTGCAACAGCAAGAAGAAAAAGAAAATCCTGCATTGCTTGCGATTGTTAAAGGCTAAGAATTTTCCCTTGTTAGCTTAATTAATTCAACAAATCTTTTTGATAATTCCACTTGTGAAATTTTCATTTCTCTTGCGATATCGGTTTGGTTATATTTTTTGATATAGCGAAGGGCAAAAATTTCATAATATCTTTTCTTTGGAAATTTAGAATCGATAATTTTTACAATTTGAATTAATTTTTCAATTGTATATTCGGAAACTCTTTTTTGAGGGCAAAAATCTAATGGATCGATGAGCATATCTGAAGAATCATATTTTTCGCTTCTTTGAATTTCTTCTTTCAAATTGATAACGCTTTTTGTTGCTTTGTGCATTCTGAATTCTTCTTCGAGTTCTTCTTGTTCTGTTAGAGGGCTTTTTTTAAGTTGAACAATTTCTTCTTGAAGGCGAGAATTATGCTCAATTTGTCGATACACTTTTGTTTGTTCATATTTTCTTTTTTCTTTGATAATTTGTTCCATGCAAGAATCGCAAATCATCATAAGATGTCTTTTTAAACGTGCAGTATCACGAATTGCGTCCATTAATAAATATGATTTTTTATAAATGGCTTCGCAAAATAATTCGATTAATTCTTCATTTCCTCGAAATTTGGCGCTTTCTCTGATGACGGTTTCAATGAGCATTCTATGCTCTGCATTTATTTGTAATTTTTTCATTTTTAAATCCTGCACAATAAAATATTAGTATAAATAATTACATTCTGACACTTTGTTTACATTTTTTGTAACAATTCATTTCAAAAAGTAAGCCAAATTATCGATTTTCTTAATTTATTTGGACTTCATTGATTTTAGATATATAATATTACATAGAAAATTATCGTCTTAAATTTTGACTTGGAATAGATGAGAAAAATTCATATAAAAACTTTAATTATTTTGACGTTTTTGTCTTTATATATTGGGCAAGGCGCCTTTTGCGATGAATTAAATGTTGTTAGCGATGTAAATCAACAAAAGCAAGGAATCAACGTTAGCAATTTCAAGTCATTTTTTAATAAAAAAAATAAAAAACAGCAAACTCCAAAAGAGATAAAGCTTGAAGAAACAGAGCTTGATAGGTCTACTTTTTCTATGTTTGAAGAAGAGGAAGAGTCTCTTTCGCCTTTAAATTCTGAAGTTAAAAAACCAAAAAAACAAAAGAAAAAAACAAAATTTAATCTGTTCAAAAAGAAAAATAAAAAACAAGACGATTCAAAAATTCAAAATGAAAATATTCAAGAAGAACCAATCCAAGACGAGTTTTTCGACAATTCGGTTGTTCAGGATGAAACATATATAAACGATACAGATGTCGTTTATATTCAAGAAGTTGAAATATTTGGCAATAATTTGCTTGATGTTAATTATATTAAAGAGCAAATTAAATCAAAAGAAGGCTATCAATATATTCGTTCTGATGTTACAAACGATTTAAGGTCTTTATATAATACTGGATATTTTACTCAAAATTTAAGAGCGTTACCAATTAAAATCGATAACAATAACGTTAAATTAAGAATTATTTTAGAAGAAAATCCTCCCGTTGTTGGTTTTGGTGTTGTTGGAAATAATAGCATTTCAACAAGCGAAATTTTAAAGATTTTAAACCAATACAAAGGCAAACCTCAAAATATTTTAGGAATTAACAACGCAATTAATGAAATTCAAGAATTGTATTCTACTCGTGGATATATTCTTGCTCGAGTTGCGAAAGTTGCCGATGATCCTGATGGATATGTTAATTTTTTAATTGATGAAGGCGTAATTGGGGATATTATTGTTGAAGGAAATAATAAAACAAAAGATTTCATAGTTAAAAGAAATATTTTCTTGCAACCTGGTTCTGTATATAACGAAAACACAATGCGCTCTGATATTTTGCGCTTGATGGGAACTCAAGCTTTTAGAGATGTTCAAAGGGAATTGACTCAAGACGAGCAAACTGGTCTTTATGATGTTCACATTTCCCTTGAAGAACAAAGAACGGGAAGAATATCTCTTGGGGTTGGTATTGATTCTGCTTCAGGCTTTTTCGGTTCTGTTGGTTTTGGAGAAAACAACTTTAGAGGCTTAGGACAAAAGCTTAACTTGAATTTGCTTGCCGGTACTGGCGTTTTGATGAATGACAGCTCTGTAATCGACAAAGCGAATTTCCAAGGCGAATTAAGCTTCTTGGAGCCAATGTTTAAACGTGAAAATCAATCTTTGGCACTTCGTGGGTTTGCAAGATATTATGGCAGTTACCAAGTGCCTTTAGCAATCGAAAAAAGATTTGGTGCTGAAGCAACAATCGCAAGAAGATTTACAACTTATAAAAATTTATCTGGTTCAATTGCCTTCGGAGTTGAAAGCGTTTCTTTGGATGAAGGCGACGGAACAAAAATGCGTGCAAAATATGCGCAACATGGCATAGATTGGGCTAATCGTGACAAAGAACTTGATGGTGGATTCTTCATCAAGGTTACTCCTGCTTTAATTTACGACACAAGAGATTCTTCTGTTAATGCTCGTCATGGTGTATTGGCTAGAGTTATGCTTGAAGAAAATCTCGGAATTTCGGGAGAAACATTTGGTAAATTGCACGGTATGATTAGAAGATTTGCACCATTAGGCAAAAAATCATCCATTGTTTTCACTGCTCGTGCAGGCGGAAAATTACATGGCGATATGCCTGATTTTGCTGGTTTTGCGCTCGGCGGTCCATATACGCTTAGAGGCTTCAATATTTCTGAAGTTGGTGTGGGCGATGGATATATGTTGGGAAGTGCTGAAATGCGTGTTCCTGTACCATTTATTGATAGACTTACATCAAACTCTTTCTTGAACAATTTAAGACTTGCAGCTTTTGTTGATGCAGGAACATTGTTTGGAGAAACAATCGGGTCTAAAATATATGATAAACCTGGTTATGCAATTACGGCCGGGGTTGGCTTAAGGGTATTTATTCCAGGACTTGGTCCAATCAACTTAGATTATGGTATTCCATTAACAAATACTGCTGGTGCTGATAGGGCAAATGGCTTCTTCACATTTGGAATGGGAGAAATGTATTAATAAAAATTCCTGAATTAATTCAGGAATTTTTTTATCCAATGAAATATGTCTTCAATTTCGTATGGTTTTGGGATATATAAATCTGCGCCTGTTTTTAGAATTTCTTTTTTGTTTAAATATGATGATGAGAAAATTAGTTTTGTGTTTTCTTTGCAGACAAATTTTGCAATTTCAAGTATATTTGTTTCTTTTTTGTTGCCCCAATCTAAAATAACAACATTGGGCTTTAATTCTTTATATGTTTTTAAAAAATCTTCTTTGCTTGAGACGGTTTTGGCTATAATATTGTTTATTTCGCAAACATTTTTTAATAAATATGATAATGCGCTGTCGGGTTCAAAAATTAAAACTTTTTGTTCTTTTTGCGAAATTTCGCCTTTTAATTTAAAGCGGTCAATAATGTAACTTGAAGAATTTTTATCCACGCATAATTCAATTAATTCATAAAGCTTATTCAAAATTGTTTTGTAATCGGAACTTTTATTTTTTTCGATTATTGAAATATTTAACCTCATCAATCCTGTGTTTGTTTCTTTGATATTGTCATCAGATTGGATTGTGAAATTGTTTTCAAATTCATCTGTTGAATAAAATTTGTTTAAAATATTATCAAAAGCAAAAGACAAAAATGAAGCAATTTTTTCTGCTTGCAATATTCCTGTGATTAATATTAATTCGTTGTCGTTAATGTGTCCTGAATAGTCGTTTTGGGCGGTTGTTGAATTAATCATAGCACCAAGTGTTTGCAAAACTTTTTCATAAGCAATTTCGCCGTGGGTTTTTCGATATGATTCAATGTTTTTAATTTTAATTAAAAGATATGCTGAAGTTTCTTCTGTTTCGAAGCTTTTTTTAAGGGCTTTTATTGTAATGTTTTTATCGCTTAAATGGGTAACGGGATTTAAAAAACTTTCAATATATCTTCTTAAATGTGCACGAAAACGCATTTGGAATTCTTGTTTTGTAATTTCTTCTCCGATAAAATCGTCGGCTCCTGAATCAAGAATTTCAAGTTTGTCTTCTAAATCGTTAGATTTTGAAACAGCGATTATAATTGGACGAGAATTAAAAGTTAAAACTCTAATTTTTTTAATAAAATCAGAAAGTTTTTCTTTGATTGTGTCTGAAATTATTATGAATTCAATTTCTTGTTTTTGAAGAACAAAAAGTGCATCAGATAAATTGTTTGTGATAATAACGTCTTGATTTTCAACTTCAATTAATTTTTTATATTTAATTGATTGTTCTTTTCTTTCGCTAATTATTAAAACTCGAGTTTTATACAAAGCTATACTCCAATGTTTTTTGTTAGTTTTTCTACTTCATAGATTGGTATATAAATTAAAAATTCAACGCTGTTTTCGTCTTTATATGATTTAACAGATATTTTTCCTTGCATTTTTTCAATTAAGCTTTTGGCAATGTATAAGCCAAGCCCGCTTCCTTGTGTTTGTGTTTTTATATATGAATCAATTCTATAAAATTTTTCAAAAATTTTGTCAAAATAATCTTCCTCAATATAATTTCCAAAATTTTTAATCGAAATAACATTAAAATCGGCTTCGTTTTTGGTTTTGATTTCAATTTTTTTAGAATTTATTGAATATTTAATTGCATTGTCTAAAATATTTAAAATTATTTGTTGAGTTTTATCGTTGTCGCAAAGACAATTAAGCTCGTTTTTAGAGAGGGTATATTCAAAATTAAAATCAGGATTTGCAATTTTTAGCATATTTGCACAATTTTGAATTAATTTATTAATTTCAACTTTCGATAAAACCAAATTTGAAGAATCAGAATCGATTTTTGCAACATTTAAAACATTTTCCACAAGAGAAATTAAACGTTTTGATTGATTAAGAATTATTCCCAAAAATTCTTTCTTTTTTTCGTCGTTTAATGCATCCCAAGAATTAAGCATAGTCTGACAAAAGCCTTTAATGCTTGTGAGGGGAGTTCTAATTTCGTGTGATAGCGTGGATATAAATTCTTCTTTAATATTTTTTTGCATAGTTTTATTATACCAAATTTATTAAATTTTTTATTTTTTCCAAAATTTCGTTCAATCTTTCTTTATTATTTAAATGCCAATATCCAATTAAAACTTCAAAAGATGTCGCAAGGGCGTGGATTTTGGGGTTCGATTTTTTGTTTATTGTTATTTTTAAATTTCTTCCTCGTTTTTGAATTTCAAGCTCTTCTTGAGATAAATCTTCGATAATTTTTTCTAGGATATCTGCTTGAGCTTGCGCATTAACGAATTTTGTTGAATATTTGTGCATTAAATCTTGCTTTTGGGTTTTTGTGATAATAATTTCTCTGATAAAAAGTTCCCAAACGCAATCGCCGATATATGCATAATGTTTTAAATTGTAATTCATAAGTTAATAATAACAAAAATTTTTAAAATTTGGCGCAATTTTTTTTGATAAGAATACTTTATACATATACAGGGGTATTGTATTTTTACTATGTCGAACGAAGTAGCAACACAACAAAAAGCAAGTTTTGGTTCAGCCGTAATGGGTTGTATGGCTTTTCCTGCAATAACAACAACAGGAAGTGCTGCAGCTGCAATTAAGACACATGGGGGCGTAAGCAAAGCAATAAAAGCTCAAAAACATGCAGATTTTAAAAATTTAAACACTGCGATGAAAAATGCTGGCGCCGATGTTTTTACTCGTTCTCAAACAATTGCAAGAGCTTATGATGATGGTTATAAAGAAATTGCAAAAACCGCTTCTAAGACAAGTAAAAAACTAAGTAAATTAAACAAAAAACAAGATATTTCTTTATTTGATAAATTTAAAAATTTATTTAAAAAAGAAGGCAATAAAATAACCTTTGAATCAAAACACAAAGCTGCACAAGAGGCTTTTGATTCTGCAAGTTCCAGATTAAAAACAGCAAACGAAGCTCTTGAAGGCGCAGCTAAAAAGTTTGATTCTAAAGCGCTCGATGAAGCTTTTGGATTATGCGAAAAAACAAGAGTTAAACAAGGCGAAGAAATTGTTGAACAAATTGTTGAAGGAAAAGGAATTTTTCAAAATGCTGATAATTTTGCCAAAAAAGCCACTCAAGAATTAGTTGAAGCTGGTACAAAGGCTGGCGCAAAAACCGCAGCGAAAGGCTTTGGCAATGCAGTTAAGCAAAATTTCGTTAGAGAATTGGGCTGGAAAAATGGCAAATTGAATTATTTCATGACTGCTTTGCAATTTTTCCCAAATTTAATTAATGAAGTTATACCGACATTTAAAGAAGAAGGTTTTGCTGCCGGCATGAAAGCCACAGGAAAAACTGCAATTAGAATGGCGGCGGATTTAGTTGGTTATTCAGCAGGTGGTGCAGTTGGACGTGTTATCGGCGCTGTTATTGGAGGAATAATTTGTCCTGGGGTTGGAAATAAAGTTGGCGCAGCAATTGGCGATGCAGTTTGCACAATGGTTGTAGGAGGAGCAGTTACCAAAGGCGTTGATAAGGCTCTTGGTGTTGAACAAGAAAGTAAAGAAGCTCCAGCTCAAGAAGAAGCAATACAAACTGTTGCCCAAAACGAACCACAAGTTGCTATGCAAGAGCCAACATCTCAGCCAGTGGTTCAAAATGAAGCTCAAACTCAGCAAGATTTAACTGCTAAATATGCAAATATGCCATCGAAAAGCGAAATAAAGCAAGCTGCTTATAAACAAGCTTTTCAAGGTAAAGGTGGCAGATTTAACACATATTACGCTTAATTTATGGCGCTTCCAAGTGCCTTAAGGTTTTCGTAAGGAACTCCTGCTTCGGAGAGCTCTTCTGCTGATAAACCAAATAAACTAATTGTATCCATCGCTAGTTTTAAATCAATTTTTTTCTTGTTTTCGCTAAACATCTTAAAAACGTTGTTTACTGCTGTTTCTCTAGTCATAAAGTATGGCGTTGCGCTTTGTCTATGTAGAGTTCTTTTTTTACATTTTCCCATAGCTTTTATTGTGCATTATTTTTTTGTCATTGTAAATAACATGTATCTTATTGTAAAACTTTTTTTAAATTATTGACAATTTTTAAAATTGAGGAGTTTTGTAGACCTCGGAGAAAATTATGATAAATAGTATTAGTTTTTTAAATTTCAAATCACCATTACAACAAACAAGAAAAAATGAAAAAAGCGCTCAGTTGAATAATATCACTGCGCCAAAACTAGCGCCTTTAGCTAAAGACACAATTAGCTTTAAAGGAAATGTTGAATATAGAGCTGCAATTAATAATGCTCAACTTTGCGAAGAAATTCACAAAGAAGCGTTTTTTGTTAATCAATGGTTGCAAGAAACTTTAAATAAATATTTTGCTGATGATATATATAGCGAACAAAATCCAGAAGGAAACATTGAAACTATTCAAGCTCGTGTTAAAACAGGAAATAGTATTGAAGAAAAAATATCTGATAGAATCAGAGAAGCACTTGAATCCACTGGCGATATTAAAGAAAAGATTTTTTCTCCTTATGATGAAAAAGCAATTAAAAAGAATATAAGAGATATTTCAGGCGGAAGAATTGTTATTAAAAACGCTCATGATGGCGAAATGGATAAAGTTGTTGAAAACTTATGCAAAATGATTATTGATGAAAGATTGATTATCGACGAAATTGAATATCATAAATCGCCTGCCAATGAAATTGATCAATATTTTACAGATAAACAACTTGGAAAAATTGCTGAAGCTGCGAATAAAATAAGAAAAGCAAATAAACTTCCTTTAATTAAAGCAAAATCTAAAAAATCGCCATCAGGTTACATGGCTCTACATTTAAGCATTAATTCAACCAGAAAACCAAACAATGTTGATGATGTTTATCAAAATTTCTATTCAGAATTACAAGTTATTGGTTCTGACGTTGAAATGTTGAAAGATATTGAAGATTTTTGCTATAAACTTAAAAAAGGCTTAGAGATTAAATCTGGAAATGTTGCATATAAGCCTTTTGAGAAGCTTTTCTTGGATGCTTGGAACACAACAGACAAAAAATATGGCGATGTTCAAAAGAATTTCAAAGATTACACAATTGCCGCATATAAAGCTCAAAGAATGAGAAGACCTTCAAAAGATGCAGAGGACAACACAAAAGATTGGGCATATAAATTCCCAACAATTGAAGAATGCGGCTTTGCGGGAAAAGTTCCTCCAATTTTAGACTTCAATATTTTGGCAAGAATTAAAAGAGATTGTGATGATTTATATTATGTTGAACATCATACCGATGAAATCTTGGCTGAAATAAATGATAAGCCAAAAGTTACAGAATAATTTGGATTCTTGAATTTTTCTAATTTTTGTTACATCATGAAACTGATGTAATAGATTTTGGAGAAAAAATATGACAAATTCTACTGTTGAAGTTGTAAAAAAATGTTGCTGTGGTCAATTTAAAGAATTGGCTTCTAAAGCTGTAAGTGATATTAAAAATCGTGCTGGTCGTGACGGCATGTTTTTAAATTGGATTGAAAAATTACCAAATATCCAATTGGCAAACCTTGATAAAATGGAACAAATGGTTGCTAGTGCAAAAGCTAATAAATATACTGATTTAGCAATTTTGGGTATTGGCGGTTCTCGTCATACAACAGAAAACATCACAAAACTTTTAGGAATTGATGAGCATGTTCACTTTTTCTCTTCAGTTGTTCCAACAAGCTTTGATAGATGGATTTCAAGATTAGACCTAGACAAAACTTTATTCTTGGTTGTTTCAAAATCAGGTGGTACATTGGAAACAACTGTTGGCTATGAAAAAGCTCGTGCAGCTGTTCAAGCACACACTGGTAAATCTGATACATCAGATCAATTTGTTGCAATGACTGATGCTAACAGCGAAAAATCAGCGCTTAGAAGAATTGTTGATAGTGGTGAAATTAAATTATCTGGTTTTGTTCATGATGATGTTGGCGGAAGATTTTCAATTTTTGATGATGCTACAATTTTCACATTGTTATTCTTAGGCGTTGAAAAATCAGAGGTTAAAGCTTTAATGGAAGCTTCACTAGATGCTCAAGCTGAATTTTTAAATGAAGATATTGAAAAAAATGAAGCTTTACAATTAGCTAAATTCAACGTTAAAGCAAAAAATATGGGCAAAGATAAACATTTTGTTGAATACTTTGGTGATGAATTCTTTGGAACAACATTATGGGAAAAACAACTTAAAAATGAATCTTTAAAAGCTTCAGTTTTAACAGACACAAACGTTGGACCAGGATATCTTCACTATAACGCTGAAGCTGATTTAGACGTTAATAACATGGATTCATTCTTCACTTTTGTATATGTTAAATCAGACGACAAAGTAATGAATGCGGTTATGGAAGGCGTAATTAGCGCATATAGTGCTCAACATCCTGTTTCAAAAATTGTTCTTGAAGATTTATCAATGAAATCTATTGCAAGATTTATCGAATTAAAACACTTTGAAACATTATACACAGGTTGGATTTTAAGAGCACAAAAAGGCAATATCACACCTGCTGAAATTGCTCTTGATGAAGTGCTTCAACCTAATGTTGAAAAATACAAAAAAGAAGTTAAAAAAGCGCTAGCCAAGTAAGCCTAGTGCGACTGCACTTGGCGAACGCAGGCGAGCGCAAAAGGATGTGCCGAAAAAGCTGGAAGTGGTGAACTTTCAGCTTTTGAGTAACTGGACTACGGCGACGTGGGCGCTTGCGCCCTCGGGAGCATAACGCTAGCCAAGTAAGCCTAGTGCGACTGCACTTGGCGAACGCAGGTGAGCGCCAAGGTGTGTGAAGTGCGCTGACGGCTGCGTTGAGCAGGCGGCAAGCACGGATACCGTACCAAGGCGACGTGGAAATTTTAAATTTCCTCGGGAGCATAACGCTAGCCAAGTAATCCTAGTGCGACAATTTTATCAACAAAATGGGTGCTAATTAGCACCCATTTAATTTATCAATAACTTCTTTTGTTTTTTCTTTCAACTTGTCAAAATCTTCGTTGTTTTCAATAATAAAATCGGCAAAATTTCCTTCGTCTTGCAAATTTAAGCGCAAACGAGCTGTCTTAATATCAAGATTATTTCTTTTCATTAGCCTTTCAAGTCTAATTTCTTCTTTTGAATCAACAAAAATTGTTTTATCAAATAACTTATAAAAGCCTGATTTAAAAAGCAAAGCTCCAGAGATAAATAATATTTTTTCATTTTTATATTTTTCAAATAAATCAAAAATGATTTTTTTTAATTCAGGAAAAAGTATTGATTCTAGGGTTGCTTTTTTGTCTTTATTGTCAAAGATTATTTTTCCAATTTCTTTTCTATCGGTTGTTTTAAATTCCTGAAGGATTTTATCGCTTATTGTTTTTTTATCATATAGCTTGTGAACCATAAAATCCATATCAAAGACTTCATAGCCTAATGATTTAATTATTTTTTCTACTTCGCTTTTGCCTGAGGCAATTTTGCCCGATATTCCTACTTTTATCATAACTTTATTTTAACCAAAAATTGATGTATAATTCAATTATTACTTTTAGGAGGAAAGATATGTCAGGAAATCCATTGACAAGAATTGATATAACTGAAAGAGTTGCTCTTGATGATAAAGTTATGAGTGCTTCAGGAGCTGTTAATAAAACGCTTCTTTTGTTGGCGATTGTTGTGTTGGTTGGCTATTATACTTGGTCATTATGCGCAACAGGTTTTACTGATAAAGCCGGCATATTATCAATCGGCGGTTTTGTTTGTAGTTTGATATTGGCAATTATTACAATGAGAAATCCTTCAGCTTCTCATATTACAGCACCTGCTTATGCCGCTTTTCAAGGTTTGCTTTTGGGTTCAATAAGCTTTTCTTATAGCGGATTTGTTTATAATGCAATTGGAATAACTTTATTGGTCTTGTTTTCAATGCTTTGTTTGTATAATTTTGACGTTATAAAAGCTACAAACACTTTTAAAAAGGTTATTTTCACTGCAACACTTGCTGCTGCAATTTTTTATTTTGCAATAATCATTGCTTCTTTTTTAAATTTTCCCGTAATTTTGTTTGATGGAAGCAAAGCGGGTATAATCCTTTCTTTGGTTTTATGTGCAATTGCGGCTTTTAATTTTGTTGTTGATTTTGATTTTATTGAGCAAGGCGAAGAACAAGCGCTACCAGCGTACTATGAATGGTATGGAGCTTTTATGCTGCTTGTAACGCTTCTTTGGTTATATCTTGAAGTATTAAGATTTTTAGCAAGTTTTTATGGCAGAGAATAGTTTTAAGGGCTAATATTAGCCCTTTTTTAATAAAATTATGAAATATAGAAAAATAGCACTTAAAGAAAAACAAAATAATATTTTCCAAGCGACAAAAGATTCTCTTTTAAATGAACTTCTGTCTTTTAGGGGCTTAGAAAATGAAGCTGAAATTGAAAAATTTTTAAATCCCACAAAGAATGATTTGCTTTCTCCATATTTATTTTCAGATATGCAAAAAGCAAAAGAAAGAATATTTGAAGCAATTGAAAAGGAACAAACAATATTAATTTGGGGAGATTTCGATTGCGATGGCGTAACTTCAAGTTCAATTTTGTATAAAGCGCTTAAAGAATTAAATGCAAAAGTTCTTTCTTTTATACCTGATAGATTGCTTCATGGTCATGGTTTAAATTCTAAAGAATTAATAAAATTAATTTCAAAAGAAAAAATAAAGCTTGTTATAACTGTCGATTGTGCTATTTCGAATGTGACAGAAGTTAATTTATTAAAAGGTTTGGGCGTTGATACAATTATCACAGACCACCACTCAACTGACACAGAGCTTCCTAATGCTTATGCAATCATAAATCCGCAAGTTAATAGTGCAATTGTTGAAAGTGCAAGCGTTGAAGATATAACGTCTATGACATATAATTCTGGTTCCGTTGTTGCTTATAAGCTTGCAATGGCATTATTGGAAAACAACGAAAACCAAGATTTGAAAGATGAATTGCTTGTGATTGCTTCTTGCGGAGCAGTTGCTGATGTTGTTCCTTTGCTTGGTGAAAATCGTTCTATGGTTTTTTTGACGTTGGAGCTTCTGAATAACAAAAAAGAAAAATCTTGCGCTCCAATATATGAAATATTATCAAGAAATGTTGCAGATAGACCAATAACAAGCTACGACATAGCCTTTGTATTGGCGCCTAGAATTAATGCGGTTGGAAGATTGGCAAATGCAAAACTGTCGTTTGAATTTTTAACAACTACTCAAACAATAAAATATCAAATGATAATCGAACAATTAGACAATTACAACAAAATTCGTCAAGCAAAATGTGCACAAACTTACGAAGAAGTTGTTGAATATATTAATCAGCATAAGGAAGAAAAAAACAATCCTGCAATAATTTTGAAAAATCCAAATTGGCATATAGGAATTATTGGAATAGTTGCATCTAAAGTTGTTGAAGAGTTTGGAAAGCCTTGTTTTTTAATGACAGAAGACGAAAACAATAGCGCAAGATGTTCAATAAGAAGCAATGACATAATCAACGTTTACGACGTCTTAAAGGAAAATGAAGAGCTTTTCTTGGGCTTTGGCGGTCATAAGCTTGCAGGCGGATGTTCTTTTGATTTGAATAAAGTTCCTTTTGAAAAAGTAAAAGAAAATCTTTTAAAAACAATTAAAACTCATTCTGTTGGCAAAAAAAGCGAAGATGTTTTGTATGCTGATATTGAAATAAAGCCAAATGAACTTGAATTGAATATTTTAGAAACGATTGACAGGCTTGAACCTTTCGGACAAAAAAACGAGCCCCCTATAATGGCTATGTTTGGGGTTAATTTGGATGAATTTAAATTAATCGGAAAAGAATCAAATCATTTGAGAATGGTTTTTTCTTTTGAAGGCAGAAAAATGCAAGCGTTAAAATGGAACGAAGGCGAGCTTCAAATTCCTTTTGGAGCAAAATGCGATATTGCTTTTTATCCAAGATTAAATGATTTTAATGGCGTTAAATCAATTCAGCTTGAAATTGTTGATGTTTTTAGCGAAGAAATATCAAAACAATATAAAAACGAATTTAAAATTTATGACCATAGAAAAAAAACAGGAATTCTTGAACAAATTGCGACTTATTTTGAGAGAGAAAGTCTTGATATTGCTGTTTTTGCAAAAACTCCTTTAACAAAAGAAAAATTATCAAAATATCAAAAAATAAAAGACAATTTTATTGAAGAATTGGATAACCATGAAGGCTTAATGTTTTTCGATTATCCATCTAACAAGGAAGAATTTGATAATATTTTGCAATCTGTTCAACCTAAAAAAATTCATTTTATGAATTGCGCAATTGATGAAAATTTGGAAAATTATATTAAACAAATAAATGGAATGATTAAATATTGCGCAAACAAGATGGATGGAAATATTGATTTGGCAAGGTTTTCTTTTGCTTTGGGAGTTAGCGAAAATTTCATTCAAATAACTTTGGAAATTTTAGAAAATATTGGTTCTATTCATATTTTAGATATCGACAAAATGAACTATATTCAGCCCTTTAATTATGAAGAATTTAAAAACGACACAATGTTTGAAGTTTTAAAAGAAGAGTTTGATAATATTATTAATTTCAAAAAAAATATTTTAAATTGCGATATTAAAGACATTGAAAAAATGGTTTGCGATGTTGTTTAATGTTAAAAAATGTAATAATTAGGTCAAAAGATAATTATATGCTATAAATAAAATATATAGGGGAGAATTATGGCGCAAAATTCGCTGCAAGGGAATATGATAGATTCAAAAAACATTGCAAAAGTTGCAAATGTTGAGGTTAATTTGTGTGCTGAATTGGGAAGAGCGAAATTGCAATTAAAAGACGCAATTGAATATGATACTGGCTCAATTATAACCCTTGATAAAAATAGTAACGACCCTATTGATATTTTTGTTAATGATATTTTAATTGCCAGAGGAAAAATTGTCGCAATTGAGGATACATACGGAATTAAAATTGTAGAGATAGTTGAAAATAAAGATTTAGAAAAAAATAACCATGATTAAATTCGACAGATATGAAAGAAATTTGGCCATCGGCGGTATATCCAAAGAACAACAAGAAAAATTGATTACATCAAAAGTTCTTGTAATGGGTGTTGGCGGTCTTGGTTCTGGCGTGGTTATGAATCTTGCAGCTATGGGTGTTGGGCAGATAAAAGTTGTTGATAGTGAAGTCATTGAAGAGACAAACTTTAATCGACAATTAATTCATAAATATAAAAATCTTGGCAGAGCAAAAGTAATGTCAGCTAAAGAATGGGTGCAAGATTTTAATCCTGACATTAAAGTTGAAATTGATAAAATTAAAATTAATGAATTAAATTATTTTAATATTGTTGAAGGTTACGATATTATTGTTGATTGTTTTGATACTTATGAATCAAAATATATGTTAAACGAAATCGCACTAAGGCACAAAATGATTTTAATTCATGGCGGAATTCAAGGCTATTGCGGACAAGTTACAACAATTGTTCCAACAAAAACAGGTTGTTTATCTTGCGTTGTTCAAAAACCTGCTGTGTTTAATGAAGAGCCTGTATGTTCGCTTTCTCCTGTTGTGAGCGTAATTTCTGCTTTGCAAGCGCAAGAAGTTTTGAAAATTTTAACAGGTTCAGGCGAACCGCTTTTAAATAAACTTTTGATGTTTGATGGTTACAAAAGCGAATTTAAAACATTGGGATTTGCAAAAAATATTGCATGCGATGCTTGCAACAAAGAAGAAGCTATATATCAAAATATTCTTCAATAATTTTTTCGATATATTCGCAAGCTTTGCCATCCCCATAAGGATTTACAGCCTTAGACATTCTTTCGTATTCGTTTTGGTTGTCTAAAAGTTCTTGAACGGTGGATGTGATTTTTTCAAATGAAGTTCCAACGAGCTTAACTCCGCCATATTGAATTGCCTCAGGGCGTTCTGTTTCATCCCTTAAAACTAAAACTGGCACGCCCAAAGTTGGGGCTTCTTCTTGAACTCCGCCTGAATCGGTTAAAATTATATGAGATTTTTTCATCAAGCTGCAAAAAGGAGCATAATCTAATGGCTCAATCAGCTTTATTCTTTCAATTCCTTCTAATATTGGTTTAACAGTGTTTCTAACATTTGGATTTAAATGAAGAGGATAAACAACTTGAATATCTTTATTTTTTTCAACAAGTTCTTTGATTGCAAGGCAAATGTTTTCAAGAGGTTTACCAAAGTTTTCACGCCTGTGCGAAGTTAGAAGAATTGTTTTTAAATTTGGATTTAAATTAATGAAATCTAAATTAGTTTTTTTGTTTTCAACAACATGCAAAAGTGCATCGATGACAGTGTTTCCTGTTTTATGGATTCCTTTTTTAATTCCTGAATTTTCTATGTTTTTAACCGCTTTGTCCGTTGGGCAAAACATTAAATCAGAAACAGAATCAACTATTACACGATTAATTTCTTCTGGAAATGGATAATCTTTGTCAAAAGTTCTTAATCCTGCTTCAACATGTCCTATTTTAATTCTTGAATAAAATGCGCTAAGAGCGCTTATTCCTGCGGTTGTTGTATCGCCATGGACTAAAATTAAATCTGGTTTGATTTTGTCAAAAACACGCTTTGTTTCTAATAAAATATCACTTGTTAAATTCCAAAGATTTTGATTTTCTTTCATCAAATTTAAATCGTAATCAGGAGTTATATCAAAAAGCTCTAAAACGCTATCAAGCATTTGACGGTGTTGCGCTGTAACGATTGTAATAACTTTGAATTTTGGATTTTCTTTTAATTTTTTTACCAAAGGACACATTTTAATTGCCTCAGGGCGAGTTCCGAACACTAAAGCTATTTTAATAATTTTATCCATAACTTTTTAATTTCTCCTTGAAAGCATCATTCCTGTGCCTAATTCTAAAATTTGAGATTGATAATCCTCCCTGCTAAACAGGTTTTCAACGTAATCTTGGACTTTTTCATAATGAGACAAAATATTGTCTGCAAGGATTATTCCGTTTTTTGTTATCATTTTATCAATTAAATTGAAATAGCTGATATATTCTTTTTTGTTTGCGTCTATAAAAACAAAATCAAATTTTTCACGCTTGCCTGCGTTGATTTCATCCAAAATGTCTTCCAAAACGACAATTGCAGAGCCGATTTTTGGTTCAACTTTTGTTTCAGGACAACAGATTTGGAAGTTTTTTCTTGCAACAGACTGTCTTTTTTCCCAAAATTCAATTGTTGTTAATTTTCCGTTTGTTTCTTTTAAGGCTTTTAAAATCCAAATTCCACTATAACCGTTTGAAGTTCCAATTTCTAAAACATTTTTTGAATTGTTTATTTTGATTAAAGTATTCAAAAAATTTGCACTTTGTCTGTCTAAATTCCAAAAGTCAGTTCTTGTTTTTTCAAGCTCATGCAAAATATTTTCTGTTGTTTCGTCAAAACAAAAATCGTTTATTTTCTTAATTTCGGACATTTTATAACCTTTGAGTTTTGTCTAGAATTATAATATTGGCTACATCAATATATGATTCTTGGCTTCTTGATAATTTCATTGTTTCAAGATTATATACCAAATATTTTTTTGAGTTTATTCCTGTTATTAAAATGTTGTTTTCGTTAGGAATTAAAGTCATATTTGAATAAAATCCGTCTTGTGCGATGCGCTCTCTTGAAATTAGCTTGTTTTCTGTTGTGTCGTAAACATCCATGTAGCCTTCTTTTGAGCATAAAATAAAGATTTTGCCTTGGTGTAAAAGTGCATCTGTGGGTTTAATATCTAAATCGATTGTGCTTATTAATTTGTTTTCTTTTTTGTCAAATACAAATAATTGGTTTTGAATTCTTGAAATAGCATAAACATTAGCTTCGTCGACAAGAATTTTTGAAACATTGCTCACATCGCCAAGCGCTTTAACTTTGTATTCGCCTTCTTCTTGAACCATATTGAAAACTTTTGAAGTATATTCATCAAAAAAAGCAATTGAATCGTCAGATTCGCAATAAGCCAATTTGGCCGGTCTTTGGTCAAGTTTAATAACTTTATCTAATTGCATTGAACTTAAGTTTATCGCATAAATTGAATTTGCGTTTTGTGAAGCAACATAAGCAACATTTTCTTTTTTATTTAAAACGACATCTGTTGCATTTGCGCCAAGTTCAATTGAGCCAATTATTCTTTCGTCTTTTAAATCTATTATTTCAACTTTTTTCCCGCTCCAGTATAAAATTAAAGCAACTTTCGATGTTTCACTAGTTATTATTTTAAGAGGCATTGAAGTTAGTTTTAATTCATACAATGGATTTTGCGATGTATTGTCATAAACTGCAAGGAATTTTGAATTTCTTGGATTTATGAATGTTTTTTTGTTTTTAAAATCGACCGTTGGAACAAATTCATTTCTTTTTACAACGGGAGAAAAAGTGTTTGTGTCTTTTTGTTTATTGTCGCCTTTAAGCGCAAGAGAGCCTTCTTCTTTTGAAGGAATCAATAAATCTCCAAGGGTTAATTTCAAACTTTCAGGCATTTTTAAGCCGATTGGCGTAAGCATATCCTGAGGCATTAGCCCTAGGCGCACTTTGATTGGCAAATCGTCTTTTTTTGTTAAAGTGTAATTTCCCTTGTCGTCTTTAAAAACTTTTAAAAGAGAATAGCCATTGTTTAATAATAAAACTTCAGGCAAGTCTTTTAAAGTCTTGTTTTCAGGATAAACATATTCAATTTTTAATTCGTCAACGTTTGCAATGCTTGGCGGAGAAAGAGGAATATACATAACATCATCATCAAGAGTTAAAACGCTATCGAAGCGTTGTTGTGCTTGCGGAAGTTGCGATTTAACATATTTCCATATATCGTTTGGCAATTTTGAAGCATTTGCCATTGGAGAAAGCATTAATAATGCTGAAAATGATAATGAAAGTATATTTTTTTTGATATCCATAATTTTCCTCTTTATCTGTGAAGAGCTTGCTTTACTTTGTTTATAATACCATCTTTTTCTTGTTGTTTCGACAAAACAAACAATTCTCTATATAATTTTTCTTCTTGTTGAGATAATTTTTTAGGAATTGCAACCTTGATGGTAATGTAATGGTTTCCTTTTTGAGTATCGCTTCCTAAATATGGTACACCTTGCCCTTTAAGGGTTATTTTGTCTTCGTTTTGAACGCCAGAAGGAATTGTTGCAATTGTTTCGCCGTGGATTGTTTTGATTTTGATATCATCGCCAATAACGGCTTGAGGAGTTGAAATTTCAAGCTCTGTATAAATATCAAAACCGTGTCGAGCGAATTCTTTTGAAGATTTAACATGTATTACAACATACAAATCTCCGCATCTTCCGCCGTTTCTTCCGCAATTTCCTTCGTTTGCAACGCGCATTTTAGAACCGTGTTCAACGCCATGAGGAATTTTGATTGTAATTTTCTTTTCACGTTCAATTGCCCCTTGTCCATTGCAAGCTTTGCAGAATGCTCTTGGATTTCTTCCTGTGCCGTGGCAACTTGGGCAAGTTGTAACAGATGTGAATGAGCCTAGAATTGTTCTTGTAGATTGTTGAACTCTTCCTGCGCCGCCGCATGTTGGGCAAACTGTGTCTTTAGCGTCTTTTTGCATTCCTGTTGCGCCGCATTCTTCGCAAGGTTCAAGATGTTTGATTTTAATTTCTTTTTCTAAACCAAAACAAGCTTCAAGAAAATCAATTTCAATATCAAGCCTTAAGTCTTCGCCTCTTTCAGGCGCATTTGGATTTCTTTCGTAGCCTGATGAAAAACCGCCAAAACCTCCACCAAAGAATGAAGAGAAAATGTCGGATAAATCAATGTCGCCCATATTGAAGGCATTCGGGTTAAAGCCTGCGTTTTGCAAGCCATCTTCGCCATATCTGTCATATATTTCACGTTTATTGTCATCAGACAATGTTTCGTAGGCTTTGCCTATTTCTTTGAATTTATCGGCAGCATCAGGCGCTTTATTGACATCAGGGTGATATTGTCTTGCTTTTTGTCTAAAAGCTTTTTTTATTTCGTCTTTGGATGCATTTTTTTCAACACCCAATATTTCATAATAATCCATTATTTTATTCATCTTCCTTTTTTGCAACTCCAACAAGCGCTGGTCTTATGATTCTATCGCCCATTTTATAGCCTTTTTGTGCAACGAATGCTATTGTGTCGGGCTCAAATTCGCTTGTAGGAACTTGTGTTATTGCTTCGTGTTCGTTTGGGTTGAAAACTTTACCCAAAGCTTCGATTTCTTCCATTCCGCATTTTTTTAATGTTTCAATTAATTGCTTAATAGCAACTTCATAGCTTTCTTTAACTGTTTGACAATTGTCGATGTTTTTTAAATGCTCAGAAGCTCTATCGAATGTGTCTAAAACTGTTGTTAATTTTTTTAGCACTTCGCAAGAAGCATATTTTGATAAGTCTTCTTTTTCTTGGATTGTTCTTTTTCTGAAGTTATCAAAATCGGCTGCAAGTCTTAAATATTTATTATTTAAATCTTCATATTTTGCTTCAAAATCGTTTTGAGCTTCTTCTTGAATTTCTTCTTGAGCAGCTTCTTCTTTGTTTTCAGCGTTTTCTTCGGTTGAAGTTTCTTCTATATTTTCTTTGATTTCTTCTTCTTGAAATGGATTTTTATTGTCTTCCATAATTTCCCCTTTGTTTAACTAGTAATATTATAAGATATCAATTGAGATTGTCGAGTGCCTGAGGGTTTAGTTAGGGGTTGGTTTGCATAAAATGTATTATTTTATTCAATTTTCTTTAAAAGTCTAAAGGCTCTGTTTTTCTTTTGGAACTAAAGTTCCAGTTCATTTTTTCTTCTTTTGCACTCAAACGCCGTAATCAAAAGAAGAAAAAATGGAACCAAAAAAGAAGAAAATAACGGCTCACTTCAATTCTTAGCTCCAATCAACGCTTCAAAATTTAATTCCTAGCCAAAAGATTCAA
>JAFQHZ010000018.1 GCA_017415185.1 Candidatus Gastranaerophilales bacterium
AAATCCTGTCGTTCCGATTTTTTCAAAATCGCCCGACAGGTTGAACCAACGGTTAGCTCGTTTGTTTTTCGTATTGCTCGCAGAGCTCGCAAACGACAAACTAAACTCTGCATACTTAATCTCTAGGGCTCATTCTTCGCCAAGAGCTTAAGCAAAATCCTGTCGTTCCGATTTTTTCAAAATCGCCCGACAGGTTGAACCAACGGTTAGCTCGTTTGTTTTTCGTATTGCTTATATAACGCAAACGACAACCAAGCAATATAAATAAAAAGGGGTCATATGACCCCTTTTTATATTAATCTTCAAATTTAAATATTACATCATTCAAGTTAAAGATTTGTTCTGTATAATAATCTTTGCCAATCTTATACAATTTAATAATCGAATATGAAGTATTGTCGAGTTCTGAAGAATCTTTTTCTTTGAACCAAGTTTCTTTATATTCGCTTGTTTCAGAGCCTCTTACAGCAACTCTTGGAGAATATTTTACATAAACTTTTTCTTCTTTAACTTCTTCTTTTTTGTTATTTTTACCGCCATGACCTAAGTTTGGTCCATTTGCAGGTGTATCTTTTATTTCGTCATTTGATTTATCTGCTGATTCACCATTTGATTCAGCTTTTTTGTCGTCGTTTGCTCCAGCATTATTTTCGCTATTTTGGCTAGCTTTTTCTCCTGGAACAGAAGGGAATACTGCATCATCGTCTTCATTTTCTTCTTTAACGACACTCGAGCTACCTTTATTGGTTTTAACTTTGCCAAAATATGTTTCGCAATCAGAGCTTGAATTGTCAACGTCTAATTCCCATTTGTCGAGAATTTGTTTTCCATTTTTGTCATACACAGGAACAACGTGACAATATTTTACGCCAAATCCTGCAAAACCGCTGCTCTTTGTTGGAGTGTATTTAATAAGTCTTTTGTATTGACCTTTAATACCAAAGATTGCATTGTCGTCTTGAATTGCTTCACCAAGTTCATCGGTTTGTCTGATAACGTTTGCATTAAGTTCAACAATTTTCAAATCATCAAGGCTAAAGATTTCGCCTTTATCAACAACAGCATTTGTGTTTTTATCCCACCAAGCGAACAACTTGTCGAAATTTGCGTCATTTTTGTTGATAAGACCTGTATCAAAAGCATATTTTGAATTTTTATTTGAATCTTTTGTGGTATCAAACTCTTCTAATAACTGCTCAAGACCAGTTTTATACAAGTCGCCATTAGAATTTGGTTTCAATTTTTGATCGCTGAACATATATGAAACATCAGGCACTTTTTTGTTTGAATCAAGTGTTACAAGGAACAAGTGAGATTTATCAATTGAATCTTTTGCTTGAATCCAAGGTGTTTTAACTGTTTCATATTTGCCGTTGTTATAATGAAGCGCAAATGAAACTTCATTGCCTTTAGAGGTCATGTGGTTGCCCAAACGGCTTGTTGAATCAACATCGTTTGTGTAGTTCAACACAATTGGGTCAGCCCATTTGCTATATGTTGATTTAATTGAAAGATTAACTTTCCAATAATCATTAGTTAAAGCACTATCTGTGTCAGAAAATCCTGGAGCGCCTTTTGGTCTATTTGCATTAGGATTTGGCAAGGTAGTTTTACCAGCCCAAGATGGATAGAACGCCCAACCATAATAGTTACCATGTGCACCGTGGAAGTGAACTTGTGGTGTCAAAGAATTTGGATTGAATTTATTTGAAATTGGGGTTGTATCAATCTTGTACGCGCAAATATTTCTATCAAATGTATATTTTGCAGCGTCATTAGCATTTGGTTTGCCTTTATTTTTATTTGCTTCATATACTCTTTTAACAGTTGAATTTTTTCCAGCTGAAGAACAATATGTGCAGCTTCCCCTGCTTGAACAACTCAATCCAGCACCACATTCATAAGCTTGGCTATATTGATTCCATACTGTTTTAGAAGTTGAGTCTTGCGCTAAAACAGGAGTACTAGCCAATTGTTTATTCATTTCTTTAAGTTGTTCTTCTTTTGATTCAATGTTACAAGCACATCTACAAGAAGTTGTTGGATTTTTTGGATCATAAGGAACCCAATTGAAGAATCCACCATCGGCACTACATTTATCTTTTACAGAATCAGTACAGCCTGGTGCACAATATCCATTTTTCATTTCATAAGTAATATTGCCATCTTTTGATGTTTTTTGCTTACAAGCATAGCAACCACTTTCGGAAGCTAAATCATGATTAGCAGGAACTGTATTACTTACAATTTGTTTTAATAATGCTTCGTCAGTAATGCCGTCTTTCATGGCATTTGCTCTAACTTGAGCTTGGAATTCCGCAGAAACATCTTTATATTTACATCTACATGCACAGAAGCTATTTGTTTTTGGATCATTTTTTGCTATACCATAGCCATAAGATTTTCCAAAACAAGAAGTGTTGTCACAAATACAATCACATGTGTCTTGTTTCCATTTACCAGAGCTCAAAGTACATTGAGTTGGTGTTGAAGCCTTAATTAATACTGGCTGACAAACATAAGAACCTTCTTTAGGCAAAGTACAATAATCTTCGTTAAATTTGCCTATTTCAGGACATTTACAAGTACATGTAGCTTCGTCTAAAGTTGTGCCTTTTGGACATTTTCTAGTACATTTACACGCACAATTTTCTTTATCAAGAGTTTTATTGTCAGCTTTACAGTTTGCACTTGTAATAGAACAAACATTACATTGACCAGTTGAACCCATTACCCAATTTTCACCAGGACAATCCCCTTTGATTGGATTAAACGAATCAACGTCAACTCCAAATTTGTTTGGACCAGTTAAACCATTAACATCATAAATACCTTCAACGCAAGCAAGCGCTTCATTTTTAGCTTCATAGCCAAATTTAGCATTGCCTGATGAAGTCATATCATTAACAAATTTTTGAGAAACAGTACAACCTTTTTTGTATGAAAGCGCTACGCTTGCGCCTTTGTCAGTTTGAAAAACAGTGTTATAATTAGAAGCTTTAATTACAGCACCATTATTATCCATGTATTGAGGAGCGAAGTTTTTAGCAACAAAATTATCATAAGTTTCAGGCTTTGCAGTTGAGCCTTCTTTTCGGCTAACTGTGCCATCTTTATTGATAACGTCGCCTGTAATGCCCATATATTGTTGCAATCTATCAGCAAAGTCTTTTTCGTTAGTTATGCCGACAAGTTTTTTATCAGCATGCATGCTTGCCAAAGAAACAGCAAATTCATTATTTAAAACCACTCTCGCGACATTGGTTTTCTGCGCATCAACTTGCTTTGAAATAAGCCCCAGAGCAATAAGGGACACAAAACCAATACTTAAAACAGCAATAAGCGCTTCGGCAACGGTAAATGCTTTCGCTTTTGCGTTTAACATCCTCAAACTTTTTTTCATACTATCTCCCAAAATATATATTTCGATATATCTATTTACGGTTTTTTATGATAAAACTTCAATTTTTTAACAAAAATTTACATTTTTATCATTTATGAAATTATATTAATTATTATTCCCGCTTTTTAAAAAATGTTATACTGTTTTAAAAAGAAAATAATTGGTTATGAACAAAAAAGCTTTTACTATTACGGAAATCGTTATATGCCTATTGGTTATGGGCATGATATTTGGCGCAACAATAACAAATACAGTAAGAAATGATAATTATCATAAATTGTATTGGAGCGCATTCAATACACTTTTTCAAGCAACTCACAACGCACAAGCAAGTTTTTCAGACGCTTTAACATGTAGTTGCGCAAATGGCGAAGTTTGCTATACAAGAGAATGCTGGAACAAAGAAATAGACGGAATAAGAACAGAAGTTCTTCTTCCTGGAGGAAGTAACCATACAAGAGAATGGCCCGATTTTCTATATGGAAGCTCTGACACTAACACCTATGATGGTACAGGAACAGACCACGTTTTTTGCGAATTATTAACTTCGCAAATAAACACACTTCTTTCTGGAAACGAATGCACAAGTTTCATATCCTCAGCAAATCCAACAATGATAGATGAAGTAAACAATGGAGGAGTTGAATTTAAAAAAGCCTTTGCAACAGATTCAAGAAACGAAATTGAGCCTTCTTTCATTGCTGCAAATGGACAAAGATTTTATATTTCATCAACAGTTACTGCAAATTTAATGCACCAAGTTGCAGGAAATGAAGCCCAAAGAAAAACTTACCGTTTTGTTGTTGTTGATTTAAACGGAGCAGCAGGACCAAATAGCCAATTTAAAACAGGAGGCAAATTCCCAGATTTAGTATTATTTGCCATTACAACAAAAGGAGATGTTATACCATTAGGCTTACCTGAATTCTATAAAACCTACATTAATGCAATTGTTCAATATCCCGAATTTTTAAACAAAAGAGACCCTCACGATAGCACAAAATTCCTCAGAAATTTACAAAGAGAATCAGACTACATGACTCTTTCAGACGCAAAAAAACACGCTTGGGGTCCTGGAATTGGTCAAGTTGATGGTGTAATATATTCTCAAGCTTATAGCGCCGATGAACCTTTGAGTTATTCAAGCTTATTTTACTATAATGCCAATATGTGTAAGGGTGGAAATAACAAATGTGTTTCATCAGGGGCGAATGATACTTATGTTGATGATTTATATTCTCAAATAGTAATGCAATTTTTATACACCGAACCATTTGAAAAATCAGGCAATGCGCAAGTATTACCACAATTAACAACAAGCACAACACCCGTTCCTGTTGCAGAAGAAAAAGGTTGCACAACTGGAAATTCAGCGTGCAAAGTTGTTTTTATGGATAAATAATTATAAGCTATCAAGAGCAGAAATGATTGAACATTGATAATAACTGTTTTGTTTTTTTCTGTTTGCGTCATACTCTTTTAGCATACAATCAAATTTATTTTGAATTCTTGTTGGAAATTCAATTTTACCATTCGCATGAATAACAAAATATATTGCGTTTGATATGTCAAAATTATCATTAACATGAACTCTTAAATATATTTTTCTTAATCTTCCTGAAGTTGAAGAAGTTTGAGGAGGACAAAAAGTTACGCCTGAATTGTTTGTAAAACAAGAAAGAGAATTTGCGCTTCTTGTGATAATATCGGAGCCAACTTTTTCTTCATAAATTGGCATATTTGATTCATTAATAATAACGTTATCTTCTAAAATATTAATTTTTTCTTTAAACGCTGTTTGAAATTTTGTTGCTCCGCCGTAAGTTATTCCTGTTTTTCTAATTGTAACAGAATCAGTATTTGAAAAACCACGAGAATCAGGATAAATATCCTTATTTTCCATCATTTGAGAAATTAAAGTCGAAACAGTTCCATAAGTATGCTTAAATCGAATCAAATCTCCATCAGGGATGTTTGATCTAAACGTGTTTAAACCAATTATTGATAAGGCAGCAACCATAGTAAGTGCCACGATTGTTTCAGCAAGAGTTAAGGCATTTTTTTTCATATATTCCTCTTATCGTTTATTAGTAATTGTAAGGTAATCTTTAGTATGACACTGAAGAGCGGCTTGGTTTTCTTCTTTATCGCAATCAATTGTATTTAAAACAGTTAAAACACCATCGCTTCGAACACCAAGAAGAATTGCATTTTGCTCAAAATAATCCGTTTTTTGAATAACTTCAGGATCAACATATATTGTTATAGGCAAATAATTTGAAACGCTGCCAAGGGAATTTTGAGCTTGTTTTAAATTTAAAGTTGAAAAATCAGTGTTTGGAATACCCCAAATTGTTCCATTATCTTGCTTATAACAATTTCCAGAAACACCAACATTATCCCCTTCTAAAATTTCGCATTCAAATCTTCCTCTAAAATCAATTCCTAATTCTTTTAAAACCAATTCTCTAAATTTTGTATCGCCACCAAATGTTTCATCATCAATATTAATCAAAGAAACATCGGATAAATCAGCAGAAGAGGAATAATACAATGGATTAATTAAAACATTTTCAAGTGCCATTTTAAAGGATGTTAAAGCGTTTTGAAATTTAATTTTTTGAACATGTTCATGATTAACATTTAAAACTCGAAGCAAAGTTGTTGAAACAAATGCTAATATAACAATTCCGATTATTAATTCTGCTGCACTAAAGGCTTTTTTTTGAATAGTCATTTTCGCTCCACTAGTCTAATTTAATAGAATTTGATTTCAAATAATCAACAAATTTACACTGCATTTGTTCAGAATTATCATTGCAAGAAATCGTATTTAAAACACGAATATTACCATCAAATCTAACCCCGATAATAAATGCATCATTTTCAAGAGTTTTATTTTCATCCCATTCAGGATACAAAACAATTGGAACAAGATTTCCAAAAGAAGGGTTGTTCATTATTCCAAAAGAAACAAAATCGCTATCAGGAACGCCATAAACAACACCATCATCATTTAAAAAACATTGAGTTGATGAAAAAGTTCCTTCATATAATTCACAAGGAATATCATTTTTCATTACATTCAATTCATATATCAAAGCTTCACGAAATTTTGAATATGGACCATTGAAACCAATTGTTTCGCCAGTGCCTTTAATTGTTATCGCATGAGTATTTAAAAAACCATCGTCACTTGGATATATAATCGCATTATTCAAAAGCCTGCTAATAGCACTTTCAATGTTTGCATAAGCTTTTTTTGCTTTTGCTTTGTCTGTGTCAGGCATGATGTTTGTTATATTCATTATTGTTAAAGCAAGCAAAAAGCCAACAACAATAATAACCATAGAAGTTTCAATTAAAGTAAAAGCTTTTTTCATCATTACCACTCAATCATTATTGCGCCACTAGCACCATCCCCTGCCATAGAGTGAGATTCAGCATAATCATACGCATTATTTGACAAATAAACTTCTCTAAGCGGAACAACATTTCCATTTGTTGAAATAAATTTAATTTGAGGCTTAGCATAAGACAAAGGAAGCCTTGTACCTGCTTTGTTCCAAACCATAGCACCAGAAGCGCCAGAAGAACCAGGAGTTGTTGCAGGAGTTATTGCAGAACCCAAAGGAGCAGAAATACCAGGGCTTAAATTATGCAATTTAAAATCACTATTCAAAATAACATTTGGTAATAAACCATTTTTACCATAGAAATTTTGTTCTTTTGATAAATCTTGTTGACTTGGAATATCGATATAGTTTTCTAAGACTCTTGCTTGGGTGTTTACCCCGCCTTTACCGCCTTTTGCCGTAATTGTTTGATCGCCAACATTTGTTGACACAACAAGTGTTGTATCGCCACCATCTTCACCATCAAAAAATCCAGCAGAACCGCCACGTCCGCCTAAGCCAAGAGCAGATTTTGGAATAACAATTTCATTTTGCTTATCTTTGCTTATAAATTTACTTTCAAAAACAGTTACCTCACCAGGCTGTCCAGCAACGCCATCATATATATTTGCAAGATTTTTTGTTAAAGCAAATCTAAAACCTTGGTTTGCGCGAACAACATGTTCTTGACCGTTATAATTAACAGCAAATGAAACGCCTTCGTCAATATTTGTGTAAAAAGAGTCATAACCACTGTTTATCATCGTATAGTAGCCAACAGCGCTATATGGTCTTGGTGCATAAAAACTACATCTGCCATCCATATTTGCTTGATATCTGTTTTGATTTCTAGAATCCCTCATGGAATTTTTAATACTTGCACAAAAATAATTATAATAAGGACAATTTCTAACAAGAGAGCCATCTTTAAAATATCGAGGCAAACCACCATAGCATGTTATATTTATATCAGTATAAGTATCGCCAGATGTATTGCCAATATAATTTTCATAAGTGCTTGATGTTACTTGACGAAGAGCATTTCTGATTTTGACGTGGATATCTCTTACCCTATCAGGAGTTTGAAAAAGATTATCATAGCGATTTTCGGCAATTTCCCTGTATTCAATGCTTTTTCCTAGCAATTGTTTAAAATTTTTAAAATAAGCATCAGAAGACCCAATTAAATCAAATTTTCTCATTGCACCAGACGAGCCGCCAGCAGGAGAAGAGGCTTTAATCGAAATAGCTAATTTAGCAAAAAAGTCATTATAAATGTCTTTTTCAACCGTTGCTTGGTCAATATATTTATTTTGCATTGCGAATAATTCTGTAAAATTAGTTAAATTTTCACCAACAACGATAGAATCTTCGCCATTTTCTTCAACGGGCGCATTAAAATTTAGTTCTGCTTTTGGTAATGACCCTCCGCCACCACCTCCAATTAAAGTGATTTTAAAACTATTTGCTTGTTTTGGAATAGTAAATACGCAAGAACCATCTTTTGTCTGGTTTAAAGCAGGATTTTCATCAATATCGCCGTTGGTTTTATATTTAACCGTAACTTGTTTTAAAACCCCATTTGGGTCGATATAGCACAAAAACCTTCCCTTTGATTGATTGGCATTAATTTTGCCATCTTTTGACATACCAGTTGTATATTTTGTATGAGATTTTGTTAAAACTTGAACAGAAGCCATCATAACAAAAGAAAGCGTTGTGATAACCATCACAATCAAAACAAGCGCCATTGCCTTCTTTTTTCGTTTATTTACCATGATATAACAACAGCTCCTCCCATACCACTACTACCGTTATAAATTTCAACAATTGGTTCAACAGTTGAATTTAAAACAGTCTCATAAGTATTATTTATATAATCAGGTCTTTCATAAGAAATTTTATAAAACGGATCATATTTAACAAGCGAATTTCCACCGCCACCGCCTGAACCAAAACTTTCTTCATTAGGCGAAGTAGATTTTGTGCAAACTCCAGCCGAATCGCAATGAGCTCCTAATCCTTTATATAAATTTTGCTGCGCAACTCCGTTTAAAACCGTATTTTTTACATAATTGGACATTTCACCATCAGTCGGAATCCAAGATTGCGTAGCATTAGTAAGCCTAACATTAGAAAGAGTATAATAATTTTCACTTTGGACTAAATGAGAAGAAGGAATTCTGTTAAGAGCAACTCCTGTATAGGTAATCATATTTGCACCCGGATCACCGCCCCAAGCTGTCAAATTAAAATCTTTAAAATTTGTATTTTGACCTTTTAGACCTGGCTTTCCACCATCACCAATATCGCTTTTTGAAATCAAAACAGTTCTTCCAGAAAGATTTAAAGTATTATTTTCAACAGTTGTACCAGCCTTTCCGCCGTGACTTGATCTTGGTCTTGGAAGAGTTTTTGTATAACTTACTTTATCTCTTTCTGTCAAGGTAACAACAGAAATAGCTTTTTTATTTGTTATGTTACCTCCAGAATGACATACTGGAGAATCGGAAACTGTTCTATCTTTTCCCGCAATACTAATATTTGTATCTGAAAATCTTGCACCTTGCGCAAGAACATAATCTGCACCTCTAAGAAAAACACCAGGACCGGCAGAAACCAAAGGAGAAGTTGAAGCTTCAGGGCAATCTTTTTCATTAAAACCATTAAATAATTTAAAATTATCGCCTAATCGGAAATTTGTCCTAAAAGCACAAGTTGCACCATTAATTTCTGAGCTTTTTCCACCTCTTACAAAAAACGAACGATTATTTAGGGCGATTTTTTCAAGCGCACTTGATTCAAAAACAGACGCAACATTTGATGGAATCATAAAATATCTGTATGCATTGTCGCATTTGTAAGTTGGGCAACTATTCAAATAAAATTTAGTAGTGTTATTTGAGTACTCAAGCGGAGAATACTGCGCAGAATTTGCCAAACAAGCAGTATAGTTATTTCCAGGTTGAGATATAGAAGAATTTCCAGCCCTTAAAAGATTATATGAGAAACTAACAGGAGCATCTGACACCCAATAATCAGTCTTTTCTTCAGATATTTTTCCTCCGCCTCCGCCACCGCCAATAACAGCGACTTTATAGTTTGAAACACCTGACGGGAAAGTAAAATTGCATTGTTGAATATTTTTTCTATGCTGAACAGTTCCATCCAACAAAGTAACTTTTTGATTTAAATTACCATTAACATCTTTATAGCAAGCAAAAGTTCCGCTTGAAATATCAGCAGCTACATTAACTTTTTTTGTAATTACTCCACCAATCATAATCATAACTACGCCAAGAATAGTTGTAGACATAATTATTTCTATTAAACTTAATCCTCTTTTTTTCATTTTGTTTCCATCTTTACCAATTAATTATTATTGCGCCGCCAGCACCAGCGCCGCCGTTGCCTGCATAAAACTTATTGTTTGAAATATAAGTTGTATAAGAAGTTTTATTTAACTTTTGAATAGGAGTACTGTTGTTTTGCAAATTATAAGCAGAATTCAACTGAGTTCCATCTTGCAAAAAGAACGAAAGAACTTTATGTTCACCAAGATTTTGAGAAGTTCTAAAGACAATGCTTCCACCACCGCCTCCTGAACCGATTTTTGTTCCCGCAAGACCATCGCAATTTACACAACTGGAATTTTTGCAAACACAATTGCCTCCAATTCCGCCTGCACCGCCATCAAACTTATTATCAAAATAGCCATTTTCACCTTTTCGAGTATAAAAATCGCCATCTATAACATGGTTTTCATTGTCGCTATCTTTGAAAATATGCTCCATCGGAAAATCGACGCTTCCGCCCTTGCCGCCATAAGCAACAATATTTTCATTATTATCAATTTTAAATCTACTATATTGACCGTTATATCCGCTGCTATTGTAGATATTTAAATTTAATCTGTCTTTATTGTTAGAAATATTTCTTAATTCATTAAGAAGCCTGTCGTAATTATGAGGAGTGTCTTGAAGTCCATAATTAACCATGTTAATAATAACAGGGTCAACTGGGCTTTTTATAATTGAGCGAAGTAAAGATAAATCATAACTATTTATATGACCATCACCATAGCCCATATATGTATCTGTTGGATGTTTTTTAGAGTATATTAAATCTTGAATAATTCCAAGAAGACTATAATAATTATTTAAATCTTCGCCATAACCACCCATGCCACCTTTTCCAACGCAATAATCATATTCGCTTGCATCAGTAGGAATTTCAGTATTGCGACAAAAATTAATAACAAGCTCATCCTGCACAAAATTGTTTGCTAAACTTGAGCTTTTTGTGACAATTTGCCCTTGTTTTCCGCCTGCACCATAGTATAGAGCAATTGCCCTTTGCATTTTTTTAAGCATATAGCTTGCAACGTCAACTTCAAATTGTCCTGATTTGTATGAACAAAAATAATTATTACAATGACGAATATTATTTGAAACAGAAGAGCCATATTTTTGAGATAATGAAGGCAAAGTTGCACTATTCAATTGTTCTTTTGCTGAACCTTCTTTTTGAATATCTACAACCTGATTAACATCGCTCACAGCGTCACGAGGCACAACGGGCATTGAGCCACCTCCGCCGCCACCAACGGCAGTAATTGTGAATGAATTTACACCAGTTGGCCTTGTAAAAATACAGCCAGTTTGTGTTACATCTCTTTTTTGAGATAAAGCTGAGGAATTGAATCTTTGTTGTTGATAAAGCCTATATGTATCAGTTACATCATCATATTCTGAAAAACACCTAAATTCACCATATATATTAGAAGAAGTCTTTGTTTTTTGAGTAGTTAAAGGCATAGTAAGCAAGACTACCGCAGTAACCAAAGACATACAAATAATTAATTCTATATACGAAAACGCAGGCTTTTTCATTATTTTATATTTATACTATTCCCATAAACTTTACAAAGATTCCAAAATTAGTATATAACAGCATTTTTTTTCTCGTATCCTACATTTGATGAATATTATTTAAAAATTATTTTAGTTTTTATTACAAAATTGCCCGCTATAAACCCAAATGATAAAATTTATATGAGGAGAAACAATGAAAAAAAGTATTTTTATAATATCAGCTTCAATATTACTTATTTTGAGCACAGCAATATTTTTCTTATTGAATCATAATCATTTTTTGATAATTAACAATACAATTGAAGATATTAAAATAAACAATTATTCAATCTTTTTATACAAAGACAAAAATCAGCCTTCTTATGAAGCAATGACCCTTAATACAGTTTCAAAAACAAAGATTGACATAGAAACAAAAGAAAATGAAATTATTCACAAAGAAATAAAGCTAAGAAAATTAAAAGCAAATAAAGCGATATATATTTATTCTCTAAAAGATAAAAAAGCATATAAAATCAATCTAACACCTGAAAATTTACCAAAATACAAAATTAAAACAAAACCAGGACACACAAAAGGATATTTATTCACTGCTCCAATTGAAGCAATTAATTGGTCAAATGCAATTGCTATAATAATAAAAACAAATGGAGATTTGATTTTTTATCATAATAATCCATACAAAGACATGTTACTGTTGGCAAATTTCAAAAAACACATCATGCCTGATGGAACCATATATTATTCAATAAATATGAAAAAAAATGACGGCAAAACTATTGACTATTACGAATGCGAAATATTTCTTTTTGATAAAAACTTTAATTTAATTAAAAAAATAACTTTTCCGGATGGTTCATTAACAGAAAGTCATGTATTTGAAATGCTCGACAAGGATCATTATTTTTTAAATGATTATTACGAAGAAGACATCTATATTCCAGAATGGAAAAAAACCCTAAAAGCACTGCATGAACGCGTGTTTGAGTTCAAAGATGGCAAAGCAATACTTAAATTTGATACCAAAAAAAATCCTGAGCTATATAAACATCCAACTATAATATATAAATCATTCTGGACGCATATCAAACCAGGCGGACACCTTAATCACATACTCGTTGACCCAAAAGATAACAATTTAATTTTAAGTTTTGGATACTCGAGTTGCCTTGTAAAGATAGATAGAAAAACTGGCAAAGTAATTTGGATTCTTGGAGGAAAAAACGATATGTTTAACCTCAAAAAAGAACAAAGTTTTATTTTGCAACATGTTCCACAATTTACATCGGACGGATATCTAACATTTTTAAACAACAACTTAAATTTTGAAACAACAGGAAATAAACAATTTAGCTTACCAGGAGGAAGCAAAATTACAAAAATCAAAATTGATGACGAAAAAAGACAGCTAAAAGATTTCAGATCAATTGAACTTGGAATGTCAATTGACATCATGGGAAATATACAAGAACTATCTGCAAATAGATATATAATCGGACAAGGACACAATCAATTAAGAATGTTTGCAGAAGAAAAAGACATAGTAACAGGCAAAACATATATGGTGCTAGATGTACCAGGATATGCAAACTATAAAGTATTACTATATGAAACATTAGACTAATTAAAACAAGGAATAAAAATGAAAAAAGCAATAATAAAAATAGCCACCTTGGCAATAATACCTATTATTATATTTTTAGCATACTATCTAAATTGTGACCGCGTTGTAATAGTCAACAAAGCAATTAAAGACATTAAAATCAATACTTATTCCATATTTGCCCGTAAAGACAAAAATCAGCCTTCTTATGAAGCAATGACCCTTAATACTATTTCAAAAACAAAAATTGACATAGAAACAAAAGAAAATGAAATTATTCACAAAGAAATAAAGCTAAGAAAATTAAAAGCAAATAAAGCGATACATATTTATTCTCTAAAAGATAAAAAAGCATATAAAATCAATCTAACACCTGAAAATTTACCGAAATACAAAATCAAAACAAAACCAGGACACACAAAAGGATATTTATTCACTGCTCCAATGAGAGTATCAGATTGGTCTAATGCCATAGCGCTAGCCATTAAGACAAACGGAGATTTGATTTTTTATCATAATAACCCAAATTACCCAATGAAGCTTTTATTTAATTTTCAGAAAATTAAACTAAGCAACGGCGAAGTTTATTATTCTATTAATATGGAATCAAAAAAAGGTCACTTAACAAATTATTTTGATACAGAAATATATCTTTTTGATAAAAATTTCAACTTAATTAAAAAAATTACATCGCCCGATGGAAAACTATGCGAAAACCATATCTTTTACATGTTAGACAGAAACCACTATTTCATAAGTCAACATTACCCTGAGACAAGATATGCAAAAGAACAAAAAAGAAACGTTAAAATACTACAAGACCATTTAAAAGAGATCAAAGACAATGATATTATTTTCGATTTTGATACAGGAAAACATCCAGAATATGCACTTAAATATAATTTAGTATATCTTCCCGAATGGGAATATATGGAGCCTTTCCATTTAAATGGAATGTTAGTGGATCCAAAGGATAACAATATTATAATCAGCGCAGGTTTTATGAGTTCTTTTGTAAAAGTAGACAGAAAAACAAAAAAACCAATTTGGATTTTAGGCGGAAAAGGTGATATGTTCAATTTAGCTCCAGAGCAGCGTTTCATACTGCAACATTCGCCAATGCTGACATCAGATGGATATTTTACTTTTTTAAACAACAACAACCAATTTAAAATTCCGGGCGACAAACAATTTTATCAACCAGGGAAGGCAAAAATTGTCAAAATGAAACTTGACGAAAAAAATCTAAAAATTACAGATTATAGAACTTTTGAACTTGAAGACAATATTATGTTTCTTGGAAACCTACAAGAAATGTCTCCAAATAGATATTTAATAGGTTATGGTGTTTCTCGACACAAAAATTTTGCTGCTGAAAAAGATATCACACAAAACAAGGACTATATGACATTTGAAATACCTGAATATTCAAGTTATAAAATCACTCACCACAAAACATTAGACTAGAAAATAAAACAATGGACAACTATTTAAAAAACTTAGAATACCAAGCAATAGATATAATAAGAGACACTGTTTTTAACAATGACGTTGAAAAAATAGTAGCATTTTATTCAATTGGAAAAGATAGCAGTGTACTTTTACATCTTTTCAAAAAAGCATTCTACCCAAACAAAATTCCAATCAAATTTTTGCATATAGATACGGGCTGGAAATTTCCTGAAATGTATGAATTCAGAGAAAAAATTGCCAATGAAATTGATTTATTAATTTTTAAACATCCAGCCTGCTTGAATCCATACAAAGACGGAAGAAATTATACAGACATCATGAAAACGCAAGCTCTAAAAATGTCTCAAGAACATTTTGGCTTTAAAATTGCTTTTGGTGGCGCAAGAAGAGACGAAGAAAAAAGCAGAGCAAAAGAAAGAATAATTTCAATAAGAGATAAAAATGGTTATTGGAATGCAAGAAAACAGAATCCTGAAATTTCGCCACTATATAACCCATTTTATTGTAACGACACAAGTTTAAGAGTTTTTCCACTATCAAATTGGACTGAACTAGACATTTGGAAATACATTAAAGAAGAAAATATTGAAATTGTTCCAATTTATTTTTCGCACAAAAGAAAAGTCAAAATCACAACTCAAAACAATAAAGAATTACTCTTAATTCCGCAAAAAGGCGAAAAAACAGAAGAACTGAATGTTCGCTTTAGAACGCTTGGCTGTTATCCTTTAACAGGGGCGGTTCGTTCAAATGCAAAGAATATTGATGAAATTATAAAAGAATTAGAAGAAGTGCAATATTCAGAAAGAATTACAAGAGTAATTGATTATGATGCAAAAGGCTCAATGGAAATTAAAAAGCAAGAAGGATATTTCTAATGAAAACAGATACACACTTTGAATCATTAATAAAAAGTATATTATACAGAATTTTTGCAACAATTTCGACAATTCTTATTGCTTTTATTTTTACGCACGATTTCAAAATTTCAATAAGCATAGGGTCGCTTGAGTTATTTTCTAAAATAATTCTTTATTATTTCTATGAAAGAATATGGCTATTTTTCAAAAAGAAAACAGCAAGAGGTGACAATGAGCAACAACATCTTTAATTTTATATGTTGCGGAAGCGTAGACGACGGAAAATCTAGTTTAATTGGTCAAATTTTATTAAACACAAATTCTGTAAAACAAGATGTTTTAGAAGATGCAATGTCTGCTTCTTTTGATAATGGCAGCGATTTTCTTGAACCCGGTCTTTTGCTTGATGGCTTATTGGATGAAAGAAAGCAGCAAATCACAATCGATATAGCACACAGATACTTTGATTATAACAATACACGTTATCATATCTACGATTGTCCTGGTCATGAGCAATATACCAAAAATATGGCAATAGCAGCAGCAGAAGCAAATTGCGCAATTTTAGTTATAGATGTTTTAAAAGGAATTTCTCCTCAAACGTTAAAACATCTTTCAATTTGCGCTCTTTTTCAAATTAAATATTTAATTATAGCCCTATCAAAATGCGATTTAACAACAAAATCAAACACATGGGATGAAAATATAATTCAAAAAAGAAAACAAGAAATAGAAGAAATTTTAAAACAATATAATTTTAACTATTCAATAATTCCGATTGATTCAATACACAATAAAAATATCGACAAAGTTATTGAAAAAATAGAAGAATATAATTGGCTATATTTTGAAAGCAAAAAAAATAATTTTATAGCTCACGCATACTGTTCTCAATTTTGCAATGGCGAAAGATATTATTATTTAAAACTTTTAGACAAAAAAGAAATCAAAAAAGACGAAAAATTAAAACTTTTCCCTCTTGATAAAGAAGTGACCATTAAATGCGACAGCAATAATGGAACAATACAAATTCAAGAAGATATAGATATTGAAAAAGGAAACGCATTAGCGAACGTTAATCTTTTAGTAAGCAACAAAATTAAACATCACACATATTGGTTTGACGAACCAACAAACGAAATGATTTTTCATCATGGAACAATATTTGCCAATATAACAAAATACACTCAAACACTAATAGAATTAGATAAAGCTATTTGTTTTAACAATATCAATGATATTAAAGAAAATGGCTTTGGAATAATTATCGATAAAGCAAGCAAAAAAACACTTGGAGTTAGTGTTTTTCTTGCTAATGATAATTTAATAAAAGTAAATCAAAAAGGAAAAATATATTGGTTTAGCGGATTGTCTGGAGCTGGAAAAACCACTCAAGCAATGAATCTATGGAGGGAATTTTCAATTAAACCAATCTTGTTAGACGCTGATGATGTTAGAAAAACCATAAATTCTGATTTAGGCTACACAAAAGAAGATTGTTATCAAAACATTGAAAGAATATCTCAAATTGCGCAACTTCTTTCAAATCAAGGATTCAATGTTATAGTAACTTGCATATCTAAATTTAAAGAACAAAGAAAAGAAATTAAAGAAAGATTAAAACCAAATTTAATTGAAATTCTTGTTGATAAAAGTCTTGAAACACTAAAGAAAAACGACACAAAAGGTCTTTATAATTCACTAGGAACGTGCAATATGATACAAAACTATGAATATGGAAATAGCGTAGATATAATATTAAACACAGAAGAAAAAACCGAAAAAGAAAACTTTGAATATTTAATTGCACAACTAAAAAAACTGGAGGCTTTTTAATGAATACTTTTTCAATGCTTATATATAGCTTTTCCAAATATTTAATAAATTATAAAACCATAAAAGAAAATAACAATCGCTATCTTTCTCCTTATTATATTAGATGGCTAATTGACGAAGATAAAAAGGTTATTTTTTTCAATAATCCAAAAGTTGCCTGCACATCAATTATGGTTTCAATGTTTAATTGTCCTGAAATTCCAGACAGAGATTCATTGGTCCAAACACATTTATTTAATTCAAAACACAACATAAAAAGCCTCCCTAAAAATCTAGGGGAATATTATAAATTTGGTTTTGTTAGAAATCCTTTTGCAAGATTAGTTTCATTTTATGAAAACAGATATGAAAACAATGTTTTAAAAACAAACGCAATGAACAATCTTGAACCATATTTAAAACATATTAATTCATTTGAAGATATGGTTATAAAAATTTCAAAAATTCCAAATTTTATGTTTGACCCACATTTTGCAATGCAATATCCTAATTTTTATAGAAATGGAAAATGCATTGTAGATTTCATTGGAAAATTTGAATCGATAGAAGAAGATTATAAGCCAACGCAAGAAAGATTCAATTTCCTTCCTCTTCCTCATTTCAATAAAACGCAAAAAACTAAAAAATGGCAAGATTATTACACAAAAAAAGCTCTAAATCTTGTATATAAAAAATACAAAAAAGATATTAAATTGTTTGGTTATGAAAAAGATTATAAAGAATTATTAGAATATATTAAATCTAAATAATAAAAGAGCCTATAAGGCTCTTTTATTATTTAGATTTTAAAAGTTCTTTCATTTTATCATACGCACCAAACGTCGTAGCGTTGACAAATGTTTCTACACCCCTCATTATGCTATCTTTGATAATTTTTCTACGCTTTTTTTCGCTTTCTTTAATCCACTGAGCATTGTCCTTCATTCTTGCTTCATATTCTTGACCAAAAATATGATAAAGCCTTTTTGCAAAATCGGCATTTCTTGCTTCTTCGGTTGGGAACTCTGCTCTGATTTTTTGCAATTCTTGATTATCTAAAAAAGTCCCACCGCAACGATAACAAACATCAATTTGTATTGATAAATTTGCACTCGTATAATTTCTTGTCATAACAGCACCGCAATCCGGACATTCACGCTTAAAATCGTTATTCACTTCATTAAAAGTTTTATTTTCAATTTCATTTAGAATTGGGGTTATATCTTCATGTTGTTCATCCACTCGCTTAAACTCATTTCTGTCAAAATAGATACCACCACAACCATCAACACAAATATCAACACTCATTCCCGCGCTTGCTACATATACTTTTTTCATTATTTTTTTACATGCAGGACACGCAATTATTTTTTCATTATCGTACATAAACACCTCTTAAATATTGCTTAAACTAAATTCTAACATGCAAAGCAATTTTTGTCATTTAAACTAATATTTTAAGACGACAAAAGCAAAAATACTTCTTCAAGCCAAACATGATATTCATAATTAAATTCTGAATTTTTAGATATTTATTTTGACACTTATAACATTTAAAAATTCTTTTTGTTAAGGACATCCAAATATAAAAACTTATATTTCTTAGCCGAATCTTCCCAAGAAAATTTCGTTTCGATACAATTTTTCATCATATTTTTAAATTCGACTTTTCTATCATAATATGTCCAAATAGCGTTTTTGATTTCATTGACCATAGATTGAGCGTCATAACCTAAGAATTTAAAACCAGTTGCATTTTTATTTGGATATGCGCAAATTGTATCATCCAAGCCACCAACGGCACGCACAATTGGAATTGAGCCATATTTCATTGCAATCATTTGAGAAATGCCGCAAGGCTCAAACAAACTTGGCATTAAAAACATATCAGAAGCTTTATAAATTTTATCACTCAAATCAGCTTTAAAATCAATCCAAGCTCTAATATTTGATGAATTATTTGATGACCAAATAAGCATATTTTGATAGCTTTCTTCGCCAGTTCCCAAAAATACAAAATCAGCAGGCTGTTTCATTAATTCAAATTTAGCAAAATCAACCAAATCTAAACCTTTTTGATAAACAAGACGAGAAATCATTGCAATCAGAGGTCTATCAGGATTAATCGGAAGCCCGAAAGCACGTTGAATTTCTTCTTTAAATTTTGGTTTTTCTTTTAAATTGAATTTTTTATCATAATGTGTACCATTCAAAATGCCGCAAAGTTTATATGTTTGCCCTCTTAGGGTGTAATCCATTCCTTCGCCAAAATCTGAACCTAAAATTTCTTGAGCATATCTTGGCGAAACTGTTGTAATTTTATCAGCACAATACAAAGCACCCTTCAACCAATTAACTCTTCCATAATGCTCAATACATTGATCATGGAAAACATTATCCCAACGCATATTTGCAAAATCAACAATTGCTTTGTCGCATTCTCCTTGATATGCAAGATTGTGAATCGTGAAAACCGATTTTGTGTCTTTATAAAATTCATCATATTTATAATTTGATTTCAAATATACAGGCAACATCGCTGTATGCCAATCGTTAGCATGAATAATGTCTGGTTTAAAATTAAGCAATTTTGCATATTCTAAAACAGCTAATGAGAATGAAACATATCTTTGCATTTCATACATTTCATCACACCATTTTGGATAAACAACATTAAAGCAAGAAAAATATTTTGGATTAGCCACGAAAAATACTTTAACTTTTGTTTTTGGAATAGTTGTCATAAACAATTTAAAAACATGGCGAGAATGACCCATATCAAGAGTTAATTCAGAATTTTCAAGCTCAACGATATTGTGTTTATTGACATCAATGCAACCGTATAATGGAGTAAAAACCGCACATTCAACATCTTGTTTATCAAGATACAAAGGCAATTCCCCAACAACATCTGCAAGACCGCCCACTTTTGAATATGGCGCAACTTCAGCAGAAGCAAAAAGCACTCTTAATTCTCTTTTTTGTTTAGTAAATTTTTTAAACATATTCTATCCTTCAATTGTTATTTTTAAAATACTGATAATATTTTTAAAACTTCTTTTAATAATTCTTCGTCATCATCCTTGCTTAATTGTGTTAATGCTGTTTCAATTGCTCCTTGGTATTCATTTTTAGAATAGCCCAAAGATTCTAAAACTGTTGCAACTTGAGAAATTGTATCTGTTGAAACTTTTGTGTTTGATGTTTTTTCAACAACAAAAGGCACAACGTCTAGTTTTGCAAGTTTGTCTTTAATTTCAAGAACAATTTTTTGCGCCATTTTTGCACCAATTCCCTTAGTTCTTGAAATTGTTTTGTGGTCTTGAGAAATTATCAAATTAATCAATTCATTTGTTTCAAACTCGGCTAAAAGCGCAAGAGCAACTTTAACCCCAATTCCTGAAACAGAAGTTAATATATCAAAAATCACTCTATCTTGTCTATTTTTAAAGCCACATAGGGTCATTGAGTCTTCTTTGTGAATCAATTTCGCATAAATTTTAACTTCAGAATTTAATTCCCCAATTGATTCTAATGTTCTTAAATTAGTTAATAAACGATAACCAACACCATTAACTTCAATAGTGCAATATGGAAAACTTTTATCAACCAAAATTCCTTTAAAATAATCAAACATTGTAAACTCCTGTGAATAATTATAGAACTTTAAAAGATAAATTCTTCAATTATTTAGAAAATTTTACAATTGGAGCTATAAAGTTTATACTGGTATAATAAAGCAAAGAATCGCATATAAAAGGAAAAAGAAATGAACAAGCAAATGTATAGCGGAGCACAAATTCTACTTAAATCTTTAGTTAAAGAAGGCGTAGAAGAAATATTTGGGTACCCTGGGGGCGTTGTTCTGCCTTTATATGACGCATTATACATGCAAGATGAAATCAAACACTATCTTGTTCGACATGAGCAAGCTGCAGTTCATGCTGCAGAAGGATATGCAAGAGCTTCTGGTCGAGTAGGCGTAGCAGTAGTGACTTCTGGACCTGGAGCATGTAATACTATAACAGGGCTTGCTAACGCATATTATGACGGAACTCCTTTAATTTTAATTACTGGTCAAGTAAATTCAAAATTAATCGGGGCTGATGCTTTTCAAGAAGCGGATGTTGTTGGCATAACTCGTTCTTGTTGTAAACATAATTATCTAGTTAAAGATGTTAAAGATTTAGCAAGAATTATTAAAGAAGCTTTTTATATAGCTACAACGGGCAAAAAAGGTCCTGTTGTAATTGATATTCCAGTCGATATTTTCAATGCAAAATATACATTTGAATATCCTAAAAATGTTGAACTTGTTGGATACAATCCAAACTACAAAGGTCATCCTTTACAAGTTCAAAGGGCGCTTGAAACATTATTTGAAGCAAAAAGACCAGTTATCATTTCTGGTGGTGGGGTAATGGCGTCAAACGCAAGCAATGAATTAAAAGAAGTCGCAACAAGATTACAAATCCCTGTTGTGCATACATTAATGGGAACAGGAACGTATCCAGATAGCCTTGAAACAAGTCTTGGCATGATGGGAATGCATGGGAATTATTGTGCAAATTTAACAGTTGCAAATGCCGATGTTATTTTCGCAATTGGCACAAGATTTTCAGACAGAATTACTGGCTGTTTGAAAAAATTTGCTCGTGACGCTCAGGTTATCCATATTGATATCGATCCTTGTTCAATTTCTAAAAATGTTAAGGCGACGATTCCTATTGTCGGAGACATTAAAAATGTTTTATCAATAATGATTGAGCAATTAAACAAATCAAAACATGTAGTAAATAATGATTTAAAAGAAAAATGGTTCAATGACATTAGAGAATGGAAGAAAAAAGTTGCAATTCCGCAAAAAATGTCAGAAAAATTAAGCGCAATTACAGTTTTAAACACAATTTATGACTATACAAAAAAAGACGAGCCAATTGTTGCAACAGAAGTTGGTCAACATCAAATGTGGACAGCGCAAAACTTTAAATTTAACCAACCAAGAAAATTAATCACTTCAGGCGGATTAGGAACAATGGGTTTTGGTTTTCCTGCTGCAATCGGCGCAATGGCTGCTATGAAAAAAGGATATGTTTTAAATATTGCGGGCGATGGCTCGATTCAAATGAATATTCAAGAATTAATGACTTGCGTTGATTACAAATTCAAAGTTATTAACTGCATAATAAACAACGGCTATCTTGGAATGGTACGCCAATGGCAAGAAAAAATTTATAACGAACATTATTCGCAAACAAAAATTTCTTCACCTGATTTTGTAAAACTAGCTCAAAGCTATGGCGCTCTTGGAATAAGAGTTGAACGCGAAGAAGAAATCATTCCTGCACTAGAAAAAGCAATCGAATTTGATGGTCCAGTTATGATTGATTTTGTATGTGAAAATTTTGAAATGGTTTACCCATGGGTATTAGCAGGTCAACCAATAGACAAAGTATTATTATCAAGAGAGGAGTGCTAAAATGCCAACTAGCCACACTATATCAGTTTTAGTTACAAACGAAGTTGGGGTATTATCACGAATCGTGGATCTTTTTTCTGGTCGAGGATACAATATTGAAAGCCTAACAGTTGCCCCAACACTAGATAGCATTTATTCACGAGTGACAATAGTGACTCGTGCGGATGATGATGTAATTGAACAAATTTGTAAACAATTAAATCGTTTAATTCCAGTTATAAAAGTAGCAAATTTAACACTTGGCGATGCTATTGAATACGAAATCGGACTATTAAAGATTTCGGTAAATGACGAAAACAGAGCAGAATTTATGAACATCGTTGCTCAAGCCTCAGCAAAAATTATGGATGTAACCGAAAAAATATATACAGTTAAAATCGATGGCGATGAAAAACAAGTTCAAACTTTTGCAGAATTAGTTCGTCCTTTTGGAATTAAAGAATTTGTGCGCTCTGGCAAAGTCGCAATTACAAAGAGTGGTCAATTTTCAACATTCAAAAATCGAAAAGACGAATTAAAATTAAGTTTATAAATAAAAAAAAGACCTTCATAAAAAAATAAAGAAGGTCGAAATTAGATAGTAGAGAGTTAATAAGTAAATTTATATATATTTTTGAGCTTGCAAAACCCAATATTCAAAGGCTTCTTTGTTTTCTTGATTAATAATTAAGCCTTCAAGAATCTTTTTAATATTGATGTTTTGCTTATTCAAATAAATAATTTTTGAATTTTTCAAGTCAATCAACGATTTATATTTATCCATAATTTCGCCAAAAACGCTCAAGATAAATTCGCTTCTTGTTTTTGCCTTGTATTTAGCATACAAAGAACTAATATGATAAGAAACACAAGATTGAGAACAATACATTTCTTTTGCAATTTGAGCAATCGTCATGCCTTTAAAAATGCACTTCACAATTTTTGAATGATTTTCACTAAGCGCTTTATCTGATTTTTTTAACATAATACTTAATTCCACCAAAATATGTATGTAAATTATTACTTTATTGCGTTATAATAAAATTGACAGTTGTTATTGACATAGTACATTAACAATTTTTCTTTGTCAAGTTTTGGTTTATTTTATAGGTAGAGATTATGAAAAATCTTAATGAAAGAATTAGAATTCTAAGAAAACAATTGGGAATGTCTCAAGAAGAGTTTGCGTCAAAATTGGAAGTTACAAAACAAGCGATTTCTAATATGGAAAACTCAAAGAGTGCGCCAAGTCCCGCTGTTTTATATAAAATGCACAAAACGCTGGATGTTAATTTAAATTACATTATTGCTGGCAGTGGTGATATTTTTACAACAGAAAAGGGAAATAAAGCATTAAAAGCATCTCTTCTTAAGGAATTTGAGCAAATGCTTAAGTCGAGAGGAATTGAATAGATTATAGTATGCAATTTGTATAGTATATGTAACATTTTAGTAACAAATTTGCACTAGTAATTTTTTATGTGTAATAATCATGAAAGTTAATAGTCTAACCATTCCTTTCTTGACTTATGCGGTTTCAAAGACCGCATTTATTTTTGTTATGGAAAACACTTTATTTATGTTATAATCACATAAAGGTGTCTATTATGAATAAAACATTTGAAAAAATAACAATAATTGCAATACATTTATTTTGCCTCGTTGCAATTACAGAATTAACTGTTAATTATTTTTCATTTCATTTCTTATTTCCAATAAAAAACGATACAAGTTATGGTTATATTGAAAGAAAAACAAATAGAACAATCATCCCTTTAAATAAATATAAATCAAGATTTAAAGCGCAACTTGCCCTGCCAATAGAACTTGTTAGAGCAAATATTGCTTCAAATAAAGAATTAAAAAAAGCGTACAATGAATCAACAAAAAAATATGGCTATATTGATTCTGAAAACAAACAAATAATCGATTACAAATTTGACACAGCAAACGAATTTGAAAATGATTACGCAATTGTTGCAATAAACAAAAAATATGGAACAATTGACAAACAAGGAAATTGGATTATCGAACCAAAATACACATATCTTTGCCCATTTATGAAATATTACACAAAAGCCTGTCTAGACAATAACCATTGCGGTGTGATTGATAGATATGGCAACGAAGTTACCCTAATGTCTTATAAAACCGACAAACTTCAATGCAAAGGCAACGATTGCGGAGTTAAATTTTGCGCAATAGGCAAAGATAATAAAACTTCTTGTAATTATTTTTTATGATAAAATAATTATATGTTAAACGAATTTTTATATGCAAAAATACACAGAGCAACAGTAACGGAAGCTAATTTAGAATATATTGGCTCTATTACGATTGACAAAGCTCTTTTGGATGAAGTTGGTATCAAAAAAAATCAAAAAGTTGAAATTTTAGACATAAACAATGGCGAAAGATTTTCAACTTATGTTATCGAAGGCGAAGCCAATTCAGGCATAATTTGTCTTAATGGCGCAGCAGCAAGAAAAGTTCAAGTTAAAGACAAGATCATAATTGTTGCTTATGCGCTTTTAAACGAAGAAGAACAAAAAACATTTGAGCCAAAAATAGCACATGTGGATGGAAACAACAAATTAATCAAATAATGATTAAAGAAATTAAAGACAACAATATTCTTTACGCTAAAATCATTAGAGCATCGTATCAATCAAAAGATACAGAATTTTTCACCGATGACTCTGATGAAATTCAATTGGGCTATATAACTTTTAAAAAGAATCACAAAACAGGCGCTCATTATCACAATCATTTAAATAAAGAAACAAATAGAACAGACGAAATTTTAATCGTTCAAAATGGTAGCGCTAGGGTTGATTTTTACAACACCAAAGGCGAATATATTATTAGCAGCGAGATATTCAAAAACGACATTTTAATTATCCACCAAGGTGGACACAATCTTGTTTTTTATGAAGACACAAAAGTTCTTGCAATTAAATCTGGCGTTTATGAAAAAGAACGCTCTAAAACAAGAATGATTGGAACAAACAATCTCGAATTAATAATCGAAAACGATTAATAATCTTCGTTTGAACCTTCTTCGTCGTCTCTTAAAGTCGACAAATCATAATTATATGTGCAATCAAAATCTTCAGGAAGCTTGTCACTATCAGGCCAAACAGTTGATTCATCAAATCTGCATGAATCAAGATTTTCAGACGTAGAAAAATCGCTATCGGATAAATCTGCTTCAGAAAAATTTGCACCTGCCATATCTGCATCAGAAAATTCGCAATAATTTATTGTTGCATAATTAAAACTAGTTCCGTTTAAAATAGAACCGGAAAAATCACATTCAGAAATCTGTGCTCTTGAAAAATCAGCACTTGTTAAATCACAATCGATAAATTTAACATTCAAAAGATTACCTTCTGCAAAATTTGCACCAGAAAAATCAATGTTAGTAAAATCAGCATTTTCAATATTAGCATGCGAAAAATCAGTTTCTGATAAATCTATGTCATTGTTTTGAGCATGCTGAAGAGCAAAATCTTCGTAATTATTTAATATTAAATCTACTAAGTTTTCTTTAGACATTGTTATTCCTTTTTTAAATCAATTCTGTTTGTTGAGCTAAAAGCACCGCTTGGACTCTATTTCCAACTTTTAATTTTCTGAAAATACTGTTTAGGTGAGTCTTTACAGTAACTTCTCTTACAAAAAGCTTTTGTGCAATTTGAGAGTTTGTTTCGCCTTTTGCAACCAGTTGCAAAATTTCTTTTTCACGAGATGTTAAAGGAGAAATTTCTTCACCACTCACAAAAGGCAAAGCACTTGCCTGCTTTGTATCTTTATTCCACGTTGAGCGTCTTAATAACGCTTCAATTCTTGCTAATAAATTTGGTAAAACAAAAGGCTTAACGATATAATCATCAGCGCCAAATTTTAAACCTGAAATTTGCTTATTTGCATCAGAAACAGAAGTCAGCATAATAACAGGGATTTGGGAAAATTTTTCGCTTTTTCTAATTGCTTTTAATGTTTCCCAGCCATCTAAATTAGGCATGACAACATCAAGCAATACTATATCAAAATTTGAATCTTCGTCTAATATTTTTAAGCCAAGCAAACCATCGTTTGCACATTTGACTTCATAACCATACATTGGAAGAGCATCTTCCATCAATTTTGAATTATCGTCAATAATTAAAATTCTTGCTAATGATGTCATAAATACCTTAATTAATTAAATTCTCTCTAATAGCTTTAATTGCCGCTTGGGTTCTATCGTCTACCCCCATTTTTTGCAAAATTGAACAAACATGGACTTTTGTTGTGTTGATTGAAATTTCCAATTTACTTGCGATTTGGGAATTGTTTAACCCGCTTGATAATAATATTAATACTCTTTTTTCCTGCTGGGTCAAATTGTAACAATCTTTTACGGATACATTTCCAAGAGTTTTTTCAACATTTTCCCTCGAAGTTTGCTGCATAACAAACTCAGACACGCTTGAATCAAAATACATTGACCCTTCAAGAACATCTTTAATAACATCACACAATTTATCAGGTTTGATTTCTTTTGTGCAATATGCATTAATTCCAAGCTCCAAACATTTTTGAACTTCTTCTTTGTCGCAATGAGATGTCAAAATAACAATTTTAATATTCTTGTCTTTTTCTCTTATTGTTTTAAGGGCACAAACACCATCAATTTCGGGCAAGCCCAAATCAAGCAAAATTAAATCTATTTTGTTGTTTTCCAAAGCTTTATATGCTTCAGCTGCACAATTTACGTCTAGAACCTCTTTAACAAAATCTAAGCAAGATAGCGATGTTTTAAGAGCAAACGAAGTAAGTGCATGATCTTCAACGATTAAAATACTACTCTTCATATCCATAAGAAAATTGTAAATAACTTAATAATAAATTGCAATACCTTTCAATTTTTGTTATCTTAATAGTTGAGGAAAAAATTATGATAACAACAAAAGACGTAGAACATGTTGCAAAACTTGCAAGATTAGAATTAACAGAAGAAGAAAAAGAGATGTTTACTCATCAATTAGGTGATGTATTAGCTCATGTTGAAAAAATGAACGAAGTTGATACAACAGGCGTTGAACCAATGAATCATCCAATTGATTTTGTAAATGTTATGAGAGAAGATAACAAGATTTACGAAAACACAAGAGAAGAACTAATGAGCAATGCTCCAGATATAGAAGGTGAGTTCTTCAAAGTTCCAAAAATAAATTAATAACTAACGGTTAAGCTAATTCAAACAATTTTGAATTGGTAAAACAATCAAAAGTGCCGCATGATAACATTCACAGGCACAAAACAAGGGGAAAAATGACAAAATATATTTTTATTACAGGCGGTGTAGTTAGCTCTTTAGGAAAAGGGATTGTAGCCGCCTCTTTAGGCAGGCTTTTGGTGTCTCGTGGTTATAGTGTTTCTATACAAAAATTTGACCCATATATCAATGTTGACCCAGGAACAATGAGCCCATTTCAGCATGGTGAAGTTTTTGTTTGCGACGATGGCGCCGAAACAGATTTGGATTTAGGGCATTATGAAAGATTTATAGACACAAGCTTGTCTCAAATTAACAATGTTACCTCAGGCTCCGTTTATCAAACTGTAATCAATAAAGAAAGAAGGGGGGAATATTTAGGCGCAACAGTTCAAATGATTCCTCATATTACAGGCGAAATCAAATCTCGTTTGACTTTGGCTTCCAAACGAAATAATCCTGATATTTTAATTGCAGAAGTAGGGGGAACAATTGGCGATATCGAGAGTTTACCTTTCATTGAAGCAATAAGACAATTTCGTTCAGAAGTTGGCTTCCAAAATTCAATGTCTATCCATGTGACTTTATTGCCATATTTGCCAACTTCAGGCGAATTAAAAACAAAACCAACACAACACAGCGTTAATGTTTTAAGAAGTTACGGTATTCAGCCAGAAATGCTCGTATTAAGAACACAAGTTCCTGTTTCAAAAACAGAAAAAGACAAAATTGCACTATTTTGCTCAGTGAATAAAGATTCTGTTGTTGAATGCAAGGATATGAAATCAATTTATGAAGTGCCTTTATATCTTGAAAAGCAAGGAATAACTTCGCAAGTTTTGAAAACTCTTGGACTTGAAGATAGAGAACCCGATTTAACCCAATGGGCAGATTTAATCAACAAAATAAACAATCCTAAAAAAGAATTGACAGTTGCAATTGCTGGAAAATATACAGAATTAAACGACGCTTATATTTCAGTTGTTGAAAGTTTAAAACACGCAGGTTTTCAAAACGATTCCAAAATCAATTTAAAATGGATTGCTTCAGAAGAAATTATAACAGACCAAGAAGCAGCTTCCCATCTGGCAAACGTTGATGCTGTTGTAGTTCCGGGAGGCTTTGGAGTTCGAGGAATTGAAGGAAAATTAAAAGTTGTAAAATATGCAAGAGAAAATAATATCCCATATTTAGGACTTTGCCTTGGAATGCAATGCGCTGTTATTGAATTTTCAAGAAATGTTGCAAAATTGGAAAATGCGAATTCAACCGAATTTGATAAAAATACGCCACACAAAGTGGTTGACCTTATGGAAGAGCAAAAAAATATTGCAGGCTATGGCGCAACAATGCGTCTTGGTTCATATCCTTGCAAAATTGCGCCAAACACACTGGCACATAAGGTTTATGGTTCTGATTTAATTTTAGAACGCCACAGACACAGATTTGAATTTAATAGCGAATACAAAAAACAATTAGAATCAGCAGGATTGGTAATCTCAGGAACAAGCCCCGATGAATTGTTAGCAGAAATTGTCGAATATCCTAAGAATGATTATTTCATTGCTTGCCAATTCCATCCAGAATTCAAATCTCGCCCACAAAATCCACACCCATTGTTTGATGGGCTGATTAAAGCCGCACTAAAGCGCCTTTCTTAATATAGCAAGCAAACATCTGCCATATTTTTTAGATTTAACCAAATTAATATCGATATTTAATCCATTTAAAATGTTTTGAATATCGATATTTTTCGTTTTATCATATTCCAAAATAATAACACCATCTTTTTTTATCATTTCATTGGCTTTTAAAATTATCGGCGCATAATCCATTTCCCAAGGAGGATCAGCATAAATTATGTCAAATTTTTCATCGGTTTTATATTTCAAACAATCGCAAATTGTTATATTTGGTTTTAAATTTAAATTTTTATAATTATTTTTAATTATCAAAGCAGTTTTAGGGCTAATTTCTATTTCAACAACTTCATATCCTCTTGAAATCGCTTCAAGACCCATAATCGCACTTCCAGAAAACATATTTAAAAATTTATTTCCAGATAAATCATATTGCAATAAAATATTAAAAACACTTTCTCTAGTCTTAGACAAAGTTGGTTTAACATTGTTCGGAACTTCAATTTTTCGTCCTTTATATTGCCCGCCTGTCAGATACAATTTTTTTCTCCTTCTTGTAAAATTAATTTACCATGAAAAAAATTGTTGTAATAGGTGGCGGAGCTGCAGGTGCCAAGGCGGCTTCTAAAGCCAAAAGGCTCAATCCAAATAACCAAGTAGAACTTTATACAAAAACATCTGAAATTGCATATTCATTGTGCGGTTTGCCATATTTTATTGAAGGCTCTGTTAAAAAAATAGAAGATTTAATTATAAGAACACCGCAAGATTTTGAAAAAAATGGAATAAACATTTTTTTAAACCATGAAGCGAGTGAAATTTTTCCAGAAAAAAATTGTATTTTAATTAATAATAATCACATTTTTTATGATGAATTGATTCTTGCACTTGGAGCAAATATTAATTTGCCAAATATTAAAAATTTAAATGCGAAAAATGTTTTTTCCCTGAGATCTCTCGAGTCTGGCAAATTAATTAAAGAAAAAATGAAAGAATCAAAAAACGTTTTAATTATTGGTGCAGGATATATTGCTATTGAATTAATTGAGGCTTTTACAAAAAACAATTTTAATGTGATATTGCTTGAAAAAAAAGAAAGAATTGCTTCAGATTTTGATGAAGATTTTTCAGAGCATATTCAAAAAATGATTGACTACAAAACCAAAGGACAATTACAATGCCATTACAACGAAAACGTTATTGAATTTTTAACAGACGAAAATAATTCATTTAAAGGCGCAAAAACAGAATCAAACAAAGAATTTTTTGCCGATTTTTGTATTCTTGCAACGGGAGCAATTCCCAATGTTGATATTGCAAAAAATGCAGGAATAAAACTTGGAACAACTGGTGCCATTGAAGTTGATTCAAAAATGAGAACAAATTATCAAAACATCTTTGCTTGCGGAGATTGCGCACAAAAATATTGCATAATTACTCAAGAGCCAACATATATTGGACTTGGAACAATTGCAAACAAAGAAGGAAGAGTTGCTGCCATTAACGCAGATGGAACTAATTATGAAAATTTTGATGGCGTTTTAAAATCTACAATAACAAGATTTTATGACTGGACAATATCAAAAACAGGCTTAACCATGCAAGAAGCAAAAAAATATTCAAAAGATATCAATCTTGAGCCAATTTGTTCTTCAATTACAAAAAACGACAAAGCAGGATATATGCCCGATACAAACAAAATGACAATCAAAATTGTTGCAGACAAAAGAAGTGGCGAAGTACTGGGAGCACAAGGGATTGGTTGGAGCGGAAATATATCTCAAAGAATAAACACAATAACTTCAGCTCTTAAATCAAGATTAACGGTTGAGAAGCTTTTGCATTTGGATTTAGCTTATTCTCCGCCATTTTCAAGTTCAATTGACCCAATTTTAACAGCGTGTTATCAATTAAAAGAATTAATGAAAAAATAAAAAAGACGAGGCGGAGACCTCGTCTTTTTGAATACACATACACAATCTTTTTCAGGAAAAACTATCTTAGTAATGAGTACTATGATAATTTTATTGTTGAAGCTTGGATTTGAGAGCTTATTGCTTCGCCAACTGCCTCGATCTCTGCACTGATTGCTTCTAATTGTGCTTCGATTTCAACTTGTTCTTGGTCAAGCATTGTTTCTTCGTCGTTTGCCTCATTTTCCAATCTTTGTAGCTCTTCGTCACGTTCTTCTTGAGCCATCATATTTAATCTTTCGTAATTTTCTTTTTCTTCGTTGATTTGTCTATTTAAATCATCAATTTTGTTTTGATCAACTTTTGGATTTCCATTTGGATCAGTCAACGAAGGATTACTAGTCTCTTGACTAATTTGATCCCTTAATGCATCAGATGTAGCTTTGTAATTTGTATAAAGAGAATCTCTTTCCTCTTTATAATCATTATTGAACAGCAATTGTTCGTAATGATATTCTCTAGCCATTTGTCTTTTACGTCTAGAAATATCTAGCAGTTCCTTTTGATAATCAGAATGCGACTTTTTTAATTCAGTCTTTCTGAGAGTTAATGTAACCCATCCCATGATAGTACCTCTTTCCCTATTAGTTTGTGTAAAATGTGTGTTGTAAATTCCCTACAAGATAATAAAGTATTTTTTCTCATATAAATTGCCTATTTGATAAAATACGCTTAACATTTCTTAACATAAACAGTTTTAAAAAAAGAAAAAACCCTTTCTATGAAAGGGATTGAAAATCTGTTTGCTTGATT
>JAFQHZ010000002.1 GCA_017415185.1 Candidatus Gastranaerophilales bacterium
AAGTCTCCCCATCTTCATCAGGAACAATAACAGTAGATGGATGTGAAATGTCTAAATCCCTCCTTGGAATCATAACAGTAGATATCAATGGCGAAGAAGAACCCAACACCCCCTACAAAGACCAATTCAACTTCCCCATAAGCTCTAAGGGGATTGAGTATGAAATGATGTGTCAGGAGGGAAGTGCTGAAGAAGAAAAAGAAGACATTACTTGCGAAGAAGCTTATGCTATTCAGTTGCAAAATTGTGAAAAAATATCAGAATTTGTTACTCCTGAATTTTGTGCTACTTTGCCCGGGGTGTGGGTGTATGAGCGCGGGTATACGAGTTGTAGAAACCCTAGTAAATGTGGTCTTGATTCATGTTATTTTGATACAGAGGAAGAATACAAGGCTCTACAGCCTTGCAGTGTTTCAGGTATAGAGGGGGATCCATCTTGTAAACACAAAAAGTGTAATGCTGGGGTTGGCTCTTCTTATGCTTGTCCTCTTGATTAATCACAAAAAGAACACAGAACACACCCAAACTGCTGCAATTAATCCAACAATATCAGCTAAAATTCCAGCAAGGAGTGCATGGCGGAATTTTTTAATTCCAATTGCTCCAAAATACACGCTTGCAACATAAAAAGTTGTTTCACTGCTTCCTGTGATTACTGCTGCAAGCTTTGTTGCATAAGAATTCACGCCTGTTTGATTGATTATATCAGCCAAAACCCCCAATGTTGCAGAACCAGACAAAGAACGAGTTAGCATAATAATAGTTGTTTCTATTGGAATTTTGAAAAAATTCAAAATTGGCGATAATAAATTTTGAGCCATTTCAATTGCTCCGCTTGCTCTAAGGACGGCAGTGCATACCATTATGGCTATTAAATATGGAATAATTTTAATTGCGATGTTAAAGCCTTCTTTTGCGCCAATTGTAAATTCTTCATAGGCCGGAGTTTTCTTATAAAGCGCATGTATTAAAATGATTGCAATTATAAAAGGCAAAATATATACAGAAAGCGAGTTTAAAAAATTAATCATTTAAACATCCTTTCTAATATTTTTGAGAAAAATAATGCACTAATAAAGGCAATTGTTGTAACTATTAATGTTGGAATGATGATTTGGCTTGGGTTTTCCATTCCGTTTGCGCTTAAAATTGCAATAACGACTGCTGGAACAATTTGGAAGCCTGCCGTATTTATTGCAAGAAAAGTACACATTGAGTTTGTTGCGTGTTCTTTGTTTTGGTTTTTTTCTTGCATGTTTTCCATTGCTTTAATGCCGAAAGGTGTTGCAGCATTCATTAAACCAAGTGCATTTGCACTGATATTAAGAGCGATATTACTGATTGCTTCATTGTTTTCTTTTAAATCTGGGAAAATTTTAAGTAATGGTTTTTTGATAATATTTGAAAAAAAATCCATCAAGCCTGATTTTTTGGCGATGTTCACCATTCCAAGCCAGAATGCCATAATGCCGATTAAGCTTAGCGCAATTTCAACTGCTTTTTGGCTGGATTTTAATATTGCGTCAACCACTTCTGCCATTGTGCCGTTAATAATTGCGCAAATGAACGATATTAGAATTAGAAAAATAAAAATGTAATTCATTTTATCCTTGGAATTTTTCTGCAAAATGGCCTTCGCCATCCATTGTTATTGAATATTTTTTACCTTCCTCGGTGTCTATTACTCTAATATATTCTTTAGATATTAATTCGTCAATAACTGACATGTCAGCAATTTTGCCAGTTGCTTGGAAAAGTTTTGAATTTATATATTTCATTGTGAAATCGTTTTGCTTTAAAACGTTTTTAATGAAATATGCGCAAACTAAAAATTCGTCTGCTAATTCTTCACAAGCAAAGCCCATTAAAAATGGTTTGAAATCTATTTGTGAAGCCATTGCGGATAATGGCGTTCTTTGTGGTTGAATTAATGATTCACTAACTGGAAGTTCGTCGATTTCTTCTTGTTTTTGATTTTGAATTGGTGCTTGGGTTGTTTCAATATTAAGAGAATATTGCGAAACTTCGTTTGCTGGTTCTTGAGAGATTGTTGGTGTATTTTCTTCTTGTTTTAATTCTAAATTTGATTGCAGTGATAACTCGATATCTGCTAATGTTATATCAGGCAAAATTTCAGGCATTGAAGAGTTGATTGGTGAATCACCATCAAAAACCAATGGAGTTTGAATTTCGTTTTCTTCTTCTTGGGTTGGTTGTTCTTCTTTTTTTTCTTCGTAATCGATTGGTTCTTGGAAGATTAATTCGCTTGTGTTTTCTTCTTGTGAAATTGGTTCTTCAAATTTTAATTCGTTATTTTTAATTTCAACAATTTCTTCAATTTGAATCGCTTCTTCTGGGGATGTTTCGTTTGTTTGCGTTGGTTCAACAAGAATATTTGAATCAATATTTTCAAGAGAATCGATTTTCTTTTGAGCAAGGTTGATTAATTCTTCAATATCGTTTATTGGTTCGCAAACTTCTTGAATTGCTTCAGTGGTTTGCATTTGTGAAACAGAAACAACTTCTTCTTTGATTATCGCTGGCTCTTTATAGTTTTTTATGTTTATAATCGTTGGTTCATTTTGAAACTTGATTATTGGGCTTGGTGTTGGAATTGGTTCGGTTGGTTCTGGCGGAGCTTGTGTTGGAATAGGAGTAATTTCGGGTTCATTTTTGAAAGTGCCCGACAAAACACTTGGCTGTGGAGCTTCGTGCGTGATGATTTCTTGTGTTTTAAGATTTTCTTCTTGTTTTGCAATTAATTCTTGAGCTTTTTTTTCAAGTTCTTCAATTTTTGCTTGTTGCGCTTTGATTAATTCTTGCGCTTTTAATTGGGCAAGCTCTTCGATTTTTTCTTCTTGTGTTTTTTGAGGTTCAATTTTTGTTTCTTCTTTAGCTTCAACCTCGTCAATTGATTTGACGTTTTCGTTAGTAATTTCAACTTTTTTAATTTTGGATTTAAATTCTTCGCTAACATTAAAAACGCATGCAAAATATAAGTCCATTTCTCTTTCAAGGACTTCTTTGTGGGATGTTTCTAAACTAAATTCTGATCCATTTGATTTGATTTTAATGTTGTAATACACGTTTTTTCCTTAATTAAATCTATGCGTGTTTTTTGAGTATTTCTTCACGCCATTTTTCAAGTTGTTGTTCAACGAAATCCGCATCGTCTGAAGAAAATTCTATCTCTAAATCACCTTTTTTCATTTTGAAAACATATTGCGGCATATATAAACTCCTAGTAATCTTTGAATATTATAATTCAAATTTTTTCAATAGTGTTAGTTCTTTAAGTATTGTTAAATTAATTTTAATCAATTGATTTTTGAAAAAAAATAGTTAAATTGTTGGTATAAAGAGCTAATTTTAATATATTTGTATGACTAAATAATAAGATATTTTTCCTATAATACTTATGGGGAAAGCATGGGGTTTAATTTGTATAATTCAATTTATCCTATAAATATTAATTATCATAATCAATATCGCAAAGCCGAAAGCAAGCCTTCTGGTGCTCAGGATGCTGTGGATTCTGATGCTCAAAAAAATCAAAACACTTTTCCAAATGGCACAAAAGTTGCAATTGATTATACAAAAGGACAAATTAATATTTCCCAAGTTTTAACAGATTTTAGAAGTACTATTGTTGCAATTAATGCCCCTGACGATGTTAGAGACGAGGTTAATTTATATCTTAGTCTTGTTGAGAAAGAATCTTTGAAAGAAAATCCTTCTCGAGAAATCATCGTTTCAAATTTGAAAAATGCTTCAAGAATTTCTGATTCTTATATTTCTTCTGCTTTGAATAAACATTCCGATGTTGTTCAAAAGTGGATTGATACATTATTTTTGCAAAAAATAAACCTTAAAGCTGACCCAAACGAAATTAATCCTGATTTTCAATTGGAATTTCCTCAAAAAGCGCAAGAAAGAATCGAAGCCCAAAAAATTGCCCAAGAAGAAACCGAGCCAGAAATTTCAATTGAACAAGAACAACAACCAATCGATGTTGTTGAATTTGAGCCTGAAGAAATAAAAATTTCTGATTCAAGCGAAGAAATTAAAGTTGAAAATGAGTTCGAAATTTCTTCTCCTGAAGCGGTTGAAAAACCTCCTGTTGTTTCAAATGGCTTATTTGCTCCTGTTTGCGATGCAGACATTAAAGCAAGAGATTTATTTTCTCAAGCAAAAAGAATGCCTCAAACTAACCAAGGGGATATTGAAGCGATTAACCTTTTGAATGAGGCTCTTGGAGTTATGGCGCAGGATTCAAATTCAAATCAAAATATTAGAGCGGCAATTCATATTGAACGTGGAAAAATATTTGACAGTTACGATTATGTTGATTACGCTCTTCGTGATTATTATGAAGCAACAAAAGCCCAAGATTTCAATTTGAAAGCTCAAGCTCATTTTAAATCTGGTCAGATTTATGACGAATTTAGCGAATTTTATCCTGCTATGGATAATTATTTATCAAGTGTCGCATATAGTGCTGAGGCGGAAAATTCTGATGCTCAATCAAGAATTTTGTCTAAAATTGCAAGTTTATACACAAGACAATACGATATTCAAAATGCACTTGAATATGGAACATTAGCAATTGAAACTGCAAAAGAAACAAACAACGATGCTTTGATTGCAAAAACATATTCTGCTGATGCGCAAAATTCACAATATCTTGGCGAAAACGATAGAGCGATTGATAGTTATAAAAATGCGCTTAGCGTTTTTTCAAGAAGCGATGAAAGTTTTGAAACAATGGCTTATAATTATGAACAGGCTGCAATTGTCATGAGGAAATTGGGAAATCATGCTAAAGCAGCGAAGCTTCAATTGAAGGCAAATCTATATTATCAAAAAGCCCAACTTCCGCAGGCGCAGTTGGAAGAAGTAAGTTAATTTTTGAATTTTCAACTTTTTTGTCTTGAAGCATTAAATTAACAACATCTTCTTTTTTAAATTTAATTTTTTTGTCTATTAATTCATATTTTTCTAATAAGGCTATAATTTGCTTATAATAGTCGTTTGAAATTATATCTTTTATGACAGCAAGTTTGCTTGCATGTTTGATGCCGTGGGCAACTGCTTCGCCGTGAGATAGTTTTTTGTAGTTTGATAATGTTTCAAATGAATGCGCATAAGTATGACCAAAATTAAGAATTTTTCTTAATCCGCCTTCGAGTCTGTCGTTTGTAACGACTTTTGCTTTAAGCGTTGCGCAGGCTTTAATTATAAAATCCATTTGTCTTTTAACATCTTCTTTTTGATTTTCTTGAAGGAAATTTAATAAGTTATATTCACAGGTTTTATTGCAAGATTTTTCTATGAAAGCATATTTTAAAACTTCGCCCATTCCGCATTTTAATTCATATTTATTTAATGTGTTTAATAAAAGAGGGTCGATTAAAATTTTGCTTGCGCAATAAAATGAGCCAATTAAATTTTTGCCATATTTTGTATTAAAGCCAGTTTTTCCTCCGATTGAAGAATCACACATTGCAAGAAGGGTTGTTGGAAATTGAATTAGTTCAACTCCTCTTAAAATTGAGCTTGCAATATATCCTGCTAAATCTCCAACAACGCCTCCACCAAAGGCAATTATTGCGTCTTTTCTTTCAATTTTTTCTTTTAAAAGTTGATTTAAAATATATTCAAAAGTTTTGATGTTTTTATATTTTTCGCCGTCTTTTATTATGATAACTCTGTTTGTGCTGAATTTGTAAATGAATTCAGGATATAGCTTTGCTAGTTTTGTATTTGTAATTAAAAAATATTTTTTATCTTCAAGATGTTCTTGAAAGGTGTTTTTCAAGTCTTCTTGAATTAAGATTTCGCTTTTTATATTTTCGCTTGTTGCAATAATTATTTTATCCATTGTTCAATTTCTTTTATTATTTCTTCTTTTGTTTTGTTGTCTGTTTCGATTGTTTGTTTTGCTTTTGAGTAGTATTGCTCTCTTGTTGATAATATTTTTTCAATTTCTTTTTTTGGATTTTGAGTTTGCAAAAGTGGACGAGAATTGTCGTTTTTTAATCTTTCAAAAAGCGTTTCAGGACTTGCTTTAAGATAGATTGTGAAATAATTTTCAAGTAAATCTCTATTTTCTTTTTTTAGAACAATCCCTCCACCAGTTGAAATTATAGAATTTTGTTTTTCTAGCGCTTTTTTTAGGATTTCAGTTTCAATTTGTCTAAATTTTTCTTCTTTGAATTCTTTAAAAAAATCTTTTATTGAAATATTTTCTTGTTTTTCAAAGATTTCATCAAGCTCTATTAATTCAAGGTTGTTTTTTTGTGCTAGAGCTTTTGATATTGTACTTTTTCCGCTTCCCATCATTCCGATTAATATAATTTTGTTATGTTTCATTAATCCTCTTTTGATAGTTTTCAAACGCTAAATCAATATCTTGTTTGCAATCTTTTCCGAATTTTTCTAAAAATTCATCAAGAATTATAATTGCACACATATTTTTTGCAACAACTCCGCAAGCTTCAACAGCGCAGTTGTCTGCTCTTTCAAAGTGTGCTGAAGTCGGAGTGTGGGTTTTGATTTTAACTGAATTCAAAGCTTTTTTCATTGTTGGAATTGGCTTCATTGCAATTGTTAAAACAATATTTTCTCCGTTAGACATACCGCCTTCGATACCGCCTGAATTGTTGGTTTTGTGGTAATATTTTTCGTCGTAATATATTTCATCGTGTGAATTTGAGCCCGATTTGGTTGCGTATTCTTTTCCTAAACCAACTTCAACAGATTTTATAGCTGGAATCGACATTAAAGCGCCTGCAAGTTTTGAATCAAGTCTTTTATCCCAATGAATAAAACTGCCAAGCCCAATTGGCGTATTTTTGATTGTTATTTTGATTATTCCACCAAGAGAATCACCTTGTTCTTGGTATTCTTTGATATAATTTTCGAAATTTTCTTTGTCTTTACATTCGCCAATTTGTAAAATTTCAAAATCAAATTCAATATGGTAATTTTTTAATATATTTTGACAAATTGCACCTAGCGCAACTCTTGTCGCTGTTTCCCTTGCGCTTGAACGCTCAAGAGAATTTCTGATGTCATCAAAATTATATTTTATTGCAGCAGCCAAATCAGCGTGAGAGGGTCTAAATTTTGAGATTTTTTTTTCTTCGATTTTTTCAATAACTTGGGCTTTTGTTTCATCATCCAATAAATCAAAATCTATTTTTTTAACGCTCATTGGATAAATCCAATTTTGCCAATCTTTGTTTTTAATTTCTATACAAATTGGGCTTGCTGTTGTAATTGAGTGGCGAACTCCTGATTTTATTTCTATTGTATCTTTTTCAATTTGCATTCTGGCGCCCCTGCCTGCGCCTTGTTGGCGTGCAGAAAGTTGCGAATTTATAAAATTAAAATCAAGTTCATATCCATAGGGAATCCCTTCAATAATTGCATTTAGCGATTGCCCATGAGATTCGCCAGATGTTAAAAAACGTATTGCCATATCCTATCCTAAACTAATATCCAGGGTTTTTCTTCTTTTGCTATAATTACTTCCACTTTTGTTTTTGCAATTAATCCTTGCATTAAAGGTAAAATTGGTAATTCTGATTCAAAATGTCCGATGTCGATTACTGCAAAACCTTCTACTTCTAATGCTTTATGGAATTTGATGTCGCCTGTAATATAAACATCGACATCGTAATCTCTTAGTTTGTCTATAAATGAACCACCTGCACCTGCGCAAATTGCAATATTTTTAACGATTTCAATGTTGTTCGGGTTGATTAATTTAACTTGTTCAAGGTTGAGTGTTTGCTTAACGTTTTGAATCAATTGTTCAAGGGCTAGTTCGTCTTTAAGGCAAACATTTTTCACATAGTTATCAATTGAAACGGGATTTTGAAAGCCTAAAACGCCGCATAATTGATCTGTTGTTGAACCGCTTGTTTTGTCGAGATTTGTGTGTGCGCTATATACGCAAATATTGTTTTTAATTGTGTCTGTGATTAAATCGTTATCGATTTTTTTCATTGAATTGAAAATCATTGGATGATGCGTAATGATTAAATCGCAATCGTTTGTGATTGCTTGTTCTAGGACATCTCTTGTCATCGAAAGGGCAACAAGCACCTTGTTTGTGTAATCATGACCAAGATTAATTTGCCAACCTGAATTATCCCAAGGCTCTGCAAGTTCTAATGAAGCATATTTTTCAATTTTTGAAATAATATAATCTGTTTTAATCACAAACAACCTCCAAGATTTTTTTTGCAATATTTTCTTTTGTATCTAAATCTATATCTATAATTTTACCACTTTTTTCAATTATTGTAACCTTGTTTTGGTTTGTGTTAAGTGCCGTTTTAACATCGTTTGCGATTATGTAGTCGAGATTTTTGTTTATAAGTTTGTTTTTTGCGCAATTTATTAAATCTTTGTCTGTTAAGCAAAAACCAATTATTTTTTGATTTTCTTTTTTGTTTTTTGCAATTGTTGCAACAACATCGGGATTTTTTGTTAATTTTAAACAAAAATCACCTTCGATTTCTTCTTTTGAAATTTTTGTTTCAGATTCGTTTTGCACTTTAAAATCACCAACTGCTGCTGCCATAATTAAATAATCATAATCTTGATTTTGAAGCTGATTGAGCATTTCAATGGCTGAATTTACTTTTGTTGTTTTATAGTTTCTTTCAAGTTCAATTGTTGAAATTGCGTTCACTTCAAAACCAAAATAGTATGCCCAGTCTGCAATTGCTGTTCCCATTTTTCCTGATGAAGAATTTGTTATATAGCGAACTGAATCGATTTTTTCTTTTGTTCCGCCCATTGTCACAATAATTTTTTTAGAATTATTGTTTTTGTTTTGGTGTAAATTTCTTAATGTTTGATGATATATTAAATTAACATCTGCAAGTTTGCCTTTGCCTTCTGTTCCACAGGCTAAGAAGCCATTTTGAGGTTCAACAAAGTCGCAATTTAATTTTTTTAATTTTAAAATGTTTTCTTGAATAATTGGATTTTCCCACATTCCTGTGTTCATAGCAGGCGCAAACAAAATTGGCTTTTTGTATCCAAGATATGCGCAAAAAACACTTGTCAAAAGATTATCGGCTATTCCTTGTGCGCATTTTGAAATCGTATTTGCGCTTGATGGTGCAATTACAAAAATATCCGTCCAAGTTGCAAGTGAAATGTGTTCAACATTGTCTCGGGGTTCAAATTGATTATAGAAACATTTATTTTCGCTTAATGTTTCTAGGACTAATGGCGAAACAAAATTGAGCGCATTTTTTGTTGTAACAATTTTGACATTGTAACCATTTTTTTTATAAAGTCTTATTAATTCATAGATTTTATACGCTGCAATTGATGAAGTTATTCCTATTAAAATATTTTTATTTAAGGAAGTATTCATTTTAATTTGTTTCCTTGTTGTATATTTCAATTAATTCATCGACCGCTTTTTCGATGACATCGTTTTCAATTGTGTAGTGGAATTTGTCTGCGTTTTTTAATTCTTCCTTTGCGGCTTCTAGCCTTTTTTGGATTGCTTCTTCTGTTTCAGTGTGTCGACCACGAAGCCTGTTTTCTAATTCATCAAATGTTGGGGGTTTGATGAAAATTGTAACCGCATCAGGGCGTTTTTCCATAACCTGAAGTGCGCCTTGGAGTTCGATTTCAAGCAATACGCTTTTTCCTTGCGAAATTTTTTCATCAACAAATTTTTTGTTTGTGCCGTAGTAATTTCCGCTATAACATGCGTGTTCAAGAAATTCGTCCTCTTGAATCATTTGTTCAAATTCGTTTTTTGAAATAAAGAAATAATGCATTCCGTTAATTTCGCCATCTCGAGGGGCTCTTGTTGTGCAAGAAACAGAATAAACTATTTTGTTATTTACACGCTTAAAAAAGTCTGCAAGCATTGTGCCTTTGCCGACACCAGATGGACCAGTAAAAATTATTAATTTTGCTTTGTTCTTTGCCATATTCTTCCTAATGGGTTTATTTTTTAATGATTATACACTAAATTTGATTTTTAATAAATATTTACATTTGTTAATAATTCTATCAATTTTAAAAAGTATATAAACTTTATCTATTTAAGAGAGATTTGAGAGGATAAAATATGACAACTACACCTGTATTCACTTCATTTAATGGCAAACAATTTTTTGGCGATGAGTATTCAACCAGCACTTCAAGTTGGTGGAATGATAATGATACTACAAATGTTTATGATTCTAATGGAAAAATTGTTTATTCTGAAACAACTGGAGAATCTTCAGAATTTGCTGAAACTTATACATACGATAGTGACGGTTTATTGTCTGAAAGAAGACATGATTGGTATGAATGCGGATTTGAATGTGACGATGAAAGACAACATTCTGTATATATAGAGCACTTTAATCAACTTGGACAAAAGACAATGGCGACTCAGGATTATTGTAATGATGGTACTTTAGATTATGTTTATTATTATAATTACGATGATCAAGGAAGAATAACCATGGAGACTGTTGATGAAGGTAATAATGGTTTAGATTCCATTACTTATTTTAACTATAACGAAGACGGCTCTTATTCGCAATGGACTGATGCTAATATGAATGGCAAAAAAGACGAAGACGAATTGGCTACAATGCGAGATGCGGATGGGAATTATATTGCATCAGAAGATAAATTAAAAGATTCCCTTGCTCCGATTGAAGAAGTTGAGCAAAGAACGCAAGACTTTTTTGGTATAGTGAAAGATTTTTTTGCTGGAATTTTTAAAAAATAATTAAATAATAATAATTAAATTATTACGCAAAAATGCCATCGCTCTACGCAATGGCATTTTGTGCTTCATTCTGGCTTGCGCTTTGGCTCCTGTGGGTATCTCGTAAAAATTTACTATCACTTCGTTGTCGTAAATTTTACTCGATTATCCTACGTCGCCTATCAATTATTACGCAAAAATGCCATCGCTCAACGCAATGGCATTTTATGCTTCATTCTGGCTTGCGCTTTATACTTCGACATATTCTTTTAAACGTTTAGAACGATTTGGATGACGAAGTTTTCTTAAAGCTTTTGCTTCAATTTGACGAATTCTTTCGCGAGTTACGCCAAATAATTGTCCAACTTCTTCTAATGTTCTTTGTCTACCGTCATCCATGCCAAAGCGCAATCTTAAAACATCACGTTCTCTTGGAGATAAAGAACCTAAAACTTCTGCTAAGTCTTCTCTTAAAAGTTCATGTGCAACGGTTTTAACAGGAGCATCGGCGTCTTTGTCTTCGATGAAATCTCCAAGTCTTGAATCTTCTTCTTTTCCGATAGGAGTTTCAAGTGATAATGGTTCTTGAGCAACTTTGATGATTTCTCTTAATTTATTAATAGAAATCCCCATTTCTGCTGATAATTCTTCTTCAGATGGTTTTCTTGCTAGCTCTTGAGCTAATTTTCTTGTAACTTTTTTAAGTTTGTTGATTGTTTCAACCATGTGAACTGGAATTCTGATTGTTCTTGCTTGGTCGGCAATTGCACGAGTGATTGCTTGTCTAATCCACCAAGTTGCATAAGTTGAAAATTTGTAACCTCTTTCGTGGTCGAATTTTTCAGCAGCTCTGATTAAGCCTAGGTTGCCTTCTTGGATAAGGTCTAAGAAAAGCATACCTCTTCCAACATATTTTTTGGCAATTGAAACAACTAAACGCAAGTTTGCTTGAACAAGTTTTCTTTTTGCAACTGCGCCAGAATTTCCGCCAGCAACAATTTTTCTTGCTAAATCGATTTCTTCGTCAGCAGTTAAAAGTTTAATTCTGCCGATTTCTCTTAAATACATTCTAACTGGGTCGTCTACTGAAATACCTCTTGGAACAGAGATATCATTCTCGTCTTGAGAATCTTCTTCGTCGTGATGGTCAAAAAAAGTTGACACAGAAGATGTTTCAACTGTGGTAACACCTTGAGTTCTCATAATGTTTGAGATGTTATCGGTTTCAAGGCCTGTGCCTTCGAAGTATTCATCTTCTTCTATCATTTCCGATTTATCTAAAACACTGATTGTTGAACTTTCTGGATTTCTTTTTCTGCTCATTAATTTATTCTCCAATCTTTATTGATTTTTTAGTTCTTGAAATATTTTTGTTGAAATTTGAAGCTTTTCTTCAGCAGACAAGTTTTCATTTTTCAACAATTTTTTGAGTTCATTTCTCTTTTGTTGTTCATTCAGCTTATTTAATCTTGATATAGTTTCATCTATCGCCTTTTTATAATCCTCATGGGATAAGTTGTTAAATACTTGCGAAGAAAAAATATTGTCTGAGATTTTCTTTTGAATGTGCTGTTCATTATAAAACTCGAGAAAAAGTTTTTTTGCTAATTCATTAACATTATTTACCTCATAAAAATTTTTGTCAATGGAATCAAGTATTTTGGTGTTGTCCTCGTTTTGACACTTATAGCTTGAAGCTTTTTCTTTGAAGTAGTTTCTTTTTTCTATGCTATCGGCTGCAAAAGCAAGTTTCAAAAGGTTTTCTTCCATCAAATCAAATTGATTATCAGATGTCACTTTTTTAATATTAAGATGTTTTTCGTCATTTACTTGTAAAACTTCAAAATCTTCACTTTGTTTATTTTGAATTTGCGTTTTTAAATTATTTATCGAAACATCTAATTTAAAAGAAGCAACTTTAATATATTCGTCCAAAATCACTGGATTTTTAATTTGACACAAAATATCAGCAATTTGGATGACATATTGACTTTTTTCTTGAGGAGATAATTTTCCTTCAATCGATGAATAGATTTTATCTAATTGATAATCAAGCAATAATGGCGCTTTTGCCACTTTTTTTAAATATTCTTCACCTCCAAACTCACGAATAAATTCATCAGGGTCCTTGCCTTCAATTTCTGATACAACTCTTATTTCGCACACATTGTCGTTATTATTATAATTTGAGTCGTATTGTTTTATATCGCCAAGTGCATTAAATATGTTTTTAATTACTTCTGCGCCGTGCTCAATTGCTTTTTTGCCGGCTGAATCCGTATCAAAGGCAAGAAATATTTTTCTTGATTGATTTAGCCTGCTAATAAGTTTAATATGTTGAGGAGTTAGCGCTGTTCCGCATGTTGCAACAGCATTTTCAACACCGCCAAGATGTGCGGAAATTACATCAAAATAGCCTTCCATAAAAATTGTGCCATTTTCTTTAATGCTTTCTTTAGCTCTATTTAAACCAAATAAAACAGAGCTTTTGTTGTATATAATGCTTTCAGGTGAATTGATATATTTTGGCATTTGCCCTTCTAAAATAGCACGAGCGCCAAAAGCAATTGTGTTAGAATTTATATCTTTAATCGGAATTATGATTCTGTTTTTAAATCTGTCTAAATAATTTCCTTCTTTTTCATATACTAGACCAGCATTAAGTAATTCTTTGATTGTGAAACCAAGTCCTGTTAGATAATTTTTTAATTCAAAATTTCCTTTAGGGGCAAGTCCTAGTGAAAATTTAGAAATTGCAACTTCGTTTATTCCTCTTTTTTCAAGATATTCTAAAGCCTTTTGGTTTGATTCTAGATTTTGTTTGAAGAATTTTGTCGCTAATTCCATTGCATCATAGAGTCTTTCTTTTTCGGCTCTAAAATTTGCTGAATCTTTTGAGCTTTTTTTTGGTAATTCTATTCCTAAAATTGATGCTTGTTCTTCAATTACTTCTGAAAATGTTTGGTTTGTAATTTTTTCTAAAAATGATATAACGTCTCCAGCTTCACCACAACCAAAACATTTAAAAATTTGCTTGTTGCCTGATACAACAAAAGATGGCGTTTTTTCATTGTGAAATGGACAAATACCTTGGTAATTGCTGCCTGTTTTTTTCAGCACAACATACTTGGATACGACATCTACTATATCCAACTTTTCCTTAATTTGTTCGACTGCTTGCTGATATGAAATTTCCGACATTCTCTTTAAGATAAACTCTATTCTTTATTGGTATAACACCTAATTAGCATGACTTGAAGAGTATTAAAGCAAAAAGTTTACAAGAGTTTACAAGTCTTGGTGTTTGTGTTTAAATTTTCGTGGGGATTGAAGTTAAAAAAATGGATAAAGTTTTATCGAAAGATATAATTTCATACATTGAAAAAGAGATAAAAAAGAGTGATAATTCTGCGGTTTTTTTCAAAAAAATCAAAGAAAAATATCGTGCAATCGATGTTGCTCTTATTTGTAACTATCTTCTTGAAAATTCGGATGATGAAAAGCTTTTAGATATTACAATAAGAGAAATTAAAAATAATAAATATAGACAAAATTTTGATTCTCTTTTGAATTTTATTAAAAATTCTTCGTTTGATAATTTAAGAGCTTTGGCAATTAAAACAATTTGTGTTTATAAAGATTCGAAGGCTGTCGGCGTTCTTTTGGAATGTTTGCAAAATAAAAATTCTAATTACAAAGTTCGTTTTTGCGCAGCAGACGCCTTGGGAAAAATTGGCGGAAAAAATACGTTTGAAGCTTTGACTTATGTTGTTTGTGATGAAGAAGAAAAATCTGCTTATGTTAAAGAATCTGCCGTTGTTGCTCTTGGCAATTTAGGAGACAAAAGAGCAATTGATGTTTTTTCTTCTATTATGTCTAGCAAGCAGATATTTCTTGAAAAATTTTCTTTTTTAAAGGAAAGAGTTGTTGAAGCTTTATCAAAATTAAATTTAAAAGATGCAAAATCGATGGAAATTTTAAAAAAATCTTTATTAGAATCTTCTCCTCGAATTAGAATTAGCGCTATTGAAGCAATTATGAATATTGAAGTTAAAGAAAGTTATGAATTAATTTATGAAAGATTGCTTCATGATGACGATTTTGAAGTTCGAAAAAATGCCTTAATTGCGCTTTATAATCTTTCAGATAGAAATATTTTGGATGAAGTTAATCAAGGGGATTTTCCTTTTGAATTGAAAATGGTTGCTCAGGAGTTAATTGACGAATATGAGGGCGATGATGAGTAGCGCAATTGTTCTTTTGTCGGGCGGTTTGGATAGTTTTGTTGCGCTTGATATTTCAATTAAAAAGTTTAATAGCGTTTCTACTATATTTTTTGATTATGGTCAAAAAGCTTATGAAGAAGAAAAAAAGGCGGTTGAAAACATAATTAAAAAATATTCTTTAAAAAATCACGAAATAAAATTACCCTTTTTAAAAGATATTACCTCTAATTCTTTAATTTTAGAGGATAAAAACGAATTTAATGATTTAAAATCTGTTTGGATTCCAAACCGAAATGGTCTATTTTTAAATATCGCTGCTTCATATTGCGACTCTTTCGGATATGATTTTATTGTTTTTGGCGCAAACAAAGACGAAAGCACCTCTTTTAGCGATAATCGACAAGGTTTTGTTGAAGTGATTAACGAATGTTTCAAATATTCGACCTTGCAAAAGCCAAAAGTTTTTGCGCCTTGTGTTGAAATGAATAAAACTGATTTGGTTAATTATATAATTGATAACAATTTGGATATAAAATTAATTAAAAGCTGTTATCAAAATATTAAAACAACAAATAAAAAACATTGCGGCAAATGCATGTCTTGCAAGTTTTTGTATGATGCAATTTTAAACAGTAAAAAACCCGAATTAATAAAGGAAATATTCTAATGGAAAAATTATTTATTGATAAAGAAATCAAATATATTGGTTCGCAACTTTCTCCTCATTGGATTTATAAAAATTTCAACTTGCAAGGCGATGCAATTGTTTCGTTTATTGGCGAAGTTGATGTTAAGCTTGATGAAATGGTTGATATTGAAGATGTTATTAATAATGAACCGATATATTCTAAAAAAATGCTGAATTTTATTATTGAAATTTTTAATTGCCCATTAGAGCAAATGGTTTGGACGCAAAGATTGTTTATGTCTATTATAAAAGAAGAGCTTGAAGGATATGGAATTTCTTTGAAACGAGATGGGGATGATTTGTTTTATGATAATCGCAAGCTTTCTGTTTCGATTGCAACAAAATCTATAACTTCTTGCCTTATTCATAGTGCATTGAATATAATAAAAGAAGGAGCGCCAATTAGCGTTTCTGATTTAACCGAAATGGGGATAAAAGATGTTGAAAAATTTGCTTTGGATGTTATGCAAAAATTTCAACAAGAAGTTAAAAGTATTAGAATGGCAACATATAAGGTAAGAGGCGTAATTGAATAATGAATTTTAATTCTTCTGGATATTTTGCATATAAGAAAAATAAAATTCAAAGAGAAATTGAAGAGCAAAAAAAGCCAATTTCAAGGGTTAGTTTTTTGCTTCAATTATTTGTTGCAACATTTATCATTATTTTTATAATTTTTGCTGTTAGTTTTATGAAGTTTTCTTCAAAAATGGATATTGAATATACAAAAGGCGAGCTTCAATTTAATCCTAATAATATGACTAGCATTCCAAATTATTCAGTAGCTTCTGATGAAGAACCACAAAGAAAAATTGACAAAAGATTATTATTAATTCAACAAGAAGAAAATGCTCCAAGCGAGGCTAGAATTATTGAAAAAAATAAAAATCCTGAAGTAATTTCAAGGGCTCATTTGGAAAATAATAAAAAAATTGAAAAATTAGAAAAGCAAAAAAAACTTAATGCTCAAATTGAAGAAAAACAAAATAAAATTTCAAATATAATCGAAGAAGTGAAATTTCAAAAAAAGATTCCAACAGAACAAATTTCTGTTGATAACAATGTGACGATTATATCTAAAGTTTTGATTGGTCGATATAATACTTTTGAAGAGGCGCAAAAGCTTCAACTCCAAATTAAAGCTAAAAATCATAAATTGCAACCTTTTGTTCGAAAAGTTGGAAATGTTTATAGTGTTCAAATGGGCTCATATCAAGATTTTGATGTTGCAAAAAGCCACGCACATGTATTAAGAAACCAAGGCTTTGATGTTTGGATTTATCAACAATAATTTTCCTTCGTTTGATTTAGTTTTGTAGCTTCGCATTGCAATATATATATATATATTAGAATGCTCCTAAAATTAGGAGTGTTTAAACATGAAAAAAGCTTTTACTTTGGCGGAGTTGATGATTGTTTTGTCTGTAATTGGGGTTTTAACTGCGATTTTGTTGCCTGCGGTTCGAAATGCAATGCCTGATAAGGATGTTATGAAATTTAAAAAGGGGCACAGGGCTTTTGTTGAAGCAGTTAGAGAGATGGTTAATTCTGAAAAATATTACTACAATGGCGATTTGGGGATGAGAGCAAATAAACAATTGCTTGATACTACGCATGATGGCGATGAAGAGTATTTTTGTGAAACTTTTGCTGATATTGTTAATGTTAAAGAAAAGAATTGTCAAAATTCAATAACGCCAATAGCAACAGGTGTGGCGCCAAATCATGATGACGAAAGTCATAATGTAGTTATTAAACATCTAGATTCTGAATGTAAAAGATATCAAACACAAGGTTATCTGCCCGATTTGATGATTGATGAAAACATTTTGTTTTATCAAACAACTCCTTATTTTCCAATGGGGGCAGCGCACAAAGTCTTTCATTTAAATGTGCATGGTGATTTGGATGATTGCATTGCGGACTCTAATTCTTGCGAATGGAGAAGGTACGATATTAATTACAAAAATTGGGTTGGTACGACATATCGATATAAGGCTTTTTGTATGGATATTGATGGTTTTAATGAAGGGGAAGACCCGTTTGGATATGGGATTCGTGCAGATGGAAGGATTCTTTTTGGGCAAAGAGCTTCTGAATGGATTAAAAAATCTGTCCAAGGAAATGATTAAAATAGTAAAAAGCGCTTGACTTTTGTCAAGCGCTTTTGTTTTTATCTAACTGTGATTTATTTTTCTTCTTCATCATCATTAGTGTAAGTAGCTTCTGCTGCTGCGTCTAGGTCAACTTTAGCTGCTGCTGACATAATGCTTGATGTTTGATCAACTGTGTTGTCTGAAACTTTTGAAGTTTTTGAAATTTCAACTTGTTCTTTTGGAAGTTTGATGATATTGATGAATGAATCAATTTCGTCTTCTTCTGGTTCAATTTCAGGTAATTCAGGACAGATTGATTCAACTCTTGTAACTGTTCCTGGGGTGTCTTCAACTTGAACATCTTTCTTTTCGTAAACAAGTTTGAATTGTTCTTCGCCATTGTCGCCAAATGTGATTTCGTGTTCTCTGTCGATTGTTGTAGTAGTTGTTCTATCTACATAATCTTTGCCGTAAACAGTTTCATTATCTGTTTTAGAAATTACATATTCGCCTTTTTCTTCATCCCAGATACGAACAGTTTCAGAAGATTGTTCTCTATCTGTATGTTTGCCATAGTCAAATCCGTCTGGTTCTGGATCGTAGCCTAAGTTTGGATCCATATTGAAACCACCTTGGTCTTTAACTGTGATTGTTGGCATAGAGCCATCTTTAGTGTCTTTGCCTGCGATGAATGCATCGTTTTTGTCCAAAGTTAATTTATCTGTGTAGATGTTTGTGATTGCAACTTTGTTGTCTGCTGCATTCAAATGAACTTCAGGACCTTCGCCTTTATCGATTTGTTCATCCCAAGAGTCATTTTGAGCTGTTAAATCAAGACCAGCGTGTGCATTGTCTGCATTTTTAACTGTTAAAGTAATGCTTCCGTTATCGTTGTTTTTAGGAGTTGTTTTGTTTACTTTTGTTTCAACGATAAGTTTTGTTTGATTGATGTCAAGAACTGTATCAGGAGTTGTTTTGTCTGTTACAGAGCCATCAAAGTCAACGCTTTGTGGGAATGTTTTAGCTGCTGCTGCAACGTCTGATGAAGCTGTTCCTGTTACATCTTTTGTTGTTACATTGCCTTTAGCGCTGATTTTTGTAACTGTATCTTTTGGATTTGCAGTTGCTGATTTGATTGTTAAGTTGTTCATAATAACATCTCCGCCTTCTTGAGTTGTTGTGATGTTATTATTTTTAGCTTCTAATGAAGAATTAACAAATTGAATGTCGCCTTTTGTTGTGAAATTGTTAGCTTTGCCTGCAATGAAATCAACATTTACTGCTTTTAGTGAATCTTCAGAAGTGAAGTTGTTGTTGCCTGCTGCATTGAATGTTAATCTATCGCCATAAGTTAATGTAGGCATTGTTGTTTTTTCGCCGTTAATATCGCCTGCAAGTGAAACAATGTTCATATCTTCGCCAGCTGTTAAGTTTGAAGAATTGTCGATATTAACATTAGCTGCGCCTTGTGCGCCAAATGTAATTGTTTCGTAAGCTGTTACATTAACGTCTTTGCCTGCGATGATATTTGAACCATCTTTAATATTTACAGAACCTTTTGAAGCTGTTAAATTAACATTTTCAGATGTTCCTTTTAGAGTTGAATTGTTTACATTAACATTTTTATTGTCTGAAGTTAATGTGATATTTTTGTTTGTAGCAATATTTGAGCCATTGATTGCATTAACGTTTCCTTGAGTTGATTTTGCGTTAATATTGTCGGCTTTGCCTGTTGAGAATGTTAAATTATATTCATAAGCTCCAGGTGTGCCATCATCAATGATATTGCCAGCATCGTCTCTTTTGAAGTTGAAGTTGTAGCCTGCAATTTTAGCAGTTGCATTGTCAAATGTTAAGTTGCCATTTGTTTCAAGATTTACATCTTTAGATAATGCACCATTAACAATTGGAGTAAATGTTGTATTGTTTGCGATAGTTACATTGTTTGTGCCTTGTGTGCCATCGTTGTAGAATTTGATTTCGCCATAAGCAAGGCCAACATTGTCAACTTTTGTATCTGTTGCTTGAATTGATAATTTGTCACCTGCAAGGATTAATGATTGATTTTTGCCATCTTTTAAATCACCTGATAAGATAACATCGCCTTGAAGAGTGCCATTTCCGTCAACTGATCTAATATCTACATCGCCAGTTGCTATAATGATTGAATTGTTTGATTTAATATCGCCTTTAGAAGTGATATTAACATTTTTTGTTGAATTTGCAGTTAAAGCATTGTCTGCTTTAATTAATGAGCTGTTTACATCAACTGAACCAATACCTTGAATATCTGCATTGCCTTGAGCAACTGCTTTAGTGTTGTTGATTGTAACTTTGTCATTAGCATAAATTCTGATTGCGCCAGCGTTAGCACCTGCTTTTGTGCCATCAATAGCGCCAGCAGTATGAATTAAAGAATCTTTGATTGTGATGTTTTTACCTGATTCGATATAAACTTCACCACCATTGTCTTCTCTTGTATTTTTGTCAGCAATTGTTGTGTTTTCTGTTTCTAAACGAGCATTGTCAACATTAACATCGCCTGTTGCAGAGATAAAAATGTTACCATTTTCGTCGTTGATAAGTTTTGTTGCTTTGATAACAGAATTGCTGATTTTAATGCCTGAGTTTTTGTTTGCTGATTGATTTACGATATCTACGCTACCAGCTTTGATTGAAGTTTCATTTGCTGCAAGACCAGAGTTGTCGATTTCGATTTTTCTTTCAACATTTTTAGTATCTGCTGCAACTTTATATCCATCAACATAGCCGTTTGCAAGATATGTGAAAGTTACACCGTCAGCAGTGATTAATCTTACGTTTGAGTTAGAATATGCATTGTTTGGTGTAACATAGTTGTGGTTTTCGCCTGTTCTGATTAAAGAATCTTTGTATTTGATGTTGTCAGAAACAATTGCGATTGATTTATTTGGATTTGCATCAGCAAAAGAGCCATCTTGGTTAAAATGAGCGAATGTTGTACCATCTAGGACGATTTGCGTTTCACCAGGTTTTAATTCAATGCCTGCTTTTTCGAATGCATCTGTATAATTTGAGTCAAATTTAATATCGCCATAATTTCTTCCTTCGCCATTTACTTTAGCAATAGGAGAAAGTTTATTTAAAACACCGCTTTGATAGTTTGCTAAGTCGCTTTCGCTCATTCCTTTAAGGTTTTTAGCACCTGTAAAGTCAAATGTTGAAGCTGTAAATGAGTTTAAATCAACGCTTGAACCTTGACCAAACATAATACCTGATGGGTTGATAAGAATAACTTTGCTTGTTGCAGCAAAAGAAGTACAAGCTCCTCCGCCTACGCAAGAATTTGTTAATTTACCTAAAATTTCAGATTCTTGACCGCCTAAAACACGGTTAATTATTGTTTGAGATAGACCTGAAAACCCGAAGTTTACTTGTTGGGTGCCAGGTACATTGAAGTTATTCCAGTCAACTTGTCCAACATCGCCATTCACTTTTGAAGTGATATCAATGTCTAATTTAACGTTATTTCCTGAAATGCCGACATTGCCTGTTTTTCCAATCATATCTGCTTCAGTAACAGCCATTGCTGCACCAGAAAATGATAGAAAAGCTAGCATAGCGGTAAATGCAGTTATTTTCTTCTTAAATTGACTCATTATATGGTTCCCTTTCATGAAAAAATTATTGTCAATCCATATGCTTATACATGTAATAAAAACCACGTAAAAGCATAAAATTTACACATACGATACTCAACTTTACAAAATTTTACATTAAAAATTCTGTATTTCAATACTAACAGAAAAAAAATATTTTTTTTGAAAATATATAATATATATATCTATAAATATGTATGAATTTAATAAATATTAACAAATCCGCAAAATATTTTTCTTACTTTCTTTTTATAGTAAGATAAAAATCATCAATATAATTTATTGTTATATAATATTTAATATTATATGATAGTATTGCACACTAGTATAATTGTGCGCAGTTCCGCAGTTAAAAATAAAGGAATTTAAGAAAAGTGCATAACAAATTAAAAATCAACAAGTTAAAAATGGGCTCAATTGCTTTTGCTGCTTGTTTGGTATTAGGTTCAGGCGCAGTTTTTGCGGGTCCTGAGGCTGGTATTGGTATCAACCCTATGTTTGGTAATTTTGATGCTGGGGTTATTGACCAAACAAATTTGCGTCAAATTAAAGACTATGAGCAAAAAGTTAGAGACGATAGAGAACAAGAACATCTCGAGCAAGATATCGAGATGAATAAAGAAATGAAAGACAAAATGAAAGATCTTCCAAACAAGGAAGTTAGCTTCATTTTAAATTCAATTCATATTACAGGAAACACTGAGTACACCGAAGAACAATTGATGAATCTTGTTTGTCAAAAAGTTGGCGACGAAGTTACAATCGATGATTTAATCGGTATGGCAAATACAATTACTGAATATTACCAAAAGAATGGTTATATTTCTACAACTGCTTACCTTCCTCCTCAAAAAGTTGAAGATGGAAATGTTGAAATCGTTGTTATGGAAGGAAAATATGGCAACATAACAATCGAAGGAAACAAATGGGCTAGAAAAAAATATTTAAATGCAACTTTCTTAAAAGACAAAAATATACAAGAAGACAAAGTTTTAAACGTTGCCGATATTCAAGAATCTCTTCGTGAACTAAATGCAACAGACTATATTAAAGGCGCAGTTGCACTTCAAGACAATGAAGATTCCGAACAATATACTGATTTAACTTTAAATGTTAAAGACAGATTCCCAATTGACTTTGACTTCCGTTTTGATAACCAAGGAAGAAGCTCTGTTGGTTTAAATAGATTTGTTATTTTTGCGGGTATGAGCAATTTGACAGGTTTTGGTGATCAATTATTGTCTACAACATCAATTGCTAGAAGTTCAATTGGTCAAGGTGTATTTTATTCTGTTCCAATCGGCAGACACGAAACAAAATTAAACCTTGGTTATTCATATTCTGGAACTGAGCTTGATAGAGGCGAATTTAAAGATTTAAATGTTGAAGGTAAATCTCACAGTTTCTATGTTGATTTATCAAGAAGATTAGTTAAAACAGAAAACTATAAATTATATGGCGATATCGCTTTTGATTTAAGAAACACCGAAACAACTTTGCAAGGAGTTGAATTATATGGATATAGAACACGTTCTATTAAATTTAATTTGACAAATGTTAAAGACGATTTCACTGGTAAATGGTTTGCAAATTTAGGCATTGCAAAAGGTATTGATGTGTTTGGTGCATCTAATGACTATATGGGCGTTTATAATAGAAGAACTCCAACCAATAAAATGGTTAAATTGCAGGCTTCAGTTGCTCGTTTACAAGTTTTACCTTGGAGAATGATGGGTATATTCTCTGCTAATGGTCAATGGACAAACAGAAACGTTTGGTATTCTGACAAAATGCAAATTGGTGGTATTTCATCAGTTCGTGGTTTTGAAGAAGGCTATTTCTTAAGAGACTATGGTGCTACTGCTTCATTAGAATTAAGAGCCCCTGTTCCATTCTTGAACAAACTTCCTGGTAAATTAAGATTTATCGACGACTCAATCAGATTAGCTGCGTTCTGCGATGCTGGTGTATTTGGTGATTATGCTCGTGGCGTAAGTTCTGATTTTGTAATGAGCGTTGGTGGCGGTCTTGTTTTGAAAATGACAAGATATTTGTCAGGAAACGTTTATATTGGTGTTCCGATTGTTAATCGTCCTGATGACGCTTCTAACCTTCGTGTTCACTTTATGATAACTTCAAATATTTTATAAGATTCTCGTAAAAAATATAAATTAAAACCCTTCTTTATTGAAGGGTTTATTTTTTAATATATTTATTTTTATGATTATCGCTCCTTGGGTGTTTGTTTTTTGTCTTGTAGCGTTGTTATTGTTATACGTTTGATTTTATGGGTAAAGTTGCCCTCGCTTTGCTTAGCTAGTCCATCGGACTACGCTTCGCTTCGCTCGGGTACGGTTTTCGCTCTGTCCGCCAGACCTCATCGGTCTGCCGTCACGAGCTTCACACACCTCTGCCCTCGCTTTGCTCAGCTAGTCCATCGGACTACGCTTCGCTTTGCTCGGGTTTAGTCCAGTATTCGCGCTAGCCCACCGCTTCATCAGCGCTGTGCAAGCGCTTCACATCCTTATGCTCTCGCTTGTTTCGCCAAGCTCGGCAGAGCTAGGCTCAACTTCGCTCGAGTTGCTCCTGTGAAATCGAGGATTTCTACGTCACCCATCTAAAGTCTTCGTGCTCGGCATCGGCTCGACACAGCCGCCGTCGCACTTCACGCAGCTATGCTTCATTTTGTTCTTGTTTTATTGTTGGTAAGCTTGGAATAATGGCAAGTATAATGCCAAACCTAAAACCGCAACTAATATACCGATACCAATCATCAATGCTGGTTCGATTAATTTTGTAAAGTTGTCGATTGTTGCGTCAAGCTCTTTATCAATATAGTTTACGCAGTGATACAATGAATCACCCAAACGACCAGATTGTTCACCAGTTGCAATCATAAATGTCAACATTGTTGGAACTTGGTTTGCATTTTTCAGAGCTGTTGAAAGGTGCATACCTTGTTGAACCTTTGTTGCTGCTTCCATGATTGTCATTTTCAATAAATAGTTATCCATTGTCAAATTTGCCAAGAATAAACAGTCGACAATTGGAATACCTGCTTCGTATGAAACTTGCAAAACTGCAATAAAGTTTGAAAAGTTAGAATATTTAAGCATTTTTGAAATAACTGGCACATGAAGCACGATGCCATCAATTCTGTTTCTTATTGCGGGTTGCTTATATAAATTTACTAGTATGAAAATTGTTGTTGCTGAACCAACAAGGCAAGCAATCCAATAATCTTTCATAAAAGTTCCTGCATCCATACAGAATTGCGTGATTGGAGGCAATTCTTTACCTAAGTTGTTGAACATTTCTTGGAATGCTGGGAATACGAAGATTAACATTACCAATACTGCTACAAAAGCAAGCAATACAACTACTGTTGGATATACTAACGCACCGATAACTTTTCCTTTAACTGCGTCTTGTTTCTTTAATAATTCCAACATACGAGTTAATGTTTTATCAAGTTCCCCGGAGTCTTCACCGGCTTTTACAAGACCAATATATACTCTTCCGAAAATTTCTCTATATTTTTCTAATGTTTCACCAAGGGTTGTACCGCCAATGATTTCTTTTCTAAAATTGTGCGCCATTGTTCTGATTCTTGCGGAATCAGAGTTTTGCTCAATAAACAATAAAGCTTCAATGATTGGAATACCAGTTGAAGTAAGCATTTCAAGTGTTGAAGTGAAATCAATTTTTTCTTTTAAGCTAAGAGCTGTAACTTTTCCGTTGTTTGCAAGAGAGGAAAGACCTGATTTTTTCCCTTCAGCAGATTCAACATCAACAATTGAAGTTGGCAAAAGACCCATAGCACGAATTTTTTTGCGTGCTTCAGCAACGTCACGACCTTCTATTCTGCCTGTAACGGTAACTCTATTGTCTTTTAATGCTGTGTATGTATATGTTGCCATTTATTTCTATTCGCCTGCCAAACCAAGTATTCTAACTTGTTCTTCAATTGATGTATTTCCTTCAAGAATATGTCTTAAACAAGACATTCTTAATGTTTTCATACCTTGCTTAATTGCATAATCTTCAAGCTCAACATCGTGCGCACGTTGCGCAATCATTTTTCTGATTTCATTGTTAATTACCATGATTTCTAAAACCGCCAAACGTCCAAGATATCCAGAGTTTTTGCAGTTTGGGCAACCATGTGGTCTATATAATTTTGTTTTTGTTAATTTTTGTATTTCAACAGGATCGGTTAAGATTTTTCTTGCCTCTTCAACTGATGGGAAGTATGCCTCTTTGCAGTTAGGACATAGCTTTTTAACAAGACGTTGTGCAATAACGCCCGATAATGTTGAAGAAATTAAGTAGTCTTTAGCACCCATCTCGATTAAACGTGTAATTGTAGCGGCTGCTGAGTTTGTGTGGATTGTTGATAATACTAAGTGACCTGTTAGAGAGGCAGAAATTGCAACTTCTAATGTTTCATAGTCACGAATCTCCCCGATTAATATTGTGTCAGGGTCTTGTCTTAAGATTGCACGAAGTGAATTTGCAAATGTAATCCCTGCCTTTGTATTAATAGACGATTGATTTATGCCCTCAAGTTTAATTTCGACAGGGTCTTCGATTGTTGTAATATTTACATCATCGGAGTTCATGTATCTTAAAAGTGCATAAAGTGTTGTTGTTTTACCTGAACCTGTTGGACCTGCTGTTAAAACAATTCCGTTTGGAGAGGAAACAAGGAATCTGATTTTTTTGATATCGTCCTCTGAAGCCCCTACTACTTCGATTTTGTCAGCTTTTGCTTGTTTTGAGTCCATTTGAGGCGCAAGTACACGAATTACCATCTTTTCACGTCCAGCAACAGGCAGTGTGTTTACACGGAAGTCTTGCGCTTTATTTTTGTATTTTAGCGTGAAGGAACCGTCTTGCGCACGTCTGTGTTCTGCGATGTTCATTTTTGATAAAACTTTGAACCTTGAAATTACTGCACTATCAACTTTTGCAGGAATTTGAATAGCTTCTTGCAAAGAACCATCGATTCTCATTCTAACTCGATAGCCAACATTTAAAGGCTCAATATGAATATCGGATGCACGTCTGTCGATTGCCATTGTGATGATTTTATTGGCAAGTTGCGAAACTGCGCCATCTGAATCTTGAATTTCTTGTTCAACTTGGTCCCATAACTCTCCGCCATTGGATGTTAAAGATTCATCCTCGTTGATTTGTTGAAGAAGTTCATTTGTTTCTTCTTTATCAGCAGAGTAGTATGTATTTATAAAGTTTTCAAACTCAACGTGTGTAACAAGCATAACCGTTGGTTTTAAACCTGTTTGATAAACAATTTCGTTGATAACTTTAGTATCGTTAGGATTTACCATACCGATTACTAAAGATCTATCAGTCATACTTAATGGAATAACTTTGTTAAATCTGATGAAATCTTCAGGTAGGATTGAAATTGCTGTTGGCAGAGTTTTTAATTGCTCTGCTGTTGCATATTTTAGACCCATTTGTGCACCCAAGGCTTCTTTTAAGTCTTTGATTGTAACAAAGCCTAATTTAACCAATATTGAACCAAGGGGAATGCCTTGAGATTTGCTTTCAGCAAGTGCAATTTGCAATTGTTCTTCATTGATTAATTTTTCTTCGATAAGAATTTCGCCAAGTTTTTTTGTTTCAGGCGCTTTTACTTGAGTGATATCTGCTTTTGGTTTTCCATCAAGTCCGTAATCTTCTTCGTCTTCTTCTTGATTGAAATCATCATCGTCCAATTGGTTATCATAGTCTGAATCAAAGGCAGAATCTGATTCATTGCTTTCTTTTGAGTCTTCAGCAAATATATTGTCGCCAGATATTTCGTCTTCAATTTCTAAATCTTCATCAAGAATATTTAAATCGTCGTCGTTATCTAAATCAATAGTATCTTCTATATTTGTTTTTAAAGATGGCGGAAGTTGCCCCCCATGGATTTCAGAAAATCTTTTCAAAAAAGTGTCATACAAGGTGTTGAAATCTTGTGGAGACATTTTAATGAAACTTACTGAATTGCTTATGTATTTTGAAACATAATCTTTGATTTTTGTTTGGTCTGAATTTTTGCATACCGCAACAAAGAATACATCTTCGCCTGTTGTGATATTCTTTTGCATATTTACCGGCACAAAAGAAAGTTCTTTTGTTGCCGATAATTCAAAATGATTTGCTAAATCAAAGTTGATTTTTTTTATAAGTTTTGTGATTGTACTGTTATCCATTGCCATCGGTTGTTAATCTCTATAAATCGTAAATTTGTTCATCCATAATGTCTTGTGAATCTTTAACTATGTGTGGAGTTACAACGATTACTAATTCTTCGCGTGATTTGTTAGCTGCATTACTTCTAAAGAATGCTCCAATGAATGGAAGATCGGATAAAATAGGCATTTTCTTAACTGATTGTGTTTCTGTTTCTTTGATTAAACCAGCCAGTACTAATGTTTCACCATCTTTGATTCTTATATTTTTTAATTCTAAGTCACGTCTTTGTAATAATGTTGCTGCTAATTCATTTTGACCAGTTGAGCCAACAGCGAATACTTGGCTTTTTATTGTTGCAAACTCTGGTGTAATATTCATTGAAACATAGCCGTCAGGTGAAATGAAAGGTATGATTTCAATTAATAAACCTTCGTCTGAACCGATATCGTAAGTTTTTTGTGTTGCACTTGTTACGGTATCAGAGCCTTGTAAAATTTGGCTTGTAACTGATTTTACATAGTCTGAAGTCATATCAATTGTGGCAGTTTTGCCGTTTGTAACCATAATTTTTGGATTTGTAAGTACTCTTCCGTTACCGTTTTCAACCAAATATTTTAATTGATAAATTAATGCTGAATTGTTTGATTTTGTAACTGTTTCTTGAGAAGTTGAAGTAGTTGTTCCTCCAGTTCCTGCAGTTGTATTTGTTACAGTTGCTTTACCTTCATCACCCCAAATAAAGAATGGAGAAGATGTTGTTAAACCATTTGTTTGGTCGAAACCAAGTGAAATAAATGGTGTCCATAAGTTCCAAGTGTTTGAGAAATCTTTTGAACCTGTTTCATTTAATTCGATAACTGATAGCTCAATGTATGCCATAAGTTGTTTTTTGTCATGTTCTTTGATAAAGTCTCTAATTACTTCAATCTGTTCAACTGATCCACCGTATGTGTTGATTTTTCCTAATTCTGGGAAATATGCAACGGTTAGAGGAGTGTTTAAAAAAGAAGTAATTGATGTATTTGGGCTTAAATCAGCAGTTGATCTGCAAGCTATTCTTCCTTCACCAAGGGCAATCCTGTCATCAGAAGAATTACCTCCCCCTCCGCCTGAAGCGCCTCCTTGTTGTGCGCCACCTGCTGCACCTGGTGTATACAGGATTGATTGGCATAGTAAATTTGCCATTTCTTCAGGTGTAGTATGATTAACTTTAAAGCTATTAACCATAGGTTTTGTATCAATCATTGGAAGAATGCGCTTAATTGCTTGAACATCTGTTGATGTACCGAATACGATAAGTTGGTTTGTGGTTGGGTTTGCTGTAACAATATTTTTTGTTGATAAACCAAATATTTTTGAGTTAAAAATGTTGCCATTTAAGAAATTTGCAATATTTTCTGCACTTACATATTTAACAGGAATAACAGTCATTGTTTGTTGAGTATAAGCAAGGTTTTTTGCAGCCTCAAGAGTCATTACATTGATTGTGTTTCCATCAAGAGTGTATGTAAGTTGTGCAGATTTGAAAATGATGATAAATGCATCGTTTATTGTAACGTTGTTTAAATCAAGTGTAATTTTACCTTCAACTGATTTATCAAATACAATATTTAAGCCGCCTTTGTCGGCAATCATTCTTAGAGTCTGTTTTAAATCGGAATCTCTCAAAGAAAGATTTATTCTTGAACCGGAGTTGCTGATTATAGGAATCGCATCAAGCTTAAGTGTTGCTTCAACGCCTCGTGCATCAAATGAATTCATATCTATGATACTTTTTTCTGGAGTATTTAAATATGAACTTGAAACACTGTCTAAATATGTGATTTTATTTTCATCATATCCAAAAACTGTTTGCGTTAATAGCGACAAGCTTAATAAAGATAAACATATTTTACCTATATTGCCCGGTCTAAATTTTTGCATTTTTTATATTCTCCCAAATTTAAATTATTTCGCTTTAATTGTTATTTCTTCTTCTGAAACATATCTTAGTTTATTAGGTTTTTTATCTTCGTCTGATCCTTCTGATACAGAGCGATATTGTCTTCCACCGCCTTTATCTGCTGAGATAAATTCTGCGCTTCCATCAAAATTAGAAGTGATTTTAAATTCTTCTCCGATATTAGCTTTATATGTATTATTGCCAAGAGCAATGGTTACATAATTTCTTGCGATGTCTGTGATTTTGTAGTTGTCTAGTTTGTCACCTTTTTGAACAAAGTAATCATTGTCGTTAAAAGTGATAATTGCTGAAGGTTTAATTTCGTCATACATTATGCCTGAAACAGCAATTGTCATCATTTGTGTTGTTTCTTCTTCTTGAATTCCATAAGTTTCAGGTGGTTTTGGTATTCCTGATTTATCATATAAAATTGTTGTTTCTGGAATAGAAGTTTGTGCATATTTTTGAATAGGCATAAAAGGATTTGATCTGCCTGTTGGAGTAACTTTTATGACTTGTTTTTTCTCTTCTTCTTTTTTCTTTTCTTCTTCTTCAACTTTAACTTCGTTTGCTTGTTCTTCATTTACAACAGGAATACTTTCTTGAACAGCTTGACGTTGTTGAATGTCTTCTTGGGTAATATTGTTCATTTCTTGTTGTATTGTTGGTTTTGGTGCAATTTCTTTTTTGGAAACTTGTTGCAATAGCTCATTTTCTTCAAGATAAAGCATTCCGTAATATATCCCACCACCAAGCAATGCAACTACTAACAAAATTATCATTAAAGGCATGCTTGAAGAATTTTGTTTTTTCTCATTTTTTCTTGGAGTATGCGTTTGACCATCTTGATTTTGTTCAAGAACAACATTTGCAAGCTGACTATCAATATCAAAATCTTCTTCGCTTGTTAGCGAGGCTGTGTTTGTTTGCTGTGTTTGTGCTTGCGGTTTTGAATCTGCAAGTTGTTGTTCTTGCACATTGTTAAGAATATTGAGAAGCTCTTGGTCGTTGACGTCATCCTCATTATCTTCAACAAGTTGAAGTTCGTCACCTAAATCAACAGTATTTTTCTGTTGTGATTTCGAAGGTGTGTTGTCGATTATGGGTATGTCGTCTTCGGTATTTAATACGTCTTCCCAAGTCACTGTGCCGTCTTCATCGATTCTAATATCGGCACCTTCTCTTATGATATCTTTTTCATCCTCAAAAAACATTAATGTTAAACTCTTATTCTAATACTATCTTTGGGCTTTTGCCCCTACTAAAATCTATTTTAAGTGTACTATGATTTTTCCTTTTGTCAAAATGTAACTTTTTAGTAATATTCTTCATCGTATGAAAGTTCAATTCCAGATACGATTATTGTGTCTCCGTTTTGTACTCCGCATTCTCTAAGCTTGTCGTAAACCCCCATGGAATCTAATATATTTGTGAATCTTTTTATTTGTTGTGTGTTTCTAATGTCTGTTACAGAGGCTAATCTTTTTAATTTGCCTCCAATAATATTATATGTATTTTTGTTAAGTTTTTCAATTTCAAAATCTGAATCGTCATTATCGAATGCTTCAAAATCTTCTTCTATATCAAGCTCGATTTGAATGTCTTCAATTTCTTCTAATTTTGTATATAAATAATTTAATAAATCTTTTATTCCTTCTTGCGTTGCTGTTGAAATAATAAAAGAATTGTTTTTGATTGAATATTTTTCGCAAAATTCTTTTTTAATTTCTTGAGCATGTTCAAAATCCACTAAATCTAATTTGTTAAGAACAAGAATTTGTTCTCTTGTGGATAATTCTTCGTTATATTTTTGAAGTTCTTTGTTTATTTTTTCATAGTTTTCTTGTGAATCTTCTTTTGATATATCTACAACATGTAATAATAATTTGCATCTTTGAACATGACGCAAAAATTCATGTCCTAGACCAAGACCATCAGATGCGCCTTCGATTAATCCTGGTATGTCTGCAACAACAAAACCATCTCCTTGTGGCTTTTTAACAACTCCAAGATTGGGAGTCAATGTTGTAAAAGGATAATCTGCAATTTTTGGTTTTGCTGCGCTGATAACTGAAATTAAACTTGATTTTCCTGCGTTTGGCATGCCAACAAGTCCAACATCTGCAAGTAATTTTAATTCAAGTTCTAATTCGCGCTCAATTGAGGGTTCTCCTGGTTCACAAAATTGAGGTGCTCTTTTTTGGCTTGTTGCAAAACGTGCGTTTCCTCTTCCGCCTCTTCCGCCCTTTGCCATTAAAACTGTTTTTCCATCTTTGTTTAAATCGGCAATTAATTTGTTTGTTTTTAAATCTTTAACTATTACGCCAACTGGCATTTTGATATATAAATCTTTTCCATTTTTCCCATGGCAATTTTTGTTTTGACCATTTTCGCCACGTTCTGCTTTATATACTGATTTATGTGTAAAATCTAATAAAGTTGACATATCTGATGTTGCAATAAAATAAACATCTCCGCCTTTGCCTCCATCGCCACCAGCGGGACCTCCTTTATCAACATATTTTTCTCTGCGCCAAGCCATTGCGCCATTGCCGCCTGCCCCAGAGATAATTTTTATTTTGGCTTTGTCGATAAATGCTGTCATTTATATTGCGATTCTTTCGTTTTTGGAATGTAATATACTTTCCAGTTGTTTTCTTAATTCAATTAGACTAATGTCTTTTTGAGTTTCGGATTCAAAATTCTTAAATACGTCATCCGTAATCAATTGTAACATCAAGGCATAAGAAATGCTATCAATCTTTTTATTTAAAAATTTATCCATAATTTCCATTAAAAATGGATAATACTCAATTTTATAGCAAGAATTAACACTGACAATTGTGTTTAAAAGAACTCTATCATTTGTTTCTTCAAAAATTAAAGTTATATAATAATTTGCATAATTTATTAGTTTTTTTATGAAGCTTGTTTTGTTTTTGTTGTTCTCAAAACAAATAACAAAATCATTATATAAATTATCATCGCTTGGAATATTTCCATCTAATTCCAAAGTAAGATAATCTTTAATAAAACCGCCAATAAGATTTAAATCGTTATTGAAAATCTTTTTAAGTTTTAATATTGCTCTTGCTTCGTGCAATTCTGTGTTAAATTCTAGGAATTTAAAAATTTTTTCTGTTTGTATAGTGTAGTCCATGATTAATATTCTACATTTTTGTTTTTAAAAATATCAAATTATTAATAAAACTTAATTCCTATATCCACTTCCTGCTTTATAGCCTGAAACACTGTATAAAATTGGCAATGCAGGTTCTATCCATTTTAAACCTGATAATAGTGAAACCGTTGCAATGTCGTCTGTGTGTAGACAAACATCAAGTGCCTCTGGTTTTCTTTCTTTCTGTTCTGATTTTGTTATTGGAGCTATTAGCTTTTGTGAAATAAAATTGGCAATTTTAGACCCGCCAATTACTCCTGTTAAAATAATTCCAGACACCATGCCCACTGCTCTTGCTGTTTTTGAAGTTATGTTTAGTTTTTCAAGCAGACCTAATGCGGCTCCTGCTCCAATGTTGCACATAAATATATTTGCAAGATATTGATATATTCCTTCGTTAATTTTATCGGGAATTGTTTTTTTACAATCTTCTTTTGTCATGATATCAGCCGCAATTCCGCCGCTAATTCCTCCAATTACCGGCATTGCGCCGTATATTGATAAATATCCGATTTCAGAAAAAATATCTTTTGCTTTAATATTTTGTGGGTCTGGAATTAATTCATTAAATAACTCTTCGCCATTTTTGTTTTGCATAAGTTCAAATGAAAGCTTTTTAATTTCTGATAATGATAAAATTTTGTTTTTTGCTTTTTCAAGTATTGGCGCAATTTCTTCATTAATTGAATTTTTGTTCAAAAAATCTTTAATTAAATTTTCGTTTTTTGCGTTTATTTTTTCAAATGTTTCTAATGGTTCTCTTTTGACGATTTTTGATGCAATTTTTGGTGCAATCAATGCGCTTGCGATTGATGTTGCCATGATTATGCCTTTTTTAAAAATTTCTTTTTTGGCATTTTCTTTGTTTTCGCTTTTTTTAAATGTATCAATGGCATTACTTGTTAAAATAGCCCCTGCTCCAATTGTCATAATTGCTGGCATGGCTTTATCTAGTTTTGAAATTAATATCGGCTGGTCTAAAAATTTTCCTAATACTTTTAAATTATTCATGGCTTTTTGTATATTCGTTTATTTTGTTAATTAATTCGTCGTCTATTACATGTTCGATTTTGCAAGCGTTTTTGTCTGCTAGTGTGTTGTCAATTTTTAAAATTTTAGTGAAAAATTCTGTTAAAATTTTGTGTTTTTTGACTGTCTTTTTTGCATACTTAATTCCTTTTGGAGTAATTTTTATTCCACGTCTTCCTTCGTAGATAATTAAATCCATATCAGCCAGTCTAATTAATGCTTCTGAAACTGAAGGACGAGAGATGTTAAATTTATTAGCAATGTCAATTGCTTTAATTTCTTTGTCTTGAGAAATTTTGTTGTGAATAAATTCTAAGTAATCCTCTAAGCTTGAAGTAATCATTGTTAGGCTTCCCTTACGAACATGATTAATTGTAAGGGAAGCCTAACTAAATGTCAAGTTTTGATTTACGCAATTTTTGATGTATGCAAATAATATTATATTTTGCAGCTACCATGTGCAAACACCATAATATTCACAATCAAAATATTCGCTTTCATCCGAATTCAATGTTGTCCCGTTTTCTTCAAGGGCATTGAACTCAGCTTCTGAAATTATTTGTATTTCTCCATTAACTACTTTGGCGTAAATTTGCAAGAAGCACCCACCAACGGGACATTGGTAGTAATTGCCACTAAAGGTATCTTTCGGGATATCGCATTCGGTTGTTAAAATTGCATTTCCGCTAACATCAAATGCGTTGCGAGTTGGTGCGTTATATGATTCAAAAAGAGGCGCTCCGCATCTACCAGAATAAGGTCTAGGGTCAAAGCCAAATTGTTCTTTAAATTGCTCTGTTGCAATATCATCTAATTCATCCTGGAAGGCAATATAATCATCAATTTTTTGCATTGGGCTTCCAGGAGTTTCAGGTTCAGGTTCTGGAGTAGGTTCAGGTTCTGGTGTTGGCTCAGGTGTAGGTTCAGGAGATGGACTTGCTTCAGCTACAATATCGGTATCCGATTCATAAGCAATACCGCTTGAATCAATTGGAAGAATGAATCTATCTACACCTATTGTGTTTGGTTCTTCTTCTCCGTTTGTATCAAAGAGTAATAATCCTTGAGAAGCATTGCTTTGTTTTGTTGTTGTTTCTCCTGGAAATATTGTTTGTGCATTTGTTGTTTCAGAATCATATATTCCAATACAAGCACCATCTTTTAAATATACTGCCTTAGCATTTCTTGATGAATCTCCTGTAATGCAAAATGAAGTTGAAGGTACTA